>CAYPWL010000016.1:0-65000 GCA_964414425.1 uncultured Saprospiraceae bacterium
GAGTGTGTGCTCAGAGTGATTTGGGTTTTTATAAGGAGAATTGCCCTGATCCGAGAGGGTTGATTTAATCAAAACTCAACGTATGATAGGATCGCTAAACTTTTCTTGTAAAAATGCATCATCATTCATAGTGTTCAAAAATGCTATCAGCGCTTCAATCTCATCTTCAGCAAGGTTTATTTGCTTTACCCTATCAACATCAGATTCAATCCTTCTTCCTTCACTTGACACTCCTCCGGCGTAATGATTTAAAACCTCTTCAAGTGTTGAGAACCGGCCATCGTGCATATAAGGAGCCGTATGAGCTAAGTTTCTAAGTGTGGGAATCCTTAAGGCAAAAAATTCTGCACTGTGTCCATAATACGTTGGTGGTGGATTTATGGGCGCGTCTCCAAAATCGAAAGGCAATCCATTATCAGCTATTTCTTGTTCTCCTCCGAGATATGGATCTCGATCAAAAACTTGATGACAATCATTACATTGACTTTCAAAAATGAAACTACCCCAACGCTCTTCATTATTGAAAACTCCATTGTAACCCTGACTTTTCCACTGATCAAATTTACTATCGAAAGATTGCATACTTCCCATAAATTGAGATAGTGATTCTCCTATGAGGTCATTGGATAGATTGTCTGTGCCAAAAGCATTTTCTGTTAATTCCTTATACACATCCGAAGCATTAATCCTAGCCGAAAGCTCATCTCTTGTAAGACCCATTTCCAGTGGATTGAATATAGGTGAGATAGCCGCATCATGGAGCTCCCGTGCGCGACCATTCCAAAAATAGCGCGAATCAAAACCTATATTAAAGAGAGTAGGTGAATTGGACGTAGTCAATCCCCCTTCAAATCCCAAACTGAATTGTAAAGAGTCTCCAAATGCAGCTTCTTGAATATGGCAAGATGCACAGGATACCTCACCATTTTGAGATAAGATACCATCATAGAAAAGTACTCTGCCCAGCTTTACAATATCATTGTCAATTGGATAAGATTCCTGTGGAATAACATAGTCAAAGTCTAAATTCTTCAGAACAATATCTTCTTCTTGGATATTGGTTGAAGAAAATTCCCCACAGCCGTATAAGCAAAGAGCTAATAATATGATTAGTGCTTTTTTCATAATCAAAATTCTATACCCACTAGCGTTATAGAAGGTAAGGCATTAATCGAGTTTTCATTAATAACTCTCACAGTTGGTTGTCTTATAACCGTCTCTATGGCTCTATTATATAGATATATTCCACCACGCCAAAAGAATCTAACTTTTTTGCGAGTGGCTAAATGAACTCCAACATTAAAACCTAAGTAGCCTTTAAGGTTATTTTCGTTTTCAGGAGCAGCCTGATCAACTATAATCCCGGCCCAACCATCTATAAATACTCTAGCTTTATTTAGATCCTCTGATAAAAAACACTTAAAGTAAGGTGCGATGCCGACGATGTTAGTTCGTGAGCCAGTCGTAAATCCATCTCTATTTAGTACAGGAAGAGATAGATGAAGGCCATAGTTTAATTTTTCATTATGCCGTAAGCCAATTTCTATCGCAGGAGGAAGTGCATAGGATAGCGTTGTAAATCTACCAGAGGTTTTATGAAATTTTTTCTTTTGATATGGAGCAAGATCTAATTCCCTGGTGGAACTCACTTTATCGATATACTTAAAACTATAGTCTAAAGTATCACCTCTTAAGTCAATTATTTCTAAAGTGTATTCATCTTGAGAAATGATCTGACCCTTTATAATAGATCCATCTTTCATGATCAAGACATCACTCGACTTGCGGGATTGCCCTTGAACAGCAGTGCTGATAACGATGAAAATAATGAAGTGAATAATATGAATAAGGCGACTCTGCATTTAAATCAGTTATTGGAAGATTAAGTGTAACTAAGTTAGTATTAAATATTAATCTTCTAAATACTCAATATTCCTCTTCAACCCTTTAAACTTAGTTCTCTTCACCGCAGACTTAGAGAATACCTTGCTGAAGACCTCCTGAGTCAGTTCTTTCCACTCCGTTTTAGTCATTTCTAACAGACCTTCCTTGGGGGCGAATGCTTGCTCCTGATGTTCTGTGCTAAAGCGATTCCATGGACAGACCTCTTGACAGATGTCGCAGCCGAACATCCAACCTTCCATCTGCTCTTGAAATTCAGTTGGGATCTCATCTCGTAGTTCAATGGTGAGATAGGAGATACACTTATTGGCATCAAGGATATATCCAGACTCAGAGATGGCATCGGTAGGGCAGGCATCGATACAGGCCGTGCATGTGCCACAGTGATCTGAGACAGGATGATCGTAGTCAAGCTCGAGATCTGAGATAATCTCTGCTAAGAAGAAGTAGGATCCCCTCTGCTTAGAGAGGAGGAGGGTATGCTTGCCTATCCATCCTAAGCCGCTGCGCTTGGCCCAGTCACGTTCGAGGACTGGAGCTGAGTCTACGAAGGCTCGTCCATCAATCTCTCCGATCTCTTCGGTGATATACGCTACTAATTCTTTGAGCTTCTCCTTGATGACATGATGATAGTCTTGACCATAGGCATACTTAGATATCTTAGGAGCGGTGGGGTCCGTTTGCTCTTGATCGGTATAGTAATTATAAGATAGACTGATGACAGACTTAGCACCAGGTACCAGCAAGGTAGGATCTACTCGCTTGTCAAAATGATTGGCCATATAGGACATCTGACCATGATAGTCTTTGCTAAGCCAAGACTCAAGACGCTTGGCTTCTTCGTCCATGTGTTCAGCCTTGGAGACGCCCACATTGAGGAAACCAAGCTCCTTCGCTTTAGCTTTTATGAGGGCTGTCCTATCGGCCTTGCTGGACATAATTGAGATCAGTTTAGGATCTGTAGCTTGGCATACTGCAGCATGATCCGCTTCTCGGCATTGTCAGGAACTTCGGAGAAGTGTATGGTCGCCACATTGCGCTCGTCAATAGAGAGGACCTTGCCACTGCCAAACTTCATATGCAATACATTCATGCCCTCCTTTATCTCGCTGGGATCGTTGGGGATGAAGTTCGCCACATTGACCTTAGGCATCGGCTTAGCGGCACGTATGGGCTTGAGGCCTGACAGTACCTTAGGTGCTCCAAACTCTGCCTTAGCCTTAATCGGTACGATAGAGTCGATGTTTTCAGGAGGGATCTCCTCTAAGAATCTGCTGGGATCATTGAATCTCATCTGCCCATACTGATATCGACTATTGGCATAGGTCAGTGTAAGGTGCTCTGCGGCACGAGTGATCGCCACATAAAATAGTCTGCGCTCCTCGTCAATCTGGTTCGGATCACTGAGTGACATGAACGATGGGAAGAGATTCTCCTCCAGTCCTACAACGAATATCGATTTGAACTCCAGACCCTTAGCGGCATGGACACTCATGAGAGTAACGACGTCAGTATTGCCCTTGTCCTCATCCATATCTGTGATGAGCGCTATGTTCTGGAGATACTTTGCCAGCGTCTTGTCGGCAATCTCCTCTCCTGGCTCAAGTTCATCATCTTCGACGAATTCTTGGATACCATCAAGGAGTGCATTTATATTTTCGAGGCGTGCCATGCCCTCCATACTACCATCGCCCTTGAGTAGATCAGTGATCCCACTCTTCTTAGAGATGTAGAGCGCTGTCTGATAGGCATCAGCCTTCTCTGCCTTTAATCTAAAGTTGGCAATCAGGCGCATGAAGTCGGTCAGTACCGTCTGAGCACGCTTGCTCATCTGCACCATCGGGATCGACTCAAATATGCTGATGTCGTTATCCTCAGCGAAGTTGACCAGATCTTCTAAGCTCTTATTACCAAATCCCCGCTTGGGATAGTTGATTACACGCTTAAACGCCTCATCATCCTTAGGATTGACGGTCAGACGCATATAAGCCATCAAGTCTTTGATCTCCTTGCGCTGGTAAAATGACAGCCCACCATAGATCCGATAAGGTATATTATATCGTCTGAGATATTCCTCAAATACTCTGGACTGCGCATTCGTACGATAGAGTATCGCAATCTCGGTGTTCTCTATGGCGTAGCGATTTTTTTGCTCGACGATGGAGTCAGCAACTCGCTTGCCCTCCTCGGTATCAGTGATAGTCTTGATGACCTTGATCTTGTTTTCGCCGAGGCGATCGGTCCAGATCTTCTTTTTGATCTGGCGTGGATTGTAGGAGATCACCCCATTAGCTGCCTCTACGATATGTTGTGTTGAGCGATAGTTACGCTCCAACTTGAAAGTCTGTACATCTGGGAAGTCGGACTCAAACTGGAGGATATTTTCTATCGTCGCCCCTCTAAATGAATAGATACTCTGCGCATCATCTCCGACTATGCAGATATTGCGAGGGCTTTCCTCATAGTTGACCAGCTGGCGCATGATTTCGTACTGGAGGAAGTTGGTATCCTGAAACTCATCTACGAGGAGATATTGAAATTGATACTGGTATTTCTTCTTTACATTTTCTGGATTCTGATAGAGCAGCCTAAACATCTGTAGGAGTAAATCATCAAAATCCATCGCTCCTGCACGCATACATTTCTTGACATACTTATCATAGATGACATGCATGAGTGGCATACGATTCATACGATCGTAGGACATCAGCTCTTCATTAGTGGCATAGGACTTCGGCGTGATGAGATTACTCTTAGCGGACGAGATCTTGGAGCGCACTGCACCGGGAGAGTACACTTTAGTATCCAGGCTCATCTGCTTGAGGACTTCCTTGATGACACTCTTGGTATCATCTGTGTCGTATATGGTAAAATCATTAGGGTAACCCAGATGATGTGCTTCAACCCTGAGTATGCGAGCGAATAACGAGTGAAAGGTGCCTGCCCACACCTTCTGTGCCTTTGGGCCTACTACTTTCTCGATTCGCTCTTTCATCTCGCGAGCTGCCTTGTTAGTGAAGGTGAGGGCAAGGATCTGCCACGGAGCCACGCCTACATTAATCAGGTGAGCTATGCGATAGGTCAGTACTCTCGTTTTGCCAGAGCCGGGGCCAGCAATTACCATGACTGGGCCATCAACCGTTTCTACGGCTTGACGCTGGACCTCATTGAGTTCGTTGAGATAGCTGAATCCTACTTCACTATTATTCATGCTCTAGGCTTAGGACTAGTTTATTAAGGGGGTGAAGGTATTACGTTTCGATTAAATATATAATCTAAAAATCGGATGCTTTCCTATTGAGTTAACAATAGACTCAATTCGTGGTCAATTGTAGTGAGTTCTTCCTCGATGATCCTAAATGTTGATAATTGACTATTGAAATAAAATATCCAATACCCGACGCTCAGTGCATGAGAGATTAACCAGAGCGTAGCGGATGTAAGTGAGAGATCAAAGAGTGTGGAGGCGTAATAGAGTAGGCACGGAAAGAACGTGATATAAAAGATCCCCAGCAGTATCACTCTGTACTTTTTAATATCTAAACCCGAGTTGACATACGAGAGCTTACTGTGCAAGTAACTCGGCATAACAGCTTGATTTGCATTGACTGAAGGCGTCAGATCTTTATTATGTGCTATGAGCGCCTTCATCACGTACTTTACAATGGCATAAAAAACAAGTAGCAATACCAGGAAGAATACTGCTAAGCTGAAACCTGACTTATATAATTGATAGATTAGTAGGAGTGTCACGGGAATCCCAAGGATATAATAGGACTGTTGGATCGTAGCCTGATCTGTTAATTGTTTAATTCGGACAAGATGATCAGATAAGCGATTATTGATCTCGGCAAGTTCTTGATTGACTGCAATTGGGGTAGTCGCCCCGTCTTTTTTAAGAGCCTCCAGTCTGCTGAGATAATCTTGATATTTCTGTTTGCGATAGATGAGATCCAAAGTGCCCAATACATTTAGACCGATAAAATACAGAAAGGGTATGGCAAAACCATACCCTTTCACAGTTATCTATTGTTATCCTTTTACTTTACGAGTAAAGCTGCTTGATTAGCTTGTAGTTAATCCTCTTACTAATAGTGAGACCTCGTCATTGTACACTTCGATGAATCCACGAGCTATGCTGTACAGCGCCGTTGAGCCTGATGCATCAATCACTCTGACTTCTCCTTCGCCAAGAGCAGATACGATAGCAGCGTGACCTCTGAGTATCTCAAACTGTCCTGAGATTCCGGGTACTTTAACAGACTTAACCGCTCCGCTAAATACTTCTTTGCCTGGTGTTAGTATCGTCAGATTCATATGATAGTAAAATTATGATGGACTGATTAAGCGTTAGCTTCAGCTAACAACTTCTTACCTTTTGCAATAGCCTCCTCGATAGAACCTACCAAGTTAAATGCTGACTCTGGATACTCATCTACTTCACCATTGAGGATCATGTTAAATCCTTTGATCGTGTCTTCGATTGGTACAAGTACACCCTGAAGACCGGTAAACTGCTCCGCTACGTGGAATGGCTGAGATAAGAATCTCTGCACACGACGTGCTCTGTGTACTACCTGCTTATCTTCTTCTGATAATTCCTCCATACCTAAGATGGCGATGATATCTTGAAGCTCTTTATAACGCTGTAAGATGTTGATCACCTTAAATGCTGTATCGTAGTGCTCATCTCCGATGACTGCAGGATCTAAGATTCTTGAAGTAGAATCAAGAGGATCCACTGCTGGATAGATACCCTCTGAAGCTAACTTTCTACTTAATACTGTCGTCGCATCAAGGTGAGCGAATGTCGTCGCTGGTGCTGGATCCGTTAAATCATCCGCCGGTACATATACCGCCTGTACAGATGTAATCGATCCTCGCTTAGTCGAGGTGATACGCTCTTGCATCTTACCCATCTCTGTGGCAAGTGTAGGCTGATATCCCACCGCTGATGGCATACGTCCTAAGAGTGCTGATACCTCAGAACCTGCCTGAGTAAATCTGAATATGTTGTCGATGAAAAATAAGATATCCTTACCTCCTTGTGGATCATTGATATCTCCATCTCTATAGTATTCTGCAATAGCCAATCCAGATAGCGCTACTCGAGCTCTTGCTCCAGGAGGCTCATTCATCTGTCCGAATACGAACGTCGCTTTACTCTCCAGGAGTGACTCTTTCTTAATCTTGCTGAGATCCCAGCCTCCTTCTTCCATAGAGTGCATGAAGTCTTCACCATAGTTGATGATACCGGCCTCAAGCATCTCTCTCAATAAGTCATTACCCTCTCTCGTACGCTCACCTACACCGGCGAATACTGAGATACCATCATAACCCTTGGCGATGTTGTTGATTAGCTCTTGGATCAATACCGTCTTACCCACACCGGCACCTCCAAATAATCCAATCTTACCACCCTTAGAGTATGGCTCGATTAAGTCAATAACCTTGATACCGGTATAGAGTACTTCTGTTTCAGTTGACAAGTTCTCATAAGCTGGTGGATCCTGGTGGATAGATCTGGTAGTTGTCCCAGTCACCTCACCGATACCATCGATCGCCTCACCAACCACGTTGAATAGACGACCCTTGATCACATCTCCAATAGGCATGGAGATTGGAGCACCTAAATCTTTTACCTTAGTACCACGAGTCAAACCATCGGTTGCATCCATCGCAATCGCACGGATACTGTCCTCTCCGAGGTGCTGCTGACACTCTAATACGATTCTGTCTCCATTAGATTTTTCAACCACGAGGGCATTCATAATCTCCGGAAGTGCAACATTATCACCTGCGAAACTTACATCGACAACTGGTCCGATTATCTGCTTAATTTCTCCAACGTTAGCCATGGTATATAGTACTTGTGGGTTCTAAAATTTGCCGCAAAGATAGCTTTATATTGTTTCTATAAAAGCATGTTGACATTAAAAGCTGTAGCTGGTTAATTTTTTGGTGGTTGAAGGGGTAAAACAGGGGATTAGGAGAAGGGAAAGAGGGAGTAGCAAATGGAGAGTATTGAGACTTAAGAAACTAACTCAGGAAACTAAATGTAACATGAGGCTCGATCAGATTTTAGACTCCATATTACTAGCCCATTAAGACAGCTTTCTTTCTGAAATATAGGAATCTGCCTGAGTCAATTTCTGAATTATGCCATGCTTGTCTGATTGGATAATCATATATACCCCTCCAATAAAAATAAATAGAAAGAATATTGTAGTTGGGATTACCGACCCCCAATCGACTCCCGAGGTATCCTCAATATCTGTAACGACCTCAGCTGATTGTTTAAGGATCCCAGATCCAAAACTGAAGTTTACTAAAGCATGTATGATGGAGGGCACTATAATATTTTCTGTTCTTACCATCAATCCACAGAAAAACACCCCTATTGCCGTGGCGAAGAACACTTGTGAGCTAATACCGATGAAATTATCAGGTTGACTCAATAGATTAATATAATGAACTAAGCCAAACATGAAGTTTGATAATAATGCACTCAGAAGCAAAGGTCGATTCTGATGTCTGAATGATTGAATCATCAGAGGAAATATAGTGCCTCTAAAAACAAGCTCCTCAATGATTCCTACAGCTAATGTTGACGATGCAAAAAGTATGACTAAGTCTATTGGTGCGTCTGTGTAGCTTGTCCAATTGGAGAAAACACCCATAACTATAAATGCCATAGCTATCGTGATCACATGTATGTTTTTAGTGGAGCGCCAGGTGCTTAATCCCGTAAAGTTGAACAAGCTCAATTTTTTGATCAAAATCAGACTTATGGCGATAAGAACAACCCTTACAGCGATGGTTGAGCTGAGCCGAGCTATATCTTCGCTCAATAGGGTCTCTGCTAAATACAATCGTAATGGTTTTTCTAACCATAGAAATGATAAGAAGCCAATGATGACCAATATGGCTATTTTGATTTCCTTTTTCATTTGAGGTTGTTCTTTACTCTGTCATAGGGGCTTCAATAGCCTACCTATCATAAGTTGATAGGCTCTCGGTCTCTGATCTGAACATCCACATTGGATAAGTGATCATAGGTTAAAACAACTGAATCATATACATATACAGTGGCATACCTAATGTGATATTGAATGGAAATGTAATCGCTAACGCCATAGGTAGATATAAACTCGGATTGGCCTTAGGAGCGGCTATCCTCATGGCGGCAGGCACGGCGATATAAGACGCACTGGCAGCAAGTATGGTCAGTAGAAATCTATCTCCATCTAATGATAGAAACCAACCGGATGCAACCGAGATAATGATACCGTTGAACAGGGGTATTATAATTGCAAATAATAGAGCGAACCACCCTTTCTTGAGTAGCGCACCTATCTTTTTGCCACTAGTGATGCCCATGTCTAATAGGAATACCGCCAAGAAGCCCTTAAAGATATCTGTAGTGAATGGTTTAATTCCTTCTGCTTGCGCATCGCTGGCGATGAACCCAATAACTAAACTTCCCAATATCAGGAGTACACTACCATTGGTTATCGCATGCTTTACTAATTGTAATAGTTCGCGAGCTGACCGTTTACCGTTACTGTAGATGCGCATGAGTAATACTCCTACGATAATAGAGGGCGCCTCCATGATGGCCATTACTGCCACCATGTGCCCTCCAAACTTGACGCCATTCATCTCTAAGAAGCTTACTGCTGTCACAAAGGTTACGGCACTAACCGATCCATAAGCCGCTGCAATGGCTCCTGAGTTCTCTATAGAAAATCTGATTCTAAGAATAAAGAAAGTATAGAGGGGCACTAAGAGTGCCAAGATCACGCCTGCAATCAGGGCGAAGACTATATCTGTGCTGTAGGGGCTATGAACAAGCTCTTGTCCACCTTTGAAACCGATGGACAAGAGCAGGTATAATGAAATGAACTTAGATGAATTCTTTGGTATCTCAAGATCACTTTTGACTTGAGAGGCCAACAATCCTAACACGAAGAATAGAAGTGCAGGGTTTGTCAGGTTATCGACTAATAAATGTAAATCCATAAACCTGTATAAGTATTACTATTTAATCAATGAGTTCAACGTCTAACATTCCGCTGATCTTAATGCGCTTATTTGCATAGCGTGCCTCCTTGCAGAATTCTTTAAATTCCGCTTGAGCATGTTCTAATTGGGATATTCTGCTATTATCCTCACCTGTATTGCAGTTCATATCCCCTTCTGTCATTGAGAGGCGATGCAATTTGTGAAAGTTGATTTTCTCCTTGATCAGCGAATTGATAACATCTGAAGCTTCACTGGCGGTGAATGTTCCATCTACCAATTTTAATTTGAGCATAACATCTGTAGTTGTCATAATTAATTATTTAAATGATTTAAAATAAATGGCTGGAGTTGCCACTAAAGCAATTAATAAATAGGCCTTACACAGTGGTTCAAATAAGACATGGTTGGTCAAGTACATGGCTACAACCATAATACTCAATAGCGCAGCTATAATTGCGACCATGGTTGTCCTTGCAAGTTGAGCAAGTCTTTTTTTGTCCACTTGAAGCGTCAGAATCGGTTCGTTGTTGACGATTTGTATCGCTTTCGACTCGTTTTTAGAATTCATTTGCATGGTATTAATGTTGATGTACTAAATCAATCTCGATGCAAATATGAGTCAATAAAACATTTATCATAATTTATACTTTTAATGTAAATCATTAAAATAATTTATGAAATGAATATCTGCTATCATCATGACATCTCACGATTGGGATGGATCAGATCATGACGCCACAGTAGAAAATCGTCTGTAATTCCGAGAATAAGCAGGAATTACAGCGGTAGGGAAGACGAGGATGAACGAGAAAAGTGTACTACTGATGCTCAGTGAAACGAGCAACTCAGATTTCTACTCATAAATATAATCTATGCATATCATAGAAAATATAACTATATCAGTATGTTTTGCCTAGGATATATTCGCTTCTAAATGCGAGCACTCATCAAGATTAAATGGGCGTCAATGTAACTCCAGCGATCTTATTACAACTAATACAGATCACACCAATCAAAATGAGATTTGATAATTTCGGTTTTATTCTCACGTACGTACTGCAAGAAAGCTTCTGCTACGGGAGAGAGCATTTTGCCCTTGAGCCAGATTAGATTCCATGAGGTTATGATCGGAAGGTTCTTCTTAGGTATGATCTGAATTGTTCCGTTATTAATTTCATTTTTGATGCCGATTAGGGGCATGATAGAAAATCCCAGTCCAGCGATCACGGCCTGTTTTAGGGCTTCATTAGAGGTTAGCTCGATTTTCTTAGATATCGGAAGTTGATGTTGATCTATATACGCTTCCATAGCCTGACGAGTGGCGGACCCCGGCTCACGAAATAATAGGGGATACCTGGCTAATAACTCCATAAAGCCATCTTGATTTTCTGCAAGTAACTCTGCGCTCCCGATCATATACAACTTGTTGTCGAGCAGGGTCTCAGCATAACTTTTTATGGTATCAGGGATGACCGATACTAAGGAGAAATCGACTTCATTATTCTCTAAACTTTTAGTTACTAAGGTCTTATTCGTCACATCCATATTGAGATCAATGCCTGGATGCTGCTTTAGAAAGCCCGCAAGGAAGTAGGGCATGACATACTTGCCTGTTGATGCCACCGAAATGACCAGTTTGCCAGCCAACATCTTATTATATCGCATCTTGATATAATTCATGGCCTCGGTTTCCTGCAGGATCTTATGGGCTAACTCGGCTATACGTTCTCCGAAATCGGTGATGTAGATTTTCCTTCCGATGACTTCGGTTAGGGGTATGCCAAACTGATTTTGAAAATTTTTCAGTTGAATCGATACCGCAGGCTGTGTTAACAGGAGTTCCTTAGATGCCTCGGTAACACTTTTGTGCTTTACGATAGCTACGAAAATCTTAAGCTGATGAAGGGTATAATTCATAAGATGAATTTATGATATTCACTGATTGCATAAGACAAATTAATTTAGAAAGCTGATGTATGGATTAGTTGGATGGTTAAAAATATAACCAACCGGGCGAGTTCATGGGACTACAGATCACAGCAGTCGATTAATTGATTTTCTCTTGATAGGCTGCTCAATTCAACTCCCTGGCAACTTTTGTCCGATAGAGCTGAGGTGTGCAATTTTTGAGATTCTGTTGCTTCTTGTTTTTGCAGTTTTCGCCAGTTTGATCCACCTGAGCACGAATCTTTTGCTTGAGTCTTTAATATTATCAAAGAACTCGTAGGCCCCATCGAGATGGGTTAATGCTTCTGACAGATCAGTAGGGATGATGAGTTGATCTACGTCATCCATGAAGTTCCATAGCCCACTTTCTTTGCCCTCCTTGATGGATTTTAGGTTAGATTCGTGCATTCTATTTTCCTCGATTAATTTGTTAGCTCTGTCTTTATAACTCTTAGCCCAATGTTGCACCCTCCGTGGAGAGGTCAGTTGCATAGTTTTTGAGTCATCGAGCTTTCGCCTGATTCCATCTATCCACCCAAAACAGATCAACTCGTCAAGTACCTCATCTCTGGAGACATATTTGTACAGTACGCTTTTCTTATAGGTGACCAGCCATACCGATTCTTCTTGAGTATAGTGATCAAGTAGCCAAGTCCTGAGTTCTTCTGGAGACGTTACCTCTACTTGTTCAAAATGTTCTGTCTTGATCATGGATATGGATTGTGATCTGTGCAGCTATCGTACTTCCTAATAATGTATAGAGGCAAATGCAAAGTGATTAACCAATTCTTCTAATTCTGCGACCGCCTTGTCTTTGTCCAAGCTGGTTAATCGTGGCAAGTGCTCGGCATAGTATAGCTGGTTGTTGATCATTTCATATAGCGTTGAGCCTAGGCTTTTAGAGTACTTGAAGTCTGGATTGATCTGCTTAATTATGGTGGCTAATTTTCCTACTAACTCCTTGTAAGGTATAAAGAATCCGTATTTGTTCTCCTCATCGACACCGGAGATATGGTAGGTTTTGGAACTCTCTTTCATGATGATCTGGAAGAGTAGGCCTTCGTTGATATAATCGGAGAGCTTTGATTCTGCATTGGCATGTATCATACAATGGATCGCCCTTTTTAGCTTTTCGGTGCTATCGGCTACATTGAGTACTTGCATGTCAATCAGGTAAGTCACCCACTCCCAATACCAGCAATTAAGATACAGGAGCAGTAGATGCTTATTCTCGAAGTACCGGTATATCGATACTTCTGACGAGTCCATTTTGGCTCCTAATTTTCTAAAGTTAAATGACTCAAATCCGAGATCATTGATGAGTTCTATGGCATTAGTTAAGAGACGTCTGCCATATTCAGATCCTTGTGGATCCTTTATGTACAGCTTCTCTGGAAGCTCAAACCGTAATTTGAGTGACATGCTACAGACTTTGGATAGATATAGTAATAACCTCTAAACATAATAGCTTGACTTAATGTTTAGGTTAGCATAACTAACAGATAAATTGATAACTACTTTCGACAATGTAACTATCATATAGATGAAATTCGTAATAAGAAATCAAGCTAAGATCTCTAACAAGTATGTAAGGTTTGCTAAGTGGAAAATCAGAAAGCTCTCGAGAAAATTTGGTGAAGCCCTCTATTCTGAGATTTATATTAAGCAGATAAGTGCAACTCCTGCCATGTATGTTGTTACTATTAAGATGGGTATACCAGGCCCCGATATTATAGTATCGGCCCAGTCTTCTAACTTACGGAGTCTCTGGTCTGATATATCACAGAAATTAAAGAGACAAATGCGAAATACCGCCTCCAGAAAAAATCAGAAATAGATTAACTCCAATAAGAATAGAAGCACATGGCTAAGACATTGAAACACTCTCCGTTGTGGAGATTCAGGAGATTACTTTCATTAGAAAAAGAAGATATATCACAGGTATATATTTACGCTTTTTTCAATGGTATAGTCAACCTTTCCTTACCGCTCGGGATACAAGCCATTGTTAACTTGATCCAGGGAGGACAGGTGACTACGTCTTGGTATGTCTTAGTCGCATTAGTCATAGTGGGTATAGCGCTTACAGGCTTATTACAATTACTTCAATTAAGGATTGTCGAGAATATCTCGCAGAGGATATTTAGTAATGCTTCATTTGAGTTTGCTCTGCGGATACCTAAGATCAAGTATGAAGCTTTTAGAGATTATTATGGTCCAGATTTAGCCAATAGATTCTTTGATACATTGACCATACAGAAAGGACTTCCGAAGATTCTGATTGATTTTTCATTAGGCATCTTCCAAGTTATCGTAGGCTTGATTGTGCTCAGTCTCTACCACCCTTTCTTCATTATATTTAGTGTATTGCTATTGATTATCGTCTATTTGATCATAGCAGCTACAGGTCCTAAAGGATTGAGTACGAGCTTGCAAGAGTCAACTTCAAAATATAAGATTGCCTTCTGGATAGAAGAAGTAGCCCGAACCAAATTGTCGTTTAAGCTAGCAAGCAATAATAAACTTAGCTTGATTAAGACTGATGAAAATGTCAATGACTATCTCCAGGCAAGGGAAAAGCACTTCGGCGTCATTATCTCGCAATCTGTATACCTCATAATTTTCAAAGTACTCGTGGCGGCAGGTTTACTGATTACAGGTAGTATACTTGTGTTTAACGAGCAGATGAATATCGGGCAGTTCGTTGCAGCCGAGATTATCATCATCCTCATCATCGCATCAGTGGAAAAAATCATTAAGACCATAGAGTCTATCTATGACGTATTGACGGCCCTCGAAAAAATAGGGTTTGTCTTTGACAAGCCTATGGATGAGTACGACGGTGTTACACTTCGAGACTCTGATGATTCATTTTCGATAGGAGTAGAAAACTTATCATTTAGATATGACAGTGCTGCTGCTACCAGTTTGCAGGATCTAAGTTTCGAGATACCTGTTGATACGTCTGCATTTATATGTGGGCCTCCAAGCTCGGGGAAATCTACCTTGATGAAAATAATCTCGGGAATCTTAGATCCAACCGATGGGATCATTAAGTATAATGGTTTCCCATTGCGGTCATTGGATTTTGATCGACTAAAAGAAGACATTGGGTTCTGTATCGGTCATAGCGACATATTCCAAGGAACTATACTGGACAACATCTCCTTGAAACGGGATAATGCTACCCCAGAAAATATAAATAGAGCACTCAGTATTACTGGACTTTCGCCATACCTATCAACGATACCCTTAGGCTTCAATACAGTTATTGATCCAGAAGGAAATAAAGTACCCACTAATATTCAGAAACGGATTTTGTTAGCCCGAGCAATAGCGACTAATCCAAGGTTGCTCATATTAGAAGACCCTCTGGATCATGTGGGTATCAGCGAAAAAAAGGCGTTGATAGAGGCACTTACCGATCCGGCGAATAGATGGAGAGTCATCATTTCTTCAGTTGATGAGATATGGAGAGATCATGTAGATATGATCATAGAAATTAATAACGGTAAGATTACATCAGTCTAAATACATAGATTATGCTAAATATAAGTCTCAAGTCTGTGTCAAAGTATATCGATAAGGGTGAGTACAACTCTTATGAGACACTCGAGTCACGTTCGCACTCTAAGAGTTTACTTAAAATCTTGTTGGTGCTATCGATTATTTTTTTGATAGGTATGTTCTTACCATGGACTCAAAATATAAGATCTAACGGAGTGGTTTCGACCTTGAATCCTTTTGATAAACCTCAGAATATCCAGGCTCTGATAGGAGGGCGAATAGACAAGTGGTATGTCACTCAAGGTGATGTAGTGAGCATAGGGGACACTATCGTAAAATTAACTGAAGCCAAGGAAGAGTATTTTGACCCACAACTCATAGCCAATACTGACGAACAGCGGCAGGCTAAACTGCAATCTGCTCAGGCTTATGTTGAAAAAGTTGCCTTTCTGAATGAGCAATTGCGAACGCAAAAAAACTTGAGAGATTCGAAGTTGCAGCAACTCACCATTAAGTTGCAACAGATTGATCTTGAGATAGAAAGTATGCGGCAAGAAAAAATTGCTGCAGAGACTTATATGGAAAATGCCTCCAATCAACTGGCGAGGATGCAGCAGATGTATGATAAGGGCATTAAGTCGCTTACAGATCTGGAGACCAAACGACTGTCAAACCGAGAAGCTGAAGCCAAGCTAATATCTATAGATAACAAGCTTGTGAAACTTAAAAATGATAAGCTTGATATTAACCAAGAGGTAGACTTGACCAGATCTGATTATGATCAGAAGACTGCTAAAATAGAGTCGGACATCAGCTCTGCGGACTCTTATAGATTTACCCTCCTGGGAGAATCAAACAAATTGGAGTCCAAGGCAAATCAGCTACGAACTCGAGAAGAAGCCTTTGTGATTACCTCACCGGTAAGTGGCAGAATTAATAAAGTGCTCAAAAATGGTATTGGAGAGTATGTTAAGACTCAGGACAATATCGCCACTATTGTACCAAGCACCTTTCAAAGGGCTGTGGAGTTATACATAGCGCCTATGGATATGCCATTGGTAGATCGGGGTAAGAAAGTCAGACTGCAGTTTGATGGGTGGCCTGCGATCGTCTTCAGTGGATGGCCAGATAATTCATTTGGTACTTTTGGCGGTATCGTCTATAGTATAGACAATGACATCAGTGACAACGGGAAGTACAGAATATTAGTAGTAGAAGACGACTCCGAAAAGGAATGGCCAGAGCTTATCCGTATAGGCTCAGGGGCAAGAGGATTACTATTGCTCAACGATGTCAAAGTTTATTATGAACTCTGGAGGCAGTTAAATGGGTTTCCGCCAGATTTTTATGAACCAGAAGGTCTGAAAAAAGTGAAAAATAAAGTACCTCTCAGAAAAGTCAAGTAAATGAAATTTTATTCGAGGAAATTGATCAAACCGGGAGATCTCAATGCCAATGATACCTTATTCGGGGGGGCATTGTTAAGATGGATAGACGAGGAAGCTGGTATCTATGCGATGACAAAGCTGGACAGCAAAAAAATCGTTACCAAGTATATCTCAGAGATAAACTTTGTCAATTCGGCTAAGCAGGGCGATGTCATAGAAATCGGATTAGAATTTACTTCTATAGGGACTACGAGTATTACATTCTCCTGTATGGTTCGCAATGTATTTACGAAGAAGACCATCATATCTATAGAAAAGCTTGTCTTTGTCAGAATCGATAATGATGAGCGACCTACGCCCCACGGTAAGACGATTCATAATCTTGGTTTTAACACCGATAATGTTTCTTAGATGGAAAGACTAAAGCTTGCTGTTGTTCTGATGTTATTGCCGCTGTATGTAGCGGCCTCTGATACACTCACACTCGTTCAGTTTCAGGATTTGTTATTGAAGAACCATCCACTCATAACGAGCGCTAACCTTAATGAAGACATAGCGGAGTCTTATCTGATTAAGGGTCAAGGAGTTTTGGATCCTAAGTTTTATACGGATTATGATGGCAAGCAGTTTAAGGACATAAACTATTTCAGACGATGGAACAGTGAGGTCAAGATTCCTACAAAGTATCCAGTTGATGTATCCATAGGATATGAAAACAATAGTGGAGAGTTTCTTAACGGTGACAATGACGTACCTTCCAATGGTCTGCTCTATGGTACGGTGAGTGTGTCACTATTGAGAGGTTTGTTATTTGATGAGCAGCGATTTGCACTCAGAGAGTCGGAGCTGTTAGCAGATAAGAGCAGAATAGAAAGAGAGCTCATCATCCGAAATATTATAGTTCAAAGCCTCAATGCCTATGTAGATTGGGCTGCGGCATTTAATGATTTGATTATCGCAGATGCTTTTTTAGATCGAGTCAGCGACCGCCATCTTTTTATCATCCAGTTATTTGAAAATGGAGATAAACCATCTATCGATACCATAGAGTCCCGCATCAATCTTAATACAGCCCTTAAAAATCAGCTCAGCAGGACAGAAGATTTAATCAGAAAAAGGCAAAAATTAAACATGTTCTTGTGGGACGATAGAGGGGAGCCAATGGTGTTAGTAGAATCTGTTGTTCCTCAAAATATCTCTGTCGTCACAGACTTATTATTGGCTGAGACCATCGCCATCACCCAGAACTGGAATGCCGACCCACTCATCAGAAAGAAGCAAAATGAGATAGATCAAATCAGTCTCGTCAATAGACTCGAGCGAGAACAACTAAAGCCTCAATTAGATATCAAGTTTAACACCATACACAGTCTCGGAGATGACGCTATAGAATACAGCTATAACGTCAGAGATTATAAGGTGGGGGCAACAATCCTCGTGCCGCTGCGGAATAGGAAAACACAGGGTCAGATTGATTTAAACAATGCACTCATAAGTCAGAAGGAACTGGATCAAACCTATTACCGAGCAGATCTTCAGAACATGTATCAGGTGCTCAGTAGAGCCCAATCTCTAAATCAACAATCCCTTGAGGTCAGTATAGAGAAAGTTGAAAATAGCCGATTACTATACGAGGCAGAACAACTCAAGTTTGAATTAGGCGAATCTTCCGTCTTTTTACTTAATAGTCGAGAGAGAAAATTACTGGAATCAGAAACCGAGTATATCAAGAACCTCAAAGCATTGAGTCGTATATATAATGAGCTCTACTTCCTAAAACTCGGCCAGTAATCACTGGATAGAACTCTTTAGTTTGATTCGTTAGTGATGACGGTTCTAATAGGGAATGGAATGTTGATAGATTCCTGATCATATGTCTTTTTGATTAACATAATGGCCCGACTCCTTGCCTGTGTCAAGGTATTGCGCTGTGTAGCTTGTATCCAAAAACGAACCTGTACATTAATCGCACTATCACCAAAGGAAGTATAGTAGAATTCAAAATCTTCTTTTCTATAGGGGAATTCTTCAGTAATCACCTTTTCAGTGATTGCTAATACTTTTTCTAAATTAGACTCATATCCAACGCCTACCTCTATAATCACTCTCAGATCTCTTGTGAGGCTATAGTTCTTATAAGAATTGTTAGAAATAGAATTATTAGGGATTACGACTACGTTATTATCGAGTGTTCGGATCTTAGTGTCTCTTAGATTAATCGTCTCTATTGTGCCAGCAAAGCCATTAGTCTCAATAAAATCTCCCACGTTGATATCATTTTTGATAGAAAGCGATATCCCCGAGAAGGTATTGGATAATGTACCCTGGACAGCCAAGCCTATAGCAAGACCAGCCACACCTGCTCCAGTAATCAGAGAGTTAAGTGCCTGATCAAGATTGAGGATACCAAGGGCGAGTACAAGGCCAAGCACCACTATAGCGATAGAAAGTGCCGTGCTTATCAAATTCCTAACAGAGTCTTGTTTGACTCGCATTTTGAGTGACTTCTTGACTCTGCTGCTCACTTTTTTGGACAGGTACATTGCCAACAAAAAGACTAACAGAGCCAAGAAAATATTAGGAAGATTCAATATCAGTTTATCGAACCAAGTGATAAGCTTTAACCACAAGTTTTCTAATGATAGTTGTAATTGGTCTCCCATATATAGCTTAAATCAATTATTAGTGAATCACCTTTTGTGCATGAATAGCTCAGGCCGCTTGACCTCGCTTCAGCACGAAGGTATTTATGTTAACACCCGTTGTAATATAGAGTTCTTCGGCATTAATAAGTTCTAAGACAGATAGAAAGGTGATGATACAGTGCATACGATCTACTAAGCCTTCAAAAATATCTTCAAAAGAAGTATCCCCTTTGATCGATACCTTATCAAGGACATAGACCTTCTGCTCCTCGAGGGTGTAGTTGTAGCGATAGACGAGGTGTTTTGGTTTGGTGTCACGGATCTTCTTGCGATTCATGACGCTCTCGAAGTTCTTGAGGAGCTTAAACATGGTCAGGGACTCCAACTCCACATCTACCAGTGCTTTGTTGGCGATGCTCCTGATCTCCTTAGTGACATTGCCTCGGGGCTCGAGCTGCATGCGCTCTACTTCGAGAGACGAGAGGTCGTCCAATATATCCTTGAACCTCTTATACTCGAGGAGCTTTCGAGCGATCTCGTCTCTCGGATCAATCTCTTGACCTTCTTCATCGAGGTCTGGTCGTGGCAGTAGCATCTTTGCTTTAATACGCATCAATGTAGCGGCAACTAAAATAAATTCGCTGGCTACATCTATATTTAGCTCTTCAAGTTGACGGATGTAAGCGAGGAAGTCGGCAGTGATTTTTGAGATCGGGATATCAAGAATGTCGATCTCATCACGCTCTATAAAGAACAGCAGTAGATCAAACGGTCCCTCGAACTGCTTAATTTTAATAGTATAGCCTTCCTCTTGCTGATTCATCTGTGACAAATATATATATCCTATGCCAACCCTCTACCTCCTACCCTGTCCAATAGCTGATGATACACCACATCATATCCCTCAGGTGGTCGTAGATACCATAGGTCAATTGGACTGTTTCGTTGTGGAGAAGCTGAGGGCGGCTCGACGATATGTCAGGATGATGATCAAGGATTACGATATAGATGGAGCAGACTTCTTTGAACTGGATAAGAGAGATCAAGCCCAAAGTCTAAAGTTGGTAGAGGAGATCGCCGTTACAGGCCGGTCATTTGGCTTACTATCAGAGGCAGGACTACCCTGTATTGCTGACCCCGGTCATCAAGTAGTCGATCATGCACGAGCACAGGGATATGACATTGTGCCGCTGACAGGACCAAGTTCGATATTTATGGCATTGATGGCTTCTGGCTTGAATGGACAAGAATTCACCTTTCATGGATATCTGCCGATCAAAGAACCCGCGCTGACCAAGAAGTTGAAATATATCCAAGATCAAGTAACGAAAACGGGCTATACGCAGCTATTTATTGAGACGCCATATAGGAATATCAAGCTGTATGAAAAAATGTTGAGCACCTTGCAAGACCAGACGAAGCTGTGCATCGCTCAGGATATCAGCTCAGCAGAGGAATGGATCGATACTAAGTCAGTAAAAGCATGGAAAACTCAAGCCAAGGTTGACTTAAAGAAGGCGCCATGTATATTTTTGATTGGCAAGTAGCCTGACCACCTATGATTAATGGCTTAGTAAAATATTATGTCAAGAGATTTGATCGAGAGCTTGATCAAGTAAGGTTTCATACGCCGCAGTGTCAGTCTATTGAGTTGCAAGAGATTCTCCGAACGCCCTTAGTCCAGTTGCTCAATCCAGAAATCCAAGAGGGATGTACGGAGCATGAATTTAAATCTATTGTCCCCATCAGCACCTATGCTAAGTATGGGGAGGCCATCGAAAAACTCAAGGCGAACCCACCACATAAGATACATTACTATGCCCAATCCTCAGGAACCACTGGAGGTAAGAAGAAGCTCATCCCTACGCCAGAATCTTTCGTCAGAGCCAATCATCTGCGAGGATCATGGTATAACCTGAATACCCTGTACAATCATGTCCCTGATATGAATGTATTCAGTGCCAAAAATCTGTTGATCGGAGGGGCGATATATGATCGTCACCGAGACCATGTCATAGGAGATGTATCGGGCATTATGCTCAATCGAATCCCGCAGTTCTTTCGGCCGTATTATGTCCCCAAGATTAGCGAAGCGATACTGCCCGACTGGCAGCAAAAGTTGGAGATAACTATCCGTAAGGCGTCTCAGAGTCGTGATGTCTCATTACTGGCGGGAGTGCCAACCTGGGTCATCACTGTGCTATCGGGCGTCCAAAATAATATCGCTCCACGATCCTTAGCAGAGCACTGGCCTAATCTCAGAGCATACCTGCATGGTGGTGTCAACATGGATCCATACATGGATCAGCTGAAGACTTTGATAGACTTACCTGATTTCAAATTTATCGAGATATACAACGCCACAGAGGGCTTCTTTGCTTTTCAAGATGATCCCGATGAAGATGGTATGTTGATGATGACGCATAGCGGGGTGTATTTTGAGTTCATCAGATACTCGGATTATAGTTCTTCAGACTCTCCTGAGATTTTGGGCTTTGAAGAGATCCAGGAGGGTGAGCGATATGTCTTATTGATCTCTACCCAGACCGGACTATTGCGATATGTCATTGGAGACATCATTACATTCGTCAGTATTGCTCCCTACAAGATTAAGGTCGTCGGCCGCATCTCAGAGTATGTCAATGCTTTTGGCGAAGACCTGATGCTCTGGCAAGCTCGAGAGGCACTGTTAAAAGTTTCGCAACGGCATAGCGCTTCGATAGCTCACTATACCGTAGCACCTAAGTACATCTCGATAGATGAGCAGGGTTGGCATGATTGGGCAATTGAGTTTGAGCAAGCACCAACGGACTTCAATCAGTTTACGGTTGATCTTGATGTCGCCATCCAAGAGCTCAATAACAACTATGCCCAGAAACGCTATCAATCTATAGCCATGGATCAGCTCAAGATTCATCCGCTCAAGGCAGGAAGCTTCAGCAGCTACCTCAAGCAGATCGGCAAGCAAGGTGGCCAGAGCAAGGTCCAAAAACTACGGAATGACAGAACAATCATGGACATCTTAATAGGAGTTAAGGATGTTTGATGATCTCATAAACCATAATGCTTCACAAGAGCATTATGACGAGCTATTGCAAGTGATCGCAGGCCGTGTTACGGAATTACTCAATGATGATCCAGGATTATTATTCAGCTACATGTATCGCTTAGATATTGATGAGCACAAGCTTAAGCATGTCGTCCAACACTACAATGGCGAAGCACGGATTAATGCCTTGTCAGAGCTCATCCTTAAGCGTCAGTTATTACGCATAGAACTCCGCAAGAAGTATTCTGATCATGACGATGAGAAGGATGAGGAATCCTAACTTTCGTTAATTATATGTGGCAGCGGAAAGGTCATCTCAAGTGGATGACCGCCTGATCTCGCAGTGTCGAGTGCGACAGTGCTCGAAAGAAGGGAACGACTTAGTCGATGGGTACCTCAAGGCGGCAAGGTAGCAGCGCCTTTGATGACCAAGGGTTTTGGTTATTTTTTTTCGATTGCAAAAGTGACTCGCCGAAGGCTTCTTGCACGATAAACTATATTAGTCTTAATCATTAGGAGAATTAGTGAGTAACATCAAGGCATAATTTTGAAAATCATCTCATGGAACTGCAACATGGCCTTCAGAAAGAAGTATCAGAAGATCATGGAACTACAACCGGATCTCTTGGTCTTGCAAGAGTGTGAGCATGAAGCGAAGCTCAAAGAGCACCTATCGTCAGTCGAGTATAACCAACTCATCTGGTATGGCAAGAATCCTCACAAAGGAGTTGCTGTGCTCTCATTCAATAATGTGGAGATCGCTCTCAGCGAGCAGCACAATGAAGACATTGAGTATGTCCTACCCTTGAAGCTATCTATGGACAATCGTGAGATCAACCTATTCGCTATCTGGGCAATGCCTCATCACGAGAGCAGAGCAAAAAGCTACGTTGGTCAAGTATGGGCCGCCATTAATTATTATGTAGAGCTGCTGGAAGAAGACTCTATATTGATTGGCGACTTTAATAGTAATGCCATCTGGGATCAGAAGAGGAAAGTCGGCAACCATACGCAGGTTATGAATTTCCTCAAGGAAAGTAGCATCTACAGCGTCTATCATCAGCTAACTGACACCCAGCATGGGCAAGAAGATGACCCAACACTCTACCTCACCAAGAATATTGACAAGCCTTATCATATGGATTATTGTTGCGCCTCACAGCGATTAATAGGACAAGAGACCTCTATTGAGATCGGAGCATATCAAGACTGGATCAAGTTGAGTGATCATATGCCTCTGATAATTGATAATATTGTATGATGCTTCGTATTCAAAGAAGCACCTCTTATGTTAGTTAACAGAACAGGTATCATATGTAAGACGGTCAAGTATGGTGAGACCAGCTTGATCCTCAACATATTCTCGCCCGATGTAGGGATGAGATCCTACATCTGTGGCAGTGTTCGTAAGAAGCATTCTAATAAGGCTGCCATGTTACGAGTTATGAATCTCGTTGACATCGTCTGCTACGACAAGCCTGCTACTAAGCCCTCACTCTCAAGGATTAAGGAAGTGAAGTATAGTAAGATCTATAGTCAGATTCCTTTTGATGTGGTTCGAGGTACGGTAGGGATGTTTTTAATTGAGGTGAGCAGGAAGGCAATTGTACAGACCGATGAAGCAGATCAGATCTATAACTTTATATCAGCGAGATTTAATGAGCTGGATTCGAAGGAAGTAGTGCTGAGAGATTTTCATATCCGATACCTGATAGACTTAGCGAGAGTGATTGGATTCGAATTGCAAAACAACTGGTCTGGAGTCAATCCGAGATTTTCCTTGCCAGGAGGGCAGTTTATAGCCGATGGGCAGCAACATAGAGATACGCTGGGTATAGATATAAGTGAGCTGTTGTCTCAATATTTGAGCGGGCATCAACCGCCATCATCTAAGGAGCAGCGCCGCCAGTTGATTACCAGACTTGTAGATTATTACAGATTTCATGTGGATGGATTCACAGAGGTGAAATCTCTTGAGGTTTTGTATAATCTATATGATTAACAGATAAGCAGTATTATTAACATTCAGATTTAATCCTTTCAGTACTTTTGCGCCTCAATTAATATTATGACTCTTAAAGATCTCGTAGCAGTAAGCGGATTACCTGGTTTATATAAGTTAGTTACGTCACGTAACAACGGACTTGTTGTCCAGGACATCGACACTGGCAAGACTAAGTTTTGCTCCGTACGTAAGCACCAGTTTACTCCTCTTGAGACTGTAGCTATCTATACTGATGTAGACGCTTGCGAGATGAAAGAAGTCTTTCAGAAAATCAAAGATCACGGTGCGCCAACACCTGAGCTTAGCTCACCACCTAAAGAGCTATTCAAGTATTTTGCCGAGATACTTCCAGACTACGACCGTGATCAAGTCAAGATCAGCGATGTGAAGAAGGTCATCAAATGGTACAACTTCTTAGCACAGCGAGATATGCTTGACGGGTCTGATGAGGAAGAATAAGGATCTCATATGAAAATGCCGACTGGCTTGAATGAAATCTGCTTTTATTTATCCTGGCAAAACGTTACTGGTAAGGTATATAAAACTTTAACTGGTTAATCGAGTGTTCTTCCAGGAGTGAAAGGAGGATTTAGCTCGTTCATTTTGTTAACTAATTCCACAACTGCTTCGCCACAGCCTCCCCCAAAGTCACGTGCGATATTGATGTCAGTTAACATGCCATTTGGCTCAACGATAAATTGTACATATACTCGACCTTGATAACAAGATGTCCCAGATCAAATTGTCCGTACAGTTTACAGGGTCAACATCAGCGTTCTCCACACATGATGTAGCCATTGGCGCCACATGTATAGGATAAGCTTGAGCTTGTAACGATATAGACCATAGGGTAAAAATGGCCAGGACGTTTATGAGAATAGTTGTATCGCTTTTTATGTATGTATTTGGGAGTGTTTCAACTGGTGCAGCTCTTACCCTGCCCATCCCTCTCGATCCAAGCTACGATATTGTATTGCCTCTGCCAAGTAAGTATGATCGATATCCTTACTTCCTGCCAGATCGGCGCAAGTTCGTGCCACTTTAAGTATGCGATCATATGCTCGTGCTGATAGCTGAAGTCTCTCCATCGCCTTCTTGAGTAGCATGACTCCCGGCTTGTTGAGTTGGCAGACTTCTTTGACCATTCTGCTGGTCATCTGTGCATTGCAATAGATGTCTGGATAATCTTTGAAGCGCTCATTTTGGATGGCACGTGCTTCTGTAACTCGTGCTCTGATGTCTGCACTGGTTTCACTTTGGGTGGTGCGATTGCTCAGCTCATCATATGATACAGGTGTCACTTCTACATGCAAGTCAATTCGATCGAGTAGAGGCCCTGATATCTTGTTCAGGTATTTTTTGACGATGCCTGGTCCACAGGAACAATCTTTTTCGGGATGATTATAATACCCACATGGGCAAGGATTCATCGATGCGACCAACATAAAGCTCGAGGGGTAGTCCACCGTTACTCGTGCTCGAGAGATGGTTACTCTACGCTCTTCCATCGGTTGGCGCATTACCTCTAATACAGCTCTCTTAAATTCTGGGAGCTCATCTAAGAATAGTACGCCATTGTGCGCCAGTGATATCTCACCAGGAAGTGGATTGGAACCACCACCTACGAGTGCTACATCGCTTACAGTATGGTGTGGTGCTCGAAATGGTCGCTTGGCTACAAGCGATGCATCAGCGCCGAGCATACCACATACAGAGTGAATCTTGGTGACGTCTAGTGCTTCATGAAGACTGAGCGGTGGCAGTATGCCAGGTAGGCGCTTAGCCAACATGGTCTTACCTGCACCGGGAGGCCCGATGAGAATCGCATTGTGTCCACCGGCTGCGGCTATCTCCAATGCCCGCTTTATATTTTCTTGACCCTTCACATCAGAGAAGTCTACTGCATGATGACCTTGATCTTCTTCAAATATCTCTCTGGTATCAACTTTAGTCGCTTTGAGTTCCCTGTCTCCATTGAGAAACTCTACTGCCTCTACCAGATTGTCTATGCCATATACATCCAAGTTGTTGACTATCGCAGCTTCCTTAGCATTTTGCTTAGGGAGGATGATCCCTTTATATTTTTGCTTGCGTGCTTCGATGGCAATAGGTAGTGCGCCTTTGATTAGTCTTAAGTTGCCGTCCAGAGCAAGCTCTCCCATAATGAGATAGTCTGAGAGATGATCAGTTGTAATCTGCTTAGTAGCGACGAGGATACCGATGGCTATAGGAAGATCGTATGCAGATCCTTCTTTTCGGATGTCAGCTGGAGCCATGTTTACGACGAGCTTCAGTCGGGGCATTTTGTAGCCGATATTTTTGATGGCAGCCTCTATCCTTTGGAACCCCTCCTTAACAGCATTATCGGGGAGTCCTACCAGATGGTAAAATTGTTTGCCAGCGGCTACGTTGCCACCAGCATTTACTTCTATTGTTATCGTCTGTGCATTAACTCCTTGAACTGCGCTTGCATATGCTTTGGCTAACATAATTTTTGTTGAGCTGTGGTAGATGTTATCGCTCACAAGATAATTCTTAGTAGATATTTTTTCATCAGCACAACATTATCTATCAATTGTAGTTTAAATCTCCGTAAGTACATAACTTGCAGATATGATTAAGATGAATACTTGTTGTTGTTGTTGTTGTGAAATTCGACTATAGCTTCGACTGGTATTATTATTAATAAAGAAAAATAGAGCCTGATCGAATACCGATTGGGCTTTTTTTATGAAGTACACTATGAGACATATTACTATCAACTCAACTGGGGCACAATGTTGTTGCTGCTGCTGTCGTGTTGGATAATATGTCTTGGTAGAAGATTTCTATAATTAATAATATATGGACCTATCAAGATAATTGATCGGTCCTTTTTTTATATGACATAAATATTGTAAGATGAGTGTTAAAGATGAAACCCTGACCATCTCTTCTGAGGATCAAAAAGATATCCTCGAACTGCAAGAAAAGATCAAAAAGTTCAGAAATGGACAGATCGACGAAGAACGATTTAAGCTATATCGCCTAACGAGGGGAGTCTATGGACAACGTCAACTTGGGGTTCAGATGTTTAGAATTAAGATTCCTTTTGGTAGCCTTACCGCAGAGCAATTAGTGAGGATTGCCGATGTGTCTGATAAGTTTGCCACTGGTAATCTGCACATTACCACTCGTCAAGATATCCAGCTGCATTATGTGAAGTTGGATGATTCTCCTGCTGTATGGACGGCATTAGCAGAGAAAAGTATTACTGCCAGAGAGGCTTGTGGTAACACTGTCAGAAATGTCACGGCTTCTGCAGAGGCCGGTATAGACCCTTTGGAGCCATTCGATGTGTCGCCATATGCACATGCTACCGCTCATTATTTTATGCGCAATCCGATCTGTCAGGAGATGGGACGTAAGATTAAGCCAGCATTCTCGAGCAGTATTCACGACAATGCACTAACATTTATGCATGACTTTGGATTCATCCCTATGGTACAAGATGGTGTTGAGGGATTCAAGGTTGTCGTTGGTGGTGGGCTTGGTGCTCAAGCGCTTTTTGCTCAGACAGCATATGAGTTTTTAGCAGGAGATCAGATCATTCCATTTATGGAGGCAGCTCTAAGGATATTTGACAGATATGGAGAGCGAGAAAAAAGACACAAAGCACGTCTGAAGTTCTTGATCAAAAAGATAGGTGTTGAGGAGTTTAAGAACTTAGTTGATCAAGAAAGAGCAGCCATCAAAAACAAGAGTTTCGCAGTGCCTGCACTTCCAGATAATGTCAGGCCAGTCACTCATTTTATACCAAATGTCACTGAGGCTAAGAATGCTGAAAAGTATAATCAATGGCTGAAGACCAACACTTTTGAGCAAAAGCAGAAAGGATATCAAGGTGTATATATCAAAGTATTCTTAGGAGACCTATCGAGTGATAAGGCGAGATATCTCGCTAAGATTGTGCGTAAGTATGCCGCTGATGACATACGACTGACGATCAATCAAAATATCTTATTAAAGTATGTCCATACGGATCACTTAGTTGAGCTCTTTACCATTTTGGATGGCTACGGTTTTGCTGAGCCTGGGTATGACTCGATTGCGGATATTACAGCGTGTCCAGGTACAGATACATGTAACTTAGGCGTAACGAATAGTACAGGACTATCGGGCGTACTTGAGGCTATGTTGAGAGATGAATATCCAGAGTTAATCTCAGATAAGCATATCAAGATTAAGATTAGTGGATGTATGAATGCTTGTGGCCAGCACATGATCGGTAACATAGGATTTAGTGGTAGCTCCATCAAAAAAGGTGATCGGGTTATACCTGCTATGCAAGTTGTGATCGGTGGCGGGGTGGATCCAACTGGAAAGCCATATATAGCTGATAAGGTCATCAAAATCCCTACTAAGCGTATACCTGATACAGTTAGAGCCATATTGGATCACTATCAGCAAAATGCTAATGAAGGAGAATACTTCAATCATTACTATGAGAGAATAGGTGGCAAGAAGCTTTTCTACACATTGCTGAAGCCATTAGCGGAGACAGATAACTTGTCTGATGCTGATCTCATGGATTGGGGACAGGATCACTTGTATAAGCAAGCCATCGGAGTAGGTGAGTGTGCCGGAGTTATCTTAGATATGGTCGGTACGATCATCAATGATGCCAAGGAAAAACTGACTAATGCAAAAGAGTCAGTATCTGCAGGACACTTCGCAGATGGGATATACTATGCCTATGCCACTTATGTAGTTGCGGCTAAGGCGATACTCCTATCAGAGGATATCGCTTGTAATACGCACAAAAAGATCATCTCCGACTTCCAAGAGCAGATCGTCGATACGGGTAAGATCAAGTTGCCATATAACTACGAGGAGAAGACTTTGTCTATCAACAAGCAAGAGCCAAACTTGGAGTTTGCCAAGAGTCTTTTAGTTGATGCTGAGGAGTTTTTGAACCTGGTTGTCCAATACAGAACAGTTAGTTCAGGCGAGGATAAGCAAGTTGTAGAGAGTTACTACAAAGCATAATCGTGAGGGAGTCAAAAGTCATATTAGTAGGTGCAGGGCCAGGCGATCCGGAGTTGATCAGCGTCAAGGGGCTCAAGGCAATTCAGACGGCTGATGTCATACTTTATGATGCACTGTCATCAGAAGAACTGCTATCTGAGGCTCCCGATAGAGCTGAGGTTATCTATGTGGGTAAGCGTTGTACTAAGCACAGTCTCAAGCAAGGTGATATCAATGCACTCATCTATCAGAAATCAAAGACGGCGAGATCTGTAGTACGCCTTAAAGGTGGCGACCCATTTATATTCGGTCGTGGTCACGAGGAGCAGGTGTATCTTGAGAAGCGAGGGGTACAAGTGGAGGTAATACCCGGTATATCGAGTGTGACTTCATTAGCGAGTTTGCAGCATGTACCATTAACTCGTAGAGGAGTCTCTGAGAGCTTTTGGGTGTTGACAGGCACGACTAAAGATCATCAACTCTCCGAAGATGTCAAGAAGGCGGTACATACAGACGCAACGCTTGTGATATTGATGGCGACTCGAAAACTGTCTTTGATATCTCAATTGCTGATTAATGCAGGCAAGGCGGATATCCCGATGATGATCATAGAGAGCGGCTCTAAGACTGACGAAAAGGTGTTCTTAGGAAGTCCGATAGATTTTGTCAATGGCCTCACCCTCAGTGGTCCAGGCATCATAGTCATTGGTGAGGTTGTAGCCCTACATCGAGATTATGTCAAAGCATATGTAACAGAACGATGGAAGTAACCCAAAACCAATTATATCCGGTATTCTTTAGGCTCGAAAAGCTAAAGATGTTAATCGTCGGCGGTGGCGAGGTAGGCATGGAGAAGATGCACTTCATCATGAAGAGCAGCCCCAATGCACGGATCAGAATACTAGCGACTTGGTTCAGTGATGAGGTATCAGAACTGGCGCAGAAGTTTCCGGATACGGTACAGATGGTTACTAAGGCATTTGAGCCTGAGGACATAGCAGATGCAGACTTAGTGGTAGCAGCGACTAATTTTAATGATGTCAATATGCAAGTATACAAAGCGGCCAAGGAGCGCAACCGCATTATAAATGTGGCGGATACACCAGACTTATGTGATTTTTATATGGGTTCTATCGTAACACGTGGAGACCTGAAGGTGGCCATCTCAACTAATGGGAAATCTCCAACATTCTCTAAGCGCTTTAGACAGCTCCTTGAGGACATCTTACCCAATGAAACATCAGAATTATTAGATAATCTGAAAGTGTTCAGAGATCAGCTCAAGGGAGACTTTGAGCAAAAGGTCAAAGATCTGAATCACCTTACTAAAACCCTAATCGAGCGATGAGCATAGCAGCGACAGATATTGATATTGAGGAATTAAATCGCATCTACCAAGAATTGAATCCAATCCAGAGACTCAGGAAGGTCTTCAGTGATTTTGATCATGAGGATATATTAGTTACTTCATCTTTTGGCACCACATCAGGGATATTGATGGGTATGGTGAGTAAAGCAGCTCCAGGGCATCCGATCCACTTCATTGACACGACTTTTTGTTTTAATAAGACAATCACTTATAAGCAGACTTTGACGGATCTATTAGGTCTTAATATTGTAAACGTCTTACCGGATATCGAGGACAACACCTTAGCACGGGAGACTAAGATGTGGGAGCGTGATACAGATCAATGCTGCCACCTCAACAAGACCAAACCATTTGAGCCTTTCAAAGCCAAAAAGAAAATTTGGGTATCTGGTTTATTGATGAATCAAACGCCCTTTAGAAAGAACCTCGACATTTTCGAACGTAGAGGAGATATCATCAAGATGCATCCCAATATCGACACGAGCGCTGCACAGTTTGATATGTTTTTAGCGGACAATGATATTCCACCACACCCCCTCAAAGCCGAAGGGTTTGATTCTGTGGGATGTACCCATTGTACATTGAAGGGTACAGGTCGTAGTGGGAGATGGGCTAATTCAGATAAGACAGAGTGCGGTATTCATTTATAATACGTACAGGAACCAAATCACCTTTAATACAATTACTTATTAATCAACTACTTTTTTCGAAAAGAAATAATTTTGCGCAATGATACAGACAGACATTTTAATAATAGGAGCAGGTCCAGTTGGACTATTTACCGTTTTTGAGGCGGGATTATTAAAAATGAGATGTCATCTGGTAGATGCCCTTCCTATGCCAGGAGGCCAATTATCAGAGATATATCCCAAGAAGCCCATCTATGATATCCCAGGATATCCAAGTGTACTCGCTGGAGAACTCGTAGATAATCTAATGAAGCAAATCGAGCCGTTCAATCCCGGATTCACATTGGGTGAGCGTGCAGAAAGCATTGAGAAGATAGGCGAAAAAATGTATGAGCTTACCACTAATAAGGGAACGAAGATCCAAGCACCAGTGATTGCTATTGCAGCAGGATTGGGATGCTTTGAGCCTCGTAAACCGCCTATTCCAAATATTGAGCAGTTTGAGGAGAAGGGTGTGGATTACATGGTTAAGGATCCTGAGAAATTTAGAGATAAGAAACTCCTCATCGCAGGAGGAGGCGATAGTGCGCTCGACTGGACTATAGAGTTGTCTCACATAGCTAAGGAGGTTACCCTGATACATCGACGCACGTCGTTTAGAGGAGCACTCGACTCTGTGGACAAAGTGATGGAGCTTGCAAAGACTAATAAAGTGAACTTAATCACAGAGGCTCAAGCTATAGGCGTCAATGGTAATGGCGTCCTTAAGGAAGTAGTCATCAAGACTAAGGGAGATGGCGAGTTTACTCAGGAGGTAGATAATTTTATCCCTCTCTTTGGACTTACGCCTAAGTTAGGACCGATAGCGGAATGGGGTCTGAATATTAATAGAAATGCGATCGAGGTTGATACTTTAGACTATAGTACTAATGTACCTGGAGTATATGCCATCGGAGATATCAATACCTATGAGGGCAAGCTTAAGCTGATCTTATGTGGATTTCATGAGGGTACTCTTATGGTGCAGTCAGCATTTAAGTATATCTACCCAGATGCTAAGTTGAGCTTTAAGTATACGACTGTAGCGGGAGTAAATGGTTTTGAAGAGCCAGCAGTAGCATAAATAGAGAACTTATAGTGAAAGATATAGTCAACATAAAAGTCATCGATCGAGAGGGCCAAGAGCATGATATCGAGGCTCCCACAGATATGAATTTCAACCTCATGGAGATCTGTAGATCTTATGAGTTGCCTGTGGAGGGTACCTGTGGGGGTATGGCACTATGTGCGTCATGTCACGTTTATGTGCACACAGACCATGAGCTGTCAGATCCCTCTGATGATGAGGAGGATATGTTGGATCAGGCGTTCTTCGTCGAGGATAATAGCAGACTCGGATGTCAGATCAAAATCGCTGAAGAAATAGATGGTCTCAAGGTAGAATTAGCACCCGTCGGAGATTAATTAGTATTTCTTTAAGACCGTTGAAGCATTTTATGACGTTCGCATCAAGGCAATTGTTATTGATTTCGGTTATTTTGGAGTTATTCGATTCATAGTCATGCGAGAGTTATTTCTTTTACTTTCTATCCTGTTATTCTCTGGGGCCATATGCGCCCAGTATGACGATGTCATAGAACTAAGAAACCCTTCATTTGAGGGTATCCCTCACAAAGGGGTGCCGACTGCCGATAATATCGGTATCAAAGGCTGGTATGACTGTGGAGAATTGCAATTCCGAAATGAGTCTCCAGCAGATCTCCATCCTATACGTGCATGGGAGGTAGAGTTGGGGCCATCAGAAGGCAATACATACCTCGGCTTAGTAGTAAGAGATAATGACTCTTGGGAGTCTGTATCACAGCGTCTGCCAGCTCCATTAGAATTAGGGAAGTGTTATAGCTTCTCTATAGATATGTCCAGATCACCATATTATGTAAGTCACTCGAGAATCACTAAACGTGTTGAGAATTATACAGAGCCTGCTGTGCTACGTATATGGGGAGGTAATGGCGTATGTGGCCATCAGGAATTATTAGCTGAGTCGGATGTAGTCAATAATAACGAATGGAAGTCTTTTGAGTTTGAGATTCAACCAGCCAGAGACTTGAATTATGTGACCTTAGAAGCATTCTACGAGGTGCCAATCTTATTTCCTTACAATGGTCATATCCTTGTGGATAATGCCTCTGCATTTAAGCAAATCCCTTGTCCTGGTGATGAGCCATTGGTTATTGAAGATAAGCCCAAGCCGCAGAGAAATAATCCTACTACTCCGGCTAAGGAAGAACCAGTAGAAATTATATCACAGTCTAATCCAGTGATTATAGCCGATGTAGATAACGGATCTACGACACAAAAAAAGAAGTTATTAGAAGATCTTGACGGCGCTAAAGTCAAGAAAGGGCAGATTATCAGGATCGAAAATCTATACTTTCAGGCAGACTCTTATGTCATAGAAGAGAGCTCGGACGAAGTACTCAGTGAGGTATATGACTTCTTAAAAGATAATCGAAATATACTTGTCGAAATCGGTGGACACACTAATACAGTGCCGAGTGTCAAGATGTGTGATGAACTATCGACTAATCGAGCTAAGGAGGTAGCCTCGTACCTGAGTCGAAAAGGGATCTCCCCTAAGCGAATGAAAATAAGAGGTTACGGAAAACGTAAGCCAATCATCGCCAATGACAAGTATGACATGGAGGCACGAAAGAAAAATCAGCGTGTAGAAATTAAGATCCTAAGTCTAAATTATTCGGAAGCGACGGGTTGAATCTCAAAACCCAATGACTTCAGGTCATCCCAATATGACGGATAAGATTTACTGACCACTTCAGGTTTTTGTATTTCAATAGGGCTCAATAGCGCGAGAGGTGCAAATGCCATCGCCATACGATGATCCTTATAGGTCTTGAACCGAGGTATACCTTTGTCAAAATTCGCTTTTGGGCCAATCTCATATAGCTCCGAATCGTGCTTATGCCCATTTTGCTTAAATGAACTATTCAGCTTCGCCAACTCAGTATCTACTGCCTCAATACGATCGGTTTCTTTGATGCGTAGAGTCTTGAGCCCAATGAATTTTCCTTGGATGCCATTGGCGGCACACATCACCGCAATCGTCTGAGCTAAATCAGGTTGATTGATAAAGTCATACTCCAACGATATCGCATTATGCTCTCCTTTGCTGATGATGAGTTTGCCGTCGACCCATTCTGAGTCGATGCCGAGCATGCGCCCGATTCCCACCATTGCTGCATCACCCTGTATACTCTCTTCAAACAATCCTTTCAAAGTGACTTGCCCTTCCTTAGCTAAGGACATTAGTGCATAATAATAAGAGCTCGCAGACCAGTCGGCTTCGACGGTAAAGTCTTTAGCTTGATATTCTTGGGGCGCAATAGTTATAGTCTGCCCTTCCTTACTGTATTGTATCCCGAAGTATGACAGGGTCTTCAGCGTCATATTGAGATAAGACTCTGAGACGAGATCTCCGGTCAACCTTAGTTTTATACCATTTGGCAAGGTTGGAGCGATTAGTAGTAGTGCGCTGATATATTGGCTGCTGATACCCGCATCAACGGATACTTCATAGGCCGACTCTAACTCTCTGGGTTTGCCGATCTTGAGAGGTGGATATCCTTTTTTCTCGAGATAGTCTATCTGACACCCCAATTGTCTGAGGGCATCTACAAGTGGTCCTATAGGACGTTGTTTCATTCGGCTTGAGCCTGTCAGGATTTGTTTCCCTTTCTGTATCGCTAAGTACGCTGTCAAAAACCTAAAGGAGGTTCCGGCATGATGCACATCATACTCCTTAAGTTTGCCGGCGTTCAGTAGCTTGTACAATACTTGAGTATCATCACTCTTAGAGAGTCTTTTGATTTCAAAGTTCTTTTTGCACAGAGCCTGTATGATGAGGACTCTATTACTGATACTTTTAGAACCTTCCAGCTTGATTTTTCCATCAATGATTCCTGTAGGATGTGAGACTTTGATTGCGCTCATGTACCTTATTTGATTACCAGAAGAATGAAATAGTCTGCTTGATATCAGGGTGTATAGACTGTGCCACTGGGCACATCTTCGCTACAGTTTCTAATAGCTTCTTATCGCTATCCGAGATATCTATCTGTGGCATATGTAGCGTAACGATGATCTCCGCTATACGTCGAGGATTAGAGGCCATGACTTTAGTCATTTCAGATTTTATACCTGTGATGTCAATACCTTTATCACGGGCTTTGATACCCATGATCGTAATCATACAACTTGACAGGGCCGTCGCTACTAAATCTGTAGGGGAGAAAGCCTCGCCTTTTCCATTATTATCTGTCGGCGCATCTGTTATGAGTACAGTTGACGATTTAAGGTGTGTCGCTTCCGTCCTCAGGTTTCCCTGATATTGGATCTTGGCTGTGGCCATCTTCGGTAGTTTTCTTTATTCGGGCCGAATTTATGTCTTTTTCGACGCTTTTATTCCGATCGTATGCTTTAATTATAGCCTTAACAAGTCGGTGCCTTACGACATCATCAGTGGTCAAGAATACTTTAGCAATTCCATCTATGTCTCCTAAGATATCCAGCCCTTCGACGAGGCCTGACTTCATGCGGCGTGGGAGGTCAATCTGTGATAGATCTCCCGTGATAATACATTTAGCATTCGGTCCCAAGCGAGTCAAAAACATCTTGAGCTGCATGCTCGTAGTGTTCTGAGCCTCATCTAAGATGATAAATGCATGATCCAAAGTACGTCCCCTCATAAATGCCAACGGCGCAACCTCAATGGTTCGATTAGCCATGAACTGCTGGAGCTTCTCACCTGGGATCATATCTTCCAGGGAGTCATAGAGTGGCCTTAGATATGGATCTACCTTGTCCTTTAGATCTCCTGGTAAAAATCCTAAGCTCTCTCCCGCTTCCACAGCCGGACGAGTTAGGATGATTTTTTTGACAATTCTATTCTTTAGGGCTCGTACAGCCAGAGCTACTGCAGTATAGGTCTTCCCAGTACCCGCAGGCCCTATAGCAAACAGGATGTCATGGTCTTCGGACAGATCGACCATGCGCTTTTGATTCCTCGTTCGCGCTTTGATTTTTTTACCACCTGTACCGTGGACGATGACATTTATAGAACTCTTGTTATCATGGATATGATTGGCTGGGTCAAAGTCAGACAGGATATCTTTGACGACAGTCTCTGATATCTCATCATTTTCCTTGACAATCCTCAATATCGTTTCGAGCTTTTCTTTTGCCTTCTGTGTAGATTTCTTATCGCCAGTGATCTTGATTTGATCTCCGCGAGTTACCATCTGTACATCAGGAAATGCATTCTTAATCAAGTTCAGTTTTGAATTATTAGATCCATATATTTCCAATGGATCAAGGCCTGCTATTGAGAGGCTTATTTGGCTGGAGGACTTCTTAGAGCCCTGAGCTTTTGCGTTTTCTATAAGATTGCGTTTTTATAACTGATTAACAATGACGTTTTGCAATGTCGTTCGTTCCATTAATTCCATTAAGATAGTATTGTTTAGAGCGGACCTACCCAAAGATTATCAAAATCGTAAAGACTTATGATTTCTACCACTAAGAATCCCCGACAAATTTGTTTTTCTTTGGTCTAAATTAAACGGCCTAATGGGCTTGATCACACTTATTTCTGATTTTGGAGCCAAGGACTACTATGTAGCACTGCTCAAAGCTGCCATATTCAAGCAGAACTCAGAAGCTTCTGTGGTCGATATCACTCATGATATCACTAGACATGATATCATGGAGGCAGCCTTTTACTTGCAGAGCACTTTTGAACATTTTCCAGAGAATACTATACACGTAGTCTGTGTCAATTCTTTTTATAATGCCAAGAGTGAGCTCATTATGATTCATCATAAAGGGCACTACTTTATAGGTCCTAATAATGGTTTGTTTTCCTTAGTCTTTAGTGATTTACAAGTTGAAGATATCTGGCGGATTAGCGATAACCTCAATACACAGAATCAATACGAGATTGTCGGAGCAGCAATAACGATCATCGCATCTAATAGGCATCAAGAGTTATTTGTCCAGCCTATCGACAATTTTGATCGTAAGATCAGTCTACAGCCGGTGATCACTACCCAGCAGATCAGAGCGACTATCGTGCATATCGATCAGTTTGGTAATGTAATCGTCAATCTCGATCAGAGAACCTTCGAAAAGGTACGGGCTAATAGACCTTATGCCATCTATTATAAGAGCAGTGACCCAATTACCAAATTGTCTTCATCATATAGCGATTCGATGATTGGCGACGTATGTGCATTTTTTAATACGATCAATCTTTTGGAGATAGCTATCAATATGGGCAATGCTCATCAGCTACTTAACCTTAATAAAAACGAAACCATCCAGATTAACTTTGGATGATCCGCATACCCTTAAGATGAGAGAAATATCAGTAGCAGACTACAGTATAGTCTATGGAGATGCAAATCGTGCGATACAAGGCTATCTCAAGGGCCGAGATTACTCGTCTATTACGGTCATCGTCGACGAAAATACGCGAGAGCATTGCCTCCCAAGACTGGATTATCTCCAATCGGTCGATCATAACCTCATTGAGATCAACAGTGGCGAAGTACATAAGATCCTACAGACTTGTGAGACTATATGGACTCAGAAGAGTGAGCTCTATGTCGATCGACATGGCTTGGTCATAAATCTCGGGGGAGGAGTGATTGGCGATATGGGAGGATTTGCGGCATCTTGCTATATGAGAGGGATCGATTTCGTCCAGGTTCCTACTACACTACTATCTCAGGTCGATGCCTCCATAGGGGGTAAGCTTGCAGTAGACTTCAGAGGGCTGAAGAACTTGATCGGGCTCTTCAAAAATCCAAATCAAGTCATCGTTGATCCGCAATTTATCAAAACCTTACCCCGTGAAGAACTGCGCAGCGGATATGCCGAGATGCTCAAGCACGCCCTCATCAAGAATGCTGATATCTGGGCTCGTCTGCCCAAGAGTGATTGGGATGCGACGGATTGGGATAGTGAGATATATCAATCCATTCTGATCAAAAAGGCAGTGGTTGAAGCAGACCCTACCGAAAAAGGATTGCGTAAGATTCTCAACTTCGGACACACTATAGGTCATGCCGTAGAATCTATTTCATTCAGTACGCCAACCCCACTGCTCCATGGTGAGGCGATAGCAGCAGGTATGATATGTGAGGCCCACATATCACTACAGCGTGGATATATCACAACAGAGCAGTTAGATGAGATTACTCAGGGCTTCTTAACCATATATAATGATATCGATCTCGACCTACTCAATAGAGCTGACGAGATCATAACAGTGCTATCAAGTGATAAGAAAAATAGAGGTGGCAAGTTGCTATTCTCTTTACTTGACCACATTGGGTCAGGCAACTATAATATCGATGTGAGTCATGAGGAGATCAAGGCAAGCTTAGCATATTTATTAACTCGCCTGAAATAATAATCTTCGCCCATAATTGTTCCATATAGGATGGCGAAAAAGTCTTTTTTTAGTATCCCCTACAAGTATATTTTTCTTACGCTCTGGAGTATAGTCATTTTAGGCTTGGTAGTGGTCATGTCACTATTCATCTACGTGGCTAAAACTAAGATGCCTAATACCGATGAACTCGAGAATCCGACCTTCGAGCAGGCGACACTCATCTACAGCAGTGATGGAGTAGAGATAGATCGTTATTTCAGCAAGAATCGGGAGTGGATACAGTACGAAGAGCTGTCTCCATATCTGATAGATGCCTTGGTAGCTACGGAGGATCACCGATATTTTAGTCATAGTGGGATAGACAGTTACTCCTTGATGCGTGCAGCGATCCTATTGGGTAGGAGGGGTGGAGCAAGTACGATTACTCAACAATTAGCCAAGCAGTTTTTTACCACTCAGAGGAGCTCTAATCCCGTAAGGCGGATATGGCAAAAGATGAAAGAATGGGTAATCGCCGTCGAGTTTGAGCGTCGATATACTAAGGAGGAGATCTTAGCCATGTTCTACAACAAGTTTGATTTCTACTATAGTGCAAATGGTGTTGCGGCGGCTGCACAAGTTTATTTTGGCAAGAATCAAAAAGACCTGACGATCAACGAGGCGGCCATGTTCGTCGGGATGTTTAAAAATCCGTATTACTATAACCCTATCAGGTTTCCAGATCGCGCCGATAGCCGTAGGAAGACAGTCTTAGCTCAGATGCGCAAGCGAGAGTATATTACCGAAGAAGAGTATGCAGAAGCTCGAGCAGAAGAATTGGATGTAAGTAAGTTCAGACGTAAGGAGGTCTACAATGGTCTTGCACCGCACTTTATGTCAGAGCTCAAGAAGCACGTGCGTAATCTCATGGTTGAGCATAATATCACCAAACCTGGTGGAGAGTCATATGATCTTGACAATGATGGACTGAGGATATATACGACCATCGATAGTCGCTATCAAAAGCACGCTGAAGCTGCTGCTAAGAAGCACATGACTGCTCTGCAGAGACAGTTTGAAAACACTTGGTCCGGAAGGGATTTGTGGGAGTACACCGAAGAAGGCCATGAAAACATCAAGAGGCGTAATGGCATCTTAAATGCTCAAGTAGAAAGCTCCGAACGGTATGCAGTGCTCCGTAGGAAGTATCTGGGGGATATCAGTAATGCGATCAGCAGAGATATCGAAAATGTCAGATTGTGGAATGCAGACATCATCAGAATGTACCGAGCGGAGCAAGATAAAAATTATCTCTCTGATCTTATCGATCGCAAATCTATCAGTAGGAAGCAACGAGATGTGTATCAAGAGATCATGAGCTCAGAGCATTGGCCTGTCCTAAAGCGCTCCTGGGTATACTTAGGCAAAGCAACTAAAAAGGCGTTCAACACTAAGGAAAAGCTGACCATTCCGACTTATAATGGTGCCGTCCAAAAGGTCATGACACCTATGGATAGCATTAAGCATATGCTCAATCATCTTCAGATCGGATCCGTGGCTATGGATCCAAAGACAGGGTATGTCAAGTCATGGGTCGGTGGAGTAGACTATACCCATTGGAAGTACGATCATGTCAACGCTAATCGTCAGGCAGGATCAACATTTAAGCCATTTCTATATACTACGGCGGTTATGAATGGGTACTCCCCATGCTATCCCGTAGAAGATATACAGTATACTATCCCAGCCAATGAGAGAAATTTTAATCTTGACAAAAGTTGGTCTCCTAAAAACGCAAGAGGTACGTTTTCTAATGAACGGGTAACCCTGAAGGAGGCGCTCAAGAAGTCACTCAATTCTGTATCAACGTGGTTGGTTCGGGAGATAGGATCTGTGGATGGAATCATACAACTGGCAGAAAATATGGGAATAGGCGCGGGCAAGATTCCGAGATATCCATCTATAATATTGGGTACACCCAATGTTTCTGTGTTAGAGATGACTGCGGCGTATAGCACCTATGCTAACAATGGTATTAGTGTGAAGCCGATTTTTATTGAGAGGATTACAGACCGCCATGGCGTCCAGATCTATAGCAGCGAGGTGTCGTCTCGTCGATCAATCCCGGAGGACTACAACTATGTCATGGTGGAGATGCTCAAGCACGCTGTAGGAGCGGTCTCATGGAAGCTAAAATCTGATTTCGGTGGTAAGACCGGTACGACTAATGATCATGTCGATGCCTGGTTTATGGGGATTACTCCTAATCTCGTAACCGGCACCTGGGTAGGTGGTGAGTACCCATGGATACGATTTACCGATTTCAATTATGGCCAGGGGTCTTATATGGCACGACCCTATTTTCTCGATTTTATGAGTCGAGTAGAGTCTGATAAGGACATCGGTTTAATTACGGAGGCTGTGTTTAATTATCCGGACAATATTGATATAGAGTTGGACTGTTCTAAGTATGCCGCACTGTTAAATCCTGAACCCGACGAAAACTCTACCGAAGAGTTCGATGACCAACCAGATTATTAATCTTATGGTGCTCTAAGTAGCGTTTTCAATTACCTTATCTATCTTAGATTCTTAGAGCTGAGAATAACCTAATGACTAAGATTACACAGTCAATTGCTAATTTTTGGAATAGCGACAAAAAAAGATCATCACTCAAGTGGCTTTCACGCATACTTTGGGCTGGGACAATCATAGGCTTGCTTGCAGGGGTAATCATTATCACCACGGTGGCATATGGCGATCTCCCAGGGTTCGAAGACTTAGAAAATCCAAAATATGATTTGGCTTCAGGGATATACGACATCAATGGCGAGGAGTTTGGCAAGTATTTCATAGAGAATCGGCAGTTTATTGATTACGACGAGCTATCGCCGCATGTCCGAGCGGCACTCTTTAGTGTTGAGGATGTCAGATTCTTTGATCATGCGGGTATCGACTTCAGAGCACTGGTACGAGTCGCGGTCAAAAGCGTACTCCTAAGACAGAGTAGTGCAGGAGGAGGAAGTACCATCTCTCAACAATTAGCTAAGCTATTATTTGATAGAGAGTCGTTGAGCGGCAAGTCCAAGATGTCCCGCGCAGTAGCGATTGCATCCATAAAATTTAAAGAGTGGATCACGGCGGTAAAACTCGAAAAAAGCTATACCAAGGAAGAGATCGTGGCCATGTATCTCAATAAGTTTGAGTTTATCAATGGCGCACATGGTATCAAGTCTGCCGCCGAGATATATTTTGGCAAGGACCAGAGAGATCTTAAGATTGATGAAGCAGCAACCCTAGTGGGTATGCTTAAGAATCCCGCTCGCTTCAATCCAGTGAGATTTGCAGAGCGCACTAAGGGTCGTAGAGATGTAGTATTAGGTCTGCTCTCCAATCGCGGTTTAATATCGGAGGCTAAGCGAGATAGCCTGGTAGCTCAACCGATCGACATGTCAGGATTTAAGCGTGCTAATCAGAGTGAGGGCATTGCCCCATACTTCCGAAGTGAACTGACTAAATGGCTCAAAGCATTGTTGCTCAAAGATGAATATCACAAGCCTGAAGGTGGCAAATACGACGTCTATCGTGATGGACTTAGGATATATACGACCATCGATGTCCGATATCAGAAGTTGGCAGAGGAGGCCTTGTGGGATCATTTAGCCGTACTGCAAAAGCGATATTGGAGAGCATGGGATCGAAAGAATCCACTCACTTATGAGGCAGATGAGATTAAGCAGAAACTCATCATGGAATCTGTTGATCGGAGAGTAAGAGATACGGAGATCTATAAGAGTTTATACAAGAAATATTTCAACGATATAGCTACCAAGGCTCAGGATGAATTTGATCTCGATATCAAGGAGCCTACGATACGCCGATTGATGAATGATATAGCTTATCTGGACGAGATTCCACGTGAAGTGAGAGATAAATATCGCAAGGTGGTGACTTCAGATGCTGCTAAGGCACAGTGGTCTGCATTTCAAGCAGCGCTGAAAAAAGCCATGAAAGAAAAAGTTGAGTCAGATGTCTTTGCATATAATGAAGCTGGCTATGAGACTAAGACGATGACACGGATGGATAGCCTCCTATATCATCTCAGACATCTCCAAGGGGGGCTACTCTCTGTAGATCCTAAAAATGGACATATAAAGGCTTGGGTTGGAGGAGCGGACCATAGATATTTTAAATTTGACCACGTTACCACCCGCAGGCAAGTCGGCTCGACTATCAAGCCATTTGTATATGCTACGGCAATAGGTGTACAAGGGATCTCGCCATGTCAGGAGTTCAGCGATAGTCAATATACTATAGCGCCTGGAGACGCCGGCTTCCAGGTGGATGCTGAGTGGTCACCGTCCAATGCTAATGGACTGTTCACCGAGAACATGTACAACCTCTATCAGGGTCTACTTTACTCTAAGAACTCTATCACCATACGGATAGTCAAAGAGATGGGTACGATAGAACTGGTCAGAGACCTATTAGACAATGTAGGAATAGACAAAAACGAACGACTCCCGGGTGGTCGACTTATGGTACCAAGAGTGCCATCTATCGCCCTTGGGTCTGTCGATCTATCACTTATGCAGATGACGGGCGGGTATACCACATTTGCCAATAATGGCATCTATACGGAGCCAGTCTTTATAGATCGTATCGAGGATAAAAATGGGAAGGTTATCTATCGCAGCTCCAAGTTTCAGCGTAGAGCCCTGAATCCCACTTATAATGCTGTGATGGTAGACATGCTGCAGAATAATACAGGTGGCGGCTTTGGATTAGGCTTGAAGAGTCCCAATGGTGGCAAGACAGGTACAACTAATGATTATGCTGATGGCTGGTTTATGGGTATCACGCCTAACCTTGTGACAGGAGTGTGGGTCGGAGGAGATGAGAAATGGGTTAGATTTTACACCTTGGACAATGGGCAGGGATTTGTCATGGCAAGGCCAGTCTATCAGAACTATCTTAAGAAGATTGAGGCTTCAGAAGAAATAGGTTTTGACGTCAATGCCGCATTTGCCCAACCGCCTGCGGGAATAGAGGATATCATAGACTGTTCGCGCTATAAGCAGAAAGAGCCAGAAATAGAACAGGAGGAGCGCTTACAGCAAAAAATTGATCTCGAGGTTTTCGATGATGAGTTCGGAGATATGTTCGACGAAGAATTTGAAACCGAGCCAGTTGATACAAGTGGAGACTTTTAACTCATATAGGTCTGTTCTTTAATATATTGCGACAATATTTATAGGAATTTGTTGTTTTCATTTAGGTGATTCGCCTATGAGATTGTGTCGCATTCTAATTATTTTACTCTTTGCATTATTGGCTTCAAGTGTGACAGCACAGGAGAGCTACCGCATTCGTTTAGCGATATCTGATATAGACACTACAGCAAGAACAGCCTGCTATGATCTCCAATTTGCCAATGGCAGCAATATTGAGTGGTCCTTGAGTAATGCCAACGTTTTTCTGTTTTATGATTTTTCTCGAGCATGCTTGCTGCCTGAACAATCCAGTTTGCTCTTAGATGATGTAATCTTCGACCTCAACGATTTAGTTCGTACCAGTGATACGACCTCAGTACCAGGATTTCCATTGCCTTATGGTGCAACATTGGGATCTACCAGAGTAGGGTTCTCGACCAGTGAGCAAGGCGTGTTACTAGACACCTTAGGTACCTGGCTCAGTACGGTTGAGTTGTGTTTCGCACTTAAGTTTGACGATATCACGGATGCATCGACCTGTTTTATCACCGATTTTATGAATGATGAAACACAGGCATTACTGCCGGTAACTGATATTGTGCAGAGATCGGACCCCCAGCTACTTTTTGTGGATATACCTCGTGATACAGCGATTAATATAAGACCTGATGGTACACGGACGTCTTGTTTCATCTTAGAAGAGAATACTGTCGAGATGTGCACAGATGGCATCGACAATGACGAGGATGGCTTAGTAGACTGCGATGATATTTCCTCTTGTACTCCCGAAATGCCCAGTTTCAATATTAATTCGCCAGGAGGATGCGATGAGAGGCCGTCATTAATTAGAATAAATGGTGTAAACGGAAATGCCAGCTATAGCTTAGATGGGATTACGTTTCAAGAGGATAGCATTTTTACGGATTTGCCGGCTGGAGACTATGAGATTTTTGTGCGTAAAAATGATGTCTCTGAGTGCATGATTATGACCTTTGTTATGTTAGAGCAGGAGGAGTGTCGAGAGAACGATGATACCCTATGTGCTGATGGCATAGATAATGATGATGACGGTTTAGTAGATTGCGATGATCCAGATTGTATCCCAAGGATCGCTGATGTGGATATCGTAAATGCTACTGATTGTCCAGATTTATCTGACGGTGCAATCTCACTGATTAATGATCTTGAAGGGGATTTCTCAATAAGTATAGATAGTGGAGCTACTTATACAGTTGGCACTGGTGTTATGGATCTCGCGATAGGACGCTACAATGTCTTCATTCAAAATAATACGACTGGCTGTATTGCAGAACATGATCAGAACCCTGTTATTATAGCAAGTAACGTTACTTGCCCTGTGGAAATGGGTTTTTGTAGTGATGGAATAGACAATGATGGAGACGGCCTCATAGATTGTCTGGATCCAGAGTGCTTGGGGGAGCTGGCATGTGGTGATTTCCCTATCTATTATATTCCTAATTCGATCAACCCATTCTCGACACAGGGTAACGATGTATTTGGGGTGTTTAGCAATGATGATGCTCCTATTGTGATTAACGAGCTGGATGTATTTGATCGATGGGGTAATCAAGTTTATTCATTATCACAGACACCTGTTCAAGCTATCGAGATGTTTTGGGATGGCACGTTTCAAAATGAAGTAGTATCTCCCGGTATATATCTTTATCGAGCTGTATTGTCCGCTGGGCCACTACAAGACGAGGCACTAGGTAATGTGTCCGTCATTTACTAGCTGCTTCAGTAGCAGGGCTGGAATTAAAGGCCCTAAATGATTAACTTACTTAACTGAATTGAAAACATGATAAACCGCTTATTACCTTTTCTTTTTGCGATGTTGGTTGTCTCGAGTCTATCTGCTCAGAAGCTATGGCTCTATGAAGGCCTGACTCCAGTTGAAACCATCGATGCTGAGACATTGCCGATTCAGGACAATGTTAAGCTCAGAGATAAGGCTAACAGGCAACCTAAAAATGGTCCACTCACATTTGCTGAGCCGATCAACACAGATTTTAAAATTAATCAGCGTGGTACATGGGAGAGTATTGAGGGAGATAGACAAGTATGGCGACTACGGGTTAAGAGTCCTGGAGCATATTCACTCAATCTCGGATTTGAAGAATTTTACTTGCCACCCTCCGCAGTGATGTTTCTGTCTGATGCAGATAAGACACATGTTATAGGACCACTTACCGCTGACGACAACGAGGATCACAGACAGTGGTGGTCACCAGTTATCCCAGGAGACGATATCGTTATTGAGATCCAGATAGACTCAGAAGACAGATCTGATCTGGTAGCTAATCTGACTAAAGTAAATCATGACTTTTCTGGTTTTGGTGCGGCACTATCAGGATCATGTAATGTCGATGTAATTTGTGATGAAGATGATGGCTTTGAATTGATTAATCAGTATCGAGATTTAATCAATAGCGTTGGGATGTATTCTATCAATGGCTTCAATGCTTGTTCCGGATCATTAATCAACACAACCGAGAACGATTGCACACCTTATTTTCTAACAGCATTCCATTGTGAGCTTAGGCAAAGTAATGCTGCGACTGTTGTGGTATACTGGAATTTTGAAAATTCTACTTGTCGACCTCCAGGCTCAGCAGCGAGTGGTGCAGACGGAGATGGACCTTTGACTAACTTTAATTCAGGCGCTCGAGTAGTCTCAGAATTTCAGCCAACAGATTTCACTTTGATTGAACTGGACGATGCTGTTAATCCTGAGTTTCAACCATTTTATTCAGGATGGAATGTTGATGGTGAAGTGTTTGATACAGTACTCTGTATTCATCATCCACAGACAGAAGAAAAAAGAATAAGCTTTGAGTTTGATCCGACAGTACCATTTTCCAATGAGTTTTTTATGCGTGTTAACGATTGGGATATAGGAACTACTGAGTCGGGCTCTTCGGGTTCGCCGCTCTATACGACATCGGGAGAAATCATCGGTCAGTTGACAGGAGGACTTGCAGCATGTGGCAATGATCAATTTGACGAATATGGAATGCTAAAGTTGAGCTGGACTGGAGGTGGTACGCCAGAGACTCGATTGAGAGATTGGCTTGATCCAGGCAGTTCAGGCCGCCTCACTATGACTGGAAGATCATGCGTGAGTGTAGCTTCGCTGAGTCCTATGAATATTTCGGCTTGTAGAACGAATAGTTCTACCGTTCAGACTGTCATCTCAGTTGGGTCAGGCTATGAAAATGGTGCTAACGTATCGCTCGGAGAATTACCATCGGGGGTGTCAGGCACACTCTCGTCTGACCGACTTACACCAAACACATCTGTCACAGTCACGCTTGACATAAGCCAACTTACCACGGATTTCGATGGTCAAATCGAAATAATTATAGAAGATGATTTTGGAATAGAAAGAGTGACAGTCTCAGCTAGCTTAGATGCTGATGCGCCAACTGTGCCTCAGCTATTAGCACCGTCTAATAATGAACAGGATGTGAGCTTTGATGCTACTTTTAGTTGGACGGAGTCTGGAGATAACTATAATTTAGAATTGTCCACTACTTCGGATTTTAGTCAGATATTCTTTAGTACTTCTGAACTCAACCAAAATGAAATAGATATTCCAAATCTTGAGACTAATACTACATATTTCTGGCGAATAGAATCAATTAACTCTTGTGGTATGAGCGGCTTTTCCCAAGCTTCATCTTTTACCACAGGGGACATCTCATGCAGTAGTATTACATCGTCAGATGGTCCAATTTCTATAGCATCTGTGCCTAATGTAATCACTAGTACGATTGTTATTGCGGATGATTTCGAGATTGTAGATCTTAATGTTATGGATATCATAGGTACGCATACCTTTATATCCGATCTTGAATTTAGATTGATAGGGCCTAATGGTACAACAGCCAATCTATTGATCCAGGCATGTGGTAATGAAGATAATTTCAACGTGTCCTTTGATGATGAGAGTGATAACACTATTATCGTTTGCCCATTTAATGATGGCACGGTATATCGACCTGTCTCACCTCTTTCGGTTTTTGATGGTATGTCGTCGCTGGGTTCTTGGACATTAGAGATTACTGATGACTTCAATATTGATGGGGGGAGATTTGACTCTTGGAGATTAGAGATGTGCCTCAATGGAGGAACACTTACTAATGAGAATCCCGAGCCGATGGATCAAGACTGCGATCAGACACAATCTTCTAACAATCCTCTTACGATCTCGGATCAAATTGAGCCAGCAGTTTCATCCATAGAAATCACAGACGATTTCATCATCGATGATATAAATATCCTCAATGTGACTGGTACGCACTCTTTCGTTGGAGACCTTGACTTCACGCTTATCGGACCTAATGGAATGAGGGTGGCGTTGATTCAGAGTCAGTGTGGCGCCAATAATGACTTCAATGTGTCTTTTGATGATGAGAGTAACCTTACCGAATTTTCATGTCCATTTACTAATGGATTGGCTTATCGATCGGCTGAGCCTTTGAATGTTTTTAGAGGTATGTCCTCACAGGGAGTATGGTCAATAGAGATCAGCGATCAGACTGCATTTGATGATGGAGTGTTTAACTCTTGGACACTGGAGCTGTGCAGAGCTGAAGGCACTATGGTTAGTCGTTCCGCTGCGGTAAGTCCGTCACAATTGGCATTATGTGAGAAGTTTTTTGATCCCATCACATTTACCATAGACCTGACAGGAAGTTATGATGAAGCCATCTCGATTGAGCTGCAAGATGGTAATGGCAATATAATAGGTGCACCAGTAGAGACCAATAGCGCTGGCGATCTTGAGATTACGCTTAATGATGGTAGTAGATTCTTCGATACTGCTAATAACACCATGACTTTAGTCATTTCAGATACACGAGGAAGTACGTCTGTCGAGGTTCCTGTTGAAGTTCAGATTGATGATCTTGTTGTCCAACAGGTGTCACCTGGAGATGGTGCAGTAGACGTCGATTTGGAACCTACATTCCAATGGTCTACTACAGTGTCTTCGATTGATTTTCAACTGAGACTTCTCGATGACTCAGGTGCAGAAGTATTGAATATGATGCTTGGAGAGGTCATAGATACTTTTACACTGACTTCAAGACTCACTCCTCTGACTACGTATCAATGGAGCGTGGCCGCAATAGGGGAGTGTTCTCCAGATTTTGTTACTGAGTTGGCGTCATTCACTACCAGAAATACGACCTCTACGTCTGATATATCAGAAAGTGATATTAATGTATATCCAAATCCAGTAGCCGATCAATTGACTATAGCCAAAGAGACGGCCTGGATAGGGGAGGTAAGCTTTAGACTATTTAATGCTCAAGGAGTATTGATGCGTGAAGTTCAATTGGATCAGGAATTGTCTGTAGTTGATCTTAACGATATGCCAGTCGGTGCATATTTCTATCAGATTACCGAGGGAGATGACAGCTTCATACAGCGTCTGATAATTGTGAGATAGGTGTCTATTATGTAATCTGGATCCAGTAGGATCCGCCATGCTTTTCACCAGATGTGAGATGTGGTAGTGACCATATTGATGCCATCTGATCTTGATAGTTCTTTTCTTGGGATACGTAGTATGCAGGCATGATCGTCTTATATCGATCAGGATTGGACAGGATTATTGCCATCAAGGCATATTGCTCTGAGTAGTAGCGATCACACATAGACTGGGGATAGTCATACGGTATATATATATCGTGGATATGGACGATAACACCTGTGTTCAAGCGATGCAGTATCTCAGTGAATACTACCATGGCATCAGAGTTAGGTAGCACCCGATGAGAGTTATCTATGAACAAGATGTCTCCTGCATTAAGGGTATCACATATCTCATTAATATCGCAGTCTTCGAGTCTTTTCCTGATGATCTGGTCCGATAGATCATCTATTGTGGCTCTAGGATGAGGATCTATAGATGTGATGCTGGACTCAATCTTATGATCACCTATTGCGGCTCGGATCACCTTTGTGCTGTTACCCGAACCTACCTCTATCACGTATCTCGGTTTATGATGTACCATGAGCGCATATAACAGCATCATATCGAGAGCTGGCACATATCCATTATTCCATTTTGGCTGGGTATCATCTTGACTATTGGAGACGGTTTGCCAAGATTTAAACTGGTCGACATGGCTGATCAGCAAAGTGATGATCTCTTCATAGGTAGACTCATGACGAGTTATTATTTCCTTTAGCTTGGGATGCCCACCATTATCCAGAGTATAGCGAGGTTTGACCTCTACGGGATAGTCCAGATGTACTGTCTGAAATTTTGGGTTTATAAATCGATACCAGCTTTTGATCTTAGCTATCATATCTTACTTATTAGCTAATTGACCACATGCGGCATCAATATCCTTGCCGCGACTCTTGCGGACAGTAACCATGATGCCATGATTCCTGAGCTCTGTTGCAAATTGATCTATAGTTAGTGGCTCTGATTTTTCATAATCCACACCATCTATAGGATTATACTCTATGATGTTGACGAGGACAGGATAGTGCTTACAGAGCTTGACTAGCTTGCGCGCATCCTCTTTGGAGTCATTGTACCCTTTGAATGTAATGTACTCATAGCTAATCTTGTTTTTGGTGATCTGATAGTAGTACTTGATGGCCTCCACTAACGATTCTAAATCGTTTTGCTCATTGATCGGCATGATCTCGTCACGCTTCTTATCATCAGCGGCATGAAGCGACAGTGCCAGATTGACCTTGGAGTTATTATCAGCTAACTTTTTAATCATTTTAGCAACGCCTGCTGTGCTGAGCGTAATTCGTTTGGCTGACATGCCAAGTCCATCTGGAGAGGAGATCAGATCGATACTCTTCATGACATTAGCATAGTTGAGCAGGGGTTCGCCCATACCCATATATACGATATTAGTCAGGTTGGCTCCGTACTCTATATTGCAGGTTTGATTGACCCGATAGACCTGATCGTAGATTTCTCCCGGCGTAAGATTTCGCATGCGTTTCATCTGCCCCGTAGCACAAAATTTACAGCTGAGACTACAGCCCACTTGTGAGGATACACAGACGGTGTATCGTTTTTCATGTGGCACTGGGATCAACACAGACTCTATCATGTGATTGTCATGGAGTCTATATCTGATCTTGATGGTGCCATCCCAGCTGTGTTGTATGACATCCTGATGTATGCCACGTATATCATAAGTCTCTGCGAGTTGGGCACGTAGAGAGACACTGAGATTAGTCATTTCCTCAAAATCAATAGCCCCTTTCTGCCATAACCATTGATAAATCTGGCGACCACGAAACTTGGGTTGACCCAATTTGACCAGTTCTTGCTCCAGACCTGATAGGGTCAATGATCTGATATCAGCTTTTTCTGCCACTTGCGCCATGATACAAAAATGCGATATTTCAGCTTTACCATAAGCCATACTCTCGATATCATACTTAAGAGTTTTAAATGCTCGTTATCTCTGCATCTACTGAATTATGTATAATCAAAGATCGGGTTGGGGCATTGTACTAGCTTTATTTGGTTTGGGTATACTTGGTATAACCCTATTTTACTCTAACTATTTAGCTAATCGCTTAAAGGCGTCGGAGGAGAAAAACCAAGAGCTCTTCATTGAATCCCTACGATTCTTTGCCAAGCAAATGAAAGCAGGCGACTTTGATCAAGATATAGGTATTCAGAACCAGATTCTAACCAATTTCTCTTTACCCTCCATTATTAAGCGTACTGACGGCAGCTACGAGGCCGATAACTGGGGTGAGAAGAGGAATGCCGATGAAGAGTTTTTAGAAAAGAAAATTCAGCAATTCATAAAGGATGGCAAGGAGCCCGTCGATTATCCCGCAGGGGACGGCAAAATTTATGTATTCAACTCGACACTGGTTAATCTGATTAGATATTATCCATTGGTTCAGGTACTCTTAGTGGGGCTTTTCATTGGATTGGGGTATTACGTATTTAATGCTTCTCGCAGTGCCGAGCAGAACAGAGTCTGGGCGGGTATGGCCAAAGAAACAGCCCACCAATTAGGTACACCTATTAGTGCAATACTTGCATGGATAGAGCACCTCCGTCTGGCTAATGAAGACGAACCAGATCAGCTTGAGATCTTAGATGAGTTAGGTAAGGATGTGGATCGACTCGATTTGATCGCAGATCGATTTTCTAAAATCGGCTCTTCACCCGAGTTAGAACGAACAAACTTATACGAGCAATTGGATGATATTAAGTCCTATATGCAGCGTAGAGCACCTCGACGGGTAAATTTCAAATTTCCCGAAGAGACAGTGCCGTTATATGTCAATGTTAATCAACACTTATTCAGTTGGGTGCTTGAGAATCTCATACGCAATAGCCTCGACGCTATGGGTGGTAAAGGCCTAATCAGTGCCGAAGTTTCGTTGGCTAATAAACAAGTGAACATTGACCTAAGTGATACCGGTAAGGGAATCCCGAGTAATAAACATAAGTCGGTTTTTGCTCCGGGTTATTCTACTAAGCAACGAGGTTGGGGACTTGGCTTATCTTTGGCCAAGAGAATTATTGAAAACTACCATAAGGGGAAGATATTTGTCAAAAGTTCAAAAGTTGATGAGGGGACTACTTTTACTATTTCTTTGCCTTTGGCTTAGTACAATCACTGCTGTGTTATCTGCACAGACGGTTACGGTTACTTCTTCAGACGACATCGGCCTTACCGGTGTAGAAGTATGGTCCCAGCAATTTGAATTTAGCGGAACTACTGATGATACAGGATCCATAGATATCTCATCTTGGGATAAATTAGGGGAATTAAGTTTTAGATTTCTTGGCTATGCTATTGCTCAGCTCACAATTGATCAGATACAAGATCAAGAATATCAAGTAGTCCTAATCCCAGAGTCTTATGACGCTGGTGAAGTCGTGATCTACGGCCGCCAAGCTTATGATATTAGTGACGTACCCGCTCAGATCGTAACCATTACTCAACAGTCTATAGAGAGCACTAATCCGCAGACAGCTGCCGATGCCTTGAGCCAGCATGGAGATGTCTTTGTTCAGAAGAGTCAACTTGGCGGCGGGAGCCCAGTCATAAGAGGATTCGAAGCTAACAGAGTCCTTCTGGTGATTGATGGAGTCCGTATGAACAATGCGATTTACCGTAATGGCCACCTTCAGAATGCCATTACTATTGATCCAGCTATTCTGGATAAGCTCGATGTGATATTTGGTCCTAATTCATTGATCTATGGGAGTGATGCCTTAGGCGGTGTAGTACATTTTCAGACTCGCCACCCAGAATTTGGTACTCCAACCAAAAGACTGTTAAAAACTAACTACTACGCCCGATACAACTCTTCTAATCAGGAGCGCTCAGGACATATAGACTTCAACTATGGATCAAGCCGGTTTGCATCATTGACCAGTGTTACCTATGCAGACTTTGGCGACTTAAGAACTGGGAATAATCGTCCAGATGACTTTCCCAACTTTGGTGAGCGCTTACTTTTTCAAACCAGAGACGAGACATTAGGCCTCGATATAGCTACCGAGAATGAAGATCCCGATATACAGATCGGTACGGCCTATAGTCAACTTGATCTGCTACAGAGGATGTCCTGGATCATCAATGATGACTCAGATATCGACTTGAACATACAGTATAGCACCAGCAGTGATGTGCCGAGATATGACAACTTATCAGAGATTAGAAACGGTACGCTTAGATGGGCAGAGTGGTCCTTTGGACCGCAGAATCGTTTCTTGAGCAGCCTTACCTACAATACATACAAGGCTACAAGCTTCTACGATCGGTTGAAAGTTATTGGTGCTTATCAACGCATCGACGAGGATCGCATGACTCGACTATGGCAGATCCCGATCCGTGAAACACAAAACGAAGATGTCAGTGTCGGTTCATTCACAATTGACCTGTCCAAGGATATTAAGGCTGACCAACTCACCTTGGACTATGGTATTGATATCCAGCATAATGAAGTGCGTTCCGTGGCATTTGGCGAAGACGTCAACTCTCGAGAGATAACTCAGGATGTCCTGACTCGGTATGGCAGTGGCAAGAATCGACTGACTAATTCTGGAGCATACCTCAATCTACGCAATGATCAAGAGCAGATCAACTGGGCACTTGGGCTGCGCTATTCTAGGAGCGATTACTTCATATCTTATAACGCCGAAGATCCTATAGAATGGTCCGCAGAATTAATCGAGGGTGTCCAGAGTAGTAATGAAGCAATTACATTTTCGGCGTCAACTCAGTATAAACTGAGCGATGATATTACTACCAATGCAGTGGTGTCAACTGCTTTTCGCTCTCCTAATATTGATGATCTATCGAGGATACGAGTTAATGGTAATGAGATTAGCTTTCCTAACTTGGATCTGCAGCCAGAGCGTTCCCTCAATTTTGAATTGGGGCTGTCAGGGTCCATAGGATCTAAGATTACATTCAACACTTATGGGTATCTCTCGAGGTTGTCAGATGCTATTGTGAGGGATAATTTTGCCACTCCAGATGGCTCAACAACTTTTATTAATCGTGATGACACACTTAACGTCATCGCTAATCAAAATATCGCCGAGGCCGTGATAGTAGGCTTCTCACACAGCATGAGTTATGATGTCAATGAGTACTTTTCATTCGATGGGTCGATCAACTGGATTAGAGGAAACGAAATCATAGATGGTGCCGATAATGAACCTTTTAGCCATATACCACCTACATATGGTCAGCTTACAGCAAGCTATGACAGAGGAGCCCTCAACAGCTCTGTTGTGTATCGATTCAACGGATTTAAACCGATTGAGAGATTCGGAGGTACAGTAGATAATCCCGAGTTCGCGAGCCCTATCGGATCACTGGCTTGGAGAACGCTTAATGTCTATAGCACATATAATTTTTCTGACCGCCTGTCACTGACCGCTGGAGTTGAGAATATTTTTGATCTGCACTATCGCACCTTTTCTTCTGGGCTGAGCGCACCAGGTAGAAGTATTACGCTGGCTCTGAGGGGGAGTTTTTAGTTTTCTTGCTGCCTCGGTACATCTCGTACTTGTGATACTTACATTCTATGGATCCATTATAGAGTGTCAACTTCTTAGATGTGCGTAAGCCAACACGTTTGATGGCCGCTTTATTTCCACTAAGTATCCAAGCATCCCATCCGTCATATTTTTCTTTGAGGGTATCGCCGATAGACTTATATAGACCGATGATATCATCACTCTTGATTCTCTCATCGTAGGGTGGATTAGTTACGATCGTCCCATGTTCATACGGAGTAGGGAGCTGAGTGAAGTTGCCTTGTTTGAGGCGGATATCTTCCTGATAGCCGAGTTCAGTCAGTAGCTCTATGGTTTCATTGATTTGTACGCCATTGATATCAGAACCGTAGATATGAAGTTCTGTATTGGAAATCTCTTTCTCTGCTTGTTCTTTCAGTTCATCCCAAAGCTCTGCATCGTAATCTGGCCAATTCATGAAAGCAAAGCGGTCTCGGCTCGATCCTGGAGCTATATTTCTTCCGATGTTATAAGCCTCTATGAGTAGCGTGCCAGAACCACACATAGGATCATACAGAGGACTGTCAGCATTCCAACCGCTTGCCATGATCATACCACTTGCTAATACTTCATTGAGCGGAGCGACACGTTTAGATTGTCTGTATCCTCGACGATGCAAGGAGCTTCCTGAGCTATCGAGGGAGATGGTAAAATCTTTACCGACGCAGTGTACATCTATACTTATGTCTGGCTGCTTAAGATCGATACTTGGCCTGCGACCATCATATTGATCTCTAAACTGATCATTGATAGCATCTTTGACTTTGAGTGAGATGTACTGAGAGTGGGTATATATCTCAGAGAATATGGCACTGTTTATCGCAAAGGTTTGATCTATATCAATCAGTTCGGTCCAATTATACCGCCGAATCCTCTTGTAAAGGACAGTTTCATTATGAGCCCTGAATGACAATATTGGCACGAGAGCCCTGAGAGCGAGTCGTGACTTGAGATTGATCGAGTACAGTAGGCGTTGGTCTCCTTCACAGAGTACGACTCGATTACCTACTTCGATGTTTCGAGCACCGAGTTGTGTTAACTCTTCGGCCAGTAGCTGTTCGAGACCAAAGAGTGTTTTGACTGTTATATTCACGTAGTTCTATCTAACTTTCTCTTAGCTGTCGTCTCAAGATCTTACCAACATTTGATTTCGGTAACTCTTTGATAAATTCGACATGCTTAGGAATTTTATAACCCGTGAGATTTTCTCGACAATGTTGGATCAACTCTTCTTTAGTAAGAGTGCTATCTTTTATCGTCACGAAGATTTTAACCACTTCGCCTGACTTATCGTCTTTGATACCTATAGCAGCTACTTCATCTACTTTAGGGTGTAGGGCTACGACATCTTCGATTTCATTTGGATAGACATTAAATCCTGATACTAAGATCATATCCTTTTTACGATCCACGATTTTGAAGTATCCATCTACCTCCATGATGGCAACGTCGCCGGTATTCAACCAGCCGTCAGGAGTGATGGTCTTTGCGGTCTCTTCTGGTTTGTTATAGTAGCCTTTCATGACTTGTGGGCCTTTCACTTGTAGCTCACCCGGCTCTCCTTGAGGGAGCGGTTGTCCATCGTCTCCTACGATTCGTACGTCAGTCGATGGTACAGGTACTCCAATAGTTCCGATACGTATACCTCCTTTAGGATTAGTTGTCACTACTGGCGAGGCCTCAGTCATTCCGTAACCTTCTGCGATCTGTAAGCCAGTAATAGCTTCGAAGTCGTCAGCAACAGCCTTCTGTAACGCCGTTCCGCCAGCATTGGCTACTGCCATTGAGCTAAAGTCCAAAGCCTTGAAATCTGGATTATTGTTTAAGGCATTGAACAGGGTATTAACTCCTGTCATGCCTGTAACCTTATATCGCTTATACTCTTTGATGATTGACGATAGATCACGTGGATTAGTGATCAATACTGATAGTGCACCGATACTCATCATTGCAAGGCAATTACATGAAAATGCGAAAATGTGATACAGTGGTAATGGGCATATAACTATATGATCAGATCCGTCACCATCAACATATGGATCGAGAAACGCCTTAATCTGGCTCATGTTAGCTACTAAGTTCTTATTGGTAAGCATTGCACCTTTACTTACTCCAGTGGTTCCCCCTGTATACTGATGTACTACCACTGTATCAGGGTTATTTTGAAATTCTTGCAATTCAAATTTCTTCCCTTGTTTCAGAGCTTCGCTGAAGGATACCGTATTTGGCAAGTTATATTTCGGCACCATTCGCTTGACGTGTTTGATCGCTATGTCGACCATTTTGCCTTTCACGCCACCTAAGAGTTCGCCTATACTGGTCTTAATGATGGTTTTTATCTGAGTCTTGCCAAGTATAGTCTCTAAGTTAGCAGCGAAATTTTCAGCAATGATGATTCCTTTTACCTGACTATCGGTAAACTGATGCTCCATTTCACGTGGCGTATACAGCGGATTCGTATTAACGATGATCATCCCGGCTTTTAAGCATCCAAACAGGGCGATGGGATACTGGATGAGATTGGGCATCATAATCGCAACACGATCACCTGCCTCCAGACCTCGAGACAATAAGTAGGCTCCAAAATGATCTGAGAGTACATCAACCTCTCCATAGGTAAGTTCTTTACCCATACAGGAGAATGCTTTACGCTTCTTAAACTCTTGGCACTTGGTTTTGATATAATCTACCAAGGTGGGATATTCATTGGGGTCGATATTAGCAGGTACTCCCTCTGAATAATGCTTAAGCCATGGTCGTGATTCGATAGTCATGTTTTCATGTTTATTACAGTAAATATAAGTTTCGAACTCACTATTGTGTTCAGTTTATGTCCTTACTTATCACAAGATGTTCTGTGTGAATAATTGAGGAGGTAGCCGACCTATAGTTTTCGAAGATTTTATTGATAAATTATCCTTACTTTTGCGGCCCCGTAATTTCGCGGGATTAAATCTCTCTCATCGCCAGATGAGATACAAACTTGAATCCTTATGAATTTAGATGACAAGGATCCTGTAGATGAGCCGATCATTGATGTGGCCGAAGAAACAGAAGAAATTTCTGAAGAAGTATTAGAAAAAATCTCCTCTGAAGATAGTGGAGTAACCCTGATCACTGCTGAGGATCAAGCTGATGATGACGAAGAAGTTGAAGAGCAGCCCGAAGAAGAAGATGATGTGGATGAGGAAGATCCATTAACGCAGTTGATGGAAGGATCTAACCCATCTCCGCATGACTCACCACATGATGAGTTTGATTGGGAGCTTGGCGCTAAGAACCTCCTGACGTATGATCAAGCGGATATTGACAAGTATCTTGTCGATTACGAAAAATCATTGACGACTCTTGACGAGAATGTTGTGGTAACTGGTAAGGTGACTTCATTCAGTAGTGGAGATGTTATCCTCGATATCAACTATAAGTCTGACGGACTCGTATCCGCATCAGAATTCAGAGACATGCCTGACCTTAAGGTCGGTGACGAAGTCGCTGTATATGTTGAGGAGACTGAAGATGAAAAAGGTCAGTTAATACTTTCTCGCAGAAAAGCTAAGCTATTACAAGCTTGGGAAAATATAGTAGCCTCTTACAATGAGGGTACAATTATTAAAGGTACCGTGGTTAGTAAGACCAAAGGTGGATTGATCGCAGATTGCGGTGGATTAGAGACGTTCTTACCTGGATCGCAGATCGACATCAAGCCGATCATTGATTATGATGCATACGTAGGAAAGACAATGGAATTCAAAGTGGTCAAGATTAACGAAGCCATTAAGAATGCCGTTGTATCTCACAAAGCATTGATCGAGTCAGATCTTGCTGAGCAAAGAGATCACATCATTGCTGGTCTTGAAAAAGGTCAAGTACTTGAAGGTATCGTTAAGAATATCACAGACTTTGGTGCCTTTATGGATTTAGGTGGTGTCGATGGCTTATTGTATATCACAGATATCTCTTGGGGACGTATCAATCACCCTAACGAGGTGTTAGAGTTAAACCAAAAGATCAATGTTGTGGTACTCGACTTCGATGAGAACAAGAAGCGTATCTCACTCGGCCTCAAGCAACTACAGCCACATCCATGGGAGGTGTTAGACGCTGGAGTAGTAGAAGGATCTACGGTTAAAGGTACAATCGTCAACATCGAGGATTACGGTGCATTCTTAGAAATCATACCAGGCGTAGAAGGATTGATTCACGTATCAGAAGTTAACTGGAGCACACAGCCAGTTAATGCACGTGACTACTTCAACTTAGGTCAGGAATTTGAATCTAAAGTGGTTACTCTCGATAGAGAGGAGCGTAAGATGTCACTTAGTATTAAGCAGCTTACTGCAGATCCATGGGATCAGATTACTACTAAGTTCCCAGAAGGAAGTACTCATAAAGGAGAGGTTAAGAACCTTACACCTTACGGAGTATTCGTTGAGCTTGAAGAAGGCATTGGCGGTATGATACACATCTCTGACCTCTCTTGGACTAAGAGATTTAACCACCCAAGTGAGTATACTAAGGTTGGAGAGACTATCGATATCTCGATCTTAGAGATTGATCTCGATAGCAGAAAGTTAGCATTAGGACACAAGCAGCTTGAGGAGAATCCATGGGATACCTTCGAGAATGTGTTCCCAGTTGGATCATACCACGAGGTTACGCTCTTGAAGAAAGATGATAGAGGCGGTGTAGTTCAGTTGCCATATGGCTTAGAAGCATACGCTCCGATCAGACACCTCAGAAAAGAGGATAACTCAATGGCGGAGATCGATGATACATTGACAGTTAAGGTTCTTGAGTTTAACAGAGACGACAAGAGAATCTTGGTTTCTCATAGCAGATACTTAGATGATCTTAAGAGAAAAGCTGATGATGAAGTCAGAAAATCTCGAGGAGAAGAGCGTGCAGAGACGAGAAGAAATATCCAGCAACGTTCGGCTAAGATGGAGAAAACTACCTTAGGTGAATTGGATGTATTCTCTCAATTGAAAGATCAGCTTAAGGCACAAGAGGATGCTGCTAAAGATGCGGCGCCGGCACCTGCACCTGCTCCAGCGCCAAAAGCTGAAGCACCAAAGGCAGAAGAAAAGCCTGCTGAAGAGAAAGCTCCTGCTAAAAAGGCGGATGGTAAGCCAGATGACTTAAAGAAAATCGAAGGCATCGGGCCAAAGATCTCTGAGTTATTGACTAAGGCAGGCATCCCTACTTTTGAAGCTTTAGCGAATAGCGAAGTAGATAAAATAAAAGAAATCCTTGCCGAAGCTGGTAAGAGATATCAGATGCATGACCCGACTACATGGCCAGAGCAAGCTTCATTAGCTGCTGAAGGCAAGTGGGAGGAGCTCAAGACTCTTCAGGACGAATTAGACGGAGGTAAGAAGTAAAATTTTTACACCCATAGATATAAAAGCCTCGATTTGTGATCAAGTCGAGGCTTTTTTTGTTTCTACCATAGTCTCAAACAAATAAATCTTAGTTCAATTGGGGAAGATAGGAATAGTAGGTTCTGGATTTGCAGGCTTGTCAGCAGCATGTATTCTGGCTAAGTACGGTCATGATGTGACCATCTACGAGAAGAATAGTGCTATCGGAGGTCGAGCAAGAGCATTCGAGACGGACGGGTTTACCTTTGACATGGGTCCGAGCTGGTATTGGATGCCAGATGTATTTGAGCGATTCTTCAATCTTTTTGATAAGACGACATCTGATTTCTATGAACTCACTCGTCTCGATCCATCGTATCAGGTTATTTTTTCTGATGGAGATATCATGAAGGTGCCCGCTTCATATGACGAGTTCGAGGCAATGTTCGAGCAATACGAACCAGGCAGTGCAGCTAAGCTTCGCAAGTTCTTATCCTCTGCACACTATAAGTATGAGGTAGGATTGGGAGAGTACGTGCATAAGCCCTCACTGTCTATTGCAGAGTTTATTGATCCCAAGATTCTGACGAGCTTTATGAAGATGTCGATGTTTTCATCTATATCGAAGGAGGTAAGATCACTATTTAAGAATCCTAAGCTAATCGAGCTTTTGGAGTTTCCAGTGCTCTTCCTTGGAGCCAAGCCGTCAGATACTCCAGCGCTATATTCATTGATGAACTATGCAGATATCAAGTTAGGTACTTGGTATCCTATGGGAGGCATGTCTATGGTCCCTAAGGCCATGGCTCAGATAGCAGAGTCACAAGGCGTCGACATTCGCTTAGATCACGCAGTCACGGGCTTCGAATATAACAATCGATCTATTTCAGGTATTACATCCTCTAAAGGTAGCCACTCAGTAGATACAGTGGTTTCAGGAGCGGATTATCACCACACAGAGACATCTTTGCTACTTCCAGAGCATAGATCATATGATGATTGCTATTGGGATAAGAGAGTTATGGCACCCTCATCTTTGATCTTCTATTTAGGGTGTAATCAGAAGTATGACAAGTTTGAGCATCATAACCTGTTCTTTGATACGGACTTTGGGAAGCATGCCGCTGAGATCTATGACCATCCACAGTGGCCAACTCAACCCCTGTTCTATGTCTGTGCACCTTCGACAACTGATGATTCCATAGCCCCGTCGGGTTGTGAGAATCTTTTCATTCTGATTCCGTTGGCCGCAGGCTTAGAGGATGATATGTTTAAGAGAGAGGAGCTGTTCGAGTTAGTATGTAATAGAATCAAGGCACGATTGAACATCGACCTAACTAATGACATTATTTATAAGCGGTCATTTTGCCTTGATGATTTTAAGTCAGAGTATAACTCATTCAAAGGCAACGCCTATGGATTATCTAATACTCTGTTGCAAACTGCCTTTTTAAAGCCAAAAATGAAAAGCAAAAAAATAAACAACCTATATTACGCTGGTCAGTTGACGACGCCGGGTCCTGGAGTACCACCATCTTTAATCTCTGGAGAAGTAGTCGCTAACTACATCAATAATCGTCATAAATGATGGAACTATACCACAAGGTTTGTGTCAATGCCAGTAAGATGGTCACTAATAGCTATAGTACGTCATTTTCATTGGGTATAAAGATGTTTGCTGAGGAGCTTAGAGAACCGATTTACAATATCTATGGCTTTGTGAGATTCGCTGATGAAATCGTCGACACATTTCATGAATTCGATAAGTCTGAGCTGTTAGCCGAATTCCGTAAAGAAACCTATCAAGCAATCGAGAGAGGGATCAGCTTGAATCCCATTCTACATTCTTTTCAGAGAGTGGTTAAGAGGTATGATATAGGACTGGATCTTATCGATAGTTTCCTTGATAGTATGGAGATGGATCTGGAGAGTAGGATCTTCGATCGCAGGATGTATGATCAGTACATCTTTGGCTCGGCAGAAGCAGTAGGACTCATGTGTCTCAAGGTTTTTGTGGATGGCGACACCGCAGAATATGATCGACTCAAAGCTCCAGCTATGAGGCTGGGCAGTGCTTTTCAAAAAATAAATTTCCTACGTGATATTAAGAGCGATTATCAAGATCGTGGGAGGATATACTTCCCAGGGGTAGCATATGAGAGCTTCTGCTGCGAAGATAAAGAGCAAATCGAAGCTGAAATACAGGCAGACTTTGATGAAGCTTTAATCGGTATAAATGAATTGCCAAAGGGTGCCCGAATGGGCGTGTATCTGGCTTATCAATACTTCCAGCGGCTATTGGATAAGATTAAAAAGTGTAACGCTGATGATGTCAAGGAGCGACGTATCAGAGTGCCTGACGCCACTAAGATGATGATATTGGGATCGAGTGCATTGCGCTACAACCTCAGGACATCTTAAGCTCGTCTATGAGCGATTCATTTCGTATCAATGCGTGCGCAATGATACAGTCGGCTGCTCAGGCATTTCCTCTGACAGCAGCCATCGACAGAATATAATGGCTTCATTATATCCTGCAGTACTAATCCAGTTATGATCCATAGGTTTATGACTTACATGTATGGTGTAAGTACCATCATCATTAACGATTGCTGATTTCTTGTTGATACATACCGGATACTCATGGTAATTAGTGGATTGCATCAGGAAATTCCAAGTTTGCACACCCCAGTAACAACATGCAGGTGAGGAGAATGTGATTTTTAGATACTCATGTTCTTCTAACCGGAACCTTCCAAAACAATACACATTATCGATGGTGCCCCATCCACCCTGATCTGCCTCAAAAGGGAAGGGCGCTAAGAAATCATTAAGTGGGAAATCCACTGGGAGAGGAGCAATCCAAGTCGTCTGTTCAAAGAAGGTCGCCATCTTCGATATACGATCTGCCAGTTGCTCATCATTAAGAGGAGTGGGTTTGTCTTGCGGAGTAATATTCTCGATTCTGAGATCACTTTCTCTGCTATTCTGCCGATCAAAAAAATACTCACGGCTAAACATGTTGACGGCATCAGACTCTAATTTGAATTCATTAGGACCTTGAGGGTTAGGAGTGAGTTTGATGCTAAAATTGCCCTCCTCATCAAAGGTCATATCGTTGTGATTAATATTGAGCATCACACGATCTACAATCTCCCCAGTTGGTTCACCACCATACACCGAGAAGGATAGGTAGCAACTGTCATACCGTCTACCTGAGACAATATATTCTTGGTCAGCCCTCAGCTGAGTAAAGTAATACACCGCATCGACGTTGTCTCCTAATATCTTATGATATCCATCAGAGAGCAGCTTCCAGTCAGGTCGTAACGGATTATTTAAGAGATAAAACTCTATGGCTGACTTGAGTAGGTGAAATATGTGTTGATATCCATCCACCTTGCCTTGAGTATCAACAACTTTATCTGGATTTAGGAAGCTGAACTCATCTACTCCTTCGATCACTTGTAGGAAGGATTTCAGTGCCTCTTTACTTTTCTGCATGCTATGTTATAATTGATCAAGAAACTTGTAATAGCCCTCGAAGGAGTTTTTGATTTGTGCTTCACTCACCCCAAAATCTTCTAATGTGTATGTATGTGCGCCATGCTTGTCCTTAGGGTTTTTAGCTAAGAATTGCTGCATGTTATTCTTGGCTTCTGGACTGAGTGAGAGATTAAATTTGTCATAGATCCGCTGGACGACTGACATATGGTCCGATACAAAGTCTTCAAACCTGAGATCTATGATCTGATCTTCTTTTTGTAATGCTTTTCTGTCCTCTACAAATGAGCTCAGATATTGACTCCATACTCCATTTTGTTCTCTACCAGTTTGATGAGGATCCTCATGATCGCTATATAGTGAGCGCACAGTTGATACCAAGCTTGCTGCCGAGGGGATGACCTTCTTAGGATCTCTATGGGTCATGATAACGCAGGCATCAGGATATACCTGAAATAGCTCTTTCAACCTATTGAGATGTACAGGCGTCTTTAGTAGCCAGCGATCTGCTATCACCCCTCCAGATCCCAGATATTGGAGAAATCGCTTATGCCATCTCATTGTTGACAATTGATCTGCCTCATTTGAAAACCACTGCAGATAAGAGGGCGTATAAAACTGAGCCATGGGCTGAAAGGAGGTAAAGTCCAATGCTGTTATGCCCAAACACTCTTGAGGTTCTGTGGCAGCCAGATAGTGTTTCTTTTTAAAATCGGGCACTAGCTTGAATAACTGTTCAAACTCTTTCTTTATACTGTTCACCTGTGCATTATCCTCGTAATTTTCAAGTTGAGGCACCGGGTGAGGAATCAAACATTCCCATGCTAACGGGGACCTGTTTTGAGGATCTTGATTCAATAAGGCATGTAGTATGGTCGTGCCAGTTCGAGGCATTCCGATGATGAAAATCGGTTTACTTATTT
>CAYPWL010000017.1:0-67455 GCA_964414425.1 uncultured Saprospiraceae bacterium
GACAGAAATTTGCCACACCTTCATGAGCACCGATGTAGTTGAATATCCATCCCTGCCCTTTGACACAGTCGATTAATCTTCGAACTGCATTGATACAGTACTTCTTAGAGCCATTTTCTACACCATCTGAGATGATAGTCACCATGACCCGCTCATCATACTTAAGTTGTACCGATCGGAGCATCCCGATCGATGAGCCTATACAATCTAATAATGGCGTCGTCGAATTCGGCTTATACTCCTGTATGGAGTATGGCGTCGTTTGATCTGCATACTCATTATAGCGATGCATCTTAGTCCCCAATCCATTGAATGAGAACAGGGAGATCTTCTGTTGCTGACCCGTTGTGCAGTCAGTACTGTGATGATTCTGTATCGTAGCAATGGTATCATTGATACTTTGTACTACTGTGGATCTCATCTTTTGCATAGAAGCACTTTCGTCGACGAGTATAAGGTTGTGTAGGATATAGTTCTTATGATGTGTCATAGTTGGGATGATTTGTTGTGATGCAATATCTACGCTACCGTGCATTGATCATGCATGATAAAATATTATGATATATAATACCTTGAATAAATGTAAGATGTGATCTGATACTGGGTATAAGGGTATTACCTATAGTCCTTCGTAGCGTTTACCCATATTCTGAATTACCTGCTGCATTTCTTCACGCAAAGACTGAGGCTCCAAGACTTCCACACCCTTTCTATATGAGCAAAGTTCACTGATCAATTCAAAGTTGATGATAACGGTAAGACTGAAGATAGCATAGCCATCCTTCTCCTCGATCAAGGTCTGCGACGGATGCATCGGGCGAGTTTTAAAATATTGAATCTGAAGATCGGTAGCTTTAATCAAGATTCTTTCTGGTGTTGATCCTGCTGACATAGTGAGCCCTATTACATCACTAAAGTAGGTGGAAGCGTTAAAGTCGACGTCTCGTACGTAATCTGCCATACTATGCTTGACCTCCTGGATTCGATCAAGTGCCAATGTTCTGATTTGTTCCTTGTCATGGTGATAGCCTATCAGATACCATCTCTTCTGATATTCTTTCAGTAAGTAAGGACTCATTATATGGCTGCTGCGTTGTCGTCCAAAGGGTTGATACATCACGCTTACGGTCTGTTGCTCCCTTATATCATTGTACAGATGATATAACCACTCTTGACCAGGCGCATCCAATGGATGATCAAAATGAATAATAGATTCAGCACTGTCTACCCGATTGTCTATGGTGTGCTGCAACTTCGTGATAATCGACTGCACACCCATGACATCCGATAATCCTCTAAACTGCTTTAAAATATCAAGAGCTTGGTTTAGCTGAGACTTATCCTCCTTATTGATGGCTACCTCACTGATCGCATACTGAGGATCTGTGTAGTAATATGACTTTTCCTTACGATCATAATCTATAGGCGCATAATATCCCATGATATCATTATTACGCATATCTGCAAGATCCCCTTTGATAGTTCTCTCAGAGAGCTTGATATCTACCCCTGTTGCTATGCCGATCTCACGAGAACACTCCTCCGCAAGCGTACGCCAGTCCCATCTGCCATTGCGATCACGTAGACATCTATCTATCGTACGATATCGGATAATAGCATGTTTGTTCGTTGGCATCTATAATTGGGTTGTTCTAAGCATTAGGACGTATCTCACCAGAGACTCTACATGAGTCACCTCATCCATGAACTTAACAAATATAAGTACAGGAACAGGTCTAATAGACTAATAGTGTGATCTTAATACATTTAGATTTTTTGTATAAAAGTTTTTTAAAGATAATTATCGATTTCCTTTTTGAGAACACGAAGTGCTTGTTATATTCGATACATGAATCGGGCCTTACTATCTATCATCGCTATAGGTCTGTCTACCTATTTAGGTGGTCAGGCGTCCCTCTTCTCAGATCTCTCAGGATCTGCGCTTGAAGCAGAAGTAATAGCCAACTACAAGCCAAAGTTTGTAGAAGTACTCCCAACTGCTAAGCACATATTACTGACAGATATATTCAATTATGATCAAAGCATCAGAACCTTTTATACGGACACCGATTTTCACTTACCCGAAGATGAGAAGTATCCAGCATACTACCTGAGTCGCCCTTCTACTCCGAGAAAGTCTGTGCACATAGACCATATATATCCAAGTACGAAAGGAGCCAAATCATCATTTGGCAATGCTTACTCTGATCTCTACAACCTCATACCGGTTAGAGGTGATCTTGTACCGAGACATCGCACAGTCTACTATAAAAATATATCTGATCAAGACACAGAACACTGGGTGAGTAGTGATCGTGAGTTTAAGAGCACTAAGTATCTGTCGAATGAGACAATTGTAGAGTACAATGAATTCTACAAACCTAATTCTCGTGAACTATGGATAGAACCAGCCGAACATCTCAAAGGCGATGTGGCACGATCTATCTTCTATTTCTATACGATGTATCGTGATGCGGCAGTTAAAACAGATCCTCAGTACTTTGATAGTATGAGAACCGATCTCTGCAAGTGGCATCAGACTGACGCAGTAGATAAATCTGAACGTACCAAGAACAGAAGAATCGCATTGCATCAAGATAATAAGGTTAACCCATTCATACTTGATCACACCTTAGCAGATCGGATGTATTGTAACAATGATGTAGTTGATGCCCAGAATCATGACTATGCATTTCTCAATACCGCTAACGCTATCAAAGATTTCGATCCACATATCACTACTATACGTGATACGCATAATCAACTGGATATCAGTAATATCAAACCTGGTATGTATTCACTCCGCATATTCGCTGAAAACGGCCAAAAGCTCTATCACATTGATGAATCGCTTGACTACTTCAACACCATTAACCTGTGGAATGTGAAAACAGGAAGATTCTTCGTACATCTATTCAACCTCGACACTGGTCAGAAATACTCTGATGTACTCGATTTAGTTGAGACTAAGTAATCCTCAATCCATCATTTTACTTCCTTTTCTACCGCTGTCACTTCGTTACCATTATCAATCTGAATGCGATAGGAACCCGGAGCCAGCACTAATACTTTGGTATCATTAATATGCTTTAACTCAATTCGATCTACAGGCACTGAATTCGATTCGCCTTTAATGTAGGTGGATATAATTACAGGGTAAGAGCCTATATCTCGTTGATCAATATCAACGGCTTCCCGTTGCCCCATGCGAAACATCCAATTCGGTCTTCCTTTGAGGTATATAGTTCTGGGATGTATTATCTCGATATCGACATGAGGTGTTAATGAAACTAGGGAGCTCTCTCTATCAGTAAATAATGAGGGCTTAGTAATATTGATACGCCTTAGCAAGGGATGTTCATTACTCATAAATTTCTCAGTGAAATTATCTTGGTAGATAGTCAGAGGATCCAAGCCAGTTTTATCCTTTAGATAGTTAGCCATATACTTTGAGCTCGCATTCTTCATGAGATCAGATTCTACTGTATGATGAAACCCGCATAGGATTATCACTTTGGCTTCGGGATTATCATTGATGTAAGCAATGATATTGTCGGCTTGTATTTCTTCTCTGCCTTTATCTCCAATTCTTGTTGTGCGTTCATAAGGAAACAGCTTATAACCCCGTGCAAGTGCCATTCTGACTATATTACCCATTTGTGGTTCTAAGGTATACGTGCCGGTTCTCGGATGATCTAATGGATAGCCGCGATCATGAAGCATGCTATCTACCAACGTACCGTCAGAAAAACTGGAGAGCGTCTCCATTCCAAGATGTGTAAATCCTATATCAGCGAGCTGGTTGATTACATCCAATGCAAACAGCCGATGCTGAGGCTTGACATGATTCTCACTAATGATGACCACTCTTCTATGTTGACTGGCAGCATTAATCACAAACGGGATAGCATCTTGTATACTTAAACCGCCAAGGTCGACCGTATCCACACCCCATGAGATATCAGTATCGGTATAAGATGTTGCCGCTCTATAGTCTCCGATCAGTGAAGAGAGCAATGCTGCTCGAGACTCATTGATAAGACCCTGTGCAAGATTACTTTCGATCTGCTAAGAAAACTTAGGAGTATACGGGTGATCTTGAGTTATGTTACTACTATAAATTACTAAGAAGATAATTAGTGTAGATATGGCCTTCATAGTGCTTATCATATGTGCGTTGTAATCTTAAGTTACGATATAACTATCATCAATATGGGCAGACGAAAATCTATAACAATTCCTTATGAGCATAAAAAAAACCTCGGCGGAGAGCCGAGGCAACTTTTTAATAAACCAATCTCATAAAAAGGAAAAGATTATAATAAAAAGACGAAATCCATCATTAGCCCATAAACTTGACATATCGCGATCAACAGAAAATCGCATTGATAATGCCAGGTAATCTTAGTCGCAGCCTTTCCTTAATATGATAGTAGATAAAAAGAGTACGTTTTCGTCTATCATTAACTGCCGAAGCAGTCTGCGCTAAGATCAGAGTTTAAGTCTTATATTCAATCCTTATTGAATGTGTAATCGTCTGATAATATGTGAATATACACATATTATTATTTTTAATATATAAATCACATTTATTTTAATCTACATTTTCATGTAGAAAAGAATTATTAGTTTTTTCTAAGGGTCTATCATCATTTGGACCCACTGTAAATGAAGACAGGCGCTTAGATTCGCGAGCAGCTTGCACATCATCAAGATTTACTCTTCGACGCTTATAAGCGGGCTCATTCTCCATATCATTGATCGCTTGAGGACTATCAAAGCTCGGAGCAATAGTATTGCGCATGTAACTTCGACGAGCATCTTCGAGTTTTCTAAAACGCTCCTTCTCCTCATCAGAAAATGTAGATGGTTGTGACTCTATCGCACCGCCACTGTTATCTGTAGTATAAGAGTTATTGAGTGCTTCTATAGTCTGACGCACATCCTCCTCTTCAAAATCAAATGTGTGTGTTTCTTCACCTTCGACAGCTCCTACAGATATCCCATTGGACTCAGTCCATTCTTGGGATTCATCGAGGGGCACTCTAACCTTTGTTTCTTTTGTTTTATTGGCCTCATTAACTGGAGCTTGGGCTCTAAAACCCGTAGCTATCAATGTCACACAGAGTTGTTCGCCGAGACTATCATCGTGACAGTTGCCCCAGATGATGTTAGTGCCATAGCCAGCTTCCTCCTGTACATAGTCAGTAATCTCAGCAACTTCGTGCATAGTAACCTCTTTCCTACCAGAAGTGATATTAAGTAATATATGCTGAGCTCCTCTGATGTCATTATCCTCAAGTAATGGAGAGTTCATCGCCTCATCGATAGCTCTGCGCGCACGATCCTCACCTTCTGCTAAACCACTACCCATAATCGAGATTCCAGAACCTCTCATGACAGTATTGACATCTTCGAAATCAACATTGATATATCCTGGCACAGTGATGATCTCGGCGATACCCTTAGCTGCAGTAGTAAGGATATTATCTGCTTGACCAAATGCCTCTGATAACTTCAGATTACCGTGGATTTCACTTAAGCGATCATTAGATATAGTGAGATAAGCATCAACATTGGCTTTTAGCTCTTCGAGTCCCTCTAATGCATACCGCTGACGTCTGTTACCTTCAAATTTGAAAGGTAGCGTTACGATCGCAACCGTAAGTATACCCATCTCTTTAGCCGCTTTAGCGACCACTGGTGCAGCACCTGTTCCTGTGCCACCACCCATACCAGCGGTGATGAATACCATCTTAGTACCATCATCGAGGAATCTCTTGATATCATCGATAGACTCCATGCAAGCTTGCTTACCTACCTCCGGCTTAGAGCCTGCACCTCGACCGTCAGTCAAGTTGGGCCCAAGCTGAATCTGTGTTTCCACAGGGCTGTTCTCTAATGCTTGGATATCTGTATTGCACACTGCAAAATCAACACCTGTTATACCTTGTTTGAACATGCTGGCAACAGCGTTACCGCCACCACCTCCGACACCAATTACCTTAATAATTGATCCATCTCTTTTCTTAAAATCAAACTCCAAGGACATATTTCATCATTTTTAATAAAGTCAATTAAAAGTCAGTGTCAGGAGCCGCTTCAAAAAACTCCTTGGTATAGGTAAATATCTTCTTGATCCACTTATTCTCTTGATCCCCACCCATTGCCACTGGTGAATCCTCACCATTCAAGACTGCTTCTTCTGTTGTTTCTATCTGTTTTTTGATCTCCTCATTATTAATCGCATGGATTAAAAGACCAATACCCGTAGCGTATATCGGACTTGCCAACGCACTGCTATAACCGTGAGCTAAGTGCTCGATAGGCTTGCCTTTGCGACAGTTCATCCCAGTATGATACTCGGCAAGTAGATTGATATGCTTCAACAGGGATCCACCACCTGTGAGCACAAGTCCCGCGATCAGTTTCTTTTCGAAACCAGATCTGCGGATCTCCCAAAATACGTAGTCGAATATTTCTTCAACCCTTGCTTGAATGATACGAGCTAAGTTCTTTTCAGAGATCTCTTTGTGCTCGTGACCTCTCAAACCAGGGATTGTTATAATTCTATTGTCATATATCTCTTCTGCTAATGCAGAACCAAATCTTACTTTGAGTTTTTCGGCTTGATCATGCATCACGGTACATCCTTCTTGGATATCCTTAGTGATCACATTACCCCCAAATGGGATAACCGCTGTATGGCGTATGATACCATCTTTGAATATGGTAATATCTGTAGTTCCTCCACCTATGTCGATAAGGGCCACACCTGCTTCTTTCTCCTGATCTGAGAGTACCGCCGACGCTGAGGCAATTGGCTCGAGAGTGATATCAACCACATTGAGTCCCACCTTTTCTACACATCGCATGATATTCTTGGATGCAGAGATCTGACCAGTAATGATGTGAAAGTTAGCTTCTAATCGCACACCTGACATACCCACGGGATCGATGATATCTCGCTCATCATCCACAGAAAACTCCTGTGGTATAACGTGCAAGATTTTATCACCAGGAGGTAACACTAATCGATACATATCATTAATCAGCTTGTCGACGTCCTCGACACTAATCTCTGATGTCACATCACTGCGTACTAATAGTCCCCTGTGGTGTAGACTTTTGATATGTTGTCCAGCGATACCTACATGGATATCATGAAACTTCATACCAGCATTGCGCTCAGCAATCTCTATAGCATCACTGATCGCCTTAACGGTCTTATCTATATTGGAGACAACTCCACGAGAGACGCCTTCGGATGCCACCGTACCGACGCCTATGATGTCAATCTTGTCGTACTCGTTTCTACATCCTGCGATAGCACATACCTTAGTCGTACCGATATCTATCGCTACGACTATGTCCTTAGGATCATATGTAGATTCAGTTTTCATCATTTCATCTAATTTATGGCTGTGGTGTCAGTGTGCGTCCTACTACTTGATTCTTATAGGAGATATCAAGCTCATCATACTTATCCCACATATTATCTTTGGCCATTTGCTTATAAAATCTCTTTAGATTATAGGACAACTTCCTTTCGAGGTTATCCATATGATCTAATACTATCTTATGTTCTCCGACTTTAGGTATCAACACGATTCGTCCTGATCGCTCAAAATGAATCTGCTCTATTAGTGATCTGAGGAAATCATCTTTATTGATGACCGATCCCAGTTCATAGGCTTTATTTATCCTATTGTCGTCGTTATCGTTCCAGTTCGGTTGGTATTTGTTGAAGTAACCTGTTACTATAGGTACTCTGATGGCTCTGTACTGAGATTTGCTGACATATGCACCCGCTTGATCCAGATAAAAGTCGTGACCATTGTCTCCTTTAAATCGCAGTATCGGTCGCCGTTGCACGATATCTACATGTAGCGTCTGTTGCGCATCGATGTATATCTCGGCATCGTGGACTCTATTATCATCTTTTATAGCCGCTTCGATCTGTCTGATGTCTAACTTTTTGATCGGTGCAGTCTTGATATTAACTGCCGATATATCGTCTAACACATCAATCATCTCATCCTTAACGATCAAGTCTCTCATCCCCTCGATGCTATCCACATCGATCTGAATATCTTGTATCGTTTTGTTATTGGTATTTTGGATGGCTATGACCCAAATCACCAAGAGGGCTACGATGGCAAGATTCCACGCTATTCGCCCAAATGCGAACATATTAAAATTTTCTTTAATATTAAACATTTATTGTAGCATATTCAAGATTTTGGGAATTAGTTTGCTGATATCACCCGCCCCGAGCATCAATAAGACCTCATAGTCCTGTTTTTTCCATGATTCTGTCCATTCTGACATGCTTAGCATAGATTTATGCTCAAGCGTCATCAGGTCATAAATCAGAGCCGAAGTGACCCCTTCGACAGGGAGCTCGCGGGCTGGATATATTGGGAGCAATGTGACCTGATCAGCACGATCAAGTGCTTGTGCAAACTCTATGTGAAAGTCATAAGTGCGCGAAAACAAATGTGGTTGAAAGACAACCGAAAGTCGACTATCAGGGAAGTTATCGCGAGTCGCATTAATAGCAGCTGTGATCTCTGTAGGGTGATGCGCATAATCATCTATGATGACCAGTTCATCTGATCGATGCACAATCTCATATCTACGTCTTATTCCGCTGAAGCTCTGTAAGCCCTTAACCAAGTTCTCATCTACAATACCTATAGACGAAGAAACCGCCAGCGCAGCAGTCGTATTATATAAATTGTGTAATCCTGGAAGCGTTATCTGACCCTCAGTTCTATCCTTCCCAAAGGTGAAACTCATCACACCACGCTTGCAAGTCATAGACCGGCTGCCATAATCCAGCCCCTCTTGATTATAACCAAAACTCCACACCTTAATATCATGCTGCTTAAGTTCATCAATCCAAGTAGAGTCCTCCCAAAAGTCTACAATATCATCACGGACCCACAGACTACCACCACTCTGAATCTGTAGTGTGAACTGTCTGAATGAATCTATAAGTGACTGCCGATCGCCATAGATGTCGAGATGATCTGCATCCATAGCTTGGATGACAGCAATCGTCGGAAATAGTCTCAGAAACGAGCGGTCGTATTCATCGGCCTCAACGACTACCCAATCATTGCCCGTATGGAGGTAGTTGCTCTCATAGCCTTTGATAATGCCTCCTACAAATCCGGTCATGGATACTCCTGCGTCATATAATAGATGTGATAGAACTGCACTCGTTGAAGTCTTGCCATGCGTACCAGCGACAGCAATCACTTGCTGATCAGCCAGTATGATTTTAAGTGCTTCAGACCGCTTATATAATGGTAGCTCATGCGCTCTGCAATAGCTCAGCTCTACATGTGTCTCGGGTATCGCTGGTGTATAGATCACCATATCGATATCGCCAGTGACATGCCCTATCTGTTCTTCGTTATATATGGTGATACCTTCTGATATCAACTCTCTGATGAGTGGCGTATTATCCCGATCATAACCAGAGACTGTGACACCATTATGATTGAGATATCGTGCAACAGCACTCATCCCAATGCCACCAATCCCAATAAAATATGCTGTCTTAATAGAGATCATCCTTGAGCGAGTTTAATCAGTTCATCAGCAATCAACTCAACAGCCCTCGGATGGGCCATAGCTCCTATATTCTGCTCCAGACGAACTCGATGATCATGATCAGCTATCAACTCACTTACTACGTCTAAGAACTCCTCGGCAAACCTCTTGTCTTCTATCATGATCGCAGCATCTTGCTCTACGAGTGCCATAGCATTCTTAGTCTGGTGATCCTCTGCAACATTAGGAGATGGAACCAGTATGGTTGCCTTCTGTTGAGCGCATAACTCTGATACGGATAATGCTCCTGCCCTACTCACTACAATGTCTGCAGCGGCATATGCCATCTTCATGTCATCGATAAATGCCATGATCTGTACATGCGGTAATTGTGCAGATTGACAAGACTTATACTCCTCTATGTATAACTGCCCACACTGCCAGATGAACTCTACCTTATCAAGAGCCTTGAGCGCCTCATAGTTATCTCTGATACCTCTATTGAGCGTACGTGCCCCAAGGCTCCCCCCAATGATTAAAACCGTCTTCTTATTAGGATCCAAGTTAAAATGAGCCTTGCCATCTTCTTTGGATGCCAAGTGTTGCAATTGACTCCTGATTGGATTGCCTGTAAGAAGAGTTTGATCTTTAGGGAAAAATCGCTGAGCCTTATCATAGGCTATAGCTATACGACTGACTTTCTTAGCCAAGATCTTATTAGTGATACCAGGATATGAGTTTTGTTCCTGGATCAATGTCGGCGTCTTCATCAATGTAGCCATATACAGTGCTGCTCCGCTTGCATACCCTCCAAAACCTGCAGCCGCATCTGGATTAAATCGCTTGAGAATAAAATATGCTGACATCAAACTCCAAACCAGCTTAATCGGAAACAGTAGATTGCGCAAGGTTAACTTGCGTTGTAGACCTGATATCCATAGTCCTTTAATTTCGAATCCAGCTTTTGGCACTTTGGTCATCTCCATTTTGCCTTGAGCTCCTATGAATAGAATCTCAGCTTGAGGATATCGCCGCTGCACCTCTTGCGCTACTGCTACAGCAGGAAAAATATGTCCACCGGTTCCTCCGCCACTAAAAACTATGCGCATCTCGGACTTCTATTTCTAATAACTCCATGCGCTTCTCTTCGGCCTCCTCCACATAGCGGCTGACGCTCAAGATGATGCCCAAGGACATACAAGTAAATATCATCGAGGTGCCACCCATAGAAACGAGAGGCAGCGTCAATCCCGTCACGGGCAAGAGATGCACTGATACTGCAATATTGGCAAAAGCCTGTATCACCAAGTTCAAACATAGTCCCATCGCCAGTATAGCGCCAAAGGCCTTAGGACATCTCGTCACGATACCGATACATCTTACTAATAACCAGAGATATAGCCCCAATACAAAAAGAGCGCCCACGATACCGTACTCCTCACAGATGATAGCGTATATAAAATCCGCATAAGGATATGGCAGGTAATTCTTCTGAAAGCTCTCACCTGGACCCACTCCAAACCAACCTCCATTAGCAATGGCAATCTTAGACTGCTCGATCTGATATCCGCCATCTGTATAGAGATACTCATTGATCCGAGAGATCCATGTCTCTATCCTGATCATATCTGGAGCGATGAAACTCAATCCATATATCATGAACATCCCCAGCGCACCGAATAAGAATAAAATAAAGATGTACTTCAAGTTGACTCGGCCAATATACATCATGAGCATACATGTCAAAAAGAGTAACGCCGCTGTAGATAAATCTGCAGGTACAATTAATAAACAGGTCAGAGAAACTGCAGCAAGCACTGGTAAGAATCCAGTCTTAAAGTCTTTAATAACATCTTGACGCTTAGATAGTGATCGTGCTATAAATATGATTAAGGTGAGCTTAGCAAGATCTGAGGTCTGGATAGTCTTATCGATCCAAGGGATTGTAATCCATCGACGAGCCTCGTTAATCTCCGTGCCGAAAAATATCGTCCATACCAGCAAAATCAGCGTAGGCAACAAGAGGTACGGCGCCCACTTAGAGTACTGCATATAATGCAGGTTATAGCATAGATACATGACCACACCCCCAAGGATGATAAATACGATCTGCTGGATTAAGTAATACTCGGTATTACCATCTCGCTGGCTAAAAGCCATACTCCCCGTAGCACTATACACTGCAAGTATGGAGAACAGTCCTAATAATCCAACAATAAGCCAGATCACTTTATCGCCACGGAGGCTCTCATATAATTCAGTGATTGTCCTCATAATCTAAATTTTAGTATTAGTCAGTTGTGTTACTTGAGCTATAAACTGCTCACCTCTATCCATGTAATTATTGAAGAGATCAAAACTCGCACAGGCCGGTGACAATAGAACTGTGTCTCCCTCCTCTGCTAAGTCATCCGCCAAATCAATAGCGGCTTTCATAGTACTTGTGGAGCTTACATCTACAGTATCTCCAAATGCAGTTATGATCTTCGTATTGTCTACTCCAAGTGCGATGACATGCTTAACTCGATCCTGCACTAAGTGATGAAGTACCGTATAGTCGTTGCCCTTATCTACACCGCCTACAATCCAGATAATCCCATCATCAATAGCCATCAAGGCATAACGGGTAGAATCTACATTCGTCGCTTTGCTATCATTGATCCAGTTAACACCTTCAATAGATGCTACTGGTTGCATACGATGAGCATCATTTACGAAGTTCTTAAGCCCATGTTCTATATCGTCATCTGAAACATCCAACACTTTAGCCACATGAATAGCGAAGGCGGCATTCATCCGATTGTGCTCACCTTTTAGATAGGGGTTATTAATTTCTTGTGGTCGGTCATCATAAGTGATACCCACTGAATTCACCATAATACCACCAAGATTTAATCGCTTTACAATTGACTGATCCTCAGCATTATACAAAAATGAATCTTCACTTTGCTGGTAAGCAGTTATGTTCATCTTTGTATTCGCATACTCCTCAAAATCATAGTTATAGCGATCCAAATGATCTGGCGTAACATTAAGAAGTAAAGAAATATTAGGCTTGAAACTATTGATATCTTCAAGTTGAAAACTGCTCACCTCGATCACATAATAATCCGCTGGATCTGTCAACAACAAACTGCTAAATGAGGGTCCTAAATTGCCACCCTTAAGCGCATTATAACCTGCTGTTACTAAGAGATGATGAATGAGATTAGTCGTTGTTGTCTTGCCATTAGATCCCGTAATGGCAATCATCTTGGCATGATCGGGCATATATCGACTTGCTAACTCTATCTCGGAGATTATCGTTATTCCTTCGTCTCGCAGCTTCCTTACTACAGACGCTGTCTGCGGTATACCCGGACTCTTGACAATGGTTTCACAACCAAATAATACATCCACGCTGTGTCCACCCTCTTCATAGGCAACACCTTGATTCTCAAGAGAATTGCGATACTCATTAGTTAACGAGCCATACTCACTGAGGAACACAGACATACCTCTACTTTGTGCCAGTAGAGCCGCTCCTACACCACTCTCGCCACCACCTAATATGCCTATCTCATATGCCATCTACCTAATCTTAAGTGTGACAATAGCCACTATAGCCAATATGATTCCTACGATCCAAAAGCGGGTTACGATCTTGGATTCATGCATACCCATCTTTTGATAATGGTGATGGAGCGGAGACATCCTAAATATGCGTCTACCCTCTCCATACTTACGCTTGGTGTATTTAAAGTAGGAAACTTGGAGTGTTACAGAGAGCGCTTCTATGAAGAACACACCACATATTACAGGGATCATGACCTCTTTCCTCAGGATCACACACAATGCGCCTATAACGCCACCAAGAGCTAAGCTGCCTGTATCGCCCATAAAGACCCGAGCTGGATATGAATTGTGCCATAAGAAGCCAACACATGCCCCGATCAGCGCAGCCGTAAAGACCACCACCTCTTGGGATTTAGGCAAGAACATTATATCAAGATAGTCCGCAAACAAAGCATTACTAGATACATATGCAAAGATGGCAAGCGTAATCGCTATAATGGCTGATATACCAGCCGCTAAACCATCTATCCCATCCGTGAGATTGGCCGCATTGCTAACAGCCGTGATGATAAATATGACAAAGGGAATAAAAAATATCCAATAGAGCTTATCCGCATTATCGCCCGCAAAAAATACCAGATTTCGATAGTTCAGATTGTTATCCTTAAAGAATGGAAAGTTCGTCAAGCCTGTTTTTACATAAGCATACTCTATGGTTTCTCCCGTGGATTGCTCCAAGGTTATCTGATTGACAATTGGGTAGTTTTGAACCTTGGCCTCATCTAACGGCACTCTTATGACCACATCATCATGAAAGAACATCGTCAGGCCTATGAATATGCCCAATAGGACTTGGCCCATTATTTTGAATTTACTCTGTAGACCTTCCTTGTTTTTCTTAAATACCTTGATATAATCGTCCACGCCACCTACAAATGCCATCCATAACACCGAAACCAGTAGCATCTGTATATATACATTGCCTAATGATGTGAACAGCAGGCACGGCAACACAATTGATAAGACGATGATGACCCCTCCCATGGTTGGAGTCCCTTCTTTCTCTTTCTGTCCCTCTAAGCCAAGATCACGGATACTCTCCCCTATCTGGAGGGATCGCAGTTTATTGATAATCTGATCACCCCATACAATAGATATAAGCAATGAGGTAATGATCGCCAAGGCAGATCGAAAACTGACATATTGGAATAGTCGCGCTCCTGGGAACGTGCCATTAGGATCAAAATATTGGATTAAATCATAAAGCATCTTAAAGCTTCTACTGTCAATACTGATCTATCATCAATAGCCCTTAACTCAAACAAAAAAGCAGTGGGTCCGAAACTTTTTTCGGCACACCACTGCAACTGTTAAAACCAACCTGAGAATGATAATAGAACCTAATCTTATATGTCTTTAAATAATATATTTTTCACTGTTTCTTGATCGCTGAAATAATGCTTCACCCCCTCTATTTCTTGGTAAGTCTCATGCCCTTTACCTGCAATAATTACCACATCATCTTTTCCTGCGAGCATGATAGCCGTTTTTATAGCCATAGCTCTGTCCGTCATAGTCAGCACTTTGTGCTTATCCGCTAAATCGACACCAACAACCATATCATCAATGATAGACTGGGGTTCCTCTGTACGAGGATTATCAGATGTAAGCACAACATAATCGCTATTAACTGCAGCAATCTGAGCCATCACAGGCCGCTTTGTTTTATCACGATCACCACCACATCCTACAACTACAAGGATTTTACTCTTATAGTCTGCTCTCACAGACTTCAGGACATTATCCAACGCATCAGGAGTATGGGCATAATCAACTATCACATATGGTTTCTGATGAACCAGCTCCATTCTGCCTTTGGGTGGCATTATAGCACTCAAGCTCTCAAATACTTCCATCTCATCTACATCAAGCAATTGCTCAACTACTCCGTATACGGCAGTCAGATTATACACATTAAATCGACCTACTAATCGAGTATAAAACTGTACATCATTGAGACTGACCAACATACCGTCAGCACCAGATGACAAGACTTTCGATTTGTAGTCTGCGTATGATCTAAGGCCATAAGTCAAGACTTTTGCTCTGGTATTCTGCACCATGACTTGCCCATTACTATCATCAACATTGACAATAGCTACGGCATCACTGCGTAGATTATCGAAGAGCAACTTCTTAGCAGAGATATAATTCTTAAATGTCTCATGATAATCTAAATGATCATGACTGATATTGGTAAATACCGCAACATCAAAATCTACATCTCTAACTCTATATTGATGCAGAGCATGTGAGCTCACTTCCATAAAAACATATGAACAGCCAGCTTCAGACATTTGACTAAAATAGTCGTGCAAAACATAAGCATCTGGAGTTGTCATCTGAGCATCAACACGCTCATCTCCTATCAAAATTTCAACGGTAGAAATCAATCCTACCTTGTAACCCATTCCTTTGAATAGACTGTACAATAAAGATGTAACAGAGGTTTTTCCATTAGTCCCTGTAACACCGATTAAAATCAGTTTTTCGGATGGCCTTTCGAACCAATTAGAACATATTTTCGAATAAGCAATTCTTGTGTTTTCGCACTTAAGAACAGCCACAGATTGCGGCAACTCTTGATTAAAATCACGATCAACAACCACCGCCACAGCCCCTCTTTCGATTGCCATATTCACATATTTATGACCGTCGAAAGTCTCCCCTCGGATGGCCACAAATAAATGTCCTTTTTCCACTTTTCGAGAATCATTAGTGACTCCGTTGATCACTACATCTTCTGTTCTCGATTTATCAATTTTCTCGAGCTCCCTGATTACCTTATCAAGGTACGCCTTCACAAATATATTAATTTAAATAAAGTATAATAGCCTGATTGTCAATATTTTTTCCAGAATTTATAGATTGTTTGACAACTTTGCCGCTTCCTTCGACTTTTACGTCCATTCCGAGATTTTCTAAGACATAAACTGCATCTCTCAAGCCCATTCCAGATAGATCTGGTACCGTTTTAGTCGAGATTTTTGCTTTGGCAGAAATCACACTACCATCCTCACGATTACCTCCTTTTATCCATCTGCCCTCACCTTCAAACCCCACGTCTACATCCGCAAATATTTCGTCATAATCTTTTCCAAATCCATATACCTCTCCCTTGTAGTACGACCGGTCAGATTTTTCCTCTTCGATAGACGCATTATGTATCGCAAAATCTTCGTGGTCGATTGCATAAGTCCAGTCCATAATGGTCTTAAATACAGGTCCCGCTACCACGTTGCCGTAGTACTTAGCTCCCTTCAACCCATATACCACCACAATCATCGAATATTTGGGATTATCAATAGGCCAATACCCTGCAAAAGAGGCATTATAACTGATGTCATCTTCGCTCGTATAATTCACTTTAGTGGTACCCGTTTTGCCCGCAAAAGTGTAGAGATCAGATTTTATAGATTTCGCTGTTCCGTGATCAACGACACCTTCCATCATATTTTGCAGCAAGCGGATATTTTCCTTAGAAGCGATCCGCTCCTTTCGGACCACCGGATCAAATTGCTTGATGATTTCATCATTACAACTTATGGCTGACACCAGTTGAGGCTTCATCAACTTACCATCATTCGCTACCGCGTTATAAAAATTCAATATCTGCAATGGCGTCATGGACAATTCATATCCGTGTGCCATCCACGGAACCGTAGTGCCGTACCACTCTTTCTTATTATTTACGGGATGCTTGATATATGATTTTTGCTCACCCACTAACTCGATACCCGTGATATCCCCAAAACCAAACTGCATGAGACGCTTGTAGTAAGTCATCCGATCTTCCTTGCTACCATAGCTATCTTGCATGATTGATGCAATTCCGATGTTAGATGATTTTTCAAATGCCTGCTGTAACGTTCCTTTGGCTATACCATGTGGACTTGAATCATACATCCACTGATCCCAAAACTTCTTTTTCCCTTTTGAAAAATCTACGATGGTCTCTGGTGATGCCAAGTTATCCTCTAATAATGCCAAGACGCTTGCGGCCTTAATCGTACTTCCCGGTTCAGACCTTCGGGCTATCGCCATGTTATGAAACTCACCAATCTGGCCATTCTTATTACGAGAGAGGTTAGACATCGCCTTGATTCTCCCAGTTTTGACTTCCATCAGGATGGCAACACCCGCTTCTGTCTGATGCTCCTCCACACTACTCAAGAGTACATTGTGCACGATATCTTGCATGGGCACATTGATCGTAGTCACTAAATCTTCACCTTTGACGATCTCATAGTCCGTCGGATCATACACTGGGACAAATATGCCGCCAGGCAGTTTTTGCATATAAGCTTTCTTCTGCTCTCCCTTGAGTACCTTGTCAAATGCATTTTCCAAACCCACCATTCCTTCTTCGCGATATACACCCAGAGATCGAGATGCAAGACCAGCGAATGGCTTTTTGCGAGAAAATTTCTTTTCCTTGATTAGCCCCCCTTTGTTCTTAGCGTACTTTAGGATGGGATACGTCTTGATACGCTCCAATCCAAAATGATCAACATCTGACGCTATGTGGATATAAGCATTGCCATTTTTACGTGCGCCTTTAATAAATTGAGCCCACTCATATGAAGACTTACCACCTGGATAAACAGCAAGTGAATCCGCAAGTGCATCTATCTCTTCATGAAACACTGACGCCCTAACAACTGTCGCATCCATCTTAAGATCAAAGAATGCTACAGAAGTAGCTAATAGGGACTCTCGATCGTCTGCATAAATGCTGCCTCTCAGTGTGGGAACATTCATCCACACCATACGGCGTTGCTCATTTTTAGCAACCCACTCATCACCTTCAATAATGGAAATAGTGAATAACTTCCAGGCGATCACCAAGGCAAAGAGCACAAAGAGTATCATAATAAAATACACTCTGTAGAGCAATTCATTTTTGCGAGTAGTTTCAGGCATCCTTGTTATCTATCTTTTTAGGCACTGGAACCTTATCCTTGATATCTATACCATCGATATCCTTGATGACCTGATTGAGGGTGCCCTCATAAAGACTTCTTTTCTTAATCGAATAATATTCTCGCTTGAGCGCCTCGATTTCTTTATGCTGGTTGTTGATGAGTCTAATTTTCTTCTGAACAGAATGTACATTGCCAATATATAGCACAACCAACAGCCCAATGAGTACCACGTATGGCAACCATCTTACGAGTTGATTTGACTTTTTTGACTTCATTATTCTAATCTTATTTCTTTTGAGCTACCCTCATCTTAGCACTGGCAGCTCGGCTATTTTTCTCTATCTCTTGTTCTGTTGGAACTATGGGTTTTCGGATTAACGGCTCCAATATATTTTGGGACCTCCCGAACTCATCGACCATCTTCTTCTTTTCAAAATTGTTATCCTTGAACAACTGCTTAACTAACTTATCCTCGAGCGAGTGATAACTGATTACGACTAATCGACCTCCACTCTTCAATGCATGCATCGCACTCAGCAACATATCCTTGAGCACCTCAAGCTCTTCGTTAACTTCTATCCTCAATGCTTGATAGACCTGAGCACTGTAGCGCTGGCGATCCCCTCGATACACTCGATCAATAATCCGCTCAAGATCCGCAACCATCTCAACCTTGCCAACCCGTCGAGACTCGACTATTGCACTCGCCAGTGTCTTACTATTGCGCACCTCACCATATGTAGAGAGCACCGCTTGTAAGTCCTGGACGGAATACCCATTTAGGATATCCGCTGCTGTATGCTTAGCCGACTGATTCATCCTCATATCAAGCAAAGCATCATAGCGATAGGAAAAACCTCTCTCTGCTTCATCAAAGTGATGAGAAGAGACCCCTAAATCTGCCAAAATCCCATCCACACCCTCTATCTCATAATAATCCAAGAATCGAGTAATGTAAGAGAAATTACTCTGCACAAATAAAAGACGATCATCATCGATGATATTCTGCTGTGCATCAAGGTCCTGATCAACACCTATTAATAATGCCTGATCATCCAGTCTCCCGAGCACTTCTCTACTATGCCCGCCACCGCCATAGGTGACGTCGAGATATACTCCATTCTGATCTGTGATCAACCAATCAATACTTTCTGACAATAATACTGGCTGATGATAATCGTACGTGATCATAGATCACTCTTGATTGTAGCATCAAAAATCTGATCAGCGATGGCAGAAAAATCCTCGGGTTCCTGATCGAGCATGGCCTCATATTTTTCAGCTGCCCATATTTCAATCTGATTTTGATAAGCAAACAAGACCGCCTCAGATGCTATCCCAGCGTAAGACACGAGTCTCTTTGGGATGATAAAGCGGTCATTAGAATCAAGCTTCAATTGAGTCGCCCCACGATAAAAATACCGTATAGCTTCTCTGTGCTTTTTATTATAGATGTTAAGCCTATCAATCTCCTCTGTCTTGAGGTCCCAAACTTTTTTAGGATACAGTATCAAATGTTTTTCAAATCCTCTATTGACCGTAAAGCCCAATTCTACTTCATGAATTTGCTTAATCAATGTGGCAGGCATACGCAGTCTCCACTTGGAGTCCACCTTACACTCATACTCACCTGTTAGCTTTTCCATTCAGTTAGTCGAAAAACATATTAGAAACAAATATATATATCAATTCCCACTTTATTCCACATTTGCCCACTTTTTATACTAAATGCTCAAAGTTTTGATGAGCGATAAATATTTGGACTTACATATTATGATTTAATGTAACACATATACTATTGATATACAATTTATTATTATCATTTTCTTTGGCTACAAGGTCAACTTATTTTGATGTGGGTGAAATAAAAGTTTATCACTGTGGCACAATCAATAGATATTATGCGTTCTCGGTATAGCAACGGAACAAGTAAGAAATGAGGAGAGCTATATGCTTAATACTATTAATTGCCTTAGTGGGCTGTAGCACAGAAGAAGATTGTAATAGGAATAGTCAAGAAGTATTATGCTTGGATGACTTCGGCTGCCCCAATGCTGCCTTTCTCGTAAGTGTAGAAAGTCCGCAAGAGTTTCTGCTTATCAGAAATCAAGAAGATTTTGACCTCATGGTATTTGCGTCTTGTGATGTACAAGTGGATTGGGACGAGTATGACCTCGTTATCGGCACAGTTGGGCTCACATCAGGTCTTGCGGGCATACAGAAAAGCATCTCACAAAACTGTGATACCAATCAAAACCTCTTGGACATAGTTATCAACACCAATCTTACAGCGTCTGCGCCACTGGTCACTTGGCAAGCAGTAATCCCAAAATTAGCCGATGATGAATCTCTATTTGTTGGGATTTCAATCGAATAACCAAGTGCTTCAGTTGAAGCGCTAATTAAAAATCGGGCATATCCGCAGCCTTTTAGGCTGTTTCTTGTTGTGAAAAGAAAATACAAATATGAGAGAGGCAGTAATCGTTTCTACAGCACGTACTCCGATAGGTCGTGCTTATAAAGGCGCATATAATGACACATATGCACCAACCCTTACCGGCAAAGCCATCCAAGCAGCGGTTGAGCGCGCTAAGATAAATCCAGAAGAAGTAGATGATTGTATCATCGGATGCGCCATGCAACAGGGAACTCAGAGTCCTAACATCGGTCGCCTGGCAGCTCTTGCAGGAGGATTACCGGTTACGGTACCTGGCATGTCTATAGATCGTCAGTGCTCGAGTGGACTCATGGCAGTAGCAACAGCTGCAAAGCAGATTGTTGTGGATCGTCAACAAGTCGTAGTCGGTGGCGGGGTCGAATCTATCAGTCTTGTGCAAAATCAGCATATGAATACGCACAAGATGTTTGATCGTAATCTTGTGGCTACTCATAAAGACATCTATATGCCCATGCTACAGACTGCCGAGGTCGTAGCACAGCGATATGGTATCAGTAGAGATGCACAGGATGAGTATGGCTATCAGAGTCAAATGCGCACTGCGGCAGGGCAGGAAGCAGGTCGCTTTGATGATGAGATCATCCCTATCACGACAACTAAAGTTATCAAAGACAAGGTCACTGGCGAGATCTCAAGAGAAGAGGTTACGCTCACCAAGGATGAGGGCAATCGCCCCGGCACGACCCAAGAAGGGCTGGCAGGATTAAGACTGGTAAATGAAGGTGGAACCATCACCGCAGGTAATGCAAGTCAGCTATCAGACGGAGCATCAGCAAATATCCTCATGGAAGCCAAGCTGGCAGAGCAGAGAGGTCTTGAGCCATTAGGCGCATACAGAGGAATGGCTGTTGCAGGATGTGAGCCTGATGAGATGGGTATCGGACCCGTATATGCTATTCCAAAACTCCTAAAGAACTTTGGCATAAAGATGGAGGATGTTGGACTCTGGGAGCTCAATGAAGCATTTGCAGTACAGGTGCTTTACTGTCGCGACAAACTCGGCATACCTAATGACCTCCTCAATGTAAATGGTGGCGCCATATCTATAGGACATCCCTATGGCATGACAGGATCCAGAATGGTAGGTCACTCTCTCATCGAAGGTAAGAGACGAGGAGCCAAATATGTAGTTGTTACAATGTGTGTAGGCGGCGGTATAGGTGCTGCTGGACTATTCGAAGTATTCTAAGTAAGCTTAGCGCATAATTTAATGGAAGAGGGGCAACGAATGCAGTTGTCCCTCTTTCTTTATTTAATGGCGCACGCTAAACAGCCAATTTATTTGACCCATTTAAGTCAATCATGGTTATATCTTTATACAATTGATATACCCATAAAAAATAGCTATGTACGCTGACCTACAGATCAAAAGAGACATATATGACAGCGATGAACATCGCATGCTTAGAGAGACTGTACGAGAATACGTCAGGCAACATGTACTTCCTTACAGAGAAGAATGGGAAGAGCAATCATGTTGTAGTAGAGAGGCGTGGTTGAAGGCCGGTGAACTCGGTTTGCTCAACTTAAGTATATCAGATAAATATGGGGGTGGAGGATTAGATTTCTCATTTAGTGCGCTATTAATAGAAGAAATGTCTAAGATGGGTCCAGACTCTCCAGGCATATCGATGCACTCTGACATTGTCGCCCCCTATATTGAGCAGTACGGCACAGAAGATCAAAAGATGCACTACTTACCCAAAATGGCAACAGGCGAGCTCATAGGCTCTCTGGGGATGACTGAGCCGAGCACAGGAAGTGATCTACAAGCCATTAAGAGTAATGCTGTGGATAAAGGAGATCACTGGCTCCTCAATGGCTCTAAGACATTTATCACCATTGGATATTCTTCAGATTTTACGTTGGTAGCGTGCAAGACGAGGCCAGGAACTGACAAGGAAGGTGTCAGCCTGCTTATAGTAGACGCAAATTTGGATGGATTCAGTAAAGGAAAACCGTTTAAAAAACTTGGCTTGAAGACGAGTGATACTTGTGAGCTATTCTTTGAGGATGTAAAAGTGCCAAAAGACAGACTATTAGGTCAAGAGGGAATGGGCTTCATCATGATGATGACAGAACTACCCCGTGAGCGCTTGACGATTGCATTACAATCTATCGGTGCCGCAGAAGGCGCCATAGACGAAGTTATCGCCTATACATCCGAGCGTAAAGCTTTCAAACAGCCTATTGCAGGATTCCAAAATACACAGTTCAAAGTGACAGAAGCTGCCATGAGACTTCAGCTCAACCAATGTTATGTAGATAAGTGTACAGAATTACTGAAGGACCACAAGCTAACTGCAGAACAAGCCTCTGTCGCCAAGTGTACGGCAACGGAGATGCAGTTTGATGTCTTAGATCAGTGCCTACAGTTACATGGTGGCTATGGGTATATGTGGGAGTACAATATCTGTCGCATGTTCGCAGATAGTCGAGTATCACGCATCTATGGTGGCACCAATGAAATCATGAAAGTGATGATCTCCCGTAAGCTGTTCAACAACTACTTTGCTGAAATGAAGGCTAAGCGTAAGGCCAAGAAAATGGCCATGAGCAACTAATCTATGATACATAAGGGAGATGAAGTCTTTGATTTACTCAAAGCAACTGTGCCAAGCGGAATCGCTCAGTTTCCGCCTAACGTGGCTAAACTCTTAGAGTTAGAGCTCTTATCCTATGATGATCAAGAGCATATCATGCATGTAAGAATGCCTATAAAGCCTGATTTCAACAATCCGTTTCATATTACTTTTGGTGGGACTTATGGGATGTATTTTGACATGGCATTTGGTCCATTTAGTGGGTTGGTAACTATGATGCCCACTACGAGTCTTGATCTCAATATCACCTATATCAAGCCGTTATCTGTAGCTGACCAATATTGTCACATAAAAGCATATGTCACCAGTCAGTCCAAGCAGTTCCTAAACCTCAGAGGAGAGGCCCTCAAGGAAGACGGTACACTGGTTGCGACAGCTACCAGTCGTATGATGATTATTGATCCTACTCGATTAAAACGATAGTATAGGCACTTATGAGCAAAATCCTATTCATCCGTCATGGGCAAGCCTCATTTATGAAGAAGGATCATGATCAGCTCTCAGTCCTCGGTATAGAACAAGCAAGACAACTTAGACTGTTTTTCAAATCTCAAGGTATACACATACATCAGGCGTATGCAGGCGCCTTGCTCCGTTAACAACAAACGGCATAATCCTGTCTTAATGCTATGGGCCTTGGATTAGAGGTCGAAAGTCATCATGGATACAATGAACACGTGGGCCCTGGAATCGTCAAGGTCTTCCACCCAGAAAAGTTTCACATGAATAAGGAGCTTGCCCCAGAGCTCTTTGAGCGATATAGGAGAGAGTTTTACGGCACCTACTTTAAGCTCGCCATACCTTGGGTAAAGGGAGAGCTGGTTGAGTCCAAACTGCAAGACATCGAGAGTTGGGCTGCGTTTAAGTCGCGGTTCACTCAGGCATTATCGTATACATTGGACAACTGTGCATCTGGATCGACAGTAGCTATCTTTACTTCTGGTGGCCCTGTCGGCGCTGCTGCTGGAGAAGTTTTGGGGCTCTCTGAAGAGAAAACTGCAGCACTGGGCTGGCAAGTCAAAAATGCCTCGTTTTCGGAGTATCTCTATTCTAAAGGGAATATATCTTTAGTGAGCTTCAATGAGACGCCGCATCTCCTACAGAGCGGTATGCAGACATTGGTATAGGCAGTGAGGTAAAGTGGTAATTGTAAACTCTGACAAGGCAGCTTTTGATAGGGCCTGCCTAAAAAGAGATAAGAGGCACCTACTTTTTAGGGACCTCTTATCTTAAAACACTAAATCAATAATCAATCAAAACGAATGTAAGATGGCTAAATCCTCCTCGCTTATGACCTCGCTTCCGATTTTTGGGGCGTTCTTCTCGATTTTCGGTAATGGCCTCCTTTTTATCAGGCTTCATTTCAGCTAAAGCTTCATTCCAAGTAGTGACTTGGTCTCCTAAGTCAGTCCAAATCGCATCCAGCTCATCTTTATGATTACTAACTATTTCGGATAAAGCCTGGCGGTTTGCCTTTTTCTCTACTCTGCTGATTTTTTCACGAGAGTCAGTATCAAGTGGCCTTGCCTGTGCCTGCTTTGTTCTTGCTATAGCAATAGTCTCTCGCTCGGCATTTGATAAAGACTTATCAAATTCTGCTCTATACTTCCGTACTACAGGTGCGATAGTTTTTGCGATATAGGCTTGGCGCTGATCATGGGTCGCCTTTCTCGCCGCTTGTTGTTCATCACGTTTTGTTTTGCGCTCCTCTTTTCTCATTGCAGTCATCTCAATCCACTTGGACATCTGCTCTTCAGTCAATATTTCCTCAAGGCCTGTCTTGAATAATTGAGGTTTAGTATTGTGATCAACTTTACGTGGTATTCCTTTGGCTTTAACTTTAGATGGTCTATTCGCTTTATTCAGCTCTTCTATAGCCGTTACCTGATCTGTAGTAAGACCTAACTCTTCACTATGGCTTAGGATATTGCCAGGATGCTGTGCTATGGCAGCCAAAGCGAACATCATCATAAGTGCCGTGCTTGATATCAATTTCTTGAACGTCATAATCTTGTGTTTTTGTTACACTTGTTAGACTATGAACTCTGAGATGGGTTTAATAGCTGATTACTAAAGTTTTCTTAATAGATTCTTATTCCTCTCTTACTACTTCAAAGAAGGCTGTCTGGCTATTGAAGGCAGAAAATATACCCAATGCATTGACCACGTTAGATGGTGGCTCATTAAGATCTCGAGAGTCCTGGGTAGTATTGTCAAATAGTGCGGCATACTCCTCATTGACATGAAATACACTGACAGAGTACGTACCAAAAGTGATCAAAGACCCTCCTAAGAAGACCAACTCATCATCGTCTGTAGGTTCAGAAACAAATCTCAAGTCTTCTAATGCATCAAGCACCTGCTGCGGAAATATAGGATCAGTAGCTTCAGTCACATTCTCTACGACCATATAGAATTGCTCGCCATTAGGATTGTCCCAAGAAGCAGTCACGCTCGACTCCCGCAGAAAATTACCGATCGCCTCAACTACCGCATCTCTGCCTTGTCTCAAGGGCAGCGTCGGTACGATGATTGAGTCTTGACTCAACATCAATCCTTGGGTCGGCGTAGGCACTTGGGTTTCTGCTGTGGCAGTGATACCATCATGGGTGATCTCTAATCTGAACACATCCCCTGTCCTAACCTCCAGATCATCGCCAGGATAATGATAAAAGCCATCAGAACCTGAGGATACGAGTGGAAACTGCTCTGCACCTCTGGACAGAATCACCTCGGCATTATTGATTGGTTCTGAAGTGTCTACTTCATCGGTGAGCGGAAATACAGTCTTGAGTCTGATATCATCAACGGGCTCATCTGCAAATAAAAAGGCCTCGACCACAAATTGATTGAAGGCCAGATCATTGAGGTTTTCATCCTCGCAAGAGATGAATGCTCCACCCATAAGTGCCAATGCGATGATTATAAGTATGCTATTCTTCATGATCATGATGTTAAAACTTAACCTCTACGGAGAGATTGGGTGTAAGTCCCAGAAAATTCACCTCTGTAATAACTGGTGGCGTCTGCGTAAAATTGAATTGCTGAAACCAGATATTAGTACGATTTAAAATATTGAATATCGATAGCCCAAAGTCATATTCAAATGGCCCTGACTTATGCAGCAAATGAGCTGATAAGTCCAAGCGTGCATATGCTGGTAGTCGAGAGCCGTTGCGAGGACCCACATTAATAAATGTAGTCGATGAGCCGTCCAGTAAGTCGATAGAAAATTGCCCAGCTGGCTCCGTAAATGGACGGCCCGATGCATATACGAATGTCGCTGCTAACCTCCAATTATCTATCTCATAGGAGTGCACCGTCTTGAACTCATGGCGTACGTCATGCAATGCTGCAAACTCAAATCCATTATTGAGCCCAGGAAAACTATTGCGGACTCTCGCCAAGGTGTAGGCGACCCAGCCAGTGTAGTCTCCGCGTTTCTTTTGAAGTAGGATCTCTGTGCCTTGTGCTTGACCCGAACCGGTAAAAAAGAGCTGATCTAAATCGATATCATTGCGCTGAAAGCGCAGCGAGAACTCTGCCAGGTTGTTGAAGTCCTTGCGATAGGCCTCCACATCAAGGATAAAATCGTCAGTCTCATAGGAAGCACCAATAATATAATGATCAGCGCTGCTCACCTGTACCAAATCATCGTCGGCTAATAGCCAGAAATCCCGGGACCCTTCGGTGACATTTTCATTGATGATCCTATTGATAAACTGGAAGTGCCTACTCGCCCCTCCCTTCAATGAGATGCGCTCTGTCAATGACAGGTCAAATGAAGCTCTGGGGGACCAGTATATCTCATCGGTAAGACTATATCGGGTTGCTCTAATTCCTGCTTGGAGGCTGAGTCGATCAAAAGGCTTCCAAGTATCCGACACATATCCAGCGAGGTAGTTGGCTTCCTGTTCTACGTCGAGGATGGTCAGCGTATCATCTCGAACAAATTCATAATCCACCTCTGCCTGTGTGTATAAGGCTCCGAACTCCAACTTATGACGAGCATTGAGTTGTACTTCATTGTCAAGTGTAAGTGTTATATCACGCACCTGGTTGTCCTCTACACTGACGAACTGTAGATCGGCAACCTCTCTATCTTCCTCAACGGCAGTCACCAGTACATCCGTGGTACGATCAAACTGGCTAAAGTAGTTAGATGATGCTACTAATAAATTAGAATACCACTTAGGCGACCACTGCCGGGACCACTTGGCGCTGCCTCCTCGATTTCCAAAATCTGTTGTTTCCTCAATGCCTATATCAATCTGTAATGCTCCATTGAGGCGTTCTAAATCGAGATCATTAAAGTTTTCTAAGTGATCGGCACCGTTGTAAAATGACAGTGCTACGACATCCTTCTCTGTGGGATTGTAGCTCAGCTTAGCATTCATATCAAAGAAGAATACAGATGGCTCTGTTGTATTGATCTGGAGGCCATCCACATTGGGTGGTGTCTCCGTCTGTTCGAAGACTCCTAAGATATCTCGGAACAGCTGGCTCTGGATCAGATCGGTATATGACCGTCTACCACTGATGGTCAGAGAACCCTTGTCAAATAGAGGTATCTGTAGATTCGCTCGGGCATTGAGTAAGTTGACACCTACATTGCCATGAAGTTCGCTGGGGTTACCTGTCTTGCCAGTGAGGTCTACCACACCAGAAAGTCTCCCGCCATATTTAGCAGGAAATGCACCTTTAAATAGCTGGACATCTTTGATCGCATCAGCATTGAAGGCGGAAAAGAATCCAAAGAAATGATCCACGTTATAGACGGTAACTCCATCAAGTAGGACCAGATTTTGATCAGGTGTCCCTCCTCTCACGAAGAGGCCTGCACTGTTCTCGTTACTGGCACTCACCCCGGGCAATAACTGCAGCGATCTAAAGATATCTACCTCCCCAACATTGGGCAGTAGAGACAATTGCTTAGGTGATATTTGAATAGCGCTAATTCCTTCGGAGGCATTAAGAACCTTGTGGGTACTACCACTGATAACTAACTCATCTAACAACACTCCTGTGGACAGATCTATATTAAACTCAGTAAGGTCTTCTGTGCCAGACTCTATTAAGATCTCTTTAGTGGTATAACCTACGTAGGCGATCTGGAGTCTGAAACTATCTGTAGGTGCATTGAGTAGTGCAAAATACCCATCAACATTAGTAGAGGCGCCAGTATTAGTGTCCTTAATGACAACATCCGCAAATGGAAGCCGCTCTTGGTTGTCTTCACTCTTGATCACACCTGATATGGTACGTTGTCCATAAGATGGCAGCACCAGCAGTAATAAAACAACAGCCGCTAAATACTTACACCACATCAATATGAATCTTTGATTTAGGAAAGTTAATATAGCAAAATATCTGTCTGGCAAGAGCACGATCGATGTATCCAAATTGACACATTTGGCTATCTTGGAATGCTATGAATCCAACAGAGGTTACACGTATCAATACAGCTCGGGGCCTATTTGCTGCAAGGCTATATGGCGCAGAGCACCACCCGCCTCTGATACTGGTACATGGGTGGCCCCAGTCCAGTTATTGCTGGCATCATGTCACTCCATACTTGTCCGAATATCGAGTAATTGCTGTGGATCTGAGAGGGATGGGTGATAGTGTCCGAACGCTGGAGGCTGCTCACTATGGTAAGGATCAGATGGCATTGGACATATTTGCAGTTGCAGATGCCTTAGACATTGGGCAGTTCCATTTGGGTGGTCATGATTGGGGTGGCGCTGTCGTACAGGAGATGGCATTACTACATCCTGAGCGCATCGCCAAGTTAATCATCATCAATATGATCCTCATCAACAATCCCATTGGGCAACAGAAGGTTTCAGAGATCTTTATCGAGGACTACTTTAGATCATCGTGGTATCAACATTTCTTAAGCATCAAGGATTTCCCAGAAGCAATTTTGGCTGGCAAAGAACATATCTGGGTTCCCTTTTTCAGTAGAGGTATAAGCAATCCCATCCCTGATGATGCCATCAACGAATACATCCGCTGCTATAAGATCCCTCATACCATCACCACGGCTGCCAATCTATATCGCACCCTGCGGTCAGATCGTAAGCGCTGGAAAAGCTATGAAGGCAAACAAATTACGATCCCAACCCTCATCATCCATGGCACACTCGATCCTGTGATTATTAAGGAATATCTGATCGGAGCAGAACTGATCTATCCAGACGTGATCATAGAGCATCTGAAAGGGGGACATTTCATCTGTGACGAGCAGCCAGAAGCAGTTGGAATAAGGATTTCAAATTTTTTGTCAAGTGGAGATCTGATTAATTAGCGGTGTTTGTACAAGATCATTTGGCTATTACCTTATAATTGCGAGTTCTAATATGATCAAACTATAATTTATGAACCGTCAATCTGACCAATTACGGAAAGTCATTGTTGATGACGAAGCTTATTACCAAATAGAAGATGTAGCGAGGCTCAGGCCTTTTTTTATGAGTATCACAAGTGCTTATGATCACTGGTTGTTTATCTCCAGCAATGGAGGGCTCACAGCTGGACGCAAAAATTCTGAATTTGCATTATTCCCTTATTACACTGACGATAAGATCACCGAATCGGTAGACCTCACAGGCTCCAAGACGATTATAAAAGTGAAGGGTGCCGATGGATATCAGTATTGGGAACCTTACTCTTCCAATGCCTATAAACCTTATCAGATCACACAGAATCTCTACAAGAATAGCCTGGGCAACAAGGTCATCTTCGAAGAGATCAATGAAGACTTAGGACTGACATTCCGTTATCAGTGGTCTTCATCAGATGAGCATGGTCTCGTACGACGCTCTACGCTCTTTAATCAGCAAGATCAGAACGTAGATATCGAAATAGTCGATGGCTTATTGAATATAGTACCAGCGGGAATCGGTAGTGATTTACAAAATAGTTCAAGTAATCTTGGCGATGCATATAAGCGGTCTATACTCGATGCACGCAGCGGGCTGGGCGTATATACCCTCAGTGCAGTCATCGTTGATCGTGCTGAGCCGAGTGAAGCTCTTAAGGCTAATATCATATGGTCTACGGGATTGAACAATCCAACACATCTACTGTCAACTCAACAGCTTGACAAGTTCAGACAGGGCGAAGCTCTAACAGAAGAATTAGATATCAAAGGAGAAAAAGGGGCTTATCTACTCCACAATACGATCCAACTATCTGCCAATGCGTCTGCAGAGTGGTATATCGTTGCTGATGTCAACAAAAATCATACAGCAGTATTTGACTTGATCCACAAACTTACAAGCAATAAGGATCTGCTCGTCACGGAGTTACTATCAGCGATTGCCCAGGGCGATCAAGATTTGATGCAACTCGTCGCCTCAGCAGATGGTCTACAGAAAACGGCTGATCACCTTAAGGATGGCAGGCACTTCGCCAATGTGATGTTTAACATCATGCGAGGAGGAATCTTTGATGAAAATTACCAGATTGACAAGGCTGACTTCGAGGCTTATCTCCGCAAGGCAAATGTCTCGCTCTATGAATCATGTCATAAAGCCTTAGACCAACTCGATGACCAGTTCTCCGTATACGACCTGCAAGATCAGATCGGAGCGATCAATCATCCCTCATTTACAAGGCTTGCGATAGAATACCTTCCGTTAAAATTCAGCCGCAGACATGGTGACCCGAGTAGACCATGGAACAAGTTTTCTATCAACTTGAGGAACGAGTTGGATGGCTCAAAAATACTCGACTATCAAGGGAACTGGAGAGATATCTTCCAAAACTGGGAGGCGCTATCGCTCTCCTACCCCGCCTTCATTAATGGCATGGTCTATCGATTCCTCAATGCCTCGACATTTGATGGGTACAATCCCTATCGAGTGACTAAAGATGGTTTTGACTGGGAGACCATCGAGCCTGATGACCCATGGTCCTATATCGGCTACTGGGGAGATCATCAGATCATCTATCTCTTGAAGTTATTAGAATGTATGCATCGCTATCAACCAAACGAGTTACAAAGACTCATGGCTGAGGACGTATTTGTTTATGCTGCTGTTCCTTATCGCATCAAATCCTATGAAGATATCCTTGCCGATCCTAAGAGCACTGTAGACTTTGACCGAGCGTGGGATGAAGACATCCGTGAGCGCCGCAATCAGATGGGGTCAGATGGAGCCTTATTGGCAACAGCTGACGAGCAGATCTATCACGTCAACTTCATCGAGAAGATCCTTGCTACAACACTCTCTAAAGTGTCTAACCTCGTTCCTGAAGGCGGTATCTGGATGAACACCCAGCGACCTGAATGGAATGATGCTAATAATGCCCTTGTCGGGAATGGTATCTCGATGGTTACGCTCTATTACCTCTATCGATTTGTCAGATTCTTTGAAGATGTCTTCGAGCAATATCAGGGTGAGCAGGTCGAGGTCTCTGCAGAGCTTTTGAGCTTCTTCAAGGCATGTGTAACTACGCTCGATACACATAAGGGTCAATTGCAAGGTGGATTTAGCGATGTACAGCGCAAGGCATTCATGGATACCATGGGTAGCGCAGGAGCAGACTACAGGCTCAAGATTTATGATGATGGATTTAGCGGTGATAAGCAAGTATTGAGTGTCACAGAGATTCAGTCATTCATTGCATTATGTAAAGACTATTTTGCGCAAAGCATAAAAGCAAATCGCAGAGACAATGGTCTATACCATGCCTATAATATCCTCAACATAGAATCTGAGGGCTACAGGGTCTCTTATCTTAATGAGATGCTTGAGGGACAAGTATCTGTGCTTAGTGCAGGGCTACTCTCACCATCAGAGACTGTTGAGCTACTCAAGAGTCTGCGTGATAGCAAACTCTATCGACCGGATCAACATAGCTACATACTCTATCCTAATAAGGCGCTTCCTAACTTCTTACAGAAGAATCACATCCCTCATCACATGCTCAAGGAGTCCGAGTTGTTGCTGCGCCTACTGGACGATGGTGATGCTACGATCATCGAGCAGGATGTCTATGATCAGTTTCATTTCAATGGAGACTTTAGAAACAATATCGAGCTGTCAGCAGCATTAGATGCTATGGCTGACGGTCCTTATGCTGATCTGGTCGAATCAGATCGACAGCTCATCCTGGATATCTATGAGCATCTGTTTAACCATAAGGAGTTTACGGGTCGCTCAGGCACCTTCTATGCCTATGAAGGTCTCGGATCGATCTACTGGCACATGGTTTCTAAGCTGATTCTCGCCATCCAAGAGTGCTACAATAGTGCGATGATGTCTGGGGCAAGTCAAGCAGAACTGGACGCACTCGCTGAGCAATATTATGATGCATGGAACGGTCTCGGCGTCCACAAGAGCCCAGAGGTCTATGGCGCCTTTACCACTGATCCATACTCTCATACGCCATACCATAAGGGTGCACAGCAACCGGGTATGACAGGACAAGTAAAAGAAGATATCATCAGCAGATATGGCGAACTTGGGGTACAGATCAAGGATGGCATCATCGAGTTTAACCCAACCTTATTAAAAGCAGAAGAGTTCTTATCTGCAGCTGATGAGTTCCTAACTATAGGAGTAAAAGGGCAGCAAGAAGTGATCTCATTGGCAGCAGGCAGTTTAGGTTTCACCCTATGTCAAGTGCCAATCGTATATCACAAAGGAGATGCTGCCAAGATTCTGGTCACACATAGCTCGGGCAAGACGGTGGAAATATCAGGCACACAACTCTCTGAAGAGCAAAGCATGGCCTTGCTATCCAGATCCGGATCTATCGCCAAGATAGATGTAACTATAAATCAAAATCAGTTGATATGAGACTCAGATGCATACCATATATCGCCTTAATCAGTGGCCTCCTCATGGCGTGGAGCTGCAAGCCTACAGCTGGTGATAAGACTGATCCTGTAGCTCATAAGAGTGCCGAGGAGATCTTAGGCAATCCTGACTATCAGGCAATCTCCTATGGTGGCTATCGTGCTGGCAGCCGAGATATACAGCCGAAGATATCTGAACTCAAGGATGACATGCTTATCCTATCAGCTATGGGCATCCACATACTTAGAACCTACAATGTGCATCTCCCACATGCCGAGAATGTCCTAAAGGCTATAACTGAGCTGAAAGAGGAGGATGCCTCATTCGAGATGTATGTGATGCTCGGAGCATGGATAGACTGTGAGAATGCATGGCAGCCAGGTCAAGAAAACCATGAAGGAGAGAGCCCTCGCAATGAGGTCGAAATCGCTGAAGCTGTAAGACTTACTCAGAGGTATCCAGACATCGTCAAAGTCATCGCTGTGGGCAACGAGTCTATGGTGCACTGGGCGCAGAGCTACTTCGTTAGGCCAAAGGCCATCCTTGGATGGGTCAATCACCTCCGTGAGTTACGTTCATCGGGAGAGCTACCTGCAGATCTATGGATTACCAGCAGCGACAACTATGCCTCTTGGGGCGGAGCCGACGCCATCTATCACACTGAAGATCTCAATGCACTGATCCGAGCTGTAGATTTCCTAAGTGTCCATACCTACCCCATGCATGAGACACATTACAACTATGAGTTTTGGCTACAGCGACCTGACGAGAGCGATATCGATAAGGACGAAAAAATCGTACGAGCAATGAATCGATCCTTAGCGGAAGCACAAAAGCAAGTTGCTGCCGTCCAATCTTATATGGATGGTATCGGCGCAGATAAACCGATCCACATCGGCGAGACTGGCTGGGCAACTGTATCAGATGAGTTCTATGGGGACACCGGATCACGGGCCTGTGATCAGTATAAACAAGGACTCTACTATAAATTGATGCGAGATTGGACGAATGAGTCCGGTATATCGTGCTTTTTCTTTGAGGCCTTTGATGAAAAATGGAAGGACTCCGAACATCCCAAAGGCAGCGAGAATCACTTTGGCCTAATTGACGAGCATGGCCAAGCGAAATATGCCATCTGGGATCTGGTCGAAAACGGCACCTTCAAAGGGCTTACTCGTGATGGCAACGTCATCACTAAGAGCTATCGAGGCGATCCACTCACTGTAAAACAAGCATCACTCGCTCCACCGACAGAATACGATAATGGCTTGTAGGATAAGCGGATAGAAATGCTATCTTGAAGCATCAATAACCAAGGTATGACAAATCAAAATTCCGCTGCTCGGGTCAAAATCCCGATGAGCCAAAAAATAGCATTTGGTATCGGTATGTTTGCCAATCAGATGTTTCCCGCTATTCTTGGCATTTTCATGGTAGTACTGGTCGAGAGCTTGGGTTTCCCAGGTTGGATGTGGGGTTTATTAGCCTTCGCACCGAGGATTTTTGATGCACTGACAGATCCTATCATGGGATTCATCTCTGATAACACCCGCTCACGCTATGGGCGCAGGCGCCAATACGTATTCATCGGAGGAATCATAATGGGTGTGTCATACATATTTATGTGGCAACTGTTTGCTGAGAATACCCTGGAGTATAATTTCTGGTACTTCTTTCTGTGGTCATTGGTCTTTTATCTGGGCTTGACGATCTTTAGCGTACCGTACGTAGCAATGGGATACGAGATGACTCCCGACTTTCATGAACGCACCAGCATCATGGCGGTAGCCCAGTGGATTGGTCAGTGGGCTTGGGTGATTGCACCGTGGTTTTGGGTAATCATGTATGATCCAGAGTGGTTCCCATCTGCAACCATAGCGGCTCGGCAGCTGGCTTATTGGGTGGCTATACCCTGTGCGGTCTGTGCAATAGTGCCTGCAATATTCATCAAGAGCGAATCCACACTTGACAAAGAAGACTATACTCCACTCAGTATAGGAGGAATCCTTGGCAGCATAGGTGACATCCTTTATGGCTTCGTAGAGGCCTTTAAGATCAAATATTTCAGAAAGCTGTGCTTTGCGACTTTTTTGATCTTCAATTCATTTAATACAGTTGCAGCGTTGACCTTCTTTGTCATCGTGTATAAACTCTTTAATGGAGATGCTGGTGCTTCAGGCATCTGGGTATCGCTATTCGGTTGTCTGGGGGCGGTAGGCACGACCTTCATCGTCATCCCTATAGTCACAAAGATGGCTATGACTATGGGCAAGAAGAAAGCATTTATGATTGCCCAGAGTATCTCCTTGATTGGATACGTGATGCTCTATTTCCTCTTCGTGCCGGGCAAGCCGTGGATGTATATTATCGCACTGCCTTTCTTCTCATTTGGCATCGGCAGTCTATTTACCATTATGATGTCTATGACCGCAGATGTGATCGATATCGACGAGCTCAATACGGGCTTGCGTAGAGAAGGCCTCCTCGGAGCAATATACTGGTGGATGGTCAAGGTCGGCTATGGTATCGCTGGAGGCCTCAGTGGCGCTATGATAGCCTATGTAGGATTCAACCCAGACTTGGCAACAGTCGACCAACAGAGCGCTGTCGATGGACTACATGGGTTCTTTTGTTTCTTCCCTGCAGTTGGCACTATCATCGCCATGTGGATCATGAGCGATTATGACCTCACAGAGGACAAGGCTAAGGAGATCAGAGATCAACTGGAGGAGCGGAGGGCTTAGGAGATTAGATCAAAACCCAGTCAGCATTATATGACAAAATGCAAAAGCCACAACTGACAGAATAATACCGTAAAGGAATATCAAATAAGACACCCTAATTAAGCGATACTTCTTAGAAAGCTTGATTCCAAGATCATAGATATCTTTGATCAGGCTGGGATACAAAGTTTCTCCCTCAGAGATAACCTTCATAACCGAAGTCGTATAATTACTTAGTTGCATGGCACTAAAGTCCTCAAATGTCATGAGGTCGGTGCACTCAATCGTCTCCTCAATTGATTCGTCTGTTGTATCTCTTCTTACCCATGATTCAGGGATAGTTGCAAGTATTGCAAAACTGATAGAAAGCACATTTGTAATAACGAGTCCTCCAACGGCAAAAACCAAATGCGGATCTTCCTCAAGCTTACCGTATAGCGTCCCTAAGACCATCGAGATAATGATGGCATTAGCAGTTATTAGGATATTCGCTTTGGTATCGACTATCTGAAGTCTTGTATAGAGGTTTCTTGACGCCAGTCTAAACCAAGTTTCTATTCCTCTTTCTGGTCTTGACTCAGCCTTTAGGAGTTTCTTTTTTAGCTTTTTAAGTTCCTCTTTATCGATAGACATTTCTTCCATGATGGCCTTCTCCATCATTTTGAGTCTTTTCTTTTCAATTTTGTCTTCTTTCATACTCTAAAAATTAATTGATAATCTTAACCCAGCTATTCCTGTTGTGCTGAGTTTAACGTGCTCATTCTTAACCAAATGAAGACTTGGTATAAGATATCCTGTCGCTGCCCCAACTATATAACCAGCTATCACATCTGTAGGAAAATGTCTGCCTCCTCGCACCCTTAAGTATCCAATCACTGCTGGAATAGTTGATGCAGTAAGCCAAATTAAATGTTTATGCTTTAAGTCAGGGTGGAGATCTGTAATAATTCTTGCTGATAAAAATGCAAAAGCTGCCGCATTTGAGGTATGGCCAGAGATAAATGACTCTCTGGATGTCCTACCTAATCTGGTTTCGTTATCTGTGGCTGGGTCGTAATTAAACGGTCGATAGCGCTCCACTGATGACTTTGTGATACTCGTAATACCATTATTGATGAGGGCCGTCTCTACTACCATCAGTGCAATGGCACCACCGTTGGCCCTACACTTATGGGAGACATATGTAACGAAAGGCATTACGGCAGACGAATAAAGTATAACATCACTTATCGCTCGGGCTTGTCTCGAGTCATTAAACACTGTCCCTCTATCCAAAAAATTGAGATCCTCGATATCTAACATCTCGATCTCAGCTAACGAGGGACCATCCGCCCTATTATGTAAGATCCTACCTAATCCAGTCAGACCTATACCAACTGCTAAAGGCGCTACATCTCTCTTAAAGGAGACCGCATAATACTGTGCTTCTGACTGAAAAGATAGAGCGAATAGAAGGCAAAATATTATAAACCTTTTCATGGCTGATACTTATTATGATTCTAACGATCAGTACGACAGAACGCCACCAATAGTGATCTGAGTATCCTCGTCACCCACATAATAACCAATTTTGAACCCAAATAAGTCAAGAGGTGTCAAATAAATCCCGCCACCATAACTGGTATGCCAGTCGTTAATACCCTCACCCTCTAAGAATGATCGCCCATGATCAAATGATCCAAAGATCCCTAATCCAGTCCTAAGCCCACCTCTACCTTGCAATAACTTGATCCTCAAGTCGGTCGCATGATAGATTATACCGTCACCAGCAAATCTATTGGTTCTGAATCCTCTCAACCGAGATTGATTTGAGAGATAGTTGGCATGAAAGAACTCATAATCCCCAAAGGTGTAAGAACCTCCGATATTAGTAGCAAGAACTACCTTATGGGTTGGTGAGAAAGGCAAGTACGCTGCCAAATTAGAAGAAACCGTCAGGTTACTAAATTCTGAATTCCTCAAGCTTAGCTTATAATCTGCACCTGCATTAAATACATAACCTCTTGTAGGCAGTACCGGATTATTAACTCTATCACTCGTATAATGCAATCCCAAGCCAGCATATGTTTTTGTTTCAAAATCAGTGCTCGTCCGACCCGCCTCATCTAAAAATATAAACCTGGGCTCGTCAGCAGAATCATCAAGTCTGTCATCTAAATTGTAGTATTCAAATGAAGGATTGATTCTGAGCGACTTGTTATTACCAAAGGATTTTTCGAAATGAGGATTGAAATCAAAATGATTCCCTCTGACTATATGGAAGTTTCTGCTACCAGACTCTGGTACATCGGGAAATACTTCTTCATAGTTTATAAACTCGTTGCCTAAACCATAAAAGAACTGTGTGAATGTAGGTCCAGTTGCTTCTGCATCAAGTCTGAACCCCCAAGTCGGCCCAAATGCACCAGGCCAGAACCCATTATATCTGGCTACTATTGCTGTGTTAGCTTGGAAGTAGGCCAGGGACAACTTATGATTGGACTTGAATGGATTCTTTCTGAAACCATTCTTCTGCCACCAGACATTATAGCTTAGACCCACCCCTTCATCAGTATAGAAGGTTAATAAGGGGAAGTGAAGCAATCTATCGAGTTTCCAGTCTTTCCTATCGAAGCTATTGATTCCTTTCTCATCTCTAAGTTTAGACTTTACGCCGTTACCTGTTAGTTGCATTCCATGAGGTCGATCATAAGCGATCACTTTGATACTACTTGAGGCATTATTAACAACATCCTCGCCACTGCCACCTACTAAGCGCACAGCGATGGATGATTCCTCATCGCCATAGAAGTTAAATGTATCTTGTTTTTTCAATCCAAAAAGTCTCAATTCCTGGCATGCCTCACCATCTATGAGCCGTGACCAAATGAGATGCTTCTGGCCATCTTCGAGGTGATAAGCCTTAACTGAGAGGTGATCATTTTTTTCTGCTGTAACATCAAATTCATTTGCACCATTTGTGCCTATAACCGTTACTTCCGTTGACAGAAATTCATAGAATTCTTTTGCATACTTAGTCAGATCGTCTCTTCTCGTCTTTAATTTATGAATGATCTCCTCTCCGCTTTCATCATATATCTCCTTAGGCCATGCAGCAAGGGCTTCTGCTATGACCTCGTCAGTGATAGACCGTTGCAAAGTTTCTGCAGTTGTGATGAAATCCTCTTCTCCCAGTTGAGAGAGGAAATGTCTGTCAAAGTATCTTGCATTATAAGCTAAACCGCTTATTCTATCTATTTCCTCTTCGAACTTTATCAGTTGCGGATTGAAAAATGGTCTACTTGCGAGATAATTAAAGAATCCATCGTTTTTGAAAAAGGCCTGATCTCTATCTCGAGGTATAGCCCGATAGATATCAACTCCAGGTTGCGATTCATCTTTGTAGATGCCCCATCTCCACTGATCGTCATGCCTATCCCAATCGCCTATAAGGAGATCAAATAGTCTTGCCCTCAACACATACTTTTGATCGACGACATGTTTGTGATTCTTACTCAACTTCTCTACAAGCTCAATCGTATTAATTGATTCAGAGGCTCCTCCATAATCTGCATGACCGTTCATATTGCCCCCTGGTCTCTCCTCGAATAGATATAGCTTCTCTGTGAAATCAGGATTATAATACCCCAATGATTTTTGTTTTGGTAACCACACCACCTTAGGGTTAGCATGATATATCTGAGCTGCATCCGCTAACTTCGGTATGGCAAGAGCGGCGTAAGGATGAGCCGCAGAGATCCCATCTTGCACAAGACTTTTTACGAAGGTTTGCCTTAAGGCAGGCGGTACGACTTTAGTCACATCCTTGTCTATAGTACGGACTACCCACTGCATCCCATCTGGATTTTCTAATCGTAAGGATCTGGTTTGAAATCCACCTCCTTGCTGCACAGGTGTAAGACCGCCTGCATATTCGTCCAGTAATAAGATAGGCGCTTCAATCTCAGTAGCCCACTCTGCTCTATACGTCTCCCCTAACCCAAATTTACTATGCGTATATGTGTTGGACGCTACAGTTCGTACTGTCTCAGGATACTCGTCGGCATCCTTATATATCTCCTTATCCGAGAAATCTATAATCTCCTTTTTGTACAGTCTCTTCCGATAGATTGACTTGGCCTTACCAGGATTATCAGGGTCTGGCACATAAAACTCCAACCACAGTTCGAGATCTTTTGTATGAGTGATCTTAGAAAACCCTTTGCTCATGAACGCAAATTCTGCATCACCTCCTTTGCGCACAAAATCCGTAATAGCGCCGCTCCCTGAGACCACAAAATGATTATTGTCTTTCTCGTGATATTGGAGGTTGTGGTCATGTCCCGATACATGGATGACACCCTCAAAGTTACTTAGTACCAGGTTCATTGCTGCTCTATATGCTTCGTACTGTGGATGCCCAAATCGTTGTTGTCCCCCGCCCAGCTTCTTGACACCTGTGATGAAACTCCCCAAAATTGGCAATGGTAATATATGGCTTGCAGCACCATAGTTGCCGCCAGTCCTACCATTTGAGTAGATTGGGTGATGAGCCGCTATAATCACATTCTTATTCTTATTTTTCGCCATGATCTCATTCAAATATGTCACCAACTCCAACTCATCATCTATATCACATCCAGATCTCTTTCTTTGATCCGAATTATCCCCTAGTAGCACCCATTCGGAGTCCATTAATACAATGATTAGATCGTCAGTTAACTCAACCAATTTTGGCTCCCCGCAGCCATTGGATGGAACAAAAACATTCTTATCATTCGTTTTTGATTGGACGTAATCTTCGACACGCATCAGCGAAGAATTAGAATAATTTTCGCCATCATACCATTCGCTATTTCCAGGGATAAAATAGACTTTATCAGTATTATCCTTTAGTTTCTGAAGGCATGCTGTTATGGCATTGTCAACTGCCACAAAATCGGGTGATTCAGTGTCAGGAAACCCATCATTAGTAAAATTATTCCCTAAAAACACAACTGACTGTGTTTTACTATTCGGTTTTAACTGAGACTTGATAAGATCTACAATATCGGAGTCTGTAACCTGGGAGTTGTCCGCGCCAATATCGCCGACTAAATATATTTCATAGTCAACATTCTCCTTCTGTAAGCGATTTTGAGCCAGACTCGATTTGCTACTTTCTTTGATATATACTTTCTTGGCAGCACATGCCGAAAGTAGAAATATGCTTGTTACTAAAACGGTGATTTGAATGCGTCGTATCATAATTATGTATCTTTTTAAAGATTAATGTATCAGTTTGATTCTCTGCCGTTCTACAAAGCTCTTAGTAGCAAATTTCTGCGCCTTGTTAACGCCCTTTAGCTCATTACTCCGACTTGGGCAATACTAACATGATTGCTCTCTATTCGTTTGTCGAAGCAATTAATCCAGAACACTCCTTATTCTATAAAGTGGCTACAGAGTAATACAATCAAACATGTCTGAGCGCCTCTCCACGGATGAGTAAAGTACCATGATACGCAAAGAATATTGGAATGGATCAGATCTGCGATTAATACAATATGAATACTTGGAAGAATCCAATCAACATGATCACATCAACGGATCTCTCACTCCTTATCCATACCATCCAATACAACTCCAACCAGGGAGGCAGGAAAACCAATTAGGATGATTCTTTTAAAAGCGACAACAGGGTCGTCAATCGGTATTTTATTCAGGGCTAACAAAATGATAAATACGACAAAAAGTGTAATTAGATAATCTATGAAAATCCGTAGTACAAAGACAGATAATCTATTTTTTACATTACCAGAAAAGATTCCTTGATAGACATACATTCCTATGAACGACAAAGACAAGCCCAGAAGGAAAACAATATTCTTAATGGGTAACGAAATACTCAACTTCCAAGCCTCCTCTGAAAAAGCAACAGGTGCTACCAAGAGAGAAGATCCCACCACGATCTGTATTAAATCTTCTGAGTTGAATGAATGATTATTGGAGCCTGCACTCTCATTCCTATCAATTTTACTCATACTATTGGATAGAGTAGCCATCCGTCGCAAAGGCAAAACCTTTATTGCCATTCTCGCCAATCATGACCGCTTGTATAAGTGGATTCACATTTTCATTGGAATATAGTTTAACTATAAAATTGGCTCCAGGACCTCCAGCGGTATCATTTTTTTCGATGACATAATTTACCGTGGCCATAGGTGTAAGAGCGATGGGTTGGTCGATATAGCTCCTGACTAATTGACCCTCGGTATTGAAATAATCAATTGTTGATACAAACAGCGAATCTGCTAAGCTGGTATTTCTAATACTTAGCGTGGCTGATAAAAGAGAATTTTGATCTAACTCATCAATATAAATATCTGAGTAGATCGGTACATATATGACATCTTCGAATACCTTATCACGTTTAGACAGGGCTCGATCCAATTCTAAAGACTTCAGTTCGTCCTCACCAGTCTGTGTAGCGTTAGGATCTGGGGTTTCACATCCTACGCTCAATATTAGTAGGATTATAAAGCAGGTAAGCATTTTCATAATCTTTATCTTACTATACAGCAATATCTTCGATTTTAGGCTTTTGTCTTATTAAAGGTGATTGACTTATCAGGGCGAATCCAAACGTCATAACTCCTAATCGTCCTATAAACATAAGCATAGATATGATTATCTTGTTGATCGGGCTCAACTCTCCGGTTATACCCGTTGAAAGCCCTACAGTACTTAAGGCCGAGGCACACTCGAATAATAATGCCTCCAAGGAAAATCTGGCCCCATCCACTTGAACTACAATCCACGTCGCCAACAATAAAATGACCGAATAAAATATAGTCGAGGCTATAGCCAGATAGATCTTCTGGGCAGGAATCTCTCGTTTAAAAAAGGTGATATGTTTCTTTTTCTTCAGTATAGAATAAAGCAAGCCGATTAATGCGGTGATAGAGGTAGTCTTGATGCCGCCGCCTGTACCTGCTGGTGATGCCCCAATGATCATAATTATAATCATAATCAGTATGCCTCCCAATTTTAGATTTTCGATGGGATAATTGTTAAACCCTACGGTGGTATGAGCAGACACTAATTGAAAGAATGCCACATTAAATCCCTGCAGCCCCTCCGATACCAATAGACCATCTGAAACATACAGCAATAATGTGCCAACCAAAATATAGAACAGCGTACTGACTAATATAATCTTAGAGGTCAAGGTGACTTGTTTTCTCTTGCGAGTAAATTTCATCCAGAAATCCAAGAGCACTATGAACCCAACTGAACCAAGAATACTCAACACTAAGATCGTATTAGTGATTAATGGATGATCATCAAATGAGGATATTGAATCTGAATAAAAACTAAAGCCTGCCGTACAGAAAGCAGAAACACTATGAAAAACAGCTGACCAGAATGGCTCATCAACTCCCGCTGTCTTAAATCCAAAATAGAGTGCAATTGTACCCATGATTTCGATGAAGACAGTAAAAGCTATTACACTATATAGAAAAGATAACAGGGGATAGCGCTCAGGAAGGTTAAATTCAAGTCTTAATAGCGATACAGACAGCTTAGGTAACCGTGGGCTGTCTCTTAACAATATAAAGCTGCTTACTGCCATATATCCCACGCCCCCAAGTTGTATAAACAGTAGAATAAACAACTCTCCAAACAAACTCATCGAAGATCCAAAATCTATCGGAGACAATCCCGTAGTACTCACGATCGATGTAGCTAAAAAAAGTTTGTCTATAAAGTCAATCTCAACGATCGTACTCACCGGCAACATCAATATGAATAGACAAATCAGGGTCAACAAAAAGTATCCTTGGATCAATAACCGCAAAGACGACTTAGGATTACCGTTGCCTCTCAACAAGAACCTCTTAACCCCTAATAGTCCATCCATATCACATTAAATATTCTATACTATAAAGCTATTCATTTTCCTGTACTGTAACTAATGTACGGGTTGGAAACGGAATAGAAATTCCATTTTGATCAAAAGCTTTCTTTAGTGCTTTGATAGCAAGACTCTTCACTTGTATCGCCGTAAGATTCTTCTTTCCATCTTGCCAAAATCTGATGACAAAATCAATAGAACTTGCACCAAATTCTGTGTAATAAAACTCTACAGGTCGATTGTTTTTTGAAGGAAATAACTCCTCTATGGTATCCTTTGAGATCTGCTCTACTTTATCTAAGTCGGAATCGTAATCTACACCACAACTGATCATTGTACGGATCTGCCTGGTTAATCCAAAGTTCTTAAATGGATTGTCTAAAATCATTTTGTTTGGGATGACCACTATATTGTTATCGGCCTCTCTGATTTTAGTATTACGTAAATCTATCTCGACCACCTCTCCTGAGTATCCATTAGAGTCTATATAATCTCCAACATTCAATTCATTTTTAATCGCTATGAATATCCCCGAAAAAGTATTGGACAAGGTTCCTTGGAGTGCAAGACTGATCGCCAAACCGGCAACACCTGCACCTGCTAATAATGACTTGAGTGTGCCATCCAAGTTAAGTATGGCGAGTGCTAATAGTACACCAAGAATAATAATGATGATGGATACGATATTAGTGATCAGTCCACGTATAGATGCCTGCTTGATGACCTTCTTTAGTAGACGATTTAGATATCCTTGTAGATGTTTAGATACCCAGTATGCAATACTGAATGTGATTAATGCCATTAAGAAATTTGGCAAACTCAATATCAATAGATCAACCCAGCTCGATAGTTTTTCTATAAGCTTACCAAAAGAGGTTTGTAGCTGCTCTTCCATTATTATTTACTTTTTTTTATTCTGAAATACAATCATCTTGACTCGATCAGTTTGAGAGTGGATGATGTAGTTGTTATAGATCGCCCATCAGCAAAGGTTTATCAATAAACCTGTGAGTGTCTCAAGTGCATTGCTTGATATTTGCTGATGGTAGATCTATGTGTATCGGTGAGCGTGAGAACGTATGTAGCCCATACATTGTAAAGGAGCACCAATTTACGCTCTCTAAGACCCCTACGAAGCGATGATTGCACAGCTCATATGCCACTGACTATCATCCTATGCTATCATCACATAGCAAGTTCTGCTTGGCTTACTCGCCTCTTTTCAGCCCAAGAATGGAGTAACCAAGCATTTTTTTCCATCTTGGAGAGCATACCGGAGATCACGTCCACCGTACCCTCATCCTCGACAGATGCTGCTTCCTTAATTGATGCTCTCATTATTTTGATCAATTCGCCTTGGTTGTATAGGATGTGTCTTGCCATTTCGCCATCACGAAGTAGATCGCTGGACTCGTGGATCTCAGCCTTGTCTAAGTATGTCTGTAAGCTTGTATCGGGCTTATGACCTATAGTCAGTATGCGTTCAGCGATATCGTCGATTTGCTCTTTTGCTTCGTTGTAATATTCTTCAAACAAACCATGCAAATCGAAGAAGCTTTTGCCCCGTACATGCCAGTGAAAATTCCTTAAATTCTGATAGTATATATTATAACTTGCCAATAGCCTATTGAGATGTCTTGAAACACCCGATAACTGCTTGGCATCAATGCCTAAGTAGTTCATATGTAAATTTAATTTTTAGTGAGAAAATAGATTAACTGGATGACATTAGCCTCTCAACTAATGCATATGGCTTAGTTAACTATATAGGATGGATGTTTAAGAAAAATTTGTCTCACGGAAATATAACGTTTCAATTATTGAATTAGTTTATTTTGAGTTATGATTAGTGTTGCAATAGTAGTTAGATGCTAATCGTCATCAACGAAAGGGTATCACCTGTACATAATTATATCGGTGATATCATTAAGCTGTTTAGAGGCTTGATACCCGCAGCTGCTAACTGCTTAGCTGTGTACAATTTTCTACTTCTGATTAGGCGTCTTTTTTCTGTTGGCAGATGCCTAATTAGTAATGGTTTTAAATTTTTTATTTTCTTATAACTCATACTATTATAACGCAATCCAAGTCATTTTGTTTACATTATTGGCATATAATCTGTAATTACGGTTGTATATATTGCATCATATGCTTATTCAAAACACAACCAATAAGCATACCGAATCGAGAAATATGATCTGTACTTATTGACAATTTTAAATTCATAATTATATCATATAATCTCTTATATTTATTCATTTATATCAATACAATCGATTTATATTTTGCGATTATTTTTTCACCCAAATAAATCAAATTACGTATAAGACATTTTACAGATCGCAATCTCGATTCTTCAGCACGATGCGTATAAATGTAACTGAGATATTACTCGACTGAAAAAATCTACTTGATTATACCTAAGTGAAGGATCCTCCCTCCAGTCTGATTCACAGGGCTAACGCTCCTTCCAATGACTATCCCCTTCTCAGGTGCAACATACTCCTTGATTACATCACCAAATATATTGCGGACAGTTGCGATCAGGTCACCAGACTCCACTACCTGTGTCACTTTGGGATGCACCTCAATCAGTCCTCCAACCTCACTGTATATCCAATAAGATCGCTTGCAGATCACGGTCGCATCTGAGACCTCCTCGACCTCAGAGTCGGTCATCTGTAATGAGCCTAATAAATTATGTATACCAGTAAGACCATCCCTGATCATACCCTTCTGAAACAGATTAGGATTACCAACCTCTAAGGTGATAGCGGGGATATCCAACTCACAAGCTGTACCACGAAGTGTACCATCGCTCGGCGGATTGTGCACTATGATCTGAGCATTTTGCAGCAGTGCCATTTTCCTGACGATGTTATTGCTCATATCTGCTCTGATATAGTATGAGTTGATTCGGCCATTACTGGCTGTATGAAGATCAAGGAGATAATTAAAATGCTTGACAAGCTTATTGACCACCCTCCACGCATACACCTGACTCACCGTTCCATTTTCTTTGCCAGGCATGATATGATTGAGATCTACCCCATCGAGAAATCTCCTTTTCTTCCTGAGGTATGATGGTACGTTAACAATCGGTACTCCAATAATCGTCCCTCGTAACTGATCAACATCTATCTCCTTGAAGAGTCGCTGTATGACAGGGATACCATTGAGCTCGTTACCATGTACTGCTGCGGTTAATCCTAATACTGGCCCTTCGTTTATGCCTTTTGCAACTATCAACGGAACTCTTATATCTGTCCCCATGCCATCTTCGACAAGATTTAGAAAATACCTCGTAATAGCTCCGGCAGGAATGGAGTTGAGAGCGAGCCTATCAATTGTCTTAGCGTCTATCATTGCATTCGATTTAAAACATTTTTTACAATTAAGTCAATACCACGCCTGACTATTGGCTCACCTGTTAACTGTGCGATCTGTGGCAGGCCACCTATACTGGTCGTATTAATCTCGGACAACACACGCTTGCCATCATCCCCGACTAATGTATCTACACCATACATCACGACTCCATTGGAGCTGAGCATTGGATCGATAGACTGTATGATTTCTATTTCCTCGGGTGCCACCTCGGTATAGTGAGAGCTCCCTCCCATAGCTACGTTACAGATCCAAGATTGCTCTGCAGGAAGACGGAGTGATGCACCCATAACCTGACCATCGATAACGATTATACGTTTATCACCTTGTCTTACATTCTTAAGATACCGTACAGCAAGATAAGTTATCGGTTGTCTCTCATATTGAACAGCGAAATCCTGTAAAGTCATCTTGTGAGTTCCACTTGACACATTATCTCCATCGATTTTCACAATGCCCTTACCTCCATATTCTCTCAATGGCTTGAGTACAATAGGAAACTCTCGACTCGCACTTTCGATCTCCTCAAGCGACCGGCATAATTGCATCGGTGGACATACATCACTAAAGTTTAATAGAAAAGCCTTACTGCCCGTCTCATAGATGGACAAGGGACTATTAATGACGACTTGATCGATAAAAGCCCGATCCAGAAACTTGAGAAAACGCTCACTCAACGGTGGAGGCATCCGTAACCAAACGAAATCATACTGTGCTATATCCGCAATCTGTCTATCATGATCCAAAGGATGATGAACTCTATCGTAAGCTAAGTCCTCATCGATGGTAGTCACCCAAAGGCTCGAGTACATATCAGCGTTAAAGAAGTCTTCGTTTTCAACGGACTTACGACTTGCTATATCGACCTGAGCAACTGCTCCATGTCGTAATAACTCTACCGCCAAACTATACAATGAATTCTCGGCGGAGTGTGATGTGTGATCAGTCAGTATAAGGACCTTCATAATGTTACCGTGCTAATTGATCAATATCTCGTCTAACAAGCTCTGATCGTCATTCAAGCTCTTGAAAAGCTTCATCCGAAACTTACCTTGTTTATTGACGAGCGTGATCGCCATCTTATCTATTGCCACCATAGACAATACCGTCTGGATATAAGCCTCTATCAGGTCATCTAAACCCACACCAAGCTTATTAAAATCTCGTCTATCCATCAATACCAACCTATTGGTATCACTGCTCCAGGTGCCATCATCATTCTTGATCGAGAGGTTAGTCCCGAGCATTGACCAACTATCTGTGCCACTCTCAATCTGATTGACCAGAGGTTTAGCGGCTCTGCGAGCATAGGTGCACAGGGGTTTAATACCGTGCTCGGTAGAACTAACCATCATCCTTATATCTGCCACAAAGGTTTGATTTTTGTTGTCGGGGATCGTACCGACATGATATAGCTTACCTGACGAGGTAGTACTACTCCAATCCGAATTGCCAATCAAACTCTGAACGATAAAGAGGTCATAATCAAACTCCATCTCCATAAAATCCTCAAGCTCCTTTTCGGTAACGATCGTGTACACCCCTTGACCAGCATTGCTATACGGCACCTTGATGACGGCATGACCTCCCATCTTTCTGACCCATAGTGGAATCTCATTTTTACTGACATCCCATATCGTCTCAGGAATATTGATTTTCAATCCATACTCTTGTATCTCCGCATTGAATATGTCATAGGCTTTGGCCGCTACCATTTTATTCCTACCACCAGCAAGGCAAGCTATCGTAGGATTCAGGATCCTTGTCTTAGCATTTACGGGTATTCTATTCCAGGGTTTTTGAGTAACATATCTAAAAGCAGCTCTAATTGGAATCCAGTCATCCTCGTCCAATACATGTAGAACCCCATCGATAAACTTAGCGGAGGGATCCTGGTCATCTGTATAGAAGCTAACATAATACACAGGCTCTTGCATCACATCAGCGATCACTTCTGCATATCCAGATACCTCCATGGGGTTCTTGTCATAGAGCACAGCTAAGCCGCCTTTGATCTTGTTACGTAGATTTTTGAGATATGGCTTAAAGGTTCGTTCGACCATCAACCTGTAACTGCCCTGCTCTTGATTATCATCAACGAGAGGCATAGATTTTTGTCCAGAGGGGCAAGAGTTGTTCTCAATCACTACCATCTGCCTCTTACCTGATGCCGAGGTTACATTGAGTAGGTCCGCCCCACCCCATAAGAAGTACCGCGCTTTATGATTTAGTATCTCACGCAGTTTATCTTTGTTAACTACTGGGTGCATATGACAATATCTGGTAATCACCCGTTCTTGATCTAAATTCAAAAAGAAATTAATCATGGGATGAATCGTCGCATTCAGTGCTTTGGGGTACCAGTGATTATTAGGATCAAATTGATCCGGATAGATAAGCTTTTTCTTAGTCACGTTTTTTTTAGTTTTTATGTAAAAGCAGCTTTAAGACGATCGATATAGGTGAAAGATTGCTCGTTAAAACAAAAATATTTTTCAAGCATTATCAACGCACCCGAAATCAACCCAACTTACTGATTACGTGTATATTATACATATATAAAATGTAACTCAACTATAATGTAATCAAGCTATTGAAGACTTCCATTAATTGCCTTATCTCGACACATAGGTACGTCGCTCTTACGATCATTAGATTGCACGTTGATTTATGACAACAACTCCAACTTGCTTAGGTCTACACTGCCTGAAATGTTAAGCTAAGAGTCAGTCGGTCTCACTTCCCTTGACTACTATAACCCATAGTCAATACTATCTATCTTGTGGTGGCTTTTCGGAGTGCTCATGTAACTACTTGATATGCCTTCGACTACTTATGTAATATCCTCCGTTACATACAGCGTAGCCCTTTTCTTACAGGCTCGGTCAAAATCTTGCAAAAACCTTTCTCAACAGCGGATATACTACCTATTATGCTGGCCTAATAGGTGTACTGGCTTGATTTTTTGTCCTAACTTGGCACACTCGGGGACACTATACACAATCGTCAACAGCATACAAGAGATATTGATCTATCATTTATGAGTAACCTTAGACCAGGCGTTTTTCTTCAGCTCCTGATTTATTTAGTGATTAGCATACCCGCGTCCTACAGCCAAATCGGAAAAAACATAAGATTTGACAATCTAAGTAAACTGGATGGGATCCCTCATAATTCTATCAATAGCATAATACAAGACGATTTAGGATTTATATGGATAGGCACCAATGATGGACTATGCAGATATCAAGGTTCTAATGATGTCAGCGTCTATCGAGTTAATGCTCCTGAGATTCAAGGAGGATTAGAGTCAAATGCAATAAGGACACTGTTTAAAGATCATGCGGGAAATCTCTGGATTGGGACTCGCTTGGGAGGATTGACTAAGTTTGATCAATCCAATCAAAGTTGGACAACATTTCGACACGATCCCAATGATGCCAATAGTATAAGTAGTGACGAGATATTATCAATTGCCGAAGACAACGATGGTAGGATATGGATTGGCACTGAGGATGGGCTTAATGCATATGATCCATCTTCTGGTGTTTTCACCCGATTTCAGGCGGATCTCAACAATCCCAAAGCATTGCAAGCCAAAGCCATATTAACGATCTATGTGGATCACAAAGGCTGGATGTGGACTGGCACATGGGATGGAGGACTTAGCCTTCTTATACACTCGGATTCTGGGAAGCTAAGTGATATTGAATTCAAGACATTTGAGCTTGATAATATCAAAGAAACCCGACGTGTCTGGGACATCTATCAGTCTAACAACCATCACTATTGGCTATCAACGGCAGGCGGTGGACTTTTGCTTATGGCCCTACCAGACAACGCTAATAATACTTCACATAGCACAGACTGGACTCCCATCACACAACGGTTTAGTAAAGAGAGCGACTCCACGGGCTTGACGCATGACGATATAAAGGAGGTAGTCCAAGATCGAAATCAGAACCTTTGGGTAGCGACTACTCAAGGGCTAAATGTTATCCCCGCTGAAGACATAAAAAACATTACTGAAGAAGATATATTCCAGAATGCAGTAGACCTAAGTTTCACACAATACTACTTTGATCCTGCTAATCCGAGTTCAATTATCAATAATAATTTCAGAGCTCTTTATGAAGACTTTCAGGGAATCATCTGGGCTGGAACCAGTGCCGGCATCAGCCAATATAACTGGTCTAACCATCAAATTGACGTGGATGACCTGTCTCAAGATATTACCCAAAGTTTTGTTTCTCAAAATTTCTATATAAACCCTAAAGGCATCGCATGGATAGCAAACGGTGAAAGAGGACTATTAAAATATGATTTGGAGAATAAAAAAATTCTTAGCTCTCCAGATTTCGCCCGTACATATGACTTTGTCAATTGCTTGTACAGCCCTGATGATCGGCACCTCTACATAAGCCACACAGCCGGTATCACCAAACTCGATCTACGGACTAATAAAACTAAGGTCTTCAACATATTTAATGAATCGATACCATACTCATTCGTCCGTTCATTATATCGAGACAATTCTAATCGGATCTGGGTAGGTAGTGAAAATGGGTTAATCATTGTTGATGAGTCGTCGGGGGTATCTCAGCGATATGTAAGCAATATCAATAACAACAAGTCTATAAGCGACAATTCTATTAAACAAATCCTTCGGGACAGTCGTGGAGATATTTGGTTGGCGACTTTTCAAGGCTTGAATAAAGTCCAAATTTTAGAGGATGGCACCTTGGAGTTTATTCACTTGAAGCATGACCCCCAACAACCAGAAAACAGCATTCCTTCCAATCGGATTTTTTGTATGGTGGAGCATGACAAAATCTTATATCTCGCCAGCGACATTGGTTTATCGAGTTATAATACAGAGCAAGGGACATATGAAAACTACAGTAAAGATGGCTCCAAGTATAGTTTTCATAGTATAGAGGTATGCGCAGATGGCAATATATGGGGTGGCACCACTGACGGTATTGTTAAGTTTGATACTCAATCCAAGTCATTTAATGCCTATGACAAAAACGATGGATTGGGTGATGTAGAATTCATCTATCGAGGCAGTCAAAATGATCGTCAGGGGAGATTATACTTCCTTGGTCACCGAGGGATTGCGCTTATAGACCCCACTATGATTGTTAAAAATGAAAGGCCTCCTGATGTTTACATTACCGATCTTATAGTGTTAAATAAGAATGGACAATACATAGCTAATGTGCTAAGTAGTCAAGAAGTTACCCTCACACACGAGGATTACTATATCTCGATAGACTATGCAGCGATCAATTACAACAGATCTACAAAAAATGAATTCGCTTTCAAACTGGACGGATTTGACGAACGCTGGAACTATCCCGACAAAAAGACGCCTGTGGTGTACACTAATTTGGACCATGGGACTTACACATTTCAGGTCAAAGCGGCTAATAATGACGGCGTATGGAATGAGGAGGGCGCTCGTCTCACAATTATAAAGAAACCTGCATTTTGGGAGACGATTTGGTTTAGGGTTCTGAGTGTATTGATAGGATTGATATTACTCTACCTTGCCATCACAGCTTATACTCACAATATAAAGCAGAGAAATAACGCCCTACAAAAATATAATGAAGACTTAAATAGTGAAGTCCTTCAACGGAGAAAAGTCGAGGAAGTATTGAAGCTACAGGAGCAGAACTTGAGAGAGTCCAATTCTAACTTAGAAAAGTCTAATAATGAACTCGAACGCTCTAATAAGGACCTCGAGCAATTTGCTTATATCGCCTCGCACGATCTACAAGAACCACTACGAGTGGTCGCTAATTTTATCGGCTTGCTAAAACATAGATATGCTAACGAACTCGATCAAGATGCACATGGATATATAGACTTTGCGACCAATGGTATATCCAGAATGTCCGCTCAGATAGAGAGTATTCTGACCTTTTCTAGAGTTATCCAAAACCAACATAATCTGTCATATGCGCATGTCGACGGATTGATTTCTACGGCTCTCCATGATCTCTCTCAGATCATAGAGGACAAGCAGGCGGAGGTGGTCGTTGACCCCATGCCTCAGATATATTGTGATTCCAATCTCATCCGGATGGTTTTTTACAATCTTATATTAAACGCCATAAAGTTTAACAAAAGCGATCATGCGAAGGTTAAGGTAGGTTATCATACAAATCAAGACGACGAGTTTTGGCATTTTACGGTGGCCGATAACGGGATCGGTATTGCTGAAGAACATCTGGAAACTGTATTCCATATCTTTAAAAGGCTGCACAGTAAAAGCGATTATGAAGGCACTGGTATAGGTCTTGCTCTATGCCAAAAAATTATCCATCGTCATGACGGCGAAATATGGGTGGACTCCCAAGAAGGTGTCAGATCTACTTTTCATTTCACAATCAAGAAGCCTACTGACCTGCCATCTGAATCGTAGACTTACATAATTCATTATTACGGCAATAGCTGAGACGAGGAGCGCTCGATAAATCATGTGATGAATCGTAGCTTAGTGTTTTGGAGCTCTTGTCGTTGGTTTTCTTGGCGAGTTCTCAAGGTCGCTGAGAGGTGATTCCACCTTCAGCTGAAACATCTCATTCAGGCAAAAGTCTCCTGACCTCTTGCCGAAGTTTCGATCTGATGTTTAGTAAAGTTTTTTTTACAGTTGTCTTATAGTTACGGGCACCCTTAACCAAAGTAATTGTAGTTAAAACAGAGAACTCCCGACCTTATGGTGCCGGTTTATGTATATTTCTATTGGAAGTTTTCCAAAAGCCGCGGAGAGGTGGGGACACCTTCAGCTGAAGAATACATTTAAGCAAAGGTCTCCCGACCTCTTGCCGAAGTCGTTGAGAGGTAATACCACCTTCAACAAAGTACTGGATGTTGAAGTAGATATCCTCCTGACTCTTTGGCGTTGGTCATTGCGGTCTCTAATTGAAGTTTCTCTAAGAGCCGCTGAGAGGTGATTCCACCTCCAGCTGAAATATCTCATTCAGGCAAAGGTCTCCCGACCTCTTGCCGAAGTTTCGATCTGATGTTTAGTAAAGTTTTTTACAGTTGTCTTATATATGCACTTTCTTAGTGACGTCTATTTGGTTTTGATATAAAAGGCGCTTTTAAATGAGCCGTATAGCTTAAAAGATGCTCGATAGAAAGAAACTATTTTTCGCGAGTACTCAACTCACCATCATTCGATGTGACTGTCTGATCAGTGGACTACTATACATTGAGGAAAGCGCATTAACTATAGAGCAATCAAACTATTCATACCACATCACAATATATCCCACCTCTCTAAACTCTTCATCTCCATACAATTGATCGCATATGTCAATTACCACCAGAGTCAATGGTCTCCATTAGTGAGCAAAACTCTACTTTTAAGCATGCTCCGTCTTGCGGAATATAAATCAACTAAGAAAGGTCTTTATGCCCGTCAGACAGTTTAATAGATCTCTTTTCGTATTCTATATCATCGGGTTACTGCTCGTATCAGGTACAAACCAGGCTCACGGCCAAGCTGAATCCTCTGTACAGATATGGTCGAATGAGTCTTATCCGGATTCAATTAGATTTGAGGCATTCAACCGGTTTTATACTGATCACATCCATGCCCAACCCTCCGCCATTCTTGAGCGGGTGGATGCTCATTACAGTTTGGCAAAAGAGTCAAAAAATCCATCAGAAATCGCAAATGCTATAAGGTTCATGCACTCAAGGCGGTCGGCAGGTATGATGATGCACTGAGAGAATTAGAATCACTAATTGAACTTCGGACAGACCAGCAAGACACTATCGGCCTTGCAAATGATTACGCTCTGTCCGGCGTCATATATCATTACCAAAGTAAATATCTAAATGCGGTCACCAGCTTAACTGAGAGCCTCAAGTTATATGAAGCAAAGAGTTACGAACAAGGACAAGCGAGGGTATACAATTCTTTGGCTGCGGTTCATGCTGAAATCAAAAACTATGATTTGGCCATGGAGTATTATGACCAGGGAGCTGCATTAGCACAACGGCTTAATCAGACCAAATTACTTCATATCATACTCCTCAATGTGGGTTTCATCGAATATGATAAAAAGAAGTATCTCCAAGCTACCTCCAATGCGCATATAGCTAAAAGACATTTCTCGGATAGCAATAATCAAGTAGGTCTTGCGGACTGTTATTATCTGTTGGCACAGTCTCATCAGGCACTTGGTCATTTAGATTCGGCGTAATACTATGTCACAAAAGCTGTGGATACAAATCTTGGGATTGGAAATAAAGGCCAAATAATACCGAGCATGCTGCTACTGGCAGAAATCCTGTCAACAGATGACACGGTCGAAGCCGCTAAGGTCGTAGAAGAAATACTACCCACCATAGACAACTCATACGGATCGTTGATAATGAAGGCGATTAAACTGTCAAATATGACTTCTAACATTGTTGAAAAGGATCCCGCCTCTCAGTATTGAGTTAGGCTTTTTTATACGCCCACTCTTTTAGATTTTTAATTACTCCGGCATTAGTGCCTAAGAAGTACTTAATGCCCAGAATATAGCCATATTCAGCTTCACGCTTAACCGTGAAAATCCACACTTTCACAAGCATATGTGACGATCAGAGGGATTTACAGCAGCATATTGCGTTCTCAATTTAGTAACGACAGAAAGTGGTTTTTAGATAACGGATTTGAGTTTCTATTGAACGGGGTAAAGTACCAATTGCACCACTGTGCTTTCGGCTTAAGTCGGAAAATGTGCAGTTGGCTACTTTCCCTTTCTTACTCTATCACCATAAGAAGGATCTATCCTGTCATTCATATAAAGGGCATTAACTATGTTGATTTTTGCTGTAGCTACTGGGGCTTTGGTCCTGATCTGTATAGTCACCGATATAGATGAATTAAAATAGAGAGCTACATCAAGCTATTAGATTGCATGTCAAGTCCAAGTAGATACAAATACTGATTGGTTGATCATACCATGAATCAAGACAACAAGGAGGGGGATATCAATAGATCATACTCACAGCGGCCCACCCCATCGATTCATCCAAGTACAAGTCAATCTATAAGGGACTCAATCAAATCATAGATTATCACAACTCATCACGATCCTAACATTTACCTCTGCAAAATATACCAAGAATGAACAAAAAAGAGTGGATCATGGTTAGCCCTTGGGATCTAATCTCGCAGGTATTGATCATTAGACACTACTGGTTATATGACACACGAGATTCTGAGATTCTATTTTTCAAAAAGTTTATTGATTAAAGAAATTCACAAAATGATTTACAAGGTTTTAACACTCGCTAAGGTGGCTGGCTTATCACTGGTACTATTCACGATTCAACTCAATGCTCAACAGGCGGACAGCAAGTCTAAGAGTCTCTTATCCAATATGTACAAAGTAACTGGGGACTATGGCGATCTATGGAAGAAGAATGATGTCCAGTTTGATTATCTCTATGACAACTTTGCTGCGGGTAAGGATGTATCTCAAGAGCGATTTATCATCGATGGAGAGCATACTTGGGCACGCTACACCACTCACGAGAGAAATGTACTTCCTGGACAAGATGGTATCGTAGTGCAGTCACTTATCGACGGAGTTCCTCAGGTGACGCTCAACGGTAAGTCTGTCAAAGACGAGGCAGCGCTGGGTGGTACTAAATTCATCAGAGAGGTGAATCCATTTTGGTTTATGATGTCTTATAAAATAGCTGATCCAAGTACAATCCATAGCTACTTAGGCTCAGAGGTCGTGGACGGTGTTACTTATGAAAAGGTATCCTTGAAATACAAGAATGAAATGACAGGTAAGCCTGCTGATGATGAGTATATCCTATATTACAATACCAAGTCTAACTTGATTGATCTATTCTACTTCTCACTACCAGCAATGGGTGTCAATGATCCGATCATAAAGATGGAGATAGAATATGACATCATCGAAGGCATCTATGTGCCTACCAAGCGTAGATCATACGCCCCTAATCCTGAGACTGGAGCTTACACGCTCAATGGTGAATACACCTTCAGCAATATCAAGTTCAATAACGGATTTAAGAAAGAAGATTTTGCACTGAAAGGAGAAATGTGATCTGAGTAAGCACGAATTAAAAAAAATTCATAAGCGGCATATTTCATCTGAGAAGTATGCCGCTTTTATATTTAGGATCAGAGCATAAGATCGGATAGTTATGAGTAAACTCAATTGGTTAATCACTGGAGTATCAAGCGGATTAGGTAAAGCCCTGGCGGAGGCCGTCATCGGCACAGACGACTTCGTCGTAGGATCCTTTAGGAAGGAGCGTGAAGTACAAGAGTTTAATAAGCAATATAGCGGCCGTGCTCTTGCCATATTACTGGATGTAACGGACATCAGTAGTATAGATGATACAATTCGTCAGGTGATCTCTACAATTGGGCATATTGATGTCTTAGTGAATAATGCGGGGATAGGCTTCATCGGCGCTATCGAAGAAGCAAGTATTGATGAGCTGCGATCTGTTTTTGAAGTCAACTTCTTTGGGATGACACAATTGACGCAGTCTGTACTACCTCATATGAGAGCTCGCCAGAGTGGTCATATTGTACAGATCTCATCACATGCCGGCATCAAGGCCACTGCAGGATTTGGAGTGTACAATGCAAGCAAGTTTGCCATGGAAGGCCTCAGTGAAGCCTTAGCACAAGAGTTGAGTCCACTGGGTATCAGAGTGTCCATCATCGAACCAGGTCCGTTTAGGACGAATTTTGCTGGGCGCTCGCTCATCCAGGCCGAGCAGATCATAGCTGACTATGATGAGACTGCAGGGGCATTTAGACAAAAGTTACGCTCCGTACATGATCAGCAAGAAGGTGATCCAGTGAAAGCTGCACAGCTCATCATCGATCATGTCAACGATGAAAACGCCACACTCAGACTCGCTCTCGGAAGTGTGCCGCTCAAGACGATAGGCATGAAAATCGACAGCCTACAGTCAGATCTCGATAGGAATAGGGAGACCTCTCTTGAGGCAGTTTATTAAATAGTAATACTTGGAGTATGACACTACCGATCTATCAAGTTGATGCCTTTACTAATCAGTTGTTCCGTGGCAACCCTGCAGCCGTATGCCCTATTACAGATTGGCCTGAGGATGATATCTTATTGCACATCGCCAAAGAAAACAATCTGGCAGAAACGGCGTACTTCAAATCACAGAGTAATGGCCACTATCACCTGAGGTGGTTCACTCCAGAGATCGAAATAGATCTCTGCGGTCATGCCACCTTAGCTAGCGCCTACGTCATATTCGAAGAGATCGGACATGGTGGTGACACCATCACATTTGACACGCTAAGTGGCGTGCTAACTGTGCGCAAAGTTGAGGACTATTACGAGCTTGATTTCCCTTCACGCCCTCCTATATCGGCAACATTGCCACAGATTATTCTCGATGGACTCAACATTCCTCCCACCGAAGTATGGAAGGCCCGGGACTATCTCTTGATCTATGATACAGTCGAAGACATCAAAGCGATAGAGCCTAACCTCGCCATACTCAACCAAATAAATATTGACCCTGGAGGAATCATCGTCACGGCTCAAGGTTATATAGATGAAGTGGATTTTGTCTCGAGGTTTTTCACCCCCCAGGCCGCCATATTCGAAGATCCAGTGACCGGATCAGCACATTGTACGTTAGTACCCTATTGGGCTGCCCGCCTGAGCAAGCAGAGCCTTAAGGCGCGACAACTCTCCCCCAGAGGTGGTGAATTACAATGCGAACTCAGCGGAGACCGAGTCCTCATCAAAGGACAAGCGGTTAAGTATATGCAGGGTACGATATCTATTAAAACTTAACTGTGTTGTAGATCCCGACATTTTGCTCATATCGGATATAGAGTCTGACCAAAAACCTATGGAGTATAAAGTGATACTTCATATCTTGCGTTAAGCCGACATATGCATTGCAAATGATCGAGTACATATAGCAATCACATGAAATCCAACAAGAGTATTTTCACAATATCATTGATAGTATTCATTGTATTGAGTCCCCTACTGCTAACGTCTCAGACCTGGGAGACAGATCGTGCCAGGCTACAAGATGATGGCTCTCTTACTTATGCGGAGGATGAAGGTCACAATCGTATACCAGACTTCAGTCATGCAGGTTATCGAGGTGGTGGAGTCGCTATACCTGAGGTCGCAGTAAGGACAAGCATATCGCCGGTAGCAGATGACAATACAGATCACATCCAAGCAGCCATAAACTTCGTCAGCGCTATGGAGCCTGATGCTGATGGATTTAGAGGGGCCGTGCTCTTAGAGGCAGGACGCTACCCTGTCAGTGGACAAGTCTTACTACATACATCCGGTGTCGTACTCCGAGGTATGGGAGATGGCAGAGATACCCGTGATACGACCATCATCTATGGGACTGGTGATGTGCCCCATCAACGAGACCTCATCGTCATAGGCGGTGGCGAAGAAACACGCTGGCGGGGAGAGGTGGCAGGATCTCGGCAAGATATCACCAGCGACTTCGTACAAGTAGGGAGCAGGATATTTACCATAGCTAATGGCTCAGGATATGAAGTTGGTGATAATATCATCATCGTACATCCCTGCTCTGCAGAGTGGCTCGCAGCTATAGACGGCGGCGGTACAGCTGGTGATGCCGACTGGTCTGTAGATCAATTTCCTATCCTCTACAATCGATATATAACTAATATCTCAGACGATGAAATTACCATTGACGCTCCCGTGTATAATCATCTGGACAGATCGTTAGCGCAATCCTATATCTATCAATATGACAGAGCAGGACTTGTAACGAATGTAGGTATCGAAAATCTGAATGTCCAAATCGAATCACTCGGTGGTACTGATGAAAATCATGCCTGGAATGCCATCCAGTTCACTCAAGTTGAAGATGCCTGGGTTAGAAATTCAACCGTATCAGGTTTTGGACTTTCAGGAGTACGTACCGGTACAGCGAGCAGAATCAGTGTGATTAATGTCCACTCTATAGATCCTGTTGCAGAACTTACCGGAACGAGGATGTATAACTTCAACTCGTACCGCAATTCTAACGGGATACTCTTTGACAACTGCTACGCCCGCAATGGACGACATCACTATATCTCGAATGGCACATCGACCTCGTCAGGGGTCGTAGTCCTGCGGAGTATCTCAGAAAATCCCGCCTCAACAAGCGAAGGACATCGCCAATGGTCAACAGGTATACTCTTCGATAATCTGATTGATATCGGCACCTTCCCCAGTAATGTGAGGACCTTGGGATTTAATAATAGAGGAGACTTTGGGACAGGGCACGGCTGGGCGGCCGCACACTCGGTGATGTGGAATTGCGAAGCGGATCGTCCTGGCGCAGATGCCGCCATCATCATAGAGCAACCGCCCACAGCACAGAACTATGCGATCGGCTGCGATGGAAACTTCAGCATAGATGGCCCCTTCAATCAGCCCGTAGGATATATCGAGGGTGCTAATAATGCGGATCAACTGATCCCCGTCTCGCTATATGAGGCGCAGCTCCTACATCGGACGAATACCGTCTTGAGTGACTTTGAGGCTTCCGCAACTACAGCAGCACTTGACGAGCAGGTAATATTTACACCACAAGTGCAAGGAGCAGTTACGGGCTATGTATGGGATTTTGGGCAAGATGCCACTCCCCAGACGATTACTGGAGTAGGTCCACATCGAGTGTCCTACAGCACACCAGGAGCTAAGACCGTCAGCCTCACAACCAGCAATGGCAGTAGTGCTCACATGGAGACCAAAACGGCCTATATCAATGTTGTTGAAAATGACCTTTTTGCCCGTGATGATCAAGAATCTCTATTGCAGAATGACTCCATCACCGTATCAATATTAGATAATGACTCCAATCCCGAGCAGCTCGACAATCACAGTTATGTATTAGACGGTGTAGACGATAACATCGTGTTTCAATCTGGCGTCATACAAGACCAATATCCATTTACCATGATGGCATGGATTAATACCTCAAGCGATGCTAATCAGACATTCATGTATATCGGCAATGCCAACTCCAATGTTACTGGCAATACTCTCAATGTCAGAGATGGTCGAGCAGTACTTGAGGCCGGCGTCTTCACGAGTAGAACCATGAGAGAAGCTATAACCGATGACAATATCATCAATGACGGTGCTTGGCACCATGTTGCAGGTGTATTCGTCAGTCCGACAGAACGACACCTCTATGTCGATGGTATGTTGTCTGGGTCAGATGATCGGGGGATAGACAACGTAAGCGCCAGACTGTGGCGACTCAGTGTCGGTAATCGTCAAGACTCAAGAGCCGATGATGATTGGTACGAGGGTGAGATAGATGAGGTAAGGATGTATTCCTCTGCCCTCTCAGATACAGACATCCGCAATATCATGTTTGGACGAGATTGTAGCGACAATGAAAAGCTCCTGTACTGGAATTTTGATGATCAACCCACTGAGGTGGTCTCTGATCAGTTTAACTTCTTTGATGGTACAATATCTGGTGGTAGCTCAGCAGATAACGAATTAATCCTGTCACCACTCCAAGCCGAGATCACAACACAAGCTGCGAATGGTACTGCAGTTTTAGATGATGAATTTATCATCAGTTATACTCCTGAGGCTAATTATACAGGTCTTGACAGCCTGGTGTATCAGTTGACATTTGGTGAGTGCGATAGTACACAAGCTGTAGTACGATTTCAAGTTGACCAAACTACAGCTACAGATGACATAACTAATGACGCGAGATTTATATATCCCAATCCTACATCAGGACCCATAAGCCTTACAATTGATGATATAGAGCGTATAGAGATCCATACAATCAAAGGTCAACTCATTGGGTCTATATCCCCACGTGGGGAAATAGATCTGAGTTATCTCGAGGTTGGTGCATACATCCTAACAGCGCATACTGTCGATGGCAAGATCATTACCGAGAAGATCATTAAGTTATAGAGATTCCTCTACGGTTTAATCTCAACCTCCATTCCTTTTCTGCCAAAAGACTTTACTTGGCTAAGGGTAAGCTAAAACCGAAAACTAATATTAAAAAGAAGGGAATCAGGAAGAAAATCGGAGCATGCATTAACCCTATTGCAGGTGCAGACAATAGTAGATCTCTAGGAAATTTGTTAAAGAGGCAAACTTCAATAGACCGACATATTGAGTCACTGCATGTAACAATATATAAGACGGAATATTCTCTATAGTCATACTCGGCTTACAACATTCGTTAGCTAAATACGACCTTCAATAACAACAGTACTCATTTACATTAACATAACTCAAAAGTTACGTCATGGCCAAATTATCCAATTTCAACAAGAGATGAGACTCTGGAAATCTCAGCTTAGCAGCCGCTAATGTTTTGTAAAACAATTCATCCTCTCGCAATTGATAGTAGCATAAGATTAGATTATAATCTACATCGATCTTAAATCCAAATGCTGTGGATGACACTTTAAAATAGTCCAATGCCTCGACGTAGTATCCAAGATCATACATTATTCCCCCCAGCTCATAGGATAGATCATAAGTCTCATTGATCGGATAGTACTTCCTCCATACAGCATCTATCGTTTGCTTAAGCCTTGACCGTTGTTTTAATGAAATGTTCTTGGATAGTTTTTTGATACTTGGCAGAAGATTGATAAAAATAGCAGAGTCGTATGAGTTTAATCTAATTAATCCAAGCAACTGGGTTAGTCCAATGCTGGACATATTAGTATATACTATTTCTTTCACACTATTATGATCATCAATATTGAACTGACTGGTATGCTTACGATACGCCTCCTTAAAGCGTTGATAGTCAAATGGTTGCTTAATAAGACTTAAACAACCAAAATCAATATTAAAGTTAGTGCATGAATCAAACATGGATACACCGCCATTCAACTTGCAATATTCAGAAAGCGCATGAAAATTCACCCAAAGAGAAAAGCTACCGTGCTTAACTAATTCCGGTTTCTTTCGATTAGCCAATTCTTGGATTTCTTTATATCCTTTGTCCATTGTCATCAACACCAGTCCCATCTTAGAGAGAGCAGAGATGTTAGTTAGGCACTCCATGGCAAGCTTTGGGAATAGGATATATGATTCACTCAATACTCGATTGTATTGGTTGAGGATGCTATTATAGGTGACGTTTTCAAACTGGGTTTCCTCAGCAGCAGATGTGTGATACTTTATCTGCATATCACTGATTAGCTCATGAGCAGTTCTGCCCAACGGATCAGTAAAAGAGTCTATAGAAACCGAACAATTAAACATTTCGCCATTTTCAAAATAGAATAATTCATTGGGTAATGAATCAAAAAAGTAATTGGCTATTGCCAGAATAGGCTGTTGAAGATCTGAATGCGCAATTTTTAATTTGGACTTCCTGAGAAGTAGTTCTTGGCTCCTCTCAGCATCAAAGTATGAAATGTCTAAAAGACCTCGATTATAGTACTCTTGCAGTTTAGGATGATGACTGTAAAACGCTAAGTTATCTTCTACGATATCACTGAGGACATAGCAATACTGTGTCGAGCATCCATCAGAATTGAGTATGAGCTCGTCTAATTCTCTCAGTATATTATAACAGAGGCCTCCATGACCTGCGCCTAATTCAAGGATATAAACGATTTCATTTGAGTCTGGACTCGATTCTACGTCTCTGAGAAAAGCATAGATAAGTTCTGCATAAGTTGTTGCAGATAGGGAACTATTAGTTATCTGATGTGGCACTATGGAACCACTCCATGCTGAAATCCCGCTTTGGTGATAAAAGTCTTTGTTAAGCTGCCAGACGAGGCTCTCCGAAAAGAGGGTGCGCTCTTGAATGTTGTAGACAATTGAACTCGAGGACATATTGCTTTTTGACAGTGAATAATCAATATCCACCTAGCCAATTTTAACCAAACGCCTATCAGTTAAACTTACTTACCTGGAAATGTGTCGATAAGGTAGTTCTATTTATCATAGCCTATAGGTATAGTATGACATCTTAACTTACTATTTCCTTTACGTTGATGACTTGCAAGACCATGAAGATTGGGCTATCAGCCTGTGATCGAGTTGGCGGCTCCGCCCCTACTTACAGGAACAGCGTGCCCCACAGCCTCCTACGTCGAGAGAAAGCGACATATCATATCCGATATCTCATTTTTTTGAAAGAAAGAGAAGTCTTGATTAAATTTCATTTTCATTACTCCATAGCATCTATAATGGCACTAAAATCCTTATTCTCTATAGTCTTATGTCTATGCTTATATCACTGTGCTCATGCACAAACTAAATATGAAAAGGAGTATAGATTAAACCAAAGTCAGGTCCCTATCAGAGCACTTGAATTTGTCGAACAACTGCCATTTGATAAGAAGATCAAATGGTTTCGAGAGGAGGGCCTTGACAAGAGCTCCATAGAAGCTAAAACAAAGTACCTCTCAAAGAAATATAGCATAGAGTTTAGTGCTGATGGCGAAATTGAAGATGTCGAAATCCAAATTGAAACAGACGAAATACCATCAGATAGTTATGAGGAAATGCTCAAACATCTCAAGACAACCTATCAAAAATTCAAATTTTGTAAAGTTCAGCTACAACTCACTGGCTCCTCAGACTCGATCATTAATGCGGTAATCCATCAAGATCTTAAGAGTACTCAGCAAGTCACCGTCAACTATGAAGTTGTACTAAAGGTCAAAAGAGACAACAAGCATGAACAAATAGAAACTCTGTTTAACAATCAAGGGGAACAAGTTAATACGGCTGTTATCGTACCTAAAAACTCGGACAACCTTGAGTATTAAAGTCAGATTATTCATTCTTCTTCTCCTGTCATGCCTTACTCACACGATGATTGCTCAGAGCAACTATCAGTTGGGACTGTTGCCCTCAATCAACGTCAATAAAAAATTGAGCAGTGACTTAAAACTAAATTTCAAGGTTGAATCAAGAGAAGTTGTCTTACGAGATGAAGAATTTGCATTTCAATATGAATTGACAGATCTCTCAACCATACTTGCTAAAAGTGTAGGGCTAAATAGCTCGATCGCTGGCGGATATCTGATAAGAATTCGGCCTAATGAGATAGTCCATAGATTGATACAGCAATACTCAATTACTCAAAAGAGAACTATTCTCAGAGTATCACACCGTTTTTTAACGGATCAAACTTTCGCTGAGGATAATACCACTCTGAGATTGAGATATAGAATATCTAATCAAATCCCACTAAGCGGGCAAGAGGTCAATGCAAGCGAATTCTATCTAAAGTTTAATAATGAGTATGTAAACTCATTAGAAGATGGAGTATATGATCTTGAAGTAAGGTTAGCGCTGTATTTAGGGTATGAGTTTAGTGATCATAACAAGTTCGAATTAGGCATTGATAAAAGATTAGACTCTTTTATTACCGATCAACTTAGGACTCGATCTTGGATTAACTTAGGTTGGTTTATTAGCCTATGATTGCTCCTACTCATGACTGGCTATAATCAATGATGGTGATCGTAGAATCCTCCGACAATCCTTAGTCCAGAAGAAGAACACACTATTGATAACTTTGTTACTGATGAGAGTCAACGTACCGCTCTTCCTACAGCTAAAAGATCATCTCTTATGAAAATCATCTCTACCAATCTTGCCAAGCCAGTATCCTTCCAGTGGAAAGGCCAACAGGTCACTACAGGCATCTATAAGAAACCTGTTGAGGAGCCCCTATATCTCACGAAAAACTATGTAATACAAGATGAGGTGTCGGATCGCCTGCATCATGGCGGCTACTACAAGGCTTGTTATCTATACTCTGCCGAGCAGTATCCGTACTGGCAGGAGCAGTATCCTCATCTTGACTGGAACTGGGGTATGTTTGGTGAGAACCTAACTGTTGCGGACTTTGATGAGCACAAGATATATCTCGGTGATATCTATAAGCTTGGCAACGCCACGGTCCAAGTATCACAATACAGAGAACCCTGCTATAAATTGGGTCACAAGTTTGGCGCGCAAGATATGATCCGCCAGTTTATCGAGTATGGACGTGCCGGCACGTATATCAGTATACTCGAAGAAGGGTCGGTCTCCGTCGGTGATGAGTTTCAATTAGTGGAGCGCCCCACAGAGCTCATATCAGTAGCTGAGTTGTTTCATCTCGTATTCGCCAGGGACAAGGATCAGAACCTACTGAAGATCGCAGCCCAGAGCATGGCTATCCCACATAAAAAGAGGGTTAAGCTACGAAGCTATATCAAATTATAGACAAACACCTCACCCTATCTATACTCTTGACTTGAAAGATGAATACCTTCATCATAGAAAGATTATGTCCGCAGGTTACTTAACGAGCCTTTTCAACTTCTTGTCGTCCTTGATCATCTTATAAAAGCTCTCTATATACTTTCTGAATCTCTTCTTAGAACTATCGCTCAAGAATGAAGCATCTTCTACTAACTGAAAAAACTCTTACTCCCTCTCGATATGGTATCTCGCACTTTCCTGTAGCTCCTCCAACGGGATCTTATTATCCATGAAGTAGCGCTGGGTAATTGCTCATGTGGGACGGCATAGACGTTATCGATAATGCCAGAAAAATCAAAATCATATGGAATGATCACTAAGGAGTTATCGACATTTCTCTTAAACAGATTTGTGTTATGCCCTTTGCGGGCCGACCAGTCCGCATTGGAGATTAGGTATTGAAATAAACACATCCTGACATATTCTGACCGATCGACAACATCAGTTGATATGGTGCCTGTTTTGACCATCTCGAGGTTTAGCCTACTCTGGATATCATCGTCACTCTCTATCACAAAACCATCAACCAAACAATCATAGCCCTCCAATCTAATCTTAACCAACTTAGATTGGAATCCATTTGGACTGACCAAGCCATAGAGGTCATATAGGAATTTCTCCATTTTTATAGTCTCAGCGTATCTTGGTGTCGATTGACATTGAAAGACAATCTTCATCTTGTTATGGTCCCTTATGAAATTGAAATTTTCCAGCTCGGACTTTTTCAGATTCATCTTCAGAGGTGGTAGGCGGCATATCTCTCTCCTGCTCTTCCCGCTCGGTCTAAATGCCGCACTGAACCTCAAATCTTGATGATAGACGAAGTCTGACTGAATAATATCCGAGATATCCATATCTGGATCAGCCACCTGATCAGCAAGAGTCTCAAGTGCTGGCCAGGGGATATCACCAGTTTTCCTGATTAGAGGTTCTTCAAAGTCGGGTACAATACTGCCTTGAGGCTCCGGCAGACAATAAGAGAGTTCGGAGCCATCTACTATCAAATTTCCAAAACCCGAATCTCGAAATTCTACTTCTTGTACGCCTTGACCTTCTATAGGAAAGCAGACCGTCTGAGGAGTTCTATAATAATCTCCATTAGGATTGCGTATTAGTAATGTTTGATTATCCCGTGTTATTGATACAGCACCCCTCCTGTTATTAGAGGCAACA
>CAYPWL010000018.1:0-66197 GCA_964414425.1 uncultured Saprospiraceae bacterium
CTACGAACTAATGCAATGTCTTTTCAATCAGAAACACAAAATTCTGGATAACCTCTTCTTACCCCATTTTTCATCAAACCGATCAAGTTCTGACAGTGCTGATTCAGAACTATCTTTGTTATACATTTTCTTTAAGTCTTTACATACTTCACGTAGATCGTTCCAACTTACGTGTTTCACACTCGTCCTAACCATATGGACTATGCAGCGCTGGACGATTGACCTCGGATAGATCTCTTCGATTACCTCACTAAAGCCTTTTAGACCGTCAACACAAAAGAAAATAACGTCGTCAACTCCTCTTTCTTGAATGTTCTCCAGAATTCTACCCCAGTGCTTAGCTCCCTCTGAGTCCCCTATGTACAGACCAAGTACATCTCTATTGCCCTCTAAATCTACGCCGTAAACAGAGTAAACTGCCTTAGAACCAACCTTCCTATTCTCTCTGACTTTAAAGTGGATAGCATCCAAATAAATGATAGCATAAACATCATCTAATGGTCTTGATTTCCATTCTTCAATTTCGTCTATAACTCTATTTGTAACACTTGTAATAAATGATGGACTATAGTTGACGCCATACATCTTACGAAAGTGTTCACTGATGTCAGTATAACTCGTACCAATAGCATAAAGTGACAACATTTGACGCTCTATATCAGGTGCTATATGCCGATCCCATTTCTTGACTATTTGGGGCTCATAACTCCCTAATCGATCTCGAGGTGGATTCACAACAACTTCACCTAATCCAGTTTTTAATGTCTTCTCCAATTTGCCATTCCTCCGATTCTTATCCTCCTTAGTCTCAGCTATATGCGCTTCCATCTCTTCATCGTAGGCGGATTGTAGTATCCTTCCTATTAAGCCCGTCAAGGCTCCACCTTCTCCAGTAAAACCTTTGCCAGATCGCAATTTCTTAATCGCCTCCTTCTCAAAAGCGGTGTAATCAAAGGGCTCTTCTTTTTTCTTCTTTGTCATAATGTCAAATTTATTAGTTCTATAAATCTGACACACTTTTCATCATAGCCTAAAGTAGACAACTTAGCATCTTAGCGCCTCTGCGTGATATTACCTCGACATTATGGTGACATATACTTTATTCGAGTTAGGAGTTTTTACTGTCCTGACGATCGGCATTGTCTGGATTGGACACATAGTTATATCCCACAGAAAAACACTCTTCTCAAATGGTCTGAACGCTATGATTAACATGGTAAAGTACGAAGTTACTTCATGGCTCACGATTATATTCTTCCCGGTAGTTATTGTTATGTGGCTAATAGGTAAGTGGTGGCAAGGCCTCAAAAATATAATCAGAAAGGACTAAAACATGATTCCTCCCGTAATACTCGGCACCTCACAATGGTCGCTATAGTGAAACTTATAATTGCCCTCGAGCATATTACCAGTTAATCGATGGAGGGTCTCTTTCTTAGATGAATCAGAAGACTCATAACCAGAATCACCTGGATACATACTACAGAACACACCATTGTCAAATAATACTCTGGGTGCCACGGTGATCGGACCGGTTCGATTAAACTCCCTGATCACATCATCGTAATTTTGAGCGCCTTTGATCCGCTGCAGAGATATGTATGTCGGGGGAAGCAGTTGCTTAGCACGATTACTTTCTGGGGTAAAAATCGTACTCACAGGAACCCAAGAGTAATCTACAATCTCACTGTCATCGATCGTGACATCACTATTCTCATGATCTACAAGTGTATGAAAAAACCATGTCGCAAACCTCCTCGATTCTCCGACAGGTGTTGTCCAGTGATAGCAGTGATGTAAGGATTTGACATCGATGTCCAGATTCGTTTCCTCTTTCGCTTCACGTTTACCAGCGATTATGGCGGCTTCCTTGATATCTGCGGATGAGGCCAACTCCTCTGGCTCTATCCGTCCACCTGGATAGACCCAAAATCCTGGAGCAAACTTTAGCTTCTGGTTTCTTTTTAAAAGCAAAACCTCCAGACCATGGGCAGGATGTTCACGAAATACACATATCGTAGCTGCATGTTTAATCTCTACCATATAATCTGCTCTTATTTATGCTCAGCATAGAGAGAACGAAGCAATTAGAGATTTAGCTTATAAAGTATTGGGTAGCCTCCCTTTTCATTTTCGGCAGAAATGTAGAGGGTGCTTTCATCTGCCATCACTATCGCCTCAGTTTGACGCCTATTTGAGATGTTAGTACGTTCCATCTTCCCGGTGAGAAAGTCACTACCTTGCCAGTCCGAAACTGTCCAAACGAAAGGATCAAAACCATCACCTGGGTTGTATCCCAGCAGGAATAATTTACTTTGATCATCTGAGAGTGCCGCAGCGGTAAGCGTACCTCGTGTATCTACCGTGCTGATCATATGCGCGACATAACTCCCAGGTGTCTTGGGTAGGCTGTAGAGTTTAGTCCTCATATCCTGCCAGTTCTTGCTAAACAGGTATAAGCTGTCGCCATAGGCTATGATGGATTCGCAATCATGGTTATGTCCATAACCATTGGAGAAAGTTTCTTGATCGGGATAGCTAAATTCAATCTCTTCGACTTCAATCTCGTCCTGTGCTAACAGATCTGATATGCGAGCTTTATAGATCTTTAGATCCTTGCGATTGCCAAAGTTATTGCCAAAGTTCCCCACGTAAACATAAGTGCTATCGGTAGTCATATCTTCCCAGTCTTTATTCTCCGCACCACTTAACATAACTGTCCTCAGCACCTCGCCACTAATGGGATCAAACTGGTATAACGCAGGCTCCCCACCACTATCGTTAAGCGTCCAAAATGTACTATCTACACGCACCAAGCCTGAGGTTTCTTCGATTACTTTGGACAGCTGAACTTGGACCGTGTCCAGTGTTATCGTCTTGTAGATAGATGTGTCTGGCTGTACTCGATCTTTACTATTATGACAAGCAGCCATCATCAGCAGACATATAGGGAGTAGAAGTAATTTCATCGGGCTTAACATTATACTGGACGAATGTATCAACTATCCAGTGATTCTCCTAAAGTGTTAGCTGGAGCTCCAGAAATTATCAGTTTGTGAGATTCTGATGCTGAGTTCTTAAACAGCCAGCTCATTTTGATGTTGATTGATCATAGTCCATAACAGGAATTAGACGCAATACTGAAGTGTCGATTACACAATATCTTTCATATGCCAATATATCATAAGCTCGGTAAGACCCCACCAAAGAGACATACCCAATTTGAAAAATCTGACGGTAGTCTGTACTACGAACAGGTATTTGGGACTATAGGGTTTGATGGGATGTCCTCCCTACTCTACCATGTTCAGCGCCCGACGATGGTCAAAGAAATTCTCGGCCAAACGGATGTCACTCCTAAAGTGGCCGTAGAGAAAAACCTGACCAGTCGCAAGCTGATCGGTTTTGATGTGGCGCCAGCTGCGGACTTCTTAGATGCTCGCACACCATTGTTAGTCAATAACGATGTGCATATCGGCGTGGCATCACCTCAAGAATCAATGACCCAATATTTCTATAAGAATGCTGATGCTGATGAGATGCTCTTCATCCATAAGGGTACAGGGACGCTAAAGACACTCGTAGGACAGATCAGGTTTGAGTATGGAGATTACCTGATCATCCCCCGAGGTATGATCTACCAAATCGAGTTTGACTCAAGTGACAATCGCATCCTGTATGCAGAATCATTTCACCCGATCTATACCCCTAAGCGATACCGTAATTGGTTTGGGCAATTACTTGAGCATTCCCCTTTTTGCGAACGAGATTATAAGCTGCCTGAAGATCTCGAAACCCATGATGAATCAGGTGACTTCATCATCAAGGTAAAGAAGCAAAATACCATCCATGAGATGCTGTATGCCTCTCACCCATTTGATGTGGTGGGTTGGGATGGTTATAACTACCCATATGGATTTTCGATCCATAATTTTGAGCCGATTACTGGGCGTGTGCATCAACCGCCTCCAGTGCATCAGACCTTTGAGACTAAGGCCTTTGTGATATGTTCGTTTTGCCCGCGACTCTACGATTATCACCCTAAGGCGATACCGGCACCCTATAACCACTCCAATATTGACTCCGATGAGATGTTGTACTATGTAGATGGAGACTTTATGAGCAGAACGAATATCGCTCCGGGACATATCTCTCTGCATCCTGCAGGTATCCCTCATGGACCACACCCAGGCACGTACGAAGCCAGCATCGGGCAAAAAGAAACTGCCGAGCTTGCAGTGATGATAGACACATTCAAACCACTAATGATCACCGAAGATGCCCTCAAGATCGATGACGGGAAGTATTACAAATCTTGGATTGCTCATTAACCCCAATTAAGAAGAACTATGATAATTGATATACCACAACATTCAGACTTTTCTATTCATAACATCCCTTTTGGCATCTTCTCCACCGCAGACCGATCTGCTCGAGTAGGTGTAGCTATCGGCGATCATATATTAGACTTAATAGCAGTTGGTGCATTAGGTGTTTTTGACTTTGATACCGCAGTGCTGAGTCAGTCAACGTTGAATGCCTTTATCGCACTTGGTAAGGGTGTCACCTCCAAGGTAAGAACAGATATACAGCAGTGGATTCAGGATGATCACTCTGCATTGGCAGGCAAGCCAGAGCTATTCGTTAAGCAAGCGGATGCTCAGATGCATTTACCTGTGCAAGTAGGAGATTATACGGACTTTTACTCGAGCATAGAACATGCTACTAATGTGGGTATGATGTTTCGTGACCCCGAGAATGCCCTACTCCCCAATTGGCGACATATCCCAGTAGGCTATCATGGTAGAGCCTCTTCGATTATCACCAGCGGCCACGACATCCATAGACCCAAAGGTCAGGTACTCCCCAAGGGAGAGAGTCAGCCCGTGTATCAGGCTTCGGGCCGATTAGATTTTGAGTTGGAGACCGCCTTTATCATCGGCAAGTCTACTGAAGTCGGTGACTCGGTGGATATTGCTCACGCCAGTGATTACATCTTTGGCGTCGTGCTCTTCAATGATTGGTCTGCACGAGATATCCAGAAGTGGGAGTATGTTCCACTTGGACCATTTTTAGGTAAGAGCTTTGCCTCTTCGATATCACCTTGGATTGTCACCTTAGAGGCACTTGAGCCCTTTAGGGTGGCAGGACCAAAGCAGGAGCCCGAGGCACTCCCCTACTTACAGACTGATCGCAACAACAACTATGATGTCAACTTAGAAGTCGCTATAACACCACAAGGTGCTGATGAACAGATCGTCTGTCGATCCAACTTTAAGTATATGTACTGGAGCATGCTACAACAGCTCGCTCATCACACGGTCAACGGTTGCAATATCAATGTGGGCGATATGATGGGATCAGGCACCATATCAGGCAAAGACGAAAACTCCTATGGCTCGATGCTCGAGATTGCTTGGGCAGGATCTAAGCCCGTGCAGATGAATGACGGGAGCACGAGGGTATTTATCAATGATCACGACACCGTGACGATGAGGGGCTATGCCGAGAAAGATGGTGTCAGAGTAGGTTTTGGAAAAGTAGAAACCAAAGTATTACCAGCTAAATAAGGCATCCAATGAGCAAGACAACTTCTATCAATCCAAATGATTTAACTCAGCCAGAACGGCACAAGCTCTTGCTCACAGCAGTTGCTCCCAGGCCGATATGCTTTGCAAGTACGGTTGATGTGGAAGGCAATGTCAATCTCAGTCCCTTTAGCTTCTTCAACGTGTTTAGTTCAAGTCCACCAGTGATGGTATTCTCCCCTGCCCGTAGTGGCAGAGATGGCACGCTCAAACACACCTTGCAAAACATCTATGACGTACCCGAAGTCGTCATCAATGTGGTCAATTACGGCATCGTAGAGCAGATGTCATTAAGCAGCACCGCTTATGATAAGGGCGTAAATGAATTCATCAAAGCAGGACTACAACAGATCCCCAGCGATCATATTAAGCCGCCCAGAGTTGGAGAGGCTCCTGTGGCATTCGAATGTACGGTTGATCAAGTCATAGAATTAGGAGACAATGGCGGCGCTGGCAATCTGGTGATTGCTAAAGTGGTCATGATCCATGTTAATGATGAGTACTTGGATGAAGCTGGCAATCTGGATACGCAGAAATTAGATTTAGTCGCTCGTATGGGTGGCAACTGGTATTGTCGTGCTAATGGAGATGCTATCTTTGAGATCCCTAAACCACTGAGGACTAAAGGGATTGGTGTCGATGGATTACCCGAATATGTGAGGAATAGTCCTGTACTTACGGGTAATGACTTAGGACGGTTAGGCACTATTGATGCACTGCCTGATCAAGCCGACATCGACAACTGCAAATCCTCACCTCAACTGAGTAAGATACTACAATCAGCACTATCCCAATCAGAGCAACTGACTAAAGTGCATAGCTTAGCTCAACAGGAGTTAGCACAAGGTGACATCCTCAAGGCATTGGGTATACTGATGAGTATAGCATGGTAACACTCTCCAATCCATATCTGTATTTTTTGTCAAGGCATAAGATCAACTTGACAAAATCCGCTTAACTTCCGTGTCATAAACCCACGTCTCCATCCGTATATGAGTAAGTATGCTACATATCTTGATCGTCCCATGGCTCCTATAGCCAGCGATCATGACGAGATTATTAAGCGAAATACAGACATCAGCGCATCAGATATCCTTGCTCGGTCTTATATCAATCGATTACTTGATACTGGCTACCACAATTGCGAGAGTGGTTTTCATCGCCTACCAAATGGCAGTGTCTATGTCGCCGTATGCATTGACATGCCCAATGTTACGATAGAGATGATCAATTGGTGGTTTTGGTGGCATGCAGTAGAGGACATCAGATATCAGATCTGGTATCCTGGTATGCACTACGCCATACAGGCAGATTTTAATGGACATTATGATGATGACTCACTTACTTATACCCGTCGATTGCAGATGAGTCAACATAGAGTCACTGAGAATGTGGGTACTGGTCATGAAGAGCTTCTTATTGACTTTATGTCTCCCAAGGACTTTGGCTTTGATACCTCGAGGATAGATCCAGCCACTGAAACCATCGTCTGTGCACGGGTTGGCTCTACCGATCGCAAAGTCTATGGTACTGAGATGTGCCACTATGTACGGTCTACAGAGCGAGGTGTAGAGATGCGGAGTCGATTTTGGATCGGTACAAAGCTTAGACGCATGAAGCGTAGCATAGTCAACGACCCTATACACTGGTTCCTCAATGAGCCACTGATTAAGAAGTCCATCATCCCAAAGGAACTGCCAGTCAAGATGTTTCACCACTGTAGCCAAGAGTATCACCACCTTGCCTCTATATAACCTGAACTATACAATGAAGAATCATGAGTTATGAAGCTATAAACCTCGCAGACAAGTTCTCCAAGTTTACTGATCACTGGTCACCCCGAGTGATCGCAGAACTGAATGACTATCAGTTTAAGTTAGCGAAGCTCCAGGGAGATTTCATCTGGCATAGTCATGCGGTTACTGATGAAGCGTTCATTGTAATCAAGGGCACACTCCATATCGAAATGCGAGACGGAACAATTACCCTCAACAAGGGAGAAATGCACGTCGTCCCAAAGGGGGTAGAACATCGGCCATACTGTACTGACGAAGTCCATCTGATGTTAATCGAGCCTCGTGGTGTCATCAACACAGGTGATGGTGACAACTCCGATATTACTGCAGAGAATGATGTGTGGGTATGAAAAGTGATTAAAAAGGGGCAGTTTTATCGTATATGCAATAGTTCGCGTTAATAATCTAATGGATTGTTAGTTACCATAACTGGTAAAAAGACGGTATTGCATTCCATTATTCTTCTTATGTTCATCAACCAGAGAAACAGTAGAATAAAGGATTACTTAGAATCTATCAGTTGACCTTGCATCCTCTCAAGACTCACAAGCCATTTTAAACCCAATAAAAAATGCCCTATGCACAAAGCGCATAGAGCATTAATTATATGTCGTTATAACCTCTCTATTTATTTAGGAAGATCTTGTGGGAAGTACTCGCTGGCCTTCCAACTGCCATCCACCATCTCCTGTAGCTGCATCTTAGAGCCATCAGCAGAGTGAGCGAATATGTAAGTTGTTACACTCGGTGTTGCTGCCGCAAATGTGACTACAATATTGTTGGAATTGATGCTGATCTTGCCTCCAGGGATACTTTCATTGATCAACCACCCTTCAGCGGATAGGAAGTAGAACCTAAAGTCTCCTGTCGTCTTAGAATATACAAACAACTGGGGGATACCGCTCTGAGGATCGGGTACATACTGAAGTGCCATATTACTTAAGCCCGTGTCAGCGTCAAAGTTAGGAATGGCTTCGTTGCGTACCCACGATCCCTCTTCAAGGTAGAACTGCTTCAATCCATCCTTAGGAGAGTAGGAATTGATAAATGGAAAAAAGTTGTTAGATGCAGGGATAAAATCAAGCTGTTGTTGCGACTGCTGTCCTTGTTGAGAACAAGCCTGTGCAAATACAAAGAACAGGACAGTAAGTACCATTAATAATCTCATATGATGTTTTAATAAATGAATCGTAAAAATAGGAAGGGAACTAAAGATGGGTCAAGTATGTAGTAATCTTCATGATCGCCGCAATGTACGACAATAACCAACGGTATGTGTAAAATTTAAATTACAGTGTGGTCTACCGCATTTCCCTATCTTGTCAGAGGTATGCCTCCTGCTATCAGCCCTTAAACACATATTTCAACAATGAATAATAAGAATATAGCTGTATTAATAGATGCGGATAATATCTCATCACTACACGTCAAGGAGATGATGGAGGAAGTCGCTAAGTATGGCAATCCTACGATAAAGAGAATCTTTGGGGATTGGACCAGCCCCGGGTTAGCTAAGTGGAAAAAAGTGCTCTTAGAAAATGCCATAACCCCTATCCAGCAGTACGGCTATACTAAGGGTAAGAATGCCACGGATTCTGCCATGATCATCGATGCTATGGACATCCTCTACACTGCGGAAGTTGATGGATTCTGTTTAGTATCCAGTGATAGTGATTTCACCCGACTGGCCACCAGACTCCGAGAGGCTGGCAAGCAGGTCATTGGGATCGGCGAGAAAAAGACACCGAATCCCTTTATCGTCGCCTGTGACATCTTCATCTATCTGGAAATACTCAAAAATCAAAGCGAAGAAAAACCTGAAGACAAAGCCAGAGTCGTCCATGAGAAGATCACACGAAAGGTCGTGAATCTCATCACATCAACGGTCAATGACCTATCTGATGAGGAGGGCTGGGCATTTCTGGGTGATGTCGGTAGCCTCCTGCTGAAAAAGAAGCCAAACTTTGATTCGAGGATTTACGGATTTCAGAAGCTGACTCCATTGATCAACTCCATTGGCAAGTTTGACATCGAACAAAGAGAAAATACCAAGAGTCGTCACAAATTGATCTTCATCAGGAACAAGACTAAGAAGACCAGAAATACATAACCCCTAATATGAAACAGGACCGACCCTAAGGTCAGTCCTGTTTATATCATCCATCATTAATCATATTCCCTTGAGAAGATTATTGCCCTTTGGGTTACATCTTCAACGGTAGATAGTGCTTAGCAACATCCACCTCCATCGTAGTGGAAGGTAGACTCACTGATATATATGTCATCACGCCCAAGTGCTGCGAGCGCACCAGCAGTCTTATCACATACTGCAAGAGGTTGATTTTTCAATAGTGTATGTCCTTTCTTATCATCAAAGAAGTCCTCGCCACCATAGTATATCGCCGCCTTACCTGTGAAGATACAAGGGCCATCCTCTGGCATAGGATCTTTGATAGCCGCTACCTCGATAGACTCGATATAGATCAGCTCATCCGTTGGATAGTGCTTAGGATCGAGGATACGGTATGGCTTACGAGCTCTAATCTCGATCGTCCCAAATCCTACATCCGTCAATGCCTTAACGTACTGCTCGATCGGCAAGCTACCACTGAGGCATAGCGCACGGAGTCTGTCATCACCTCTGAGGGTATCATTCATCTCCTGCTCACAAGTAGGATCACTCATGACTAATCGGCCATGAGGCTTTAGGACTCTATACATCTCCTCTATGGCACGCTTGAGGTCAGCCTCCTTAAAGATATTGAACAAGCAGTTCTGTGCTGCTACATCGATTGAGTTGTCCTCTACTGGCAAGTTGAGGGCATCTCCTTTGCGTAATTCTACGAACTCGGACTTAAACCAATCATTTTCGTCCTCTGCTATCTTGAAGTTCTTACGGCTGGCATCCAGCATCTCATCTACGACATCTACACCGATGACACCACCCTCTTGGCGATTGAAGTAAGAGAACTGGAGTAATTCCATTCCTCCTCCTACACCTACATAGAGCATCTTAGGGTTGTTAGTCAGATCTCGGGCATGTACTGTACTCCCGCAGCCATAATTCATCTGCTGCATGATCACAGGGATGCTGAGGCCTGGTAGTTCCCAGATGGGATTAGTGGTGCAGCATAGTCCTACATCTGGCGTTAGTGCTGCTTCTTTATATAAGTTGTTAGTTGCATCTAAGTAACTCATGATAATTTGTTTTTTAGTTTGTGCCGTTACCGGCAATCAATAAATATGTTTTTAGGTACGATCTATCTATTTCTACAGAGGTTAAGCTACCGTACCTTGGCAACTACTACCTGCCCCAGCCGTACATCCGTAACAGTGCTGAGAGACTACAATATCTCTATCATTTAAGACGTCTTCATTAAACTCGCTGATGTGCTTCACCTTACTGGCTACTTTGAGCTCGAGCATCTGGTTAAAGTCACAATCATATAACCAGCCATCCCAGCTTACTGAGATTGTGTTCGTACACATGACATTGGCGACAGCCATAGGATTGTACGCCTCTACCAGTGCCCACATATAGTCCATGTAGTTACCCGACTCAATGAGGTAATCTAAAAATCTTGCTATAGGCAGATTAGTAATGGCAAAGAGATTATGAAACTGAATGCCAAAATCCTCGTCTAAGGCTTTCTTAAAATCCTTCTCCATGGCGGCTTGGTCTCCCGGTAGATAGGCTCCCGATGGATTGTATACGAGATCTAATCGCAATGAGCTTTCTGGCATACCATATCCTCGAGCATTGAGTTCCTGTAGCGCCTTAATTGACTTGTCAAAAACTCCATCTCCACGCTGCTTATCTGTCTTGCCACGAGTATAATGCGGCATAGATGAGATGACATGCACATTGTGCTTCTTGAAGAAGTCTGGCAAGTCGTAGTACTTCTTATTCGCTCGTATAATAGTCAAGTTGGACCGAACGATAAAGTCATTGATACCCGCTTTGGAAGCCTCCTCTACGAACCATCTGAAGTCAGGGTTCATCTCGGGAGCCCCACCTGTCAAGTCAAGCGTATGAGCACCAGTTTTGCTGATCACCTCAAGGCACTGTTTCATCGTCTCCCGAGTCATGATCTCCTTGCGATCGGGTCCTGCATCTACGTGGCAGTGTGCACACACTTGATTGCACATATAACCCAGATTGATCTGTAAGATCTCAAGCTTACGTGGACGCAGCGGAAACTGGTCTATCTCAGCAATCTTATCTTTGAAATAAGGCAACTCCCCCTCAGCGAATAATCCGCCGTTGAGTATCTCAAGCTGCTTATTGATCGAGGCCAATTCGTTATCTCTCGCTTTGAGAGACTTCTTGGCGTCTTTCTTTTTCTGTGTAACTGTTAGTTCCACCATTACATTGAGAGTTTATTATGTTTATTCATCATCATGACGGCATGTACAAGTGTTGCACCGCTTTCTATGGCGGCACCGGCGTGTACAGCTTCCATCATTTCTTCTTTAGTGATGCCTTTTTGGAGTCCATCCTTAGTATAGGCATCGATACAATAAGGACATTTTAATACGTGGGCTACCGACAGGGCGATGAGTGATTTCTCACGAGCACTGAGTGCGCCCTCTTGAAATACGGTGCCGTAGTAGTCAAAAAACTTCTTGCCGAGTTCCTCACTCCATTCAGTAATCTTACTGAATTTTCTGAGGTCGGCCGGATTGTAGTATGAGTCAGACATATGATTTGATTATGCTCAGACAGAGCAATTTTTTTACGAATAATTCTAAAAATTGTAATGGAAATGGACCAAACTTAGCCCAGTGGCGACCCCTTGTTGAATGGAAGGGCCTTGTAGGTATCAATAGAGCAAGAATACTGATAGCTGAAGCTATGATCTACACGTTGTACAGCCTTGATCAAGAAGTCGTACAATGATCTAAATGCGCACTTAATCTTAGGCAAGAGGCGCTTGATGTCCTCTACCGTATCGATGTCTCCATAGGTGGACATCGTCGTAATCTGTGCCTGCCAATTGTTAAAATACTCAGTGGTCTGCTGGTAGAGTGCATCCGACTGCCAAGCCAGTTGCTCAAACTTATCTCTATCAAAGCGCTCTCTGTGAATGCCTATTAAGTTGAATCCCCCATCAGTTGCTGGAGCGATCACGTGATCACCGTGATCTAAGTGCTCTTTTGCCTCTAAGAGGTGTGCAGTGGTGATCTGTGGGCAGTCATTGCCAATAGCTATGACACGATCATATCCCAACTCAAATAAGTCTTGAAAAGCATTGGATATGCGCTGACCAAAACTCTGTCCTCGCTGAAGTCCTTGATGGTAATGATAACACGGAAGATCAGTTGACCTCGCCTGTGTGATGGCATGTTCGGTGAGTCTATCTAATAGCTTATTGCCTTTATTCCACTTGGCGCTTAACGCTTCTCCAGTGTTGGAGGCAAAAACAAGAATTGCTATGTTATCCGAACTATTACTAGCTGTACTCACGGTGCTAAATTAAGATAAAACATCTCACTGAGAGGTCTACAATGAGACAGTTTTTGCAATGCGTGATTTGCATTTTCAAGTTTTCTTGAAAATTCAATTATTTGTTCAAGATTGTGTAGTGATGGTTTAAACAAGTTATCTTCTTATTCCCTGAGCTTCGACAATTAAAAAGTCAGATATTCTGAGCTATAGGTCGATATTTATAAAAATTAAAGCCCTGTAATATGAAAGCAGTAGTCGTAGAGTCTGGAGGATTAGACAAGCTTAGAATCGTCGAGCGAGAGGATCCTACACCCCAGTCAGGTGAGGTCTTAGTCCGCTGGCATGCGACCTCTCTCAACTTTCATGATTACCTCGTAGCAACGGGTGCCATACCCGTAGTGCCTGGTCGCATACCGATGTCTGATGGTGCAGGAGAAGTTGTTGCCGTAGGTCCAGGAGTCATGGACTATAGCGTAGGCGATCGAGTGATGTCAATGTTCTTTCCAGGTTGGAACGAGGGAGCCCCAAGCCTCATGAAGATAGCAGGCGTATCAGGAGAGACGCTCGATGGATACATCTGTGAGATGTCTACCATATCCGCCCAGTCCATCACCTCGATACCAGAAGGATATAGTTATGCTGAGGCGGCCACCCTACCCTGTGCTGGCCTCACTGCATGGAACGGTCTGACACATGCTGGCGAAATTAGGTCTGGCCAAAAAGTACTGATACAAGGTACTGGCGGCATGTCTATGCTGGGACTAAAGATGGCTATAGGAGCTGGAGCACAAGTATATGCTACAACCTCAAGTCCTGCCAAAGCAGAGAGATTGAAAGAAATGGGCTGCGTAGATGTAGTCAATTACAAGGAAGACCCTAAATGGGGTAAGACGATATTTAGAATATCTGGAGGCATAGATCTCTGCTTAGACGTAGGTGGCGGATCGACTATGAAACAATCTATAGAGGCCGCAGCATTTGGTGGTAAGATCATCTCCATCGGTATCCTGAGTGGTGGCCGCAAAGGAGAAATCACCTTTCCAAAACTCTTCTTTAAGTTTATCAAGATGGAAGGGATCGCTGTCGGTAATAGACAGATGCAGCTCGCTATGATCGACGCCATCAATACAATGGTCTTCAAACCGATAATTGACAAGAGCTTTGGCTTTGATCAGTTGGCAGATGCCTTTAGATATCAAGAGAGCGGACAGCACTTCGGTAAAATAGTGCTTGAGTGGTAACCATTGAGCCGATTGCTTTTGATCCAGTGCAAGCATGGAAGATAGGCACTAATGCCTTGGGAAAACCTCAGATGTATGTCTATAGCTACTATGTCGACGGCGTACTAATCGACACAGGTCCTCCCAGAGCACAACAGGCCCTACTTGATGCCCTATCTGATGTATCGATAGATCGAATCATCCTCACTCATCACCACGAGGACCACAGTGGAAATGTCGAAGCAATCAAGAAGGCTAAGTCAGTTCCCGCCTTAGGATCAGCGCTATGTCGTGACATGATGAGTAAGCATATCACAGTAGATTTCGGACGCTGGATGACCTGGGGATCATTTAGGACGGCAGAGATCACTGCATTTGACGCTGAGGTGCTGGAAACCCCCAATTATAGATTTGACATCATCCCTACACCGGGGCATGCCATCGATCAAGTATGTCTATATGAACCTAATGAAGGCTGGCTCTTTTCGGGAGATATTTTCGTGCATGACTACATCAAGATGTTTATGCGTCCTGAGATCATCGGTGACCAAATATTATCGATTCGCAGATTGCTTACGTTAGATTTTGACAGGATGTTTTGCAATCATCAACCCGTGATGTCTGACCCTAAGACCAGACTCGGCAACAAGCTCAATTTCCTCGAGGACTTCTATAATACCGTAGCAGAACAGTATCGCAAAGGGCTGAATGTCAAACAGATTATGAAAGCACTTAACTATAAGGATAACCGATTTATGTGGTTGATCTCTTGGGGCGAAATGTCTAAAAGCAATATGGTTCGATCAGTGATCAAGACAGTCGATCTGGGGATATTAGATAAGTAAGGAGCAATACCTAACCGTGACAAGATGGTCTATTTAGATGGCATAGCATGGCGGATTCAGCTATATTCATGTTATGCTGTACCGCCTCAGTTTAGTATTTGCTGTATCTGTAAGCACCTTGTCTTCTATAGATGCTCAGTCAATGGGTCCCGAGGATCGCATGATCAGTATTTACTTTGGTGGTGGCAGCTACTACATCGATTATGACCAGCACGTAGAGTTAATCGACTTCATCAATGATATAGAAGACCTTGTCGGATACCAGATCGAAGTACATGGTCATACCGATAATATCGGGAGTATGGCCTATAATCGGCACCTCTCTCATCTCAGATGCGAAGCCGTAAAAGATATCCTCAGGGAGCTCTTGATAGATGAAGAAACAATCTTCCAATATGACCATGGTGAGGAGAATCCCAACTTCTCTAATGAGACCTTACAAGGGAAACTTCATAATCGACGTGTGGATGTTATTATTAGGCGGTTAGCGGTGTAAAGGGTAATTACATATTGCTCAAGACACCTCTCTTATGATTTGCTACTCGGCCTGACAGATGGAGAGCATCCCTGCAATTGTATCATTATGCACTGCAACTATCCCGACGTATCATGGTTCAAACTCTACAATTAGGATGATTCGTTATGATGCGCTATACCTTCTCCAGATACTTATGCCTTTCAATCATTTGTTGCTTCTCGCTATCGGCCTCAGGCCAGAGCATTGCTAAGGATAAAATGGCCAAACTTGATTTCTTAATCGGAGAATGGATCGGTACAAGCAGTATATATAAGGACGGTGTACTTTCTAAGCAAGGTGCCGCCTACGAAAAAATATCTTACGACTTAGATGCTAACATTCTCGTTATCGAACTCAACAGTGAGTTTCTACAGCTACATACCATTATACGATATGACGAAGATAATCAGACCTACTATTATTACCCATTCTCCAAGGGTGGTACCAATAGATATCCAGCCAGCTACCACGGCGGTCAACTTGTAGTGTCCAGTAGCGCAACGAAACGATTCATCTTTAGCAGTACGGATGAGGGAGGCTTCACCGAGTATGGCGAGGAGTTAATCGATGGAGTATGGGTGAAGTACTTTGAGGATGTCTTTCAAAACTCTCAATAAACGAGTCCCGCAGCTTCATAAGGACATATTGAACTAATCGGCTATTTTTGACATCCCAATGTGTACCGTTACTTATATCCCGACCTTGACTGGTGATTACACCTTCACCTCTAATCGAGATGAAGCTCCTAATCGCTCTGCAGCGCAGATCACAACTGAAGAGATCTATGGAAAGACCCTCCTATACCCTAAAGACGAAGAGTCTTCAGGGTCATGGATCATCATTTCCGATACCAATCAATTGGTATGCATACTCAATGGAGCATTTATAAGACACGAACGAAAGCTTCCGTATAGGTTGAGTCGTGGTGTGATGGCTAAAGAGTTCTTCTCTTATCCTGATGCTGAAGCATTTATAGCAGAGTTTGACTTTAAGGGTATAGAACCCTTCACCCTGATTATAGTAGATCAAGGGGTGCTATACGAGTTAAAGTGGGATAATACAGAACTACACGTCAAGAAGCCTGAGCGAACCCAGATGCACCTCTGGGCCTCATCGACTCTCTACGACGACGAGCTCCAGCTTAAGCGTCAGCAGTGGTTCAAGGAATGGAAGGACAAGACTATGTGTATGAATCAAGGCTGCATCCTGTCATTTCATAAGAATGGAGGCGAAGGAAATGCAGAGTCCGATGTGGTGATGAATTATAAAGGAATCGTCAAGACTACCAGTATAACCTCAGTCACGAGTGATCATGGCAAATTTGAGATGAGGTTCGAATCGTTAGAGAATCAAAAAGTCTCTAATACAACTATGATTAAGTCCACTTCTTAAATTCTGATCTAATCAACCACGCCGCAGCGAAGAATACGATCAAGTTAACAGGTAACATAGAGTAGTAGATACCATCTACGCCATACATCATAGGCAGCAATAGTACGAACGGAATGAATATCGCCAACTCCCGAGCGACCAACATAAATCCTGCCATCCGAGCCCTACCGATCGATTGAAACATCGTCACACCCATCAAGAAGAACGGAAATACGATGTAGCTCAACATCTGTATCCTGAAGTTGAAAATATCTGTCGTTGAAAAAGTGGCATCTGGTAGCATCCACGAGAGTATGACCTCTGGAAAAAGCAGTTCCAATACCCAAAACACAAATAACATGGCTGTAGAAACCTTAGCAAATAACCCAAATGCCTCCTTAACTCGCGCCAGCTGATCACCACCGAAGTTAATCCCCACTATCGGCTGCAGAGCTTGAGAAAATCCAAAGATCGGCATAACCATGAAGATCATGATACGATAACAAGCTCCCATAAAGGCAATATGCCATTCGTTGCCATAATGAGCAATCGATCTAAATACAAAAATCTGCTGTACCAGAAACATCAACTGCATCATCATCGCAGATACCCCAACACTCAATATCGGCTTGACGATATAGCCCTCCAAGCGCCAGTACGATAAGTTGATGTGGTAGTTGGCGCGACCTCTTAAAAAGTATATCAAACCCGTAAGTGTCAATACGAGCATGGCCACCACTGTGGACCATGCGGCACCCTCTACACCCCAATCAAGTACTACGATAAATATGGGATTGAGTATGATGTTGAGCAGTGTGGCGGCGATCAAGTATGACATCGCCTCATTCATCTTGCCCTCCGCACGTATCAAAGTATTAAGCACGAGACCGTAGATTCTCACGAATGCACCGAACATCATGATACGATAGTATAAAGCTCCGATTTTTACCAGATTGCCAGATCCTCCCATCAATTCGATAAGATTTTCGGCATAGATCAATCCAAAGGTCATCAGTGCCAAAGAGACTACAATTGAGATAACTGTAGTACTACCAAATATCTTCTCCTGTACATCGATCTGATTGGCACCTATAGCGATGCTCAAGAGCGATGAGCCACCTACACTTACCATTGCCGATAAGCCATTAGTGAGCATAGTCAATGGAAATGCTAAGGACACAGCTGCTAAGGCCTCTTGCCCGACATACCGACCTATAAAAAGAGCATCAACGAAAGTATTGAGACTATTAATAGACATGGCAATAATCGCCGGAAGCGAAAACTTAACCATCAGTGACCAAATACTCTTATTGAGTATGTCCTGACGCAGCACATTATTAATTGTCTTACTCATACCTACCTGTCAGTTCAACTCAGCTTGATCATCGACTTAGTTACTGTTGCCATGGCTACAAGCTTATCGCTTGCGTAAGCATGAGCTTGGATGAACGCCAGACTCTTACCACGTCTAATAACGTTTCCTTCGAACCTGAGTTCTGCTCCCAAGCTTACTGGTCTCATCACCTGCACATTAATCTGATGTGTCACTCCGGTCTCGGATTCATCCACCACACTTAACAGTGCGCTATAGGCAGCAACATCACATAAGGCATACATAATACCTCCATGCATGTATCCAGCGGGATTCATCATCTCATCAGAGACATGAACTATCAAGTTGGAGCGGCCTTCTGTAGCTTGTAATGACTGGAGACCCCATGACAGGTGAAGGGAAAACGATTTTAACTTATCAAGTTCATGCTGATTCATATGAGCGCTGGAATAAAGTGCAATAATAGGATAACTTCATCGGTGGGATGGGCATAATCAAAAACATCGCACTCGATATATTGAACGTTATTGCCATACTCGTCAATGGACTGTGGAGTGTATGGTTATATCATACTAATCGCTATACATCGCAAACCTTCAATTATGGCCCAGAGAAACATCAAAAATTAGATCTCTATATACCCAGTGAAAGTAGAGCCGACAACAATCCTATTATCATCTATGCACATGGTGGCGGTTGGATCACAGGCTCACATAAGAATATCCCTCCGGCTATATGGGCGCAACTTGAGCGAGGCTATAGGGTCGCAAGTGTATCCTACGGCCTACTGCCTGGATCTAAATTTCCAAAGCCTATTAAGGACATACTCTTAGCTTATCAATACTTGAAGGATCATGCCGATGAACTTCATATAGATACAGATCAAATGATTGGATGGGGATTGTCTGCAGGGGCACAGATCATCACCTATGCCGCTCTTAAGCACCAGATATGCTCAGCTGTGATCAGCTGGTATGGCTTTTCGGATTTAGATGTTGATGACCCAAGGTACTTTCACCCAATTACTAAACGATTGATCTCTGCGTATGTCGGTGACCATAGTGTGAATACCACCAATCTTATCACTAAGGGGAGTCCATCCTTTTACATCGTACATGGCACTCGAGATAGTTATGTGCCCGCCGATCAAAGTGTGAGACTGTATGAATCCTTACAAGGATCAGACAATACATCCAGGATTAAGATCTATAAGGGATATTATCACGGTGATTGGCGGTTGAATTATGAGCAAAGTCTAAGAGAAATCAATATATTTTTGGATCAAGTGACAAGACATAGAGCTAATTCATGATTGAGCAGTATTCTATAGCGACTCCCGAAAATTATGCAGAGATAGCTGCTATCTATAATGAGCATATTGAAGCGAATAATGCAACGATGGAGGAGGATCGATACACGGAAGATGATATCAAGGGATGGCAGGATCACTTCAATGATCGCGAACAACTCTACGTGGTCAGTATAGATAATCGCATCGTTGGTTGGGGTATCATCAAGAGATATAGCGATCGTAGTGGCTATCGATATACGGCGGAGACGGCAGTCTACTTAACAGAACATACAACTGGCAAAGGGATCGGCTCACGGTTCAAGCAGTACATCATCAATCAATGCCGAGCGCTCGACTATCATCATCTTATGGCTAAGATCTTCAATTCTAACACGAGAAGCATCGCATATAACCTGGCCTTAGGTTATGAGATCGTAGGCATCCAGAAGGAAGTGGGATTTAAGCGGGGCAAATGGGAAGATGTCTGCATCATGCAGTTAATCTTGTGATCACCATCACTTGATTATCGCCTGCTGTACTTGACTATCTTACCATCTGATTTTCCTCCCTCGGTACTCACGTATAGATCTCCTCCTCGGCTAAAACATATACCCTCGGGTTGAGGTAGGAACTTCTCATCAAAAAATAAGACATCTTGAAAATCATGGTTGGTATTGTAGACTACTGCGAAGCTCCCTCGTGCGCTTAAGATATATAAGTCTTTGTTTATCGGATTTATGGCGATACCAGAGGGCGCAAACGATTTGACCCGCTTCTGTAAGTCTTCTTTCTCTTTTTGGCTGATATCATCGATGTGATACTCTACATAGGAGAGATGAACCGCATCTGGCATGACAAGAAATGGCTCCTCATGTAGCACCTCCAGCTTGAGATTATAGGCGTAGATAAATTTCTCACGCTTACTTTTCTTCTCTGACAATGCTGCACCTTTACAGGCAAGCAAGAGCAAGTTTTGTTGTTGATCAAGAGCTAATCCTTCGACATCATTATCCTTTTTTAAATCTGTCTTGACCTTCACAGTTTCTGCACTCGTCTCATCATAAAAGTATAGATTACCGTTACTCCGACCAACGACGATGTTATCCCCCACTCTTTCGACCCCTTCGTAGTCTCCGTCTTTTCCAAAATTCTCTTCCTTTACAATCCGCCCCTCCATGTCGAGATAGTAGATCACGCCATCTTCATCATTATTGGCCAGGATTTGGTTGTTTTTTTGATCAAAAGACAAACCAGATATTTCTTTAAGTTTTTTGTCAAGGGTTATCACTTGATCAGGATTTCCCAGATCATACATTCTAATTACCTCTGATAATTTAGTTGAGTCGAGCGGGCTCAATTCAAAACCTTTCTTCCATTCAGTTTCCCCTCCCGATAACGTCAAGTCTGAGTCTATCTTAACTTCTTTAGCATCAAAATTTCGGCATGATGCCATTCCAATTACGAGCAGACAGGCAAGAAGAGACACAGTCTTATACATCATAGTTATCATTTATGTGATGGTTAAACGGAGAATATCACCATGGTGTTTCATTTAGGCTTGAGTCATGGTTATATATACATTTATACATCACCGGATTAAGAGTAAACCGCTGGCCTGATTTATCTTGATAGAGTCTATCCCATGTTTCTCTCCTTGCAATTGAGAGAAGTATATATCTCCCAAATCTGTCCCTAATGATACTGGTAATCGATAGGGCTGATCACGAGGATCATCCTCTACCATCCATATCATTACACTATCCTTAAGGGATACCGCATAACTATCACCATCAACATTGATGAACAGCTGTCCATCGATTATGTGCGCAGCCTCTCGATGCTCATTGAGTTGGTCATGATGTATCCTGAATGATCGCAGCAATCTATACTCCTCTATCGAAGTAGTAAAGTCACCACCACTTCCTATCGAGAAATACTCTCCACTGAAGGCGTCATATCTGAGCCCATAGCGATACACAACACGCTGATTATTAGTAGTATCTAATTTGACAGATTCATCTCTAAACCCGATTGGTGAGTCTATCCAATCATTGATAAACATCATATCTGAACGATCATCGAGATATCTCAGCTGATTGAGTATGTCAGATTGATTAAGACCTAATTCACGCTCACCCTCTCCTATCAATCCTGCAGTCGTCATCATATCGTTTAAACGTTGTTTCTGAGAGCTCAACGTTGCTCCGAAAATGCTCAGCGGGCCTGAGAATAGCCCAAAAGCAATCACAACAGATAGTGAAATCGGCAACCACTTAAGCGCCCGCCATCTGAGGATACCGTAAAGCAGTATGACCATCACCAACCATGATGCAATCATAGCGAGTGCATAACGCTCCTCAGTAACTCCGTAATCATTAATACGACGAAAAAGGCTAATCATCAGCAGGATAGCAGGTACAATGAGTACAAGCCAAAAATATCTGATAAACTGGCTGACGAATACTCTCTTACTAAATCTTGGGTTCAGGTAATTGAGTAGATAAGTGAATACACCAATTACTGAAAACCACAAAGACAAGTTGCCTATCCAACCTCGAGGAAGCTCGCCATCTAATAGAATCTTAATACCATATGCATATAAGATCACCATGTAGATGACGGTAATAGGTATCAGCAAGAATTGCGTAAACACGAGAAAGGCACTTAACGGCCGCTCTACATGATCATCATAATCTAACGCTGGAAACTTACTTAAGAAATAGATACTATTGAAAATGCCAAAAATACTAACCCCAACATAGCCATATATCCGACCGTCAAAATCGATATCGAATAACTTATCCAGTGCGACCAATGCTAACAAACTTGCGAGATATAGGACTCCCGAGAAGAACCCCGATTCGACGATGCGGATAAATACCTTCCGGTTATACTCCCAAAAGTCGCCATCACTACCCTTAGAGATGAAGGGCACATAGGCTATCACTAAATGCATAACCGCCGATACTCCTAAAAGGAAGAAGGGCAACCTGAATAGCTTAGTATTAAGTAAGTCATAATCTTGTGGTAGCACTATGAAGATGATTACTCCTAATACACAGAGGAAGCCGAGACTGACGTACTCACTCGTTTTACTCCGTTGAGACTCTCTGATTAATCTGGCTATGATCCCACCAAGAAATAGGAAATACCCGACGATCATAGCGCTAACCACTGCCGCCATCTCTGAACCGATATCGCCATCAACAGAAATCAGTGTAATAGCGAGCAAGGTTGTTATTATAGCCATCACTGATGGCACGGGAAATCGCCGAAATGCCTGAAATAAATCTAACCGCTGCAAATAGCTGATCATAAATAGCTTATTGTGTCTTGAAGATAAGCCGACTTAAAGGCATGGCAACATTGGTGACTGCTATTTTAATGGATGAGGTTTTGATATTCTTGAAATGGATTCGTAATCATCGCAAATGGTAGAATAGTATTCCAGTATTTGATAAAGTAGTACAGGTTGATTTGGCTTAAAAACATGACATTCATCGGTTATAATCAAAAATAGTTTTGCTTTTTTTAGATTACAATCAATATATACTGCAAAAATTACGGTTTGAAGTGTATAGAGATGTTCATGATGGTAATCCCCATCTCAAGAGAAATGTATCAATGATATATTTCCTTTATAGCGCTAAAAGCAAGACTTTTGTCACATGTTAAGAATAGGTACCCGAGGAAGTAAATTAGCCCTATGGCAGGCTCATGACCTTCAAGCACAACTGAAGGCAATTGGTGAGGAGTCCGAGCTCATAATTATCAAGACCAAGGGTGATCAGATTCAAGACATAGGATTTGACAAAATAGAGGGTAAAGGTTTTTTCACCAAAGAGATAGAAGATGCCCTGTTGTCAAGCGAAATAGACATCGCAGTACACAGCATGAAGGATCTACCCACGGAGATGGTCGAAGGACTATCGATCGCTGGTTTATCAAGTAGAGCGAATCCTGCAGACCTACTCATTATTAAGAAGACTTCTGTCGATACATCCAGAGCATTGAAGGTAAAAGAAGGAGCCCGAATCGGAACTTCATCTATACGCAGAAAAGTGCAGCTCCAACACTTCGACCCAACTGTAGAGTGCGTCGATGTACGAGGCAATGTCCCTACCCGATTGCATAAACTGGACAAGGAAGACTATGATGCGATTGTATTGGCTGCAGCAGGGGTATATCGCTTAGAGATCAGTCTTGACGATTATCATGTCGTAGAATTTAATCCGAAGGAGTATGTCAGCGCCCCTGCTCAAGGAGTGATCGCCTATCAATGCCGCAGTATCGATAAACCAACCAGACGTACACTCAAAAAAATTCATAATGCAGAGACAGCTCTCTGCACCAATGTGGAGCGTACTGTAATGAAGATCATGGATGGAGGCTGCCAATTACCGCTCGGCGCGTATTGCGATAGAGACATAAGCGGCAACTATCACTGCTATGCGAGTTACTCACCAGGTCCTGGAGAACCACTACGTCAAGTAAAACTCTCGCAGAGCACCCATGCTGGACTCGCCGAGCGTGTTGTAGATCAACTCAAAACCTCTTGATATGTACGTGATATTTGATTCATCTGCTAATGGTAAGCCGAGGAGTTATAAAGCTCCACTGGACGATCTGTTTAACTGGCCAAGACTATTACATCTCAGTTGGATATTACTCGATGAGGATCTCAAGCCAGTGCATGATTATGACTGTCTCATAGCGCCTCAAGGATTCACGCCTAAGGCTGATGCCTATACCCAACATCATATCGATATAGAGAAAGTCAAGGAGCGTGGTGTATCAGTTACTGAGGCTTTGGAGAAATTTAATGAGGATGTGAGAGCGGCAGAGTACGTCTTTGCCCATAACCTAAACTATAATGAAGGAATCGTTGGCTCGGAGTTTTATCGTGCGTCGATGCCCAGTCCATTGATCGCCGCTGATAAGTATTGTCTGATGCACGAAGGGACCTACTATTGTAAGATACCAGGCAAGAGAGGATACAAGTGGCCAACACTACAAGAGATGCATGGTAGGGTATTTAAACAAGGATATTCGCCCAGCAACAATGCTCGGGCAGATGTAATTGCTGCGGCCCGATGCTTTATAGCTCTCAAGAAAGCAAGAGCATTTGAAGACATATTTAATGATGACGACGATGAGTAAATCTGCAGACATATTTATATCAAGAAAGCTTGAGGAAGACTCGATCCTCTTAGACTACTTTAAGTCTAACAGTCTTACGTTTCATGATCAGTCTTTGATCGACTTTAGTCCTGTAAAGTTCGAACGTCCGTGGTCAGAGTGGTTATTCTTCTATAGTAAGAAGGGAGTAAGATATTATTTTGATCAGCAGCCTCCCCAACGGATGAGGTCGCACAAGCTGGCTTGTTTTGGGCCTGGTACGGCGAGTTATCTATTGGATAACTACGGATTTATGCCAGACTATATCGGTACAGGAGAAAAAAACTCAACTGCAGGAGGACTATTAAATTCGGCTGCTAATGAATCAGTATGCTTTGTGGTAGGAAAAAACTCAATACGATCTGTACAGGATTTAATAGGTGAGAAACTGGAATGGACAGAAATATGTGTTTATGACAATATTCCATCGCCTAAAGCTACGCTAAGCACTTATAAAACGGCCATTATAACGAGTCCGATGAACTATGAATCATTCGTGGCAAATGGTGGCTCGGCGGATCATATCATCAGTATTGGAGCTACTACATCACAAAAAATTGCTGAGATTACCTCTGATCAGGAAGTCCATCAATCAGATGAACCATCTGAACTAAGTATTCTGAATACCTTTAGAGCCTTAAGGTAACTTATCAATAGCCACCGTAATGCTGAAGAGCCTCTATATCAGAAACTATGCTATCATAGAAGAAATCAAACTTGATTTTGATGCTCGCTTCAATGTCATCACTGGTGAAACTGGTGCGGGTAAGTCGATATTGTTAGGAGCACTGGGATTGATCCTCGGCAAACGAGCAGATACAAAAGTGCTCTATGATCAAGATGATAAGTGTATCGTACAGGCAGAGTTCTCACTCAGCGATCAAGTCATGGGGCTCATCCCTGATAGTGATAGTTATGATCTTGAGCATACTACTACGCTAAGACGTGAGATTAATAGCAAAGGAAAGTCAAGGGCGTTCATCAATGATACCCCAGTATTACTTACGGAACTCAAGACTGTGGCACAGGTGCTTGTGGATATCCATAATCAGTTTGACACGCTGAGTATCACAGATCTTGATTATCAACGTAGTGTCGTTGATATCTACGCCAAGACCGACAAGGAGTTGAAAGCTTACAATGCGGTTTACAAGGAATTCACAAGTCTGAAGAGCGAGATAGCACAACTTAAGGCTCGACAAAAGAAAGGAAGGGTGGATCAAGATTATCTGCTGTTTCAGTTGACCGAATTAGAAAAAATTCCGCTTGACGGACTTAATAAAACATCAATTGAGGAAGAACATAACACACTGAGCAGCAGCGAAGATATCAAGCTCACCCTAAGTGAAATCAATTCTGCCTTAGTCATAGGTGACATGAGTCTCGAGAGCAGACTCATCGATCTTAATAGATCTCTCTCAAGTATATCCGACGTCAATAGTGATCTCAAAAAGCTCCACGAAAAAATGGAGCAGCTCATAGAGGACTTACAAGACTTAGATCGAGCATCCATGTCACTGGCCGAATCTATAGAGCACAATCCAGAACGAACTAATGAACTCAAAGAAACGCTGGATCACATCTATCAGCTTGAGAAAAAACACAATATGATAGGTATCGAAGATTTAGTTAGGTTAAGAGATCAGATCACTGAACAGACGAGCTCTAATCAGGACTTGGAAAGTCTAATTGAGCAGAAAGAACAATCACTGGCGAAGATCAAAAAATCACTATGGCAATGTGCCGAGACACTTACTAAGAAAAGAGAATCTTGTGGACCTCAATTAAAAAAGAATATTGAGTCAACACTCAAGAACTTAGCGATCAATAATGCAAATATCCAGCTTGTAATAACGGAGCTACCAGACTTTGAGGAGCATGGGATTGACAAGGTGGATATAAGATTTAGTAGCAATAAGGGTATCGATCCACAGTCAATCGAAGGTACGGCCTCTGGTGGAGAACTCTCTCGATTGGCCTTAAGTGTCAAGAGCTTATTAGCAGGTCATACGGCTAAGCCTACAATGATATTTGATGAGATAGATACTGGTATATCAGGAGCAGTAGCTCTGCAACTCAGTCATATTCTCACTAATATGTCCGATGAGCACCAGATCATATGCATCACCCATAGTCCACAAGTGGCTTCTGCCGAGGGCAGGCACTTCAATATCTATAAGACCGATACGAGTAAAAGAACCATCACTCATGTAAGAACACTATCAGCGGATGATCGTGTTACAGAATTAGCTAAAATGCTAAGTACAGATCCACCTTCAACAGCTGCGATAGCTAATGCTAAAGAACTATTGAAGGTGGTCTAATATATACCTCTCTTTACTTAATCAGTAAGAGTTTTCCTCGTTGTACGGTGTCGTTAGTCTTGATGACAAAATGTATCAATCCACTGCTATCTCCAAGTTGATCATTAGTCACTCGAAGCTTATTCAATCCGCTCGTCAGAACAATGTCTTGCTGGACAATCAATTGTCCATTAGCATTATAGTAATGGACTTGAGCAGGGCTCTGATCCGCACTAAGTACGCTAATTACTGAAAAGTCAGAGAATGGATTGGGAGTAATCGACTCGATCACCAGCGATGTTTCTACAATCTCATATTGGAGCTGTAAAAGCGCCTCAGTTTGATCTTGATATCTCACCGCAGATAACTGCTCATCAGAATCCAATGCGAGGAAATCTGAAAGCTTACCATCTTGCTGAACTCTAAATCTCATCGTTGAGATGATATCGTCTGTCACATAACCATTGACTATTAGTGCTCGACCATAACGATCTACAATTAGATGATCTGCCTCAAGTAATTCCAAAGCGTCTGTATCGTAAGTCATAGCTATACTTGCCATGCTAATACTATTCATATCATGTAGTACTGGTACTTCGACAATCTCTCCTTGCAATACAACTCTGTCAGTTACCGAGATCACATCTGCACTACGTGGTCTTGCCGAAGTTGGAGGGCTGTAAGAACCATCAATATCTCCAATTCTAACAGCAACAAAATTCACTATTGTATCAGAAGTTAGCGGAGTTAAGTCTACAGAAGTTGGATGGTCAAACACAGACCCACTTGTACTAAATGGTGCAATGCTATCAAAAACAAAATCTGCTGGAACAAATCTCCATACATCTACCTGAGCTGAATCTGGTAATGTACCCATGATCAATTCCGTCAATAGGGCGCCATCAGCATCTGTCAACATCCCGTCTCCATCGATATCAGCAGATATATACTGGAATGGCGACGTAAACGAGTTAATATTATTCAGGTGCGAATTGAAAAAGACAAGGTCAAAAGCACTGAAAATAGAATTACCAGACTCATCATCAGATGATGCCGTAATCGTATAATCTAACTGACTTGGTGCAGTAAAGTTATAGGTACCATCTGCCTGGCCCGCTATCTGCCCTTGTTGACCTCCTGTTACTGATACAATAACTGATGGTACCAATGCTCCAGATTCTGTTCGGAATGTTCCACTGACTTGTACGATTTCGGTCATCATGGTGTCCATGGTCATCGTATCCATCATCATCGTGTCCATCATCATCGTGTCCATCATCATCGTGTCCATCATCATGGTCGATGTACTATCAAAACAAACAGACCCATCTGCTAATCCGTCTAAAACAGAGATATTATCAACATTAAATACGTCCGAGTTATCGGTTAAATCAATAGGCGTAACACCGAATGAATCCAAAATAGTATAACAGATCTGCCCTATAGTAGAGTTGTCAGGGAGCGTCATAATAGAATCCCCTTGCACCCATAGTAAAACATTGACATCGGTACCAGAATTCAGTGTGATGCCTTCAAGAAGATTGGCATCTTGAAAAGCAACAAACTCTAATAGACTCGCGTCATGACCTATCTCTAAGGTCAAATTATTCACTTGGAAGAAGCCCGAGACGATTATATCCAGACAAACAGTATCTCCAAATCCACCTTTCGCCTCGGTTATACCGATGGTGGTAGCTGAGGTAGCTATACCTTGACAGATACAGTCATCATTAATGACATCATTGATTGTATTAGCGTTACCATCATCACAGACATCTCCAACTTGGGTAGATATAGACGGATCGAGAGGATTACAATCCACTTCGTCAAGTACACCATCATTATCATCATCTGAATCACATAAGTCACCTGCTCCATCGCCATCAGTATCTCTCTGATCAGCATTGGCAACTGCAAGACAGTTGTCGAGTGAATTAGCGACTCCATCAGCATCAGCATCACTCTCTCCTATACATATACAGTCATTGCCAATTACATCATTGATGGTACTATCATCACCATCATCACAAGCCTGACCTGGGAAGGTCACTATGGTGCTATCAGCAGGAGCACAATCGACATCGTTAGCTATTGTATCTCCATCAATGTCATCATCACATACATCTCCAATACCATCACCGTCTAAATCAGCCTGATCAGGATTAAAATCAGTAGGACAATTATCATCTGAATCTCTTACACCGTCTTCGTCAAAGTCTAATACACCATTACAGGTACAATCCATACCAATTGTATCATTGACAGTAGTCTCATCGCCATCATCACAGGCATCACCTACTGTGGTGGCGATCATCGGATCAAATGGAGCACAGTCTAAGTCATCTGCTAATCCATCATTGTCATCATCATTATCACATAGATCTCCGATACCATCGCCGTCATTATCTGCTTGATCAGCATTAGGCAGACCAATACAATTATCTTCTCTATCGTCGACTCCATCACCATCTAAGTCACTCTCGCCAACACACTCGCAGTCTTCATTAATGACATCATTGACCGTTACGGCATTGCCATCATCACACACATCTCCGACTTGTATAGTTATAGAAGCATCAAAAGGATTACAATCTAATTCATCAGGAATGCCATCATTGTCATCATCGTCATCACATGCATCTCCGTCACCATCACCATCGTTATCAGCTTGATCAGCATTAACGGTAGTAGGACAGTTATCCACCGGATCAGGTATCCCATCATTATCAAAATCGAATATTCCTAAGCACATGCAGTCATCCCCTACAACATCATCTCGAGTTCCATCATTACCATCATCACATACATCTCCTCTCGCAGTAGTGATATTCGCATCTAAAGGGGCACAATCTACATCGTCTGCTACACCATCATTATCATCATCATCATCGCAGGCATCACCAGCACCATCACCATCAAAGTCTGCCTGATCAGCATTGGCTATTGCTGGACAGTTATCTAATTCGTTAGCGATGCCATCAGCGTCTAAATCTCCCTCGCCACGACATACACAGTCAGCGCCTATTCTATCATTGACAGTAACATCATTACCATCGTCGCAGACGTCACCAGTTTGTACCGTAACCATTGCATCAAAAGGGCTGCAATCGACTGTATCGTCTGTACCATCGTTATCATCATCTGGATCACATACATCTCCGATGCCATCACCATCAAAATCAGCTTGATCAGCATTGGCTATTGCTGGACAGTTGTCAGCGGCATCCAAGATACCGTCGCCGTCCATGTCCATCACACCATTACATTGGCAATCAGACGTTATTCTATCGTTGACGGTATTAGGATCACCATCATCACAGACAGCACCTGTAGTGACTACTACTAAGGCGTCAAATTGATCACAATCCATAGCGTCATTCAAGCCATCGTTGTCGTCATCTGCATCACAGAGGTCTCCTATACCATCACCATCAAAATCAGCTTGGCTTGGGTTAGGTATCCCCGGGCAATTATCGATTGTATCGGCAATTCCGTCTCTGTCAATATCTCTATCTCCGATACAACCACAATCATTAGTAACTCTATCATTGACGGTGTTAGGATCACCATCATCACAGGTATCACCTGGTTGACTGGTCACAGTTGCATCCAATGGGTCGCAATCCACTGTGTCTGCAACACCATCATTGTCATCATCGTCATCGCATGCATCTCCCATACCATCACCATCATTATCGGCTTGATCAGCATTAGAGTTTATCGGGCAATTATCAAATGAATCCAGAACTCCATCAAAATCAAAATCTCTGACGCCATTACACAGACAGTTCTCGTCTACAGCATCATTGATCGTAGAGTCATTGCCATCATCACAAGAGTCTCCAACTCGGACAGCAATTGCAGCATCAAAAGGGTTACAATCTTCTTCATCCTTGACGCCATCATTGTCATCATCTGCATCACAGACATCTCCTACACCATCACCGTCATTATCTTCTTGCATAGGATTATGTATGCCTATACAGTTATCAAGAGAGTCAGGGATACCATCTCCGTCAAGATCAGAGTCGCCAGCACATATACAAGCTTCTGTTACTACATCATTGATAGTCATTGGATTACCATCATCGCAGACATCCCCTCTACTAAAAGTTATAGCAGGGTTGAGTGGGCCACAGTCTAATTCATCTGCCAGACCATCATTATCATCATCCGGATCACAAAAATCTCCTAAGCCATCACCATCAAAATCGGCTTGATCAGTATTTACTGTCGTAGGACAGTTATCAACAGCATCAGGCACTCCGTCCATATCCGTATCCAGTTGACCGACGCACGCACAGTCATCATTGACTGTATCATTGATCGTTAAGGTATTAAAGTCATTACATGGAGCTCCAATAGTAAGTGCATTCTGACTGTCGAGCGGATCACAATCCACATTGTCATTAACTCCATCACCATCCGTATCGCTTTCGCATGCATCACCTATACCATCGCCGTCTATATCTGTTTGGCTGTTATTAGCTATGTCAGGACAGTTATCCACGATATCTGGGATACCATCCATATCTGAATCGGCAGAACCAACACAGTTACAAGTAGAATCAAATACATCGAATGTAGTGTTTGGATTACCATCATCACAAGATGCGCCGATCGTATTAGCCTGAGCGGCATCTTCTGGATCACAATCTGCTTCATTGAGTACTCCATCGCCGTCAATATCGTCATCACATAGATCCCCGATACCATCACCGTCCCGATCAAGTTGAAGTGTATTTGGCGTATTAGGGCAGTTATCAATACTATCTCCTATGCTATCGTTGTCAGCATCGATTGAACCTTGACAAATACAATTGGCATCAATCATATCATTGATTGTTGCACTGTTGCCATCATCACATGGGATTCCCGGCTGCGTCGTGACAGTGCTATCAAGTGGATCGCAGTCAAAATCATCCGCTACCCCATCACCGTCATCGTCACTATCACAAGGATCACCCAAACCGTCGCCATCAGTGTCAAGTTGATCTGGATTAGTCGCAAAATCACAGTTGTCATTAACATCTGTTATACCGTCCAAATCCGTATCAAAGTCTGCATCAGAACATTGAGCTAAAATCGTAAATGTCGAAGTAATCAGCTCTGATCGCGCATCTACCACCAGAAAAACTCTCTGCCCTTGTGTTAGATCTACTTCGATTACTTCTACTTCTCCTCGTTGAGTAGAAAAGCCTAAGCATGATTCGGAGTCTTGACAATCACTCAAAATGTACAAGTCAACATCACGAGACATATTGTATAATCTAAACCAATAGGCTTGTGTCGCATCTGCTGTAAATTCATATACCTTATCAAAACCAGGAGTTGACACGGGTTTAGAAAAACATCCGTCACCAATAGAGCTGATATCATTACGAGCGTTCTGATTAGAATCCCTTATCGGCACGCCACACAACAACTCGTCATCTGCCTCACATGGACAACCCGTCAAGCTTAAATCAAACTTGCCATTAATCGATCCATCTACGACTATATAGTATCGCCCTGTTGACATGGTTCGCGCTATGACTCTATCTCTTCCATCGGCACGTCCAGTACTCCAACAGTCAATATTACTGCTGCTCTCTTTGTATAGGTAAATATTCATGTCAGAGCCAAAATCCAGATCAGATAATCTGATCTCCATATCGTGCGATTCTCTCACGTCAAACTTGAATATTCTCTCATTCGCCTTGCGCCCAGTGATATTATTAGATGGACAACTATAGATGCTCACATTATTTGCTCCATCCTTAAGATGTTGATCATCAACAGCCGTCGTACAAGATATAGGCTCGGCGGCCTCAAAGTCGATCGTACCACATGTCGCGGTAAGTAGAAAATCAGATTGTGTATATCCAAATCGACCATCTACAATAATATAATACCATCCCGATGGCAATCCGAATGCTCCCTCGTCTATAAGCTTACCACCTTCAAAATCTTGGCCTGTCATCACACAGGTCAAGGATCTATTAAAATCATTGGGGTTAGAGCTATGTGGGTCTCTCGGGGCAGTTTCGCAACCACTCATCAGAAATATATCGACATCTGGATTAGCTGTGTATAAGTGAACTTGAAGTCTGTCTGAATAACTTTCTTTATAGACCTTGAATAATTGATCACCTCCATCATAACTGTACGACGTCTGAGCACATCCGTAAAACAAGTCATCAAAACTATTGCGCTTACCCCTGGTAGTACTCTGATGTTGTGATCCGCATTCGATCGTAATCGCCTGAGAACAATCAACTTGAGGTCGCTCGACGATACAGCTCAGCTCAATAGAGAATGTCCCTATTTCTCCAGCCCATGTATCTACAATAATATAATATGTCCCAGCAGGTAACTCTGCCGTAATATTTTCACTACTCTTGCCAGGGTTAGTACTTGCTCGGGTACAACTGCCTGCTTGGCAGCTACCACGAAATAAAAACATGTCAAAATTGACTCCCTCTCCAGTAATATCCGATAATCTTATATCGACTTGTGAGGTATAGTCTAAAGTGAACTCATAGATAAGTTCCTTACCTCCATAATTATCATAAACTGAATTACTACAATCAAAAGAAGAAATAATGTGCTGGCCGGTGCTGTTAGATTGATTAGTTAATCTCTTATTACAAGAGATGTTAATGGCATTTGCACAGCTGACTGCCTCATCATGGACAGTTGCAACATCATCAAAATTAGGAATGGCATATACACCGATAAGTGTACACACCCAAAGTAGGGAGGTAAAAATCGTTTTCATCATTTGCGTTTTCTTATACTATCGATCTTTTTCGAGAAGATCAATATTGCGGTAAAAATACATATTAAAGTTAATTTTACAATATATAATACCCTTTTTAAGGTATACTGCTATTTCTTTATATCCTCTACTTCTGTATTAGCAGTATAGTTTGGTCTAATTATTTTATACTTGTAGAGTCGAATATTTAAATTTTGAATAGAAGAAAAACTATAGAAACCCTAGTACTATCTGGACTCGGGCTCAGTGCCATGGATCGCTTAGATGGTTGTGTTGAGCCTACTCCTATTGTGAGTAATAGTCCTATCAAACATTCAGTCTGTAAATGGTGCTATTCAGGTATCCCCTTGGAGCAATTTGCAGAGCACTGCCAAGATTTACATATTCAATCTATTGAGCTACTCAATCCAAATGAGTGGGATACTGTCCTTAACAAGGGATTGTCATGTGCCATATCTAATGGTAGTCCACTGGGTATCACTCAGGGCTTCAATAACCCTGACCTTCATGGTCAACTGAAAAAAGATTATATGCCCATCATAGCAAGTGCTGCGGACAAGGGCATCCAACAAATCATCTGCTTCTCTGGAAATCGCAATGGTCTGTCCGACGATATTGGAATGGATAACTGTGCGGTCGGTCTCGAAGCAATCGTCAAGGAGGCGGAGCGTCAAGGGATTACTATAGTAATGGAGCTCCTCAACAGTAAAATAGATCACCAAGACTATATGTGTGATCATACTGAATGGGGTGTCAGGTTAGTAGAAAAAATAGGAAGTCCCAATTTCAAATTGCTCTACGACATCTATCATATGCAAATCATGGAGGGTGATGTCATTAGAACCCTCACCGAAAATCAAGACTATATCTCTCACTTTCATACTGGAGGCGTTCCGGGACGCAACGAAATTGATGAGACGCAAGAATTGAACTACAAAGCGATAGTAAATGCAATCCGAGAGACAGGATTTACAGGTTTTATCGCTCAGGAGTTCATACCAACAAGAACGGATGTATTATCCTCGTTAAAACAAGGTGTAGAGATCTGTACACTGTAAAAAACTATAACGATGTATTTTAATTCAAAGGGTAAAGATGAGATCACGTATGATGCAATAGTCATCGGGTCTGGTATCAGTGGTGGTTGGGCTGTAAAGGAGCTCACGGAAAAAGGGCTGAAGGTCCTCTGTCTCGAACGAGGTAGGATGCTTAAACATGGAGACTACCCTACTGCCAATCTCGAGACCTGGGAAGTACCCAATCGAGGTAGGCTATCACAGGAGGAACTAAAAGATTATAGCGTTCAACGGCGCACGGGCTATACAATCAATCAATACACCAAGCATCTATGGCCTAAGGATACAGAACATCCGTATACGGAGACTAAGCCATTTGATTGGATCAGGGGATATCACGTGGGTGGTCGATCCATCATGTGGGGTAAGCACTGTTACAGATTATCAGACACCAACTTTGAAGAAAATCTAAAAGAAGGCGTTGCCATTGATTGGCCGATAAGATATAATGATATCAAGCCATGGTATGACTATGTAGAATCTTTTGCTGGTATCAGTGGACAGAAAGAAAATAGTAAGTCTACTCCTAATGGAATATATCAACCCGCATTTGAGCTAAACTGTGTTGAGAAAGTAGCTCGTGATGCAGTAATGAAAGCATTTAACGGAGCAAGAATCATCTCACCGGGGAGAGTGGCACATATCACTAACAAAGGAGGTCACAATGGACGCGGCACATGTCTGACACGTAATCGGTGTATCAGAGGGTGTCCTTATGGTGCTTACTTCAGTTCGAATGCAGCCACGATCCCGCCGGCGGAGGCAACAGGTAATCTGACTATAAGACCTCATTCGATAGCGCACTCGATCATATTTGACGATGAGACACAACTGGCCACAGGAGTAAATGTAATAGATGCCGAAACTCACGAGACTCATGAGTTTTTTGCCAAAATCATATTCTGTAACGCATCAGCGCTACATAGTGCCGCCATATTGATGAACTCTAAGTCTGAGCGATTTCCTGATGGTATGGGTAATGACAGCGGAGAGTTAGGTCACAATATCATGGATCACCACTTTAAGGCTGGAGCGACTGGATTCTACGAGGGATTTGAGGATAAATATTACAAGGGTCGCAAGCCTGCGGGTATATTCATCCCGAGGTTCCGAAATGTAGATGGCCCAAATAAAATGAAAGACTTCACCCGAGGATATGGATTTCAAGGTGGTGCCACTCGTTTAGGCTGGAATCGTCCTGCTGAAGCGATGATGGGTGCGCCTCTAAAAGATGAACTTTCTAACCCTGGCCAATGGCGTATGAATCTATTAGCCTTTGGCGAGTGTCTACCGTATCACGATAACAAGATGACGCTGAGGTACGACAAGCTCGACAAATGGGGTATCCCGACGTTAGACCTCGATGTCGAATGGAAGGAGAATGAATATGCCATGAGAAAAGACATGTCACTGACTGGAGCCGAAATGCTTGATGCAGCAGGATTCAAAAATATACAGCAGTATGACAATGTCAAGGACTCAAATCCTGGCAATGGTATCCATGAGATGGGTACGGCTCGTATGGGTCGAGATCCTAAGACGTCGGTATTGAACAAATGGAATCAAATACATGCTGTCAAAAATGTATTCGTGACTGATGGAGCATGTATGACCTCTGCTGCTAATCAAAATCCATCGATTACATATATGGCACTAACGGCTCGAGCTGTAGACTACGCAGTAAAAGAGTATAATAAAGGCAACTTATCATAAACTTGAAAGATCATGAAACGTAGAAAAGCACTACAGTATACAGGGTTTCTTACCGCTGCAGGATTAGCGGGTGGTGGCATTGTCACAACTATGGTAAGTGGATGTAAGACAAGCGCGGCAAATACGGCCTCAGAAGTAGCCGGTTGGAATATGGCTCAAATCCAGAGACTCAGAGCCATCTCTAACGTGATTATACCATCAACAGATACGCCTGGAGCCCTTGATGCTGATATCGCCAATGATATGGCCATACACGTCAATAGCAACTTTGATGAAGAGGAGAAAAATCTATATCTGCAAGGTCTCGAAGACTTAGAGAACAGGAGCCTTACTCAATACGAGAAAGGATTTACTGAATTAGAGCTTGCAGAGCAGGAATCTATACTCAAAGAGATAGGAGACGAAGAAGGTGAGGATAATTTCTTCTACGCAAGTAGATCAATGACGACGTACTTATTCTTCACAAGTGAAGTCGGTGCCACACAAGTCCTAAACCATCTACCTATACCTGGAGAATATCAAGGATGTATAGATTATAAAGAAGTTGGCTCGACGTGGGCTATCAATTAATTAATATTCAATTCATGAAAAAATTTCTGTTTCTATTAGTTCTTGGCACTTGGATATTAACATCGTGTGATGCTAAAGTCAATAGACCTGATCCTGTATTGTCTGAGAATAAGGTCGCACAGCAAAATGCTAAGGTCGAACAAGCATTGGTCCCCGAAGGAGTACCGCTCGCAGCATCAGGCGTGCAGCACTATGTATGCCCCAACGCATGCGCAGGTAGCGGTGGCGACTCAACAGGAACTTGTTCGATATGTGGTAGTGCTTATGAACATAATCAGGCCTTTCACGATACTCCAGCAGCGGCACCTGTAGCAACTTCTAATGCTGCGACTACTCCAGAGCCACCTCAAAACGATGCAGGAATATGGCATTATACCTGTAGCAACGGTTGCTCAGGTGGAGCTGGAAGTACTGTAGCATGTTCACAATGCGGAAATATGCTTACACACAATACCGCCTATCATAATTAATGGAATAAAAAAAGTAGAATGCGACGACTCTTCGTTAACGAAGAGCGTCGTGCATTTTTTGCCCTATCGTGGCTGGTGAGCTTACTACATGTATACCGCAATCAGCCATGATCTTCATCTTAGCTTCGGCTGTATCTTCAGCACCACCAATTATAGCACCAGCGTGCCCCATAGTTCTTCCCTTAGGCGCTGTCTGTCCTGCGATAAATCCTACAACAGGTTTTGTACCGTGCTCTTTGATGTAGCGAGCAGCTTCCGCCTCCATACCTCCACCGATCTCACCTATCATAACGATTCCTTCAGTATCTGGATCATTCATCAGTAGTTCGACTGCTTCCTTAGTTGTAGTTCCTACGATAGGATCACCGCCTATACCTATACAAGTAGATTGCCCCATACCTACCTTGGTAACTTGGTCAACTGCCTCGTAAGTAAGCGTACCTGAACGGCTCACAATCCCTATTGATCCAGGGTTATGGATAAAGCCAGGCATGATGCCTAATTTAGCCTCTCCTGGAGTTATAATACCAGGACAGTTAGGTCCTATAAGTCTTGTGTCATACCCGCCGATGAAAGCCTTAACTTTCACCATATCCTGTACTGGGATACCTTCCGTGATGCATACGATCACTTTAATACCAGCAGCAGCAGACTCCATGATTGCATCAGCTGCAAATCTCGGTGGAACAAAGATGATAGAGGTGTCAGCGCCATCTTTGGCAACCGCATCAGATACTGTATTGAATACAGGTCTATCCAGATGCTTATGTCCTCCTTTACCCGGTGTTACTCCACCTATGACATTAGTACCATAAGCAATCATTTGTTCTGAGTGGAATGTCCCCTCTTTACCAGTAAAACCTTGTACTACTACTCTACTATCTTTATTTAATAAGACACTCATGTGTTTGACTTAGTTATTGTATTATGTATACGTCCTCTCCTTTCTTACTGATGTAGTATTTTTCTCGTGCGAACTTTTCCTTATTTCCAGTAAGGTCAGCATACTCACTACGGGCATCTGCAAGCTTGACTTTATAATCTCGCTCACTGTTTTTTAATTCAGTGATTTGCCGATTCAACTTTATCTGCTTGACAACGCTGTGTTTTCGATCTAAAAATAAAATCCAAACCACGAAACACAGTATTGTAAGCGTGTATTTATTTAACCAACTAATTGATTTCAGCCTATTATTAATCTTACTGATGAACTCCATCATATAAAGATAAATAATAATATGATTATCGCATCAGCGCTTTCCCTGGAAAGACACCATCGCTTCCTAACTCCTCCTCGATTCTTAATAGTTGGTTATACTTAGCGATTCGGTCACTCCGTGATGCAGATCCTGTCTTTATCTGTCCCGTGTTGAGGGCAACAGCAAGATCTGCAATAGTAGTATCTTCCGTCTCACCAGATCTATGACTCATAACTGAAGTAAAACCATTAGCCGTTGCCATACTTACAGCATCAATTGTCTCTGTCAGACTACCGATCTGATTCACCTTAACTAAAATAGAGTTAGCTGCTTTTTGTTCTATACCCTTCTTGAGTCTATCTGTATTTGTCACGAACAAGTCGTCCCCTACAATCTGAACTCTATCTCCTATAGTCGCATTGAGCTTAACCCAGCCATCCCAGTCATCCTCGTGTAATCCATCCTCAATCGACAGAATCGGATAGTTATCAACCCACTCCTTCCAATAGGAAATCATATCATCTGATGATAGCTTATCTCCTGTACTCTTATGCAAGACGTACATCTTATCCTTCTCATCATAAAACTCCGAAGCTGCAGCATCCATTGCAATCATCACATCATCACCGGGCTTATAACCAGCTTTCTCGATTGATGTTAGTACAATCTCTATAGCTTCCTTGTTACTCTTAATATTAGGTGCAAATCCACCCTCATCTCCAACATTTGTTGAATAGCCCTTACTCTTGAGTACTGCCTTCAAGTTGTGGAATATCTCGACACCCATACGCAAAGCATGAGAGAATGTCTCTCCGCCAACAGGCATCACCATGAACTCTTGAAAGTCTATGCTATTATCCGCATGAGAACCACCGTTAAGGATATTCATCATCGGGACAGGGAGTGTGTGAGCATTTACACCACCTATGTATCTGTATAGTGGCAAGTTAAGCTCTCCTGCTGCAGCATGAGCTGTCGCAAGCGATACCCCTAAGATAGCATTTGCTCCTATCTTGGCTTTATTGTGGGTGCCGTCAAGCTCTAACATAATCTGATCAATCTGTCTCTGATCAAATACGCTTACGCCAACGAGCGCATTAAGTAAATCTTCATTTACATGTTCGACCGCTTTTATTACACTTTTACCCATGTAAAAGTCTTTCTGGCCGTCCCTTAGTTCAACTGCCTCATACTTGCCAGTAGATGCACCGGATGGCACAGCAGCTCTACCGACTATTTCGTTCTCAGTAATAATCTCTACTTCTACTGTAGGATTACCACGAGAATCCAATATCTGTCTTCCTATGATATCTACAATTTCACTCATGATTTATGACTTTCTATTAATTCAACAAATTGATCAAACAAATACCTACTATCATGTGGTCCAGGTGACGACTCTGGATGATATTGCACGCTAAATGCAGGCAGATACTTATGCTTTATACCTTCGACTGTATTATCGTTTAGATTGAGGTGTGAGACTTCTACTATGTCTTCACTCTTTTTGATAGCATCAGGGCTAACACCAAATCCGTGATTCTGTGACGTTATCTCACACTTACCTGTGATTAAGTTCTTCACGGGATGGTTTATTCCACGATGACCATGATGCATTTTATAGGTTGGTATGCCTAATGCCAACGATAAAATCTGATGTCCTAAGCAAATACCAAAAAGTGGCTTTTTCTCATTTAAAACTTCCTTAGCAAACTTTATGGCATAATCCATTGTAGATGGATCACCAGGTCCATTTGACAAGAAGTATCCGTCAGGATTCCATGCCTTCACCTCAGCATATGGTGTCTTTGCAGGAAATACTTTTACCTGACAACCTCGTTCTACAAAACATCTTAAAATATTCTTCTTGGTACCTAAGTCAAGCACCGCTACTTTGTGCGCTGCATCTGCTGATCCAAGATCATAGATTTTTGTTGTTGACACTTTACTTGCCAGCTCTAATCCATCCATAGAAGGAGCTACCTGTAGTTGCTTTTTGAGATCCTCGATTGAGTTTCCGTCTGTAGACGATGCAATTAGAGCGTTCATCGCTCCTTTACTCCTGATATGTTTTACTATTGCTCTTGTATCTACATCCGAGATTACGACGACATTCTGCGACTCAAAAAATGAGTGTATGTCATCAGTAGCAAGTAGTCTGCTAAACTCAGTAGTGAAGTTTTTACAGATCAGCCCTGATATCTGTATCTTTTCTGATTCTACATCAGTATCCCTGACTCCGTAATTTCCAATATGGGCATTGGTCGTTACCATGATCTGACCGTTATATGACGGGTCAGTAAATACCTCTTGATAACCGGTCATACCAGTATTGAAGCATATTTCTCCGATGCTAACACCGCTTGCCCCATACGACGTGCCGTGATACACTGAACCGTCCTCTAATAGCAGTAGCGCTTTACCTGCAGAGCTCATAACGTGGGTTTTAATCGCCCGCAAATATATTAAAAAAGGCGATCTCTAATCGTTAGAGATCGCCTTTATAAATTTTATAATATAATCTTTCTACTACTCTTCTTCGCTGGCTCCTATAGTAGTTGCTGCAGCTGCTACGGCCGCTCCTGTGGCCTTACGACGTCCACGACGTGTACGCTTCTTGCCAGCCCCTGATCCTGTTGCCTCTAACAGCGTTTCGTTGAAATCAACTAACTCTATCATTGCCATCTCAGCACCATCACCTTTTCTAAATCCGGTCTTTATGATTCTGGTATACCCCCCAGGTCTACCTGCCACTTTAGGTCCTACAGTTGTAAACAATTCATTTACTGAATCCTTGTCCTGTAGCTTACTAAACACTATCCTTCTACTATGAGTCGAGTTGTTCTTCGACTTAGTGATTATTGGCTCAACGAATACTCTCAAGGCTTTAGCTTTAGCCGTCGTTGTATTTATTCTTTTGTACGTAATCAAAGCAGTAGCAAGATTCTTAAGTGTAGCAGCTCTGTGCCCTTTCTTTCTACCTAAGTGATTAAACTTCTTCCCGTGTCTCATGTCTCTTGAATAGTTTGATTAAATGAGTCCTATATCTAGTCCTCCTCTAATTTATATTTTGATAAATCCATACCGAAAGTCAGACCTTTAATAGTCAACAACTCTTCGATCTCCACCAATGATTTCTTACCAAAGTTTCTAAACTTCAATAATTCGTGAGTATCAAACTTCACTAACTCACCTAAAGAGTTAATCTTAGCGGCTTTCAGACAGTTGTAAGCTCTTACTGATAAGTCGAGATCTTCCAAAGAAGTCTTCAACAACTTACGCATATGTAAGATGTGCTCATCAACAATATCTTCTTCTCGCTTCGTGCTATCTTCGAAGGTGATATTCTCATCAGTGATCAACATCAAGTGTTGAATCAATATTTTTGATGCCTCTTTTACGGCATCTTCAGGATGGATTGTACCATCAGTCTTGATATCAAGTGTGAGCTTTTCATAATCAGTTTTTTGGCCGACACGAGTATTCTCGATTTTATATGCCACTTTCTTAATCGGCGTATAAATAGCATCCACTGGTATTACTCCGATTGGTGCATCTTTTGGAAGATTTTCATCAGCTGCAACATACCCGCGTCCTTTAGTCACAATGAACTCCATCTCAAGACTTACGAAAGGCTCCATATTACAGATCACATGTTCTGGATTCATGATCTTGAACACGTTAGTAAAAGACTCTATATCTCCTGCTTTGAATTGCTCTTGACCAGAAATAGTCAAGTATATCTTTTCTTCTGTCGAGTCATCATCCTCAATCAACTTCTTAAGTCTGATCTGCTTCAGGTTCAGGATGATATCAATTACATCTTCAACAACTCCTTTTATTGAAGAGAACTCATGTTCTACCCCAGCAACTCTTACTGCTGATATTGCCCAACCTTCTAATGAAGATAAAAGTACTCTTCTAATTGAGTTTCCTATCGTCTGTCCAAAACCTGGCTCCAACGGCTTAAACTCAAATGAACCATCGAATTCATCTGCTTTTTGAAGAAGTATCTTGTTAGGCTTTTGAAAATTTAATATGCTCATGATAGATTTAAGAGTTGATCAATAAAAAGACTTTCGAAAACAGGCAGTATTACTTAGAATACAATTCTACAATTAACTGCTCATTAATTTTCTCTGGGATATTCTCCCGTTCTGGCATCTCGAGGAACTTCCCCTCCATTACATCAGGATTCCACTCTAACCAGCTCCACTTCTTAACCTCTTTGTTAGATGCGATGCTATTACCGATGACTTCTAAACCTTGAGACTTTCCTCTCACCTGAATAGAATCTCCCGGTCGTAACATTACTGAAGGGATGTTAGTCAAAATACCGTTAACACAGATGTGCTTATGTGTGACTAACTGTCTTGCGGCTCTACGAGTAGGCGCAATACCTAATCTATATACTGTATTGTCCAGCCTTGCCTCTAACATCTGTAATAAGATCTCACCAGTTACACCTTTCTTGCTATTTGCTTTAGCAAAGATGTTTCTAAACTGACGCTCCAATACACCATAAGTGTATTTTGCTTTTTGCTTCTCCATTAACTGAAGTGCGTAGTCAGACTTTTGCTTCCTTCTTCTTGAAGGACCGTGCTGACCAGGAGGATATTTCTTCTTATCGAACTCTCTACTTGGACCGTAGATCGCTTCCCCTAGTGCTCTCGCTTTTTTTGCCTTTGGGCCTGTATATCTTGCCATTATAAATTAAAGTCTGGTGGTTCTTATACTCTTCTTCTCTTCGGTGGTCTACAACCGTTGTGTGGAACGGGTGTAACATCTTTTATCTTAGTCACTTTGATACCATTAGCATCAAGAGCTCTGATTGCAGCTTCACGTCCGCCCCCTGGGCCTTTGACATTTACCTCTACTGATCTAAGACCCGCATCATATGCTACTTGAGCAGCATCGTTAGCAGCCATCTGTGCAGCATACGGTGTGTTTTTCTTTGACCCTCTGAATCCTGCTTTTCCAGCACTACCCCAAGAGATCACCTGCCCCTGCTTATTGCACAGCGAAATAATGATATTGTTAAATGACGCCTGGATGAATGCATATCCCTCCGGCTGCACCAATACCTTCCTTTTAGCTTTTTTAGATTTTGCCATTACTTAGTAGCCTTTTTCTTGTTAGCAACAGTCTTCTTCTTACCCTTACGTGTACGAGCATTAGTCTGTGTTCTCTGTCCTCGGACAGGTAATCCTCTACGATGACGCACACCCCTGACACAACCGATATCCATAAGACGTTTGATGTTAGTCTGAACTTCACTTCTTAATTCCCCCTCAACGAGGTAATCATCCTGAAGCATCTTAGATATAACTCTGATGTTTTCATCAGACCAGTCACCTATCTTGGTGTTAGGATCTACTTCTGCACGAGTCAATATTTCACTCGCTCTGCTACGACCGACACCATATATGTATGTCAGACCAATAACACCTCTTTTGTTTTTAGGCAAATCGTTACCTGCAATTCTAGCCATAAGCTCTTACCCTTGTCTTTGTTTAAATCGAGGATTCTTCTTGTTTATCACATAAAGTTTCCCTTTTCTTCTGATGATCTTACAATCAGCAGATCTCTTCTTTATAGATGCTTTTACCTTCATCCTATTTATATCTAAAAGTTATGCGTCCCCTTGTTAAATCATATGGTGACATTTCCACAGCTACTTTATCACCTGGGAGAATCTTAATGTAGTGCATCCTCATCTTTCCACTGATCGTGGCAGTAATGAGATGGTTGTTTTCCAATCTCACTCTAAACATCGCATTTGACAATGCTTCTTCGATGATTCCGTCCTGTTTTATTAAATTCTTCTTTGCCATATGAATTTGGGAGTGCAAATATCTATTTTTTTAAGGAAATTTTCTGCAAATTTTTATTTTTCTCAATAGTTTCTTCAATCCGCCCGTGGTCCGATAAAATATCGGGCCCTGAAGCCGTTACAGCAATTGTATGTTCATAGTGCGCTGATGGCTTTCTGTCCTTAGTGTATATCGTCCATCCATCTTTCGCTTGTCTTACATTTTTCACTCCCATATTCACCATTGGTTCTATCGCAATAACCAACCCTTCTTGGAGTTTTATGCCTCTACCCTGCTTTCCATAATTAGGAACTTCAGGTTTTTCATGCAATTTTCTGCCTAAGCCATGTCCCACCAACTCACGTACAACACTATATCCATTTACTCGCTCATTGAAATGTTGTATCGCATGACTCACATCTCCGAGGCGATTACCGACTTCAGCTTGAGCTATCCCAAGCGCAAGAGACTCTTTAGTAGTAACCAAAAGTTTCATGATTTCTTCACTAACCTCTCCTATTACGAAAGTATATGCCGCATCCCCATAAAAGTCGTTGAGGTAAACTCCACAATCTATAGATACGATATCGCCTACTTTGTATGGTTCATCATCCGGCAAACCATGAACAACTACCTCATTCTTTGATATGAGCAAAGTTGATGGACAACCATATAAACCCTTGAATCCAGGTAAAGCACCTTGATCTCTGATATAGGTTTCTGCCATTTCATCGAGATCAGAGCCTTTTACTCCTTCTTTTAATTCTGATGCTACTAAAGAAAGTGTATCACACACCATCAGACAATTCTTTCTGATGAGTTCGATTTCTTCGTTAGTCTTATATATTGGTTTGGACATTCAGAGGAACGTATTACATGCTTGCGCCAATAGGCTGCATACCACTACGTCCTTTCAATTTACCAGACTTAACAAGTCCATCGTACTTCCTCATCAATAGGTGACTCTCGATTTGCTGTAATGTGTCTAAAACAACACCAACCAAAATTAAAAGAGAAGTTCCTCCAAAGAAGAATGCAAAAGCATCATTCACCCCAAATCTGGCAACTATAGCCGGGAAGATCGAAATCAACCCTAAGAATATAGATCCAGGTAATGTTACTCTGGTAGTAAGTGAATCAATGAACTCTTGTGTAGCCTGACCTGGCTTGATACCAGGGATAAAGGCATTCTGTCTTTTTAAATATTCAGAATACTGCTGCGGATTAACCAACAGGGCAGTATATACATAAGTGAATATGACTACTAAAAAGAAGAATATAATATTGTATGGCAATGACTTCCAATTAGTCATTGACATTAGAAAACCACTTTGAGCTGCTCCATCTCCTCCCGCAGCCCATTGTGCAATGGTCATCGGTAAGAACATGATCGCTTGTGCAAATATGATCGGCATTACACCCGCAGCATTCACTTTAAGTGGAATAAAATCACGAGCACCAGCCATTGGTACTTGTCCTCCACTACGTCCAACCATGCGCTTAGCAAATTGAAGCGGAATACGTCTTACACCCTGAACGATCATGATACATGCCATGACGATCAAGAACAATATCACCATCTCTATGAAGAATAAGAACGTGTTATTATTAAATGCTCCGATCACCTCTGCGAAGAATGCAGTTGGTAACGTTGCTATAATACCTATCATGATCAAGAGAGACACACCATTTCCGATACCATCTTCTGTGATTCGCTCACCGAGCCACATAGCAAATATTGTCCCAGTAGAGAGTATGATTATGTTACTAAACCAGAAAACTGTCGGATCTAAGGCCGAAGTAACTGCTCCTGGGATCGAAGTTATATAAGCTAAGTATGTCCCACCCTGTACTAATGTGATAGCCACAGTAAGCCATCGAGTGATCTGAGTAATCTTTTTTCTTCCGCTTTCTCCTTCTTTCTGTTGGAGGCGTTGAAAATATGGCACTGCAAACCCCAATAGCTGAATAATGATCGATGCTGTGATGTAAGGCATGATACCCAATGCAAATATGGAAGCTCTATTAAAAGCACCACCTGCAAAAGTATTGATGAGACCTAATATATCATTAGCGCCTCTACCTGATGCTGCTTCGGCTAACGCCTGTGCATTAGCACCTGGTAAAACGATGAAAGAACCGATTCTATAAATAAAAATCAGCCCTAACGTAAAAAGAATCTTATTTCTAAGCTCCTTTATCTTCCATATATTACTTAGAGTCTCAATGAACCTCTTCATACCTGTTATTTCTTATAATTGAACAACTGTACCTCCAGATGCCTCGATCTTAGTTTTCGCCGTAGCCGAAAACGCATGAGCAGTAACATTAACTGCCTTTCCGAGCTCTCCTGTACCTAATACTTTGACTACATCATTCTTCTTGATTAGTCCAAGTTTGTATAACTCTTCTGGAGAAACAGTACTTAAACCGTACTTTTCAGCTAATGCAGTAACCTTATCTACGTTGAGTGCTACGTACGCCACTCTGTTAGGGCTTTTGAACCCTCTCTTTGGAAGTCTCTGCTGTAATGGCATCTGACCACCTTCAAAGTTTCTCTTACGAGAGTAACCTGATCTACTCTTGGCACCTTTATGACCTCTTGTAGACGTCCCGCCTCTTCCTGATCCTTGACCACGAGCAATTCTCTTACCCTTCTTTGTAGATCCGCTTGCCGGTTTTAATTCATGTAATTCCATAACTCTACAGTTAAACTTCTTCTATAGCTAATAAATGCTTCACTTTCGCAATCATGCCCGCTACTTGAGGATTCACATCCTTTACGATCTCATGATTTAATCTTCTCAAACCTAACGCTTGAACCGTTGACTTTTGGTCCTTAGGCTTTCCAATTACACTCCGTACTAATTTGAGTTTCAATTTCATTGCCTATCCGTTATATAGTTTATCTAAAGTAATTCCTCTCTGACGCGCAACATCTTGCGGACTCCTTAACTTCTTAAGGGCGTCCAGAGTTGCTTTTATCACGTTGTGTGGATTAGATGATCCTTGAGACTTGGCTAATACATTGTGCAAACCACCAATCTCCAAAACCGCTCTCATAGCTCCACCGGCAATCAATCCTGTACCATCCGATGCTGGCTTAATTAAGACCTTTCCTGCACCATACTTCCCTTTTTGTTCGTGGGGAATTGTACCATTTTGAATAGGAAACCTAACTAAGTTCTTCTTAGCATCATCTACAGCTTTCGCGATAGACTCAGAAACATCTCTTGCTTTCCCTAAACCATGGCCTACTGTACCGTTACCATCTCCTACCACAACTACTGCAGCGAAGCTGAACGTACGTCCACCCTTAGTCACTTTCGCAACTCTGTTTAAGTTAACAAGCTTTTCTTTGAGCTCCGTTTCTGACGCTTTAATTCTATTGTCTTTTGCCATCTTACTATCTTAAAATTGAAGACCACCCTCTCGAGCACCCTCTGCCAAAGCTTTTATTCTACCGTGATAAATGTATCCTGATCTATCAAATACTACTTCTGTTACATTATGAGCTTTTGCCTTAGCTGCTAAGTCCATACCAACTTTCTTGGCTGTCTCTACTTTGTTAGCTCCTTTCTCCAATAACTTAGAAGATGCAGACGCAAGCGTCTGACCGTTAGTATCATCTATCAACTGACAGTATATCTCTTTATTACTTCTAAATACAGATAATCTTGGACGATCAGGCGTTCCATTAATGGATTTTCTGATACGTAATTTGATCTTCTGTCTTGCGGTTAATTTACCCATGATTCCTAATTATTAACCAGCTGTTTTACCAGCTTTACGTCTGATTTGTTCGTCAATAAACTTAATACCCTTACCCTTATAAGGTTCTGGCTTTCTGAAAGCACGAATCTTAGCAGCCACTTGTCCGATCAATTGCTTATCGATCCCTTCCAAGATAACTCTTGGAGTTTGACCTTTTTCCATTGACGTGGTAAGTTTCAACTCATTCGGAATTACAAAATAAATCGGGTGAGAGTAGCCTAATGTTAACTCTAACATATTACCAGTGTTAGCTACCCTGTAACCTACACCCACTAACTCTAACTCCTTCTTGTAGCCCTCAGATACCCCAACAACCATGTTGTTGATCAATGAACGGTACAAACCGTGCAGTGACTTATGTCTCTTCTGCTCGGTAGGACGTACTATAGTCATCATCCCGTCTTCTTGTGTAAACGTGAAGTCAGAATCAATTTGTTCTGTTAGTTCACCCTTTGGGCCTTTTACCGTTACAAGGTTGCTCTTATCCACATCGATAGTCACTCCTTGAGCTATACTTATTGGTGCTTTTCCAATTCTTGACATAACCTAAATATTAATATACGTAGCAGAGAACTTCTCCACCAACATTATTAGTTCTTGCTTGCTTATCGGTCATCAATCCTTTTGAAGTACTGATGATCGCTATACCGAGACCATTAATGATCCTTGGCAGCTCCTCGGTAGAAGCATATTTTCTTAATCCTGGCTTACTGATGCGTCCTAACTTTCTGATTACAGGAAGTTTGGTTTTATTATCATACTTCAAAGCAATCTTAATGCTTCCAGGTACGCCATCTTCAAACTTGTACTTCAGTATATAACCTTGATCATATAATATCTCAGTGATACTCTTCTTAATCTTAGACGCTGGAATCTCCACAATACGGTGACCTGCCTTTTGAGCATTACGGACTCTCGTCAAATAATCTGCGATCGGATCTGTTAGTGCCATATCTCTATTCTTTTTACCAGCTTGCTTTAGTTAATCCAGGTATCTTACCATCTAAGGCCATTTTTCTAAACGTTACCCTATTGATACCAAACTTTCTCATGTAACCTTTAGGACGTCCAGTAAGCTTACATCTGTTGTGTAGTCTCACTGCTGAAGAGTTCCTCGGCAGCTTATCAAGCTCTTCCCATCGACCTTCTTCCTTCAGCTTCTTTCTTAAGTCAGCATATTTAGCTACTAACTTCTGGCGCTTCGCCTCTCGTGCTATTATTGACTTCTTAGCCATAATTATTGGTTTCTCATGTTTTTGAATGGTACGCCCATTTCCTTAAGTAATGCATACGCCTCACCATCCGTCTTTGCTGTTGTCACTATAGTGACATCCATACCTGCGATCGTATTGACTTTATCAATATTGATCTCAGGAAAGATGATCTGCTCCTTGATACCTAATGTATAATTTCCTCTCCCGTCAAAGCTCTTATCATTGATTCCTCTAAAGTCACGTACACGTGGTAAAGCAACTGCTAAAAGACGATCTAAGAACTCATACATCATATTGTCTCTAAGCGTCACTTTCGCACCGATCGTCATGTCTTCTCTCAACTTAAAGTTGGAAACAGACTTCTTTGCTTTACAAGGGACAGCTTTTTGACCAGTCAATTGAGTAATCTCCTTAAGGGAGACTTCGATCAGCTTTTTATCCTGAGTAGCACCACCTATACCTCGATTGATACATATTTTCTCAATCTTAGGAACTTGCATGATGGACGAGTATTTAAACTGCTCCATTAACTTGGCAGTAACTTCTTTCTTATAGAATTCTTTTAATCTAGGTATGTATGACATTATCCTATAGTTTCTCCTGATTTTTTCGAATAACGGACTGTTCTATCTCCGTCTTTCTTTCTACCTATTCTTGTTGGTTCACCTGACTTAGGATCAATCAACATGATATTAGATATATGTATCGGCGCGCTTTGTTCAACAATTCCACCTGCCTCATCATTAGTAGGCTTCTGGTGTTTTTTCTGAACGTTTACACCCTCGACAACCGCTCTATTCTTACTCGGTATAACCTGTAATACCTCACCAGTAGCACCTTTATCAGCACCTGCGATGACGATTACCTGATCACCTTTCTTTATATGTAGCTTTTTTGAGCTCATCTCTATTATTCTTACAGCACCTCTGGTGCAAGTGAAACAATACGCATGAATTCCTTATCTCTCAACTCACGAGCAACAGGACCGAAAATACGAGTACCTCTTGGTTCATCAGCAGCTGTCAATAAGACTACAGCATTATCATCAAAACGGATGTAACTACCGTCTTTTCTTCTTATTTCCTTCTTAGTTCTTACGATAACAGCTTTTGACACTGTACCTTTTTTGATCCCTCCGGGAGAAGTCTCTTTGACAGACACTACGATCATGTCTCCGATACTTGCATATCTTCTCTTAGACCCTCCCAATACTCTAATACAGAGTACTGATCTTGCTCCAGAGTTATCAGCTACGTCTAATCTTGATTCTTGCTGTATCATTATTATTTAGCCTTTTCGAGTATTTCTACTAAATTCCACCTCTTACGTCTACTTAAAGGTCTAGACTCGATGATCTTCACCTTGTCTCCCTCACTACATTCATTTTTCTCATCGTGAGCCATAAACTTCTTTGACTTTCTGATGAACTTCCCGTAGATAGGGTGCTTCAATCTTCGTTCTACCACTACAGTGATGGACTTATCCATCTTGTTACTGGTAACTACCCCAACTATTTGCTTTTTATTCGTATCCATGAGGGTGATTTATTTATTCTTCCGTCTTCTTGCTCTAATCTTCGTTCTTACCGTGCTATCGCCATCGCCAAGTTCACGTCTTCGGACTTCAGTTTTTAATCTTGCGATATCTCTGCGAACTTCTCGCAGCGTCAACGGATTTTCTAATCCACGAATCGCATGCTCAAACTTCATTTTTCCGTATTGTTCCTGAGTGACATTGAGTTCATTCTGCAACTCCTCAGCACTGAATTCCTTTAATTCCAAATATTTCTTAGTAGCCATAATTATTCTATCCAGCGTAGTCTCTTCGCACTACAGTTTTAGTTAATACAGGTAACTTTTGAGCAGCCAACCTTAAGGCTTCCTCTGCTACTTCCTGCGGTACTCCATCAAGTTCAAACAATACTCTACCAGGCTTTATCTGTGCCACATAATGATCAAGGGCTCCTTTACCCTTACCCATCCTTACCTCAAGAGGCTTAGCGGTTATCGGCTTATCTGGAAAAATACGAATCCATACTTTTCCTTCCCTTTTCATATATCTAGTCATGGCAATACGAGCTGCCTCTATCTGTCTACTAGTCAATCTACCGCTCGTAACGGCCTTTAGTCCAAAAGATCCAAATGCAACCGTGCTTCCTCTATGAGCAAGTCCTCTGTTGCGACCTTTCTGCTGTTTTCTATATTTCGTCCGTTTAGGCTGTAACATTCCTAATACTTTTTAATATCCTAATTATTTCTTCTTCCGCCGCTTCTTCTGTTTCCGCGACCACCTCTCTTATTTCTTAAGTCTACACCCACGTTTGGTGACAAGTCTCTCTTACCAAGTACTTCTCCTTTACAGATCCATACTTTAATACCGAGCTTACCATAGACAGTAAGGGCCTCTTTCAGTGCATAGTCAATGTCAGCTCTGAATGTATGCAATGGAATACGTCCATCTTTAAACTCTTCAGAACGCGCCATCTCTGCACCGTTCAATCGACCACTGATTCTAATCTTAATCCCTTGCGCTCCAGCTCTCATAGTAGATTGAAGTGCCATCTTAATCGCACGTCTGAAGTTTACTCTACCTTCAAGCTGACGAGCTATTGACTCTCCAACTATGTTGGCATCAAGCTCAGGTTTACGGATTTCAACAATATTTATCTGAACATCTGACCCAGTCAGCTTCTTCAGCTCTTCTCTGATACGATCTACCTCTTGACCTCCTTTACCGATGATGATACCTGGTCGGGATGTATGAACTGTAACCGTAATTCTCTTAAGAGTTCTCTCGATAACGATACGTGAGATACCTCCTCTTGAGATACGTGCATTTAAGTACTCTCGTATTTTGACATCACCGACAAACTTTTCTGCAAAGTTATTGCCGCCGTACCAGTTAGAATCCCATCCTCTGATGATTCCTAAACGATTACCTATAGGACTTGTCTTTTGACCCATGTTTATCTTTTATTCTTCTTCTGAAGAAGGTTCGTTATCTAATGCAAGTGTATTCTCAACAACAAGCGTTACGTGATTAGTGCGCTTACGTATTCTATGTGCTCTACCTTGAGGTGCAGGTCTGAAACGCTTTAGAGCTGTTCCTTCATCCACCATTGCTGTCTTGACAATCAGGTTATAATCTGCAGCACTATATGCTAAGTCGCCTTTATTCTCCCAGTTAGATACAGCAGACAACACTACTTTTTCCAACCACTCACCAGCTTCCTTCTTAGTGAATCTCAAAATGTTGAGTGCGTCGTCCACAGACTTACCTCTGATCAGATCAGCAACTAATCTCATCTTTCTTGCCGACATCGGACAGTTTCTCAATTTAGCTGTTGCCTCCATGTTATCTTCTATTTCCTGAGTGTCCTCTAAATGTTCTTGTAGGAGCAAACTCTCCTAACTTATGGCCTACCATGTTCTCTGTTACAAAGACAGGGATGAATGCCTTGCCATTGTGCACTGCTATTGTCTGACCAACCATATCAGGAATGATCATTGAAGAACGTGACCAGGTCTTGATCACTGTCTTCTTAGTTGACGATTGTGCCTTATCAAGCTTCTTAAGCAGCTTGTGATATATGTAAGGTCCTTTTTTTATAGATCTTGCCATAACTATCTATTTTTTTCTTCTTGAGATGATTAATCTATCAGAAGATTTCTTCTTCCTTGTTTTCTGCCCTTTAGCCATAATACCTGTACGTGATCTCGGGTGTCCTCCAGAGGCTCTACCTTCACCACCACCCATCGGGTGATCAACAGGGTTCATCGCAACACCTCTTACTCGTGGACGTCTTCCTAACCATCTCTTACGACCTGCTTTTCCTAATACAGTTAAGCCATGATCCGGGTTAGATGTAGTTCCTATTGTTGCTTTACACGTTGATAATATTCTTCTCACCTCACCTGAAGGTAGTTTCACTACAACATACTTACCCTCTTTACCCATAAGTGTAGCATTCGTACCAGCACTACGAGCTAATGAAGCTCCCTTGCCAGGTGTCATCTCGATAGCATGTATAGAACTACCTAAAGGAATATCAGCCAAGAATAGTGCATTTCCCACATCAGGAGTAGCTTTTGCGCCAGATGTCACCTTATCTCCTTCTTTTAGATTATTAGGAGCGATGATATATCTTTTCTCTCCATCAGTATATACTACTAATGCTATAAATGCTGAACGGTTAGGATCATACTGTATGCTATCCACTATTCCCACGATTCCGTCCTTATCTCTCTTGAAATCAATGACACGGTAACGTCTCTTGTGACCACCACCAATCTGGCGCATAGTCATCTTACCTGTACGGTTACGTCCACCTGACTTATTAAGCTTAGCTATGAGCGACTTCTCTGGTTTCTTATTAGAGATCCCACTATAGTCAACAGTAGTCTTAGTTCTAAGACCAGGTGTTACCGGATTATATTTCTTTATAGCCATCTTCTGTCTATTTATATATCACCAAAAAAGTCAATCTCCTCTCCCTCCGAAAGCGTCACAATTGCTTTCTTGAAATCCGGCTTCCTTCCTTTCTGAACTCCTGATTTCGTATTTCTCACTTTACTCTTGCCAGGCATAATCATAGTATTGACATTAGTTACTGTCACACTATACATCTTCTCCACAGCATCTTTAATCTCAAGCTTGTTCGCCTTCTTGTTAACAACGAATGAGTACTTCACCAATTCTTCAGAGAGGTTCTCTGCTTTCTCGGTAATAAGCGGTTTGACTAATATCTCTTTATACATACCTCTTATTATTTAGATAGTATTTCTGCAAGCTTGCCAACAGAACTCTCTGTTAAAATAAGCTCCTTACAGTTTAATATAGAATATGTATTCAGCTCTCCAGCAACCATTACTTTATCTGAAGCCAAGTTGCGGCTTGATAGATATATATTATGATCACCTTCTCCTAATACAAACAATCTCTTATTAGTATCAGATATCTTTCCTGCTATCTCCTTAAAAGCCTGAGTTTTCGGCGCATCCATTGTAAAGTCTTCTACAACTTTTACCTGGCCGTTACTCAGCTTTTGGCTTAATGCACTCTTTCGAGCAAGCTGATTTACCTTTTTATTCAAGTTAATCGTATACTTCCGTGGGCGAGGACCAAATACTCTACCACCACCTCTAAAAACAGGTGACTTAATCGATCCCGCTCGAGCCGTACCCGTACCTTTTTGTCTCTTAATCTTCTTAGTAGATCCTTTAATCTCTCCTCTCTCCTTGGCCTTATGTGTACCCTGTCTCTGATGTGCCAAGAATTGCTTAACAGCAAGATACATCGTATGCTCATTAGGCTCTATACCGAAGACTCCGTCTGGCAATTCAACTGAACGCCCTGTAGCCTTTCCTTCCGTATTTAGTATATCAATCTTCATATTACTTCTCAATTATTACGAATGCTCCCTTATGTCCAGGTACACATCCTTTGATCAATAATAAATTGTCTTCCGCCATAATCTTCACCACTTGAAGATTAGATGTCTTCACTCTCTTACCTCCTGTTCTTCCAGCCATTCGAAGACCTTTAACAACTTTTGAAGGCGTCGCACACGCACCAATTGAACCTGGCGCTCTTAATCTGTTATGCTGACCATGAGTAGCATCTCCAACACCACGGAATCCATGACGCTTTACAACACCTTGGAATCCTTTTCCTTTTGAAGTTCCAATCACATTGACCATATCACCTTCTTCAAATACGTCGCTTGCTGCAACTGTATCTCCGACTGCTTTATCCTGACCTTCAAAAGAAAACTCAGCAACCTTCAACTTTGGTGATGTTCCTGATTTCTTGAAATGACCTTTCATCGCCTGACTTGTACTCTTTTCTCTCCTATCTCCATAACCCAACTGAACCGCTTCATAGCCATCAGTTGCTTCACTCTTCATATAAGTGACGACATTCGGAGATGTCTCGATAATCGTACAAGGCACATTTTTCCCTTTATCGTCAAAAATGCTGGTCATACCAAGTTTCTTACCTATAATACCATTCATTTATAGATATTTATAATTTACGACGATACTCATATGAGCACCATCTCAAAACCTTTTAAATAATTAGACTCCTTAGGACAGTTTGACTTGGATATCTACTCCACTGGGCAATTCCAACTTTGAAAGAGCGTCTACAGTTTTCTGTGTAGGGGTGTAGATATCGATAAGTCGCTTATGAGTCCTCAACTGAAACTGCTCTCGAGATTTTTTATTTACGTGTGGTGATTTCAACACAGTAAATACTTCTTTCTCAGTCGGCAGCGGAATCGGACCTGTCACAACAGCACCACTTGATCTTACAGTCTTAACAATTTTCTCAGTAGACTTATCTACTAAATTGTGATCGTAAGAGCGAAGTTTGATTCTAATTTTCTGATTCATTACCTGTTATTAATACATCCCGTCTTAACGGGCTGCAAAAGTACATTTAAATTTATTTAGTACAAATATTTCTATCTAAACTTTTACCTCTCCTTTAGAGGCAGCGATAATCTCTTCTGATAGGCTCTTAGATACTGGAGCATAATGAGAGAATATCATCGAACTATTAGCTCTACCTGAAGTAATAGTTCTTAAGTCTGTTACATAGCCAAACATCTCTGACAATGGAACATCTGCGGTGATGACTACTGCACCACCTGTTCTTGTTTCTTGGCCCTTAGGCAATCCACGACGTCTGTTCAAGTCACCAATCACAGAACCCGTATACTCTTCGGGAGTTACTATTTCTAATGCCATGATAGGCTCTAAGATTTGAGGACCTGCAGTCTTAGCTGCTGCCTTAAATCCTTCCTTAGCACATAACTCAAATGCAATAGGCTTCGAATCGACTGCGTGCGTACTACCGTCATACACCCTAACCTTCATACTATCGATAGGATATCCAGCGAGGATACCATTGTCCATCATAGCTTTGAAGCCTTTGACTGCAGATGGAATTAATTCTCTTGGGATTGATCCCCCTACGATATTATTTACGAACTGTAACTTCTCCTTACCGTTCTTGAAGTCATCGCTATCTAAAAACTCCTGATCTGCTGGGCCTAATTCGAACTCCATATCGGCGAATAGACCTGCACCACCTGATTGCTTCTTAAGACGCTCTCTGTGAGACACAGTCTTGTTAAGTGACTCTCGATAGTTAACCTGTGGCTTACCCTGGTTACACTCAACCTTAAACTCTCTACGGAGACGGTCGATAATAATCTCTAAGTGAAGCTCACCCATACCGCTAATCACAGTCTGGTTGGTTTCGTCGTCATATCTAACTTTGAATGTCGGATCTTCTTCAGCAAGCTTCGATAGTCCAATACCCAATTTATCCATATCCTTCTGTGACTTTGGCTCTACTGCCACACCGATCACTGGATCAGGGAACACCATAGACTCAAATACCAAAGGATCTTTCTCAGAAGTAAGTGTATCACCTGTACGTAAGTCTTTGAAACCTACACCTGCAGCGATATCACCAGCCTCAACTCTTGGAATAGAGTTCTGCTTGTTAGAGTGCATCTGGAATAATCTCGAGATACGCTCTTTCTTGCCAGTTCTATTGTTGAGGATATAAGATCCTGCATCCAATGAACCTGAATACACTCTAAAGAATGCTAATCTCCCTACGAAAGGATCTGTAGCAATCTTAAACGCAAGTGCTGAGAAAGGACCATCTGTATCCGGCTCTCTTTGCTCTTCCTCTTCTGTATCAGGGTTAGTACCTGTTACGGCTCCGATATCTTGAGGTGAAGGCAAAAACTCACAAACTGCATCAAGTACAGCTTGTACACCTTTATTCTTAAATGCTGAACCACACATCATCGGCACGAACTTGGCATCAAGTACAGCCTGACGCACAGCAGCTCTCATTTCTTCTACAGTGATGCTGTTAGGATCCTCAAAAAATTTCTCCATTAATGAGTCATCGTACTCAGCTACAGCTTCGAGTAGCTTCTCTCTCCACTCCATTACAGTATCCTCAAGATCTGCAGGAACATCAACCACCTCAAAGGTCATACCCATATCATCCTCATTCCATACGATGGCCTGATTAGTGATAAGATCTACCACACCTTTGAATGTTTCTTCAGCTCCGATTGGAACTTGGAGAGGAATAGCTTCTGAGCCTAATTTCTCTTTTACATCACGAACAACTGAGAAAAAGTCTGCACCTGAACGGTCCATCTTATTGACGAATCCAATTCTTGGCACCTTATAGTTGTCTGCCAGTCTCCAGTTAGTCTCAGACTGAGGCTCTACCCCGCTTACTGCACAGAATAAGAACACCAAACCATCAAGTACTCTCAATGATCTGTTTACCTCTACAGTGAAATCAACGTGACCCGGAGTATCGATAATGTTCATCGCATACTCTTGATCTTTCCACTTCCAAGATGTCTTAGTTGCAGCCGAGGTAATTGTAATACCTCTCTCTTGCTCTTGCTCCATCCAATCCATCGTCGCCGCACCATCGTGTACTTCACCGATTTTGTGAGACATACCTGTATAGAATAATATTCTCTCTGTTGTAGTGGTCTTACCGGCATCAATGTGCGCTGCAATTCCTATGTTACGAGTGAAGCTTAAATCTTTTCCCATTTTTATAGATTGTCCAAATGTTATGACTAACTAAAAATAAATTATGCTCTAAAGTGTGCGAATGCCTTGTTTGCTTCCGCCATACGGTGCGTATCTTCTCTCTTCTTAACAGCGGCGCCTTCGCCTTTACTTGCTGCCAAAATTTCTGAAGATAGCTTTTCTGCCATACCCTTACCACTTCTTGCTCTTGAGTACTTAATCAACCACTTCATACCCATCGACACTTTACGTGCTGATCTAATCTCTGTAGGAATCTGAAATGTAGCACCTCCGATACGCTTACTACGCACCTCTACTTGTGGGTATATATTATTAAGTGCCTTTTGCCAAACCTCATGTGGGTCTTCACCGCTCTTCTCTCCTATAATATCCATTGCATCATAGAATATTTTGAAGGCAGTACTCTTCTTACCCTGAAGCATTAAGTTGTTGACAAACTGAGTTACCAACGTATCTCCAAATCGCGGATCTGGCTGTATTATGCGCTTTTTCGGCTTTCTTTTTCTCATGAGCTCTTTATCTTCTTATTTCTTAGGTCTCTTAGTACCGTAACGTGATCTACTTTGTCTTCTATCGTTAACACCTGCTGTATCGAGTGCTCCTCTTACGATGGTATATCGCACACCTGGTAGATCTTTTACTCTACCACCTCTGATAAGTACAATACTGTGTTCTTGCAAGTTGTGTCCCTCTCCAGGTATGTAGGCGATCACCTCAATACCGTTAGTCATTCTTACCTTAGCCACCTTACGTAAGGCAGAGTTTGGTTTCTTAGGAGTTGTTGTGTATACTCTCGTACATACACCCCTCTTCTGAGGACAAGAATCTAAAGCTCTCGACTTACTCGGAGTGACGATCTTTTTACGACCCTTTTTTACAAGCTGATTAATAGTTGGCATATAATAATTTATAAGGCTTTTTCAAAAGCGACTGCAAAGGTATGATTATTTTCTTTTTATTCAACGTGGTGATTTAATTTTATCGCTATACAAAATTAGATTTATGAGCCTCGATAGTATCAATGTGAGAACAGCTCGCCCTGAAGACATCTCAAGTATCTTTTCACTTGTCAAAGAACTCGCGATATACGAGCATGCTGAACATGAGGTGCTCATCGACGAAGATTACTACCGAGAAGCCTTTACCAATCGAATATTTGAAGCGATCGTCGCCACTGATAATGACCGTATAATTGGCATGTGTCTCTACTACACCACCTTTTCTACGTGGAAAGGCAAGATGCTATATCTCGAGGATTTCGTCGTAAAAGAAGCCTACAGGCAAAAAGGCGTCGGGCAATTACTGTATGATAAACTGGTCGGTATAGCTAAAGCCGAAGGATATAAGCTTATGAAATGGCAAGTATTAGACTGGAATGAGCCAGCAATAAAATTTTATGAAAAGAACCAAGCATCTATCGAAAAGGAATGGTGGAACTGCAAGATTATATTTTGAGGAGCGCCCAATCCGAGGGTATTTCAATCCTAAGTATCTCTAATCAGATATACCTAAAGCTAACTTTACGAGTTCCTCAGAATGTTCGGGAAAGTCCACCGGAATGACTTCTGCGAAGTCCAACCATGTTCTCACCCGTTGTTGAAAATCATCCATGATCTCTGGCAGAACTGTAACACCCATATCCTCTAATGCGATGCCATTGCACTTCTGTTCATATTGATCTACCATCGGGATCACCATAAATCGCTTGTTGAGATACAACATCTCCGAAGTGCTCGCAAAGCCACCACCAATAATGGCACCATATGCCGACGATAAATTCTTAAACCAATTGTCTTGATCGATCGGGAACACCTCAACATTCTCATCCCTCTTGTAGGACTTGGTATGCTTTGAGAAAATTTTCCAGGAGATTGACTTGATCGCTTTAAGGTGATCTTTGAATATATCCTCAGAATAAGCAGGTAGGTACACCACAACATGATCCTGGGTGCTACGCTGTAACTCTCGGATACTTTGCCGTACTACGGGCGTATAGATATGATCATCAAATGACTTATAGTGCAAGCCTATATATCTATCCACCGGAGCAAACTGCCTATAGGTGAATTCTCCAAATCCATTGCGCTTAGGCGGTCGTGGCGTCTTGCTACTTAAGAAGCTCGCCTGATGCGAGAGCCCTACCCGCTCTACGTCGGACCACTTAGCTGCCCAAGTGCTTATGGGTTCAAAGTCGCTTATGATTAAGTCATAATGCTTGATCTTCAACTTGAAGACGTCATAAAAAAATCGAAGCGGTTTAGCGGCTTTGATCGATCTCCAATAATCGATGCCGCCGGTCTTTCCAAATATGAATCCGGCGCCATGCTTCTGAGCCATTACGGGAAAATTCAGTTTTAGATCTCCCTGGATGCCACTGATGAGCACGTCAACATCGGCATACTTTTTCATTATGGGATAAAACTCAATAGCTCGACTGAGGTGGCCATTGCCGGTCGCCTGTACTGCGTATAAGACTCTCATGATTTGGACCTATTCATACTCCTCCCCTTATGAGTCTCTATCTAATAGTTTCTTACTCCACTCCACCAATTGATTTTTCTTATCAGCCGATGCGGACACCATAGTCATATGCGACAAGGCCAAATCAAAGAATGCGCGCTTAGCCTCTGTACAATAATGTGGGATGTGTAATTCATCGAATACAGATCTTACTTGCTTAATCTTCTCGTCGGGCTCTAAGTCCGTTGACAGATATGTGGACTTGAAGTCTGTTTTTGCCTGTCCCTCTAAAAGCTCTATAGCCCTCAGGTAGAGATAAGTCTTTTTGCCTTGAATGATATCTCCACCGACCTTCTTTCCAAACTTATTAGGGTCACCATAAACATCAAGATAATCATCTTGTATCTGGAAGCCCACTCCAGCACTCTTGCCAAAACCATGTAAGCGTTCTTGGTCAAAATCACTGGCGCCACCATGTTTAGCGCCTAAGCGAAGGCATAATCCTAAGAGAACAGCTGTCTTGAGCTCAATCATTTCGAGATACTCAGCAATGGTAACATCGTCCCTCTCTTCAAAATCCATATCCATAGCTTGGCCTTCGCACACTTCACGGGCCACCTTGCTTAAGGGATTAATATAACCTACGGAATCGCTCATCTTACCCAGACGTTCATACACCTCTATCAACATCACATCACCAGAAAGTATTGCTGCATTGGTGTTGAACTCCTTGTGCACAGAAGGCACACCTCTCCTAAGATCTGCATCATCCATGATATCGTCATGGACTAATGTAAAATTATGAAAGAGCTCCAGACTGTAAGCTAAATCCATTGCTTCGCCCACATCCTCCTTATACAATCCATATGACAGACAGCACAAGAGTGCCCTCATCTTCTTGCCAGACATTGCCATGATGTAGTTCCGAGGTTCATATAGCGAACTCGGCCTATCGGCTATGGCGTTCTGCTCATGTATCGCTTGGATAGATGCTAAGGTTTCAGACAGATTTATATACATTGAGTTGTGTTAGGAATCGTCTCAAAAGTAGCAATCTTTAGAATCTAAATAAATCCACATGCCTAAGCTTAGCTCCCTACTTGCAATTATTGCCCTGACCGTTCTATGTGCCTCATGTGGCGATCAGAAGTCATCTCACGCCGACATGATCATCTATAGTGATCAGATCTACACAGGCACAACCGACTCATCGCCCGAAGCGGTGATCATCTTAGATGGTGCAATCTCGGCAGTTACTGATAGAGCAACGACTGAAACATACGTCGGTCCCGACACAGAAATCATAGATGCCAAGGGTTCATTTGTCATGCCAGGCCTTATCGAGGGACACGGACATTTCTCAGGATTAGGCGAGTTCCTGATGAATCTTAATTTTCTCAAAGCGAAGTCTTGGGATGAAATAGTAGGCATGGTGGCCGAAAAGGTTGAACAAAGTGAACCTGGCGAATGGATAATAGGACGAGGATGGCATCAAGAAAAATGGATGGAACCAGTAGAGGACCACGTACATGGATACCCCAAACACTTTGACCTAAGTGCTATATCTCCAGACAATCCAGTATTACTCGATCATGCAAGCGGACACGGCATATTCGTTAATCAAAAAGCCATGGAGTTAGCAGGCATAAATGCAGAGACTCCTAACCCCGCTGGAGGCAGAATCGTCAGAGATGAAAATGGTCAAGCTATTGGGGTATTTGAAGAGAACGCTGAGGATATCATCAAACACTTCTATCATGAATATCTCGAAACACTCAGTGATCAGGACCGACTCAATCAATGGTATAAAGGCGTCGAATTAGCCCAAGATGAATGTTTCAAGAGAGGGATCACCTCATTTCAAGATGCAGGATCACACTTTGAAGAAGTAGACCGATATAAGGCACTGGCGGAGGATGGAGACATGCGTATCAGACTTTGGGCAATGATCCGTGAGCCGCTTGCTGATATACCGCAAGACTTGTCAGCCTACAAGATGATTGGCGTCGGTAATAATCACTTCACCTGTCGTGCCCTTAAGGTGGCACTTGATGGAGCTCTTGGATCATTTGGAGCGTGGCTCTTGGAGCCATATACGGACAAAGCAGATTTCTATGGGCAGAATACAACTTCTATAGAGGAAATAACAAGCATGGGGCGGATAGCACGCGCCAATGATATGCAGTTTTGTGTTCACGCCATCGGCGACCGTGCTAATCGAGAAACCCTGGATATAATCGAGCTGTTAGCCCCAAATAAGGAAGATGATCTTCGCTGGAGGATCGAGCACAGCCAGCATCTACACCCTGATGATATTGGCAGATTTGCACAACTGGGTGCCATCCCAAGTATGCAAGGAATCCACTGTACGTCAGATGCCCCATATGTAGAAAAAAGATTGGGCAGACAGCGAGCTCAAGAAGGGGCTTACAACTGGAGAGCCCTTATCGATAGTGGAGCCATAGTGACTAATGGTACTGATGCACCAGTAGAAGATATCGATCCCATAGAATCATTCTACGCCAGTGTTACGAGAAAGAGAGCAGACAATGGGATGGAGTTCTTTACGGAGAATAAAATGACCAGAGCAGAGGCATTGCGGTCGTATACCTACAACAATGCTTATGCGGCTTTTGAAGAAGAACTAAAAGGGACCATTGAGGTAGGGAAACTTGCGGATTTCACGATACTATCTGAGAACTGGCTGACTTGTAGTGATGATGCAATACTCGATACTCAAGTGGAGTATACTATCGTGGGAGGCCAAGTTATGTACAAGCAATAAGAGGATCTATTGCCTTGGATCGGCGCTATTATTGACATCGCCGACCTTAAAGCCTACGACAACGAGTTCTACGCTGTTATTACCAATATCGCTGCCACTCATCTGCAGAGTTTCGGGCTCAAACCTCCATGCTGGAGAATTAGGGAAATTATCGCTGCGACCTAACAAGACATTAGTCATCTGTACGAGGTCGATAGAGGAAACTCTTCCATCAGCACTTACGTCTGCTGCGAGCTCTCGAAAAACATCTGTAAAAGGCACTTTCCCTAATATATGGTTGGTAATCATAACGATATCTAAACTAGATAAACCATTGGCAGCATTGACATTTTTATCCAAGGCAAAATTGAAAGTTCCCTTACTGGAGAGATTGTCAAAAACGAATCGTCCATCTTGACCCGTAAAAAACTGAAACTCTTGTTCACCAGTCAGCGTAACTCCTACATTAGATATGGCAATACCGTCAGAAGTCAACACTCGCCCAGTAAACTGAACAAACTGTTCTTGCGCGTCAGATCTAATGCCATCGAGCTGTGTCACACCACTACCTATAGGATCTAACCAATCACTCAGTCTGGTTTCGGGTGTCCCACCACCAGTCCAAGATTCTGACAAGCGTCCACTATACGAGATTGCTATTGTACAAAACTCATCTGATCTTGGCCCGCCATGAAGTTGGCCTATAATACGTCGGTTATTATCTAAGAGTGGTCCACCAGAACTGCCTGGTTGATATGTACTATTGTCAAACTCAGCTCTATAATGACTCCTTGTCGGCGTAATCGTTCCGTTATCCCATTGTCGAGGACTAAGGTCCAATGTTAGGCTATCAAAATCTTGTGCCACTTTCTTTATATCTCCATTAGGGTGATGTATCAAATGTGTAGCTGCCGGAAGATAATTAGGAGTGACATCCCATCCATTGAAAAATGCGCTTGCAACGAGCGGTATTGGACTGGTCAACCTGAGCAAGAGCATGTCAGTATCTTCCCACTCTGACAATAATTCAGCACCTTGTACTGAGGCAAAAGACGGCTCATCAGTTGGATTGGCACAACTATTACTCTGATACAAAAAGTCAAATATCCATTGGTCATATAGAGGAGTAAACTCTACACCTGCAGGGCGTGTGCAGTGATACGCAGACAGGACATATGGCGTTTGATCTTCAGCTGTATTGTTCATAAGTGAGCCTGTACAGAGCGCTATCGCTTCCTCGCCTACTACTCTTATTCTAACTACTCCATTTGAGGCATCACTTAGAGTTCTACCTTCTTCACAATTGATATTAATCGAGCAGTCAAATGCAGTTCCAAATCCAAGATCATTAGCAGCTTGATCGCCGGTCATAGCATAAACTTGAGCGATCTTAAACGGCATATTATTCTGATCGGCGTGATCGTAGTTGTATTCTATTGTATAGCTACCACTAAATGGACCTAAGGTTAAACGCTGACTCTTCGAATTATTGCCAGATGTATATGATCCATGCACTTCTCCTGAGGCGTGCTCTGTGATAAAAAGTTTTGCCCCTTGTGGCAAATCATAATCATCTAATCTTAGATATGAATCAGTGGTTGCAGGTAGGTTTATAGTAGTCAGCACTACATCTTGAGCGACCTGGCTAAACTTAGGCGACAAGCTCTTTTGATTAGCAGGAGTGATCAGGGAAAGTGCATGAATATTAGTACCCTCAGTATCCCGAGATTTAAGCTTAGAGACTACGTTATTCAGTTCCAAACTTTCGATAGAAGGGTCTGTGATATCTAGTTTTAAATCTTGTGTGTATGGTACTCCTCCAAACTCTTGCTGACCAATGAGTGGGCAAGCGAGGACGCTCAATCCTAAGACAACTATGAAATTGAAAATCGATTTGTAATGCGTCATGTGGGAATTCAAACTCTTTTACGGGGATGATACAAAGATGTAATAATTTGGGATTAACTCTCCTGCAATTGAACAGTAAATAAGAGATATACGCTTAGAGCGGACGAAAAATAGATTTTTATTTTAGAGCTCATTTTGTGGATATATTGACTGCGTTTGCGAGTTACTATTAGCACTAATCCTGTTAAACTCTGGACTTATTCAGGTCCAATTTTGCTTTCAAAATACTAACGCATGCAAACCACGAACTAATATCTCTATGGACTTCTCATTCTCAACAATTGTACTATCAGTTCTGGCTGCCCTCCTGTTTCTGAGTAATAGGAACTCAAGCAAAATTCTTCGCTATACCACTCTGGCCATGCCTTTATGGCTCTTTCCTATCATTTCCATAATTGCTAAGTTCGGTTTCGGAGAGTTTTTGGACATTAATAGTAATGGATACATTTCTGTGGGATGGTTCTGGGCGCTGGTCATATATTGCCTACATCACTACTTCTTGGAGTTAGAAAACAAGTCTTCCAAATAAGAGCGCCGAGAGCTAGGTCCAGTTTTAGCTAACGAAAGCTATTTTATCACGTCAATAAAATTGAAGCAAACAAAAAATTAAGACTGATATGTAACAATTTATTCATGTCTTGACTTTGATTATTGCAAAAGTTATTTCATTTTTGCCGACCATTAAGAATGGCCCGTTCGTCTAGGGGTTAGGACGCCAGGTTTTCATCCTGGTAGCAGGGGTTCGAATCCCCTACGGGCTGCTAAAAGACCTTTCTCAAAACAGAGAAAGGTCTTTTCTTTTTAACACCCAATCACCGCATCAGTGTATTTCTCTCAAACATATTTGCATACGGCAGGTGCGCAAGCCGCAGTTCGCGCCACATTCGCATAAGTACTCTGGTACTTATGGTCTCTAAAGAGACTTTACTCATGTCTACAATGATTAACTGAAATACACCATCACAAAGAGGACAATGAG
>CAYPWL010000019.1:0-64910 GCA_964414425.1 uncultured Saprospiraceae bacterium
GTCTGAAGTGTTAGCCCTTCAAGTTGTGCCAATGGGGTCTTGGGAGTGGCTATAGAGACCAAGATTGCAATTGCCACACTCGCCAAAAAGAAGAAAGATGAAAATTTAAGGAAGTTCATATCGGCATATTGAAATAAGAAGCTGCCAGGATCCAACTTACCCTTGGTGACCTCCAATCCCAATCTCAGCGCTGCGATAAAGAAACCCGCAAACAAGGTCGCTTGAGCACCCTGATAGTTGATACGGCTTGAGAATATCCCTAACAGAAATACCGCTGTGATAGGCGGAGCAATATATGCTTGTACATTTTGCAGATAACCATAAAGGGCTCCATCAGCCAATTGCTCTATGATAGGCACCCAAGCAATACCGAGTAATACGACAACGAGAGTCGCCATCCTCCCAACACGTACCATACGTGCTTCTGTGGCTGCTGGCTTAAGTTTCTTATAGATGTCTATGGTAAACAAGGTTGAGCAGCTATTAAACACTGAGGCTAACGATGACATCAGCGCTGCCATAAGTCCTGCCGCAACCAAACCTCTTAATCCTGCAGGTAATATGTGGACCAGCAGCATCGGAAACGCTTCGTCAGGTTTCTCCCACATGAGTTCTCCTCGCATCTTTAACACCAGTGCAATTAAGCCTGGTATCAAGAATAAGAATACTGGCATCAACTTTAGGAAAGCACCGAAAATGGCTCCTCGCCTTCCCTCCTTAAGATTCTTGGCGGTAAGGACTCGTTGTACTATAACTTGGTCTGTACACCAGTACCAGATACCGACGATAGATGAAGACAACACCAACCAATGCCATGGGTAGTTAGGATCGTCCATGGAGCGCCACATATTCATATACTCAGGACCGACTGTATCAACTACGCTGTTCCATCCTCCGGCAACATTAAGTCCCATATAAGTTAGGGTTGCCGCACCAATCACTAAGACGATCGCTTGTAATGTCTCCGTATATACCACCGCTCTCATCCCTCCAAGGATCGTATAGACTCCAGTCAATATCACCGTAAGCAAGGCCCCCGTCATGAATGAAATACCCAGTAGTGTAGAGATTACAATACCTCCAGCATAAAGGGTTACCGATACCTTAGTCAATACGTAGGCTGCCAAACTGAAGAGTGACAGAAACCATCTCGTATTGGGACCAAACCGCTTCTCAAGGAACTCCGGCATCGTAAACACACCGCTCCTTACATAAAATGGCAGGAATAACCAACCCAGGAGAATCACGATCCATGCATGGAGTTCGTATATCAGTAAGGGAAACTTATCACCCGCTCCAGATCCTGCTAAGCCAACAACATGTTCTGATCCAATATTGGACGCGAAGATGGATGCTCCAACAACAAACCAGCCCATATTACGCCCGGCAAGAAAGTAGTCCTCGGAGTCAGCCTGCTTCTGTCTAATCACCCATGCTGCAATTGCCAAGAGCAGACCGAAATAGCCTGCAATAACTATCCAGTCTAAGGTTACTAAGTTTTGGTCAGACATGCTATTGGGTTCTACGTAAACTTATATCCACTATTCATAAGTGGCAATTCTCTGATTCTTGTACCTGTAGCGGCAAATATTGCATTAGTCAATGCTGGTGCGGCTGGTGGTGTACCAGGCTCACCTACCCCACCGGGGTAATGATCATTTTCCATGATATGAACCTTAATAGCTGGAGACACATTCATCCTGACCATGTCATAATCAGGGAAATTACTCTGTATTACAGAACCCTTATCCCACGTGATCTGACCAAATAGCGCTGCCGATAAACCGAAAATGATACCACCTTCCATCTGTGCTTCGATCGTATCTGGGTTGATATATACCCCACAGTCTACTACACATGCGAACTCATCTATTGAAAACTCTTGATCACCCGATTTGCTGATCGTACACACTTGACCAACGATTGACCCAAATGACTTATGAAGCGCAATACCTCTATATTTTCCATCTTGAGCGCCCCAGTTTCCAAGCTGAGCAGTCTGCTCAAGTACGGCCTTGAATCTCGGTGTCTCATCAAGTTTAGCTAATCTAAAACTAAATGGATCCTGCCCTACAGCATGTGCACATTCATCCATGAACGACTCTGTAAAAAAAGCATTCTGCGAACTTCCCACACTTCGCCAAAAGCCCACTTGTATCGGGCTCTCATAATCGCTAAAAGATGTTCTCTTATTAGACATGATATATGGCAAGTTAATTGCTCCTTCTGCTGTTGCTTCATCTTTCTTAGGACTCGGTGCCATAGCTGGAACGATTCTACTAAGAGCACTATGACTTACAGATTGAATTGCAATCTTATTATCCCAAGCGTCTATAGCTCCATCTTCCGCAACCACTGCCTTAAATCGGCTTAATGCGGCAGGTCGATACATATCATTTTTCATATCCTCTTCACGGGTGAAGACAGTCTGTATCGGCGTTCCTTTCATCTGCATTGCTACAGCTACGGCTTTCTTTAGAAAATCCGGTTCTCCCCGACGTCCGAAGCCACCACCGAGATAGGTGATATTGATTTTGATATTCTCTTTGCTGATACCTGTATCCTGAGCAATCATATCGAGCACTACTGATGTCGCCTGATGGCCTACCCATACTTCTGCAGAGTCCTCATTGATAAGCACGGTGCAATTAAGTGGCTCCATGGCAGCATGGGCTAAGTAAGGCACCTTGTATGTTCCCTCGATGACCGCATCTGACTCTCCAATCACTACATCTACATCCCCCTCTGACTCTGGTGTCGCTATTGGCTCTGCGTCCAATAATTCTGTCAGCCGAGATTCAATCTCATCAGAACTGATAGCATCATTGCCTACATAATCTTCGACAGTCGCCATCACGAGAGTTCCATTCTTGGCTCTCCACGTATTGTCAGCTATGACTGCTGCACCATACTCAGTAAGTACGACTTTCTTGACGCCTGGCATGGACTCTACTTCATCGATATTGGATATATCTGTGATCTTACCTCCGATAACTTTCGGGTGTAGCATCGCAGCATAGAGCATATCAGCTCTACGGACATCGATTCCAAATTCTGCTGAGCCTGAGACCTTTTCTGGAATATCTAACCTTCTTGCTTTTGTACCAGCCAGTTTCCAATTTTCTCGCTTTTTCAACTCTGGCATGCCATCCAGATCAATATCTCTTGCTGCCTCCGCCAGTGCACCATAGCTGAGTTTGCTCTTATCAGCATTGTTGATGATGTGCCCATTCTCGGCAGTAACTTGAGAGCGATCCACACCCCATTTATCCGCTGCCGCCTGCTTGAGCATCTCTCTTGCTGTGGCTCCTGCATAGCGCATATTGTTGTATCCATCAGGTATAGATGTACTTCCTCCCGTACCGATTACAGGTAAGTAGGCGTACACTTTCTCCATAAGTGAATATCCCTTAAATGCATTAGGCTCCTCTTGAGTCAGCATGAACGTATTAGCATATGGTGACTCTGGTTGAGGATGGACGATTTTGATTTGATCCATCGCTATTTCCAACTCTTCGGCTACTAACATGGGTAGCGAAGTATAAACTCCTTGCCCCATCTCTGCACGAGGTATGGCAATGGTCACCGAATTATCAGGGGCAATACTTACCCAAGCGTTAAGCATGGCACCTTGTCCCATACCTACTCCGCTATACCTGCGAATTTTCTTATTCACATGTGCATTGAGCCCAGCCACACCTATCACCAGTCCTGTTGTCGCTACACCTCCCGTAATTAGGAAATTACGTCTCGTAAAGACTTTTCTTTTTTTATTATTTGCCATGATATTGTCTGCTTGAAAAATTGAATTAAATAGCGCCTAAGAGATCCGATGCTTGGCTTCTTAATTTGGCGGCAGTATGGATCGCCGCTCTGATCCTTGTGTAGGTTCCACATCTACAGATGTTGGTCATTTTCTGATCGATGTCTTCGTCTGTCGGGTCTGGAATCTCATCTAATAGGGCTGTAGCCGCCATAATCATCCCGCTCTGACAGTACCCACACTGAGGCACTTGATGTTCTATCCAAGCTTGCTGTACAGCAGTGAGGTTTGCCTGTGAGCCTATCCCCTCTATGGTCATAATACTTTTTCCTTGAGCATTGGCTACTGGAAGTGTACAAGTACGTACAGCGACTCCATCAATCATAACCGTACATGCGCCACATGATGAGACACCACAACCAAACTTGGTCCCAGTCATATTCAACTTGTCACGTAATACCCATAGCAGTGGCATGCCTGGCTCAACATCGACTTGCACGGACTTACCATTTATTTTCAATTCCATAATAATTCAATTCGTTGTATGAAAACAAGTTAAATAATATCCTTAACAGAGTACCTCTATTGTATAGTGATTTATTGACGGACAATTAAATGTATCGGCTCTGAGTCGGCACTCCAACATTAGCACGACTCTGTTTTCTTGGATATCACAAAATAACCTAAGCCAATCTATGTAGTCTCTCCATAAGGCTTATTTTAGCAGCATCTAACCGAATGAAAAAACTATTGCCAATGAGCGCATTTATCAAAGACTTCTTAATTCTTTGTGCTTCAATACTTTTTGTTTGTACACAGCTAATTGGTCAAAAAGATGCTCCTGTTCTGACACAACGAGCTTCCTTGGATGTACAGGATGTTACCCTCTCACAGCTTTTAGATGATATTAAATCGCAAGCTGACGTAAGGTTCTTTTACAAGGCATCAGATCATAGTGATCACAAGTTCAGCTTCACCGCTAAGGAAGAAACTCTGACTTCGATCTTGGATCAGGTACTTGCTCCCTTAAACTACTCCTACCTTGTCTATAAGGATGACGATGTGGTGATCGTCCCAAGTTACTTAGCGACTAATGAATTTAGCGCGTCCTACTTCAAGCTTCTTGAAGAAAACCAAAATGAAGAACAAGAAGGAACCAGAAGTAGAAGAGATCTCGTAGTCGGCGAAATAGAAAATCTAAAGCCATCGGGTCGAGCTCTTGTCACTGGGGCGGTCAGAGATGCCGACACCAATGAAAGAATCTTTGGTGCGACGATACAATGGTTGAATACTACAAGCAGTGATGTGACTGATCTCAAAGGCACATTTAATACTGAAGTGGAAGTAGGTGAGCAGATTATCCAAGTTCAGTTCATCGGATACCAGACATTAACTGAAAAAGTAACGGTGTTATCAGATGGCGATATTAGACTTAAGCTTTTTAAAGAAGCTATATCTCTCGAGGAAATCGTGATCAGCGAACGATCTGCTAATGATCAAGTACAGAACACACAGATCAGTGTAGAGCGTCTAACTGTAGCTGAGATCGAAAAGCTCCCATCCTTCTTAGGAGAGCCTAATGTAATTCAAAGCTTATTGATTCAACCAGGTGTAAGCTCAGTGGGTGAAGGTTCGATAGGATTTAATGTACGTGGAGGAGATGTGGATCAAAATCTCATCGTGCAAGATGATGCCATGATATTTAACACCTCTCATGCACTTGGTTTTTTCAGCACATTCAACACAGACTTGATAAAAGCTGTGGATCTATACAAAGGCATCATGCCTGCGGAATTTGGTGGACGTTTGGCCTCAGTCCTCGATGTAGAGATGCGGGATGGCGATTTTGACGACTTTAAGTTAAACGCAGGAATAGGTGCCGTATCTGGAAAGGTAGCATTGGAAGGCCCAATCAAAAAAGGGAAAACATCATTTATCACTGGCTTTCGGACCAGTTACAGTGACTGGGTGCTCGGAATAACCAGCGTACCAGAAGTACAAAATAGTTCTGCTTCTTTCCTCGATTGGAATGGGCGAATCACACACCGCATATCTGATAAGTCATCTTTGATTCTATCAGCATATGTTGCCAACGATAATTTTGTCTTCAACAATGATTTTGGGTTTGATTATAGCACACGTCTGGGTCAGGTGATCTACAAGAATGCCTTTGGTCCTAAGTTATTCAGCCAAACGACTTTATCAATTTCGGATTACTCCAGTATACAGAATGACTTTGACCCGATCACTGCTTCTGACTTTGAGAATAAAATCACATACGGTAAGTTCAAAGAAAAGATAGACTATACTGTTAATGACGATCTCGAGTTTACAACTGGATTTTCTGGAATCCTTTATATATCAGATCCTGGAAGACGTATACCAACACTGGAGTCAGCAGAAAGTCTTGCTGCCGAGCTCGAACAAGAAAGAGGTTTAGAAGCATCCATCTTTGGTGATGTGAATTATACGCTCAGCGATAAATTCTCTATTTCTGTGGGCCTAAGGATCAGCAGCTTTCATAATTTTGGTCCTGCTGAAGTATTTGAATATGACGGAGAGCGCTTAGTCGAAAACATAGTAGATACACTCAGTTTTGATGGTGGTATATTCGATTCATTTTATGGGATTGAGCCAAGGGCCTCATTCAGGTATTCTCTGGACGATTCGAGATCAATTAAGGCCGGCTACAGTCGCACGACACAGTATATTAATCAGATATTTAACACCGATAGTCCGACGCCAACTTCTCAATGGCAGTTGAGCAATAGACATATACTTCCTACACGGTCTCATAATGTATCCTTAGGGTATTTTCAAAACTTTGCAGACAACAATGTAGAGGCATCGGTTAGTGTATTTGCCCGTCAAATCGATCAACTATTTGATTATCGCGACTTTGCAAATCTATTAGTCAATGATCACCTGGAAACAGAACTCTTAGATGGGGAGGGACGAGCATACGGCCTTGAATTCAGCTTAACGAAAAAGACAGGCGTAATTAATGGAACTTTTGCCTACACGTTCTCCAGATCTCAACGCTTAGTGGAAGGGATCAACCGAGGTGAATGGTATTCCAGTAATTTTGACAAACCCCATGAAGCATCGTTGGTACTTAACTATCAACCTAATCAACGAAATAGTGTGGCTATAAATATGACCTATGCGTCAGGTCGACCTACGACTCCTCCCGTTGCAGGATTTGTAACTCCACAGAATGCTTTCGTACCCATCTTTGCAGAACGTAATCAACGAAGAATCCCTGATTTTAGACGTATTGATGTGTCCTATACATTGGGTGAAGATTACAAGAAAGACAAGAACTTTAGACTTAGTTGGACATTCTCAATCTATAATGTTTTAGGAAGAGAAAATGCCTTTTCAGTATTCTTTAATCGAGGGGCCTTTAATTTACCAAGGGCCCAACAGTTAGCTATTCTTGGCAATGCATTTCCATCAATCACCTTTCACTTAGAATTATTATAATGAGATATATTATTCGGTTTACAGCATTACTCTTATTCGTGATCGGTATACAGGGATGTATATCTGATATAGAATTTGATCCTATCAATAACATCGAGGATACTTTGGCGATCCAAGGTCAATTTGCCCAAGGTGATCCCCATGTATTTACTGCTCGGATCGGAAGAGTACGAGATTTTTCGGGGAGATCTATTCCAATAGTCGTACGAGAGGTGGTCCTATCCAATGAGATGGGTCAGGAAGTGGTTATCCCTAATACAAATAACGAAAACTACGCTCTCGAGATACCTGCTAACTCACCAGATTTTGTTGTGGAGGAGTTTATGACGTTTAATCTGAGAGTCAGGACTGCCGATGGAAGAATCTATCAATCTACTGATGAGCCATTACTTCCAGTGCCAGTTGTTGAGGAGGCCAACGCATCAGTAGTAGAACGAGAGACTGTAGGAGCCGCAGACCGTATTGTTTTGCAACCGATGTTATCATACTCTGTAAATACTGGATTGACGATGCCTAACTCTGATGAGTTAATTGGTGTGAGATGGACATTTTCAGAAACTTTCCAATTGACAGATACGCCACCTGATGGCAGTGAACCCAAGTCTTGTTTTATCACACAGAATCTAGGCGCTGCCGATGAGATAGTTGTTGATCCGAGTACGCTTGGTCTTACTAGATTAGATGATTTTATCCTATTTGAAAGATCTATTGGAAGCACTTACGCTGAGGGGAATTACTTCACGATTTTACAGTCTTCGCTCAGCCCGGGTGCCTTAGAATACTTTAGTGCCATCAGTAATATTATCGTTAGGGACGGCAATATATTTGAGAGTCCAGCAGGGCGTATCATTTCGAATTTCTCAAATGTTGACGACCCAGAAGACGAGGTGTTTGGATATTTCTATGCGACCCAAATAGATACGGCTCGTGTGTTTTTGACACCCGCAGATATTGGTCCTAACGTCACACCAAGATGTCCCCCGAACTCAATGCGACCGGTAGAATGCCCAGATCAAGCCTGTTGTGACTGCTTAACTGAAGACAATAGTACTCTCGAACGACCTGAGTGGTGGTAAAATAAAAGATCATGAAACAATTAGTAGCAATTATAATTCTCATCACCTGCTTCTGGATGCAAGCCGATGCCCAAGGTGATTCGTTCGTTGTACAACTGAACAAACCTTATTATAGTCAAGGTGAAGAAATTAACTATAAGCTCTTCTTACCCACAGCATTCGCCGAGCAGACTCTCGCTATAAATATCCGACTCTACAAGAATGGCGACCTCCTTGCTCAGTTTTATAATCGAGCAGCAGCGAGTACTTCAATATCTGGTGCTATTGATATACCTGTAGACTATGACAATGGCGATTATCAACTTGCATTTTTTATAGCAGATGCTGCCCAAAAGATCACAGAGAATATCGGAATTATAGACTTCCCTATATACAATGATCTCTCTGAAGGAGAGCTTGTTGTCTCAGATGGATACCAATCTGACGATAGTCATGAAAGTTCATTGACTATTGCTGCTAAGTTTGATTCGATAGTCGGTGCCCGAACGAATCAAAAAATCTCATTAGTTGTCCTTGACGAGGATAATAATCCAGTACCTGCTGAATATTCAGTGAGCATACTCGATAAGGCTCTGGTGTTCGGCGAACAGGAGGTATTTATGAGCCTGACAAAGCAGAGCGATTATACTATTACGAGTCCAAGTCAAAAACTTTTTTTTCAAGGGCTTGTAACTGACAATAGCAATACTCCATTAGAACTCAAAATCATGGGTGTATGGAGTATCGAAGCACAGAAATTTTCATTTGCCAAGAGTAATGCCAAAGGTCAGTTCTTCTTTGAGTTGGATGATTTTGAAGGCGAACAGAATATTCAGTTCGTGCGATATGATCATTCCCTTGACAATCTAAACTACAAGCTCCTCGAACCTTCGCTTAACTCGCCAGATAAGCGTGCTAACATAGGACCAGAGTACATAGCAGAATATTTAGCTGAGAGTCGAACAAGAAGGAAATTAGCCCAGTATTTTGGGTACACTCAGGATAAGAGTCAGATGAGTAATTCTATCAATAATGCTGAGGAACTTAAGCCCAATGTATACTATCAGCTCTCCGAATATAAACGATTTGAAACTATAGGTAATTTTATCAAAGAGCTTTCGACGGCCTTGAGCTTTAAGGTTGATGATGACGGACTCTATACCGCCAAAATGACAAACCCGAAGTCAAGAAGAATAGGAGACTTTTATCTTGGAGAAACTCCAATATTTATCATTGACGGCATGGTCAGTCGTAATCCAAATTTTGTAGGGAGCATCCCTTTTGATGACGTGAAGGATATCAAACTCTACTACGATCTTAAGAAACTACGTAAGATGTATAATGTAATGGGTAGAGATGGAGCTGTCATCGTACAAACTAAGCTTCCTAATTTTAGACTGGACGAAGATGAAGCAGCAGACATATTTAAATTGAATGGATTACAGCCAAAAGATGATGTCATGAAGCTCAACCCCGCTGTTGTCTCTCCTGATAGTACAAGTCCGATGTTCTCCCCTACTATTTACTGGAATCCAAGTATTACAGCAGATGATACGGGCAGAGCCCAGTTTAACTTTTATCATACTGATGATATTGGCACATTCGTGATGATGATATTAGCCCGTACAGAGGATGGTCAGCTTGTGTCAAGAATTGTAGAATATACCGCACAAGCAGAAGAGTAGATACACATGGCATACAAGAAGACTTCGAGGCAGATTATTGTGCTTAGTCTCATCATGTTGTGTTATACTTCTTGCATCAGTGAACTCGAATTTGAACCAGATAGAGATTTAGAAAGCTCAGTCGTCATACAAGCAATCTTAGTCAAGGGTGATGTCAACACAATCACTGTTAACACAAACAAGGTAAGAGACTTCTCTGGGATAAATACCCCTGTGTTAGTTGAGACAGCGACCCTGTACAACAACAGAGGACAAAGTATAAAGATTCCATTGGTGTCCACAGGAGTCAATCAATTGAGATTCTCTGCAGACTCACCAGACTTTCTGGTTGAGGACTTTATGACTTTCTTCTTACAAGTAGCTACTGACGATGGTCGTCTATTTCAATCCTATATCGAACAGCTACTTCCTGTTCCTCAGATTGATCAGTTAAGGTTTGAAATTATTGAAACCCTTGAGCTCGGACCATTGGGTACTCCAATACCGGAAGATCAGGTTGGGATTTTTGTAGACACAGATGCAGTTATTCCTAACACAGCAGAGCCCTTAAAATTACGCTGGACCTTTGAAGAAGTCTACGAGTTAACTGATACACCTCCACCCATCCGAGAACCCAAGACTTGCTATATCGTGCAGGAGCTCGGAGCCGTCGAAGAGGTTGTCGTAGATCCTGGTGAGGTCGGTACTACAGCTCTACGGGACTGGATGATTTTTGAGCGAGATATCACCTTTACCTATGCAGAGGCAAATCATTTTGTAGCTATGCAGCATTCACTAACCCAAACTGCCTTTGAGTACTTTGAGGCTGTACAGATGGTCATTAACAGATCTGGAAGTGTATTTGATAGTCCAGCAGGCCTGGTGCCTACCAACTTTTTTAATGTTAACAATCCAACAGAAGAGGTCTTTGGATTCTTCTATGCCACTGAGATTGACACAGCACAGGTAAATGTACCAAGAGAAGCAGTAGGTCCTGTTGGGCGCCGTTGTCCATCTCGAAGACCTAATGATGCAGTCTGCATGGACTGTCTGCAGGGCAATCGCAGTACTCTTTCGCAACCAGACTGGTGGATGGAGTAATAACTCCCGAGGTATTTCAGCTTGATTTACTGGTACGCAAAGTCTTCAAGAGTACTACAGATAGAATCACAGCACCTCCAATCATGGTCTTCAGTGTTGGTACCTCGCCTAATATCAGGAAAGCCCAAAGAATACCATATACAGGTACGACACAAGATAAAATACTCGAGGTCGTAGGTGTAAGCTCCTTAAAACTCTTGACAAATAAAGTGTGCCCTAATGCTGTGGTGAATAATGCTAATAGGAGTATCCAAAACCATTGGTCAGTTAATCCTGTGTAATCATAAAAACCCATAAATGGCATCATAACGGCTACCATAGCTGCAAGCTGAATAACCATCAGCGAACTACCATCATACCGCTTAGCAGGTACAGAGATCAAAATATTGCGAAAGGTATAAAACACTGAAGACAGCAATCCGAACAAAATACCAATGGTATAGCTGTTATTGACATCAAATGATGGTGCCATGATCAATACACCGACGAAGACAATCAAAGACAACATTATATCAAATCTATTAATCGGAGTCCTCAACATCAGCGGTTCTAAGATGGCCGTAAAACCAACGTAAGTGTACAAAGAGAGCAGCGCTATTGCGACATTAGAATAATCTAAAGCATAGAAATAAGTAACCCAGTGCCCGCCGAACAAGACCCCTGAAAGTAGCACGATGTATAGATCTTTACGATTATCTAACTTCAAAGAGATTTTCTGATAATAACAGTAGGCCGCCAAGATCAAAAGGGCCATAGCGGCCCTTGCCAGATTAGTCAGCGTAGAGTCTACAGTGACATGACGTCCCAAGACACCTGAGGTACTTAAAAAGAGGATTCCAATATTCAGTTGAATGAGTGCTTTCTTACTGTTCATAATCTTTGAGGCGATACTTTACTGTAGCATACGTATGATAATCCTCCTCAAACAAAGACAAAAACTATCGTAATTCATAGCTTTGGTATATGTATGGCTCACTAAATATACTTCTCCTATGCTCCATGATCTCTGCATATCTCTTACGTACCCCTTCAGCATAAAACCGCATGAGCTACCTCTTTCAATCAGAACGATTAGGATTCAGATTATGGCAACCTACTGATATCCAACCATTAGCAACGCTATGTGCGGATCCCGAGGTGATGCGATACTTCTTGAATCCTCTAACTACTCCGCAGGCAGAGGCGCTCTGTCATAAGATTGTTAACCAATTTGAACAGCATGGTTACGGACCTTATGCTGTAGAACTATTAGATAATGGTGCATTTATCGGATTTATAGGATTTGCCTACTGCGAGATGGATACAGACTTCGCTCCGTGTACTGAGATCCTATGGCGACTATCCAAAGAGTACTGGGGTCATGGCTACGCCCCAGAGGGCGCTCAAGCTTGCATAGCATACTGCAGCTCCAAACTTGGTACAAAAGAGATCTACTCCTTCACAGCTACACTTAACAAGCCATCAGAGCGAGTCATGCAAAAGATCGGAATGGTCAAAAAGGGAGAATTTGATCATCCTAATGTACCTGAAGGACACAAGTTACAGAGGCATGTGTTGTATAAGAAGAGTTTATGAGTAGCGAATATTCAAAGTAACTCGCACTCAATGCTCCATACGAAAATCAATACGGTCTACCCTCCCACATCAAAAATGACTTGAGGAATTCATCAAGTTCTCCATTGAGCACAGCATCAGTCTGAGGTGTTTGATATCCCGTGCGATGATCTTTGACTCGGCGGTCATCGAGCACATATGATCTGATCTGTGAGCCCCACTCGTTCTTCATCTTAGTGGATTCTACTGCGGCCTTTTCAGCCCGCTTACGCTCGAGCTCGGCCTCATAGAGTCGAGACTTTAGCATCTGTATAGCTTTGTCACGATTGAGGTGCTGAGATCGCTCCTCCTGGCACTCCACGACGATACCAGATGGTAAGTGACGCACCCTGACGGCCGATTCTGTCTTATTGACGTGCTGTCCTCCTGCACCACTCGCCCGAAAGGTATCCCAATCCAGATCTGATGGATTGACATCAATCTCGATGCGATTATCTACGAGTGGATGTACAAATACGGATGCGAAGGATGTCATGCGCTTCCCTTGAGCGTTATATGGGCTCACTCGCACGAGTCGATGTACACCATTTTCGCCCTTGAGCATGCCATATCCGTAGTCCCCTGCGATCTCTATAGATACCGATCTCACGCCTGCTACGTCGCCATTCACCCGATTGAGTTCCTTGACTTTATAGCCTGTCTTTTCGCCATACATGACATACATCCGATAGAGCATCTCTGCCCAGTCACATGCTTCAGTACCGCCAGCACCAGCATTGATCTCTATGATGGCAGATAACTCATCTTCCTCCTTGTTGAGGGTAGATTTAAATTCTGCCTCTTCGACACTTTTGATAGTTCTGTCAAACTGAGCATCTACCTCTTCCACCGTCGCCTCCCCTTCTTTCTGAAATTCGAAAAGGATCTCGAGGTCATTGACATGATCCTCCACGTTAGTATATTGTTTGACCCAGTTCTTGTGGATTTTTATTTCACGCATCACACCCTCAGCATGATCGGGATCACTCCAAAAATTAGGGTTTAAGGATTCTTGTTCCTTGTCTTCTATCTGTAATCTGCGGTTATCGACGTCAAAGATACCTCCTCAGGTCCGACAGCCGAGCTTGTATGTCTGCGAGTTGTTCTGCAGTCATCTGTCCTTTCGTTTTAACTTGTGAAGAAACCTATTTCCAAATATCCTAATTAAAAGAAGAACTCTTCTGCCTCTACATAGAAGTAGAGATCAGCATTAGGTCCTATATCAGGTCCACTGCCTTGCTCACCATAACCCAATTCACTTGGTATGAATAAGGAAGCTTTCGTACCTACAGGCAGTAGCAGTGCGGCTTCATCCCATCCTGCTATTACGCTACCAGTACCAACCCTAAACGGTATACCTCTACCTCGGTCAAAGGAGTTATCAAACTCTGCACCATTTGCCGTTAAGGCGCCATAATACTGCATGGTTAGCATACCACCATTAGATGGCATATCTCCAGTACCTAACTCGTGGATGTAGTATTGTAATCCAGACGGTGTCTCCTCAACATTGAGCTTCCCACTATTGAAATCTTTGATAGTTTGGTCTACGAGTGCTACCACTTCTGGCTTACGGGCTTTTACTGCCATCATTACTTCCTGGAGTTCAGCTTGCTGCTCTGCAATACGCTCTTTATACGCTGCTTCATCTAATCGCTCATTTATAATTACAGCGTAGTTAAAGTTCTCAACCTCGGCATACTCAGGTGGTAAACCTGGGATAGAGTCTGCAGGAATCGTAATGATTGCACTATCTCCTACTGTAAGATGAGAGATCACGTCGATGATTGGATTCTGCTTACGGACAGCCTCTTCGGCACCGGCTACCTTGACAGATGGCAATACCTTTTGGTTACGGTAAGTCTGTAGGATCTCTCCCTTGTCATCCATCATATCCATTTGGAAGTAGACATAGTCACCTACCTCTACCTTCTCTCCAGCTCCCGCTTTAAATACTTCATACTCATATCCTGAGATGGCAGCTTTCTTCTTGCCAGTCGCACTCTCTTGGCAAGCCATGGCGAGCATAGTGCATATCAATATGATAACAGCAATTTGTTTTTTCATAATAGACTTTATTAATTGTTAGTCAAGTGTATCACTTGAGATAATATGGTAGCACAGACACGAACTTCTCTACTGTTGCCTCCAATGATTCTTTTGAGGAGCCTCCAGAGGCATTCTTGTGTCCACCACCATTAAAATGTTCGCTTGCAAGCTCTTGTACCGAGATATCTCCTTTGCTTCTCAGCGATAGACGTATATCTCCCGTGGGCATCTCCCTTATGAATGCGGCAACCTGCATGCCTTTTATTTTGAAGATGTAATTGACAACACCTTCTGTATCGCCACGAGCGATTTGATATTTCTTATAATCTTGTTTAGTCAGATGTATCACTCCAGCCTTGAGCTCTGGATAAATCTTCATCCTATTGCGGAGACAATGCCCTAAGATCTGCAGTTGTCGCTCAGTCCACGAGTTAAAGATGTAGTCGTTGAGCTGAAAGTCATCAACCCCTATTTCCTTAAGATCTGCCGCTACTCTAAATACATTTGGATTGGTCGCATAGGTAAACGACCCTGTATCTGTGATCAATCCTGTAAAGAGGCAAGTCGCTATATCGAGATCCATCTTAGCCTTCTCTTCCAAATCTCCGATAAACTGATAGATCAACTCACAGGTAGAACTCGCCGAAGTATCCGATAAATAGTAATCAGCTATGGGCTCAGGATCGATATGGTGATCTATAAGCGCTTTGAATGCCTTGGCATCTTGTACATATGGGCCAAGAGTGTCAACTCTATCGAGTCCATTAAAATCAAGGCAAAACAAGATCTCCGCCTCTGCCAGAGCATCTATTGCTCTCTTCTTATCTTGATCATAGATGATGGCCTCGACAATCCGCGGCATGTACTCAAATATCACTGGATAATCCGATGGGAAAATGACCTTAACGACATGGCCAGACTTTTCTAAAAACAACTTGAGTGCCAACGACGAACCTATGGCATCGCCATCAGGGTTGCGATGAGTAATAATGGTAACCGGCTTGGGTGTGGATAATTTTTGTTTTAACTCTGCTAATTCTCCCATATCACAAGTGGGTGCGAAAATATAACTTTTAGATTTTATAGGATTGAGAATTATTCCTTCTCGTCGGAGTATAAGCGTGCAAAATACCCTCCTCTGCCCCAGCTAACCATGTTGATAGACAGTTCATCACCCACTCACCGTATGCACTACTCTTTATCCGAGCCACAGATATCAGTTGCCAATACTGCCTGATTAATGTGATCCCGCTCCGGTTGGTCTGCTTCTTTCGGTGATAAACGGAAGATATATAGGTGCTTATCTTCTTCTGCACAATACTCGCAACTACCATTGACATGCAGGGTCAACATATCCTTGGAGAAGAATGCATCATACAATTTGATTCTTCCAATATAGGACAGTGCTTCGCCGGTCGTAGCAGTTGATATGAATAGTGCATTAGTGGTCGGTACCGTTAAGGTTTTATCACGGTTGACTGCATTCATTAATCCATCGAAGTACAGTTCTTTATATCGCCCTAATTCTGCATCGCTGAGGCGCTCATCTATCTTCCATACGAAGGCATAAGACCAAAACAATGGGCTATCAACCTTAGACCAACCCTGCGTAAATCGAACGTCGCCACTCCATGGAAATCCACCTCAGGGGCAAAGGGCTTTGGGAACCTAAAGGCCTCCTTGCGCCAAGTATTGTCTGTATCCATTAAGACGATGCTCTTATCATCTTGTGCAAATAGTAGTGAACCGAACAAGAAAAAACAGATCAATACCAGTACCCTCATCACCATGATATCATTTTCTATATAAAAAGAGAAGGCCCTGATTTGTTGTGAGCAGACGCCCCCTGATTACGCCAAGTCTGTCGAGCCTACTATCAAATCTTCAACCACCTCGGGGTTGAGCAAGGTAGATATATCTCCTAGCTGATCTGATTCATTAGAGGCTATCTTACGGAGGATCCGTCTCATGATCTTGCCAGATCGTGTCTTAGGCAATCCAGACGAAAACTGAATCTTATCGGGCTTGGCTATCGGCCCGATCTCCTTAGTAACGACCTGCAAGATCTCTTTTTTGAAGGCGTCATCCAACTCCTTACCTTGACTGATGATATAGGCATAGATACCCTGCCCCTTGATGTCATGCGGATATCCGACTACAGCCGACTCTATGACATTAGGATGCTCGTTGATTGCATTCTCGACCTCGGCGGTACCCATACGGTGTCCCGATACATTGATCACATCATCGACACGCCCGATGACACGGATGCGCCCGTCCTCGTCACGTCTGGCGCCATCCCCCGTAAAGTACATGTCTTCAAAGGCTGAAAAGTACACCTGTCGACAGCGCTCATGATCTCCATAAGTTGTCCGGATCATAGATGGCCATGGATGCTTAATGCATAGTAAGCCCTCGACATTATTACCACTGATCTCATTGCCGTCAGGATCAACCAACACAGGCTGTACGCCTGGCATAGGATAGGAGCAATAAGTCGGCTTAGCATCGGTGATACCTGGTAAAGGCGTAAGCATGATGCCGCCAGTCTCAGTCTGCCACCACGTATCTATGATTGGAGCATTGCCCTTGCCGATATGTCGATCATACCAGTGCCACGCTTCTTCATTAATTGGCTCACCTACGGAACCTAATACTTTGATAGATGATAAGTCATACTGTGCTGGCCACTGATCTCCCTTGGCCATAAGGGCACGGATTGCAGTTGGCGCGGTATAAAACTGATTAACTTTATATTTTTCGCAGATCTGCCAAAATCTCCCCGCATCAGGATAAGTCGGCACACCCTCAAACATCATCGTGGTAGCACCTGCTAATAGCGGACCGTATACAATGTAACTATGTCCAGTAATCCAACCTATATCTGCCGTGCACCAGTAGATATCTCCCTCCTTATACTGGAATACATTGCGAAAGCTAAAGCAAGCATAAACCATATATCCTCCAACTGTATGTACAACCCCCTTAGGCTTACCAGTTGAACCAGATGTGTATAAGATGAACAACATATCCTCAGCATCCATTGGTTCTGCCGGGCAGTCTGCGGACTGATGATTAATCTCCTGACTCCACCACTTATCAATATCATGATCAGTTACCTGCTCAGTTGTATTGCGTTGTACTAAGACCGTTTCGACCGATGGACATCCCATCTGTATTGCTTCATCCACGACTGCTTTGACTGGGATATGCTTAGCGCCACGGCGATTGTAATCTGTACAGACGATCATCTTTGCTGCAGCGTCATTAACACGATCCGCTAATGCTTGAGCTGAGAATCCCGCAAATACAACAGAATGAACCGCTCCGATGCGTGCACAAGCCATGATCCCAATCGCTAACTCTGGCACCATGGGCATATAGAAGATCACACGATCACCCTTAGTAATCCCCATTGCTTTGAGTCCATTCGCACAGCGGCAGACTTCAGCATGTAGCTCTTGATAGGTGTATGATTTGGCCTCACCATCAACCTCATTAGACTCCCACAGGATAGCGACCTGATTACCTCGATCTTTGAGGTGTCGATCCAGGCAATTGTAAGTGATATTAGTCTTACCGCCAGTAAACCACTTGACATCGGGATCACGAAAATTCCATTTACACACCTCATCATATGGCTGAAACCATGTGAAGGTATCGGCCTCGGTGCGCCAAAATTCGTCAGGGTTGTCTACACTCTGCTGATAGAGTTCTTTATAGTGATCAAGAGATGTGATCTGGGTAGTCATAGTAGATAGCTTATAGGCTGAAAAATAGGCAAAAGGGTCTAATTCAACCTAATAAAACTTGCTCATGCATATCTACGCCATATATCGCAATGGATTAATAGAACAGAGAAAACTGATCAGTGATGGCAACAGAGATTGTAACTGGCACGCAAGTCCCAAATGCAAAAACGAAGTCTACATTAAGTGTAGAAGAGTCGCTGTAAGCGTGAAGGGCTACACAAAGTCTTTCTCTCTATAGCTTGGATTATTTCGAGCTGGCTCCTCAGGAGATATGTCTTCATATCGGCTTTGATCGTTATGTGCAGCCTCTCGAGATTGGGCTTCCTTGTTCTTCTGGGATTTCTTGTATTGACGGAAAAGCATCGGGCCAAACATCATCAATAATCGCATCAGGGTTCTCATGGTAAAACGTTTTTTGTTTAGACGTGAGGATTAATCTGAGGATACATAATGCTCATACATATTGTGCATAGACCGAGCAGATGAGTCAATTTTTCTCAGGTAATTATGAGTTACTACCCACCCATATTCACAGTAAGATTCCCTCCTAAAGCTTTAATGACTTTTTGGATTGTCTCAAATTGAGGTTTAGAGCCAGTTGATAGCGCTTTATATAAGGATGTTCTACTCATTCCAGTGTCGTTCGCTATTTGTGACATTCCTTTTGCTTTGGCTATATGTCCAATCGCAACAATCAATTCTTCCATATTCCCCTCTTCCAAGGCATTGTTGAGATATTCTTCTATCATCGTTTCATTATCAAGGTAATCTGCAATGTCAAATTTCGATACGCTTACATGTGCCATAACTACTTCTGTGATTTGAATGTTTGTAAAAGTGCTTGAGCCCTCTTTATGTCTTTTGTTTGTGTTGATTTGATTCCGCCATTAATTAGCAACACGATAGTCTTACCTTGTTTGCTGAGATAAACTCTGTAACCTTAAGCATAGTGAATTCGAAGCTCTCTGATCTCACCGCCAACTGACTCACAGTCGCCAAAATTCCCTTTTTCCTCAATTCGTTGAATTCTTAGTAAAATTTTAGCCGCAGCTCGTTTATCTCTCAGTTTCCTGAGCCATTTATCGAACTCATCTGTTTTAAGAATTTCAAACACTCTTCAAATGTATCCAAATGGATACATATTGTCAAGTTTGATTTAATCTAACCAAGTTACATACAGACGCTCTAAAGTACCAATCTAATGCGCCATCCCAGGCCCACTGGAGCCCCTCGGTATTCTGATATCTTCTACTAAGTCTTGGATCTCAGCAGGTGGAGCGGCGGTCATCCTACTTACCACAAGTGACACAATCAAGTTAAAGAACATACCGATGACGCCGATGCCCTCAGGGACGATGCCGAACCATAAGCCTTCTTCTGTGCCCCACCCCAACAGCTGTGGCTTGAAGTACATGATATAACCAGCTGTAAAGACAATGCCTACAATCATACCTGCGATAGCACCTTCTTTGTTCATGCGCTTATCAAAAATACCAAGGATAATAGCCGGAAAGAATGAGGAGGCTGCCAGACCAAATGCTAAGGCAACTACTTGAGCTACGAAGCCAGGTGGATTTAAGCCTGCTACGCCTGCGATAATCACTGCCACCGCTATAGCGACTCGTGCAGCGATGAGTTCTCCTTTCTCTGAGATATTGGGCATCAGTTTTTTCTTGAGGAGGTCATGCGAGATTGATGTAGCGATCACAAGTAATAATCCCGCAGCGGTAGATAATGCTGCCGCTAATCCTCCTGCTACTACGAGGGCAATTACCCAAGCTGGCAGATTGGCAATCTCAGGATTGGCAAGGACCATAATATCACGATCAATGGTCAACTCATTGGCATTGGGGTCGGCGACATACTGGATGAGTCCATCACCGTTTTTATCATCGAAGGTGATCAGTTCAGATTCCTCCCACTTGCTAAACCATGAAGGCACGGCAGCGTACTCCTTATTGCTGACGGTCTGGATGAGATTCGTTCGTGCGAAGACCGCTATAGCTGGTGCAGTGGTGTAAAGTATAGCGATAAATAGCAAAGCATAACCTGCAGAGATACGGGCATCCTTAACCTTAGGAACAGTAAAGAACCTAACGATTACGTGCGGCAACCCTGCCGTACCTAACATCAGCGCGGCTGTTATAAAGAACACATTAATCCGATTGCCCATGCCCATCTGGGTGTAGGCATCGAAGCCGAGATCGACACTGAGCTGATCCAATTTATCCAATAGATAGGTGCCATCCGTCAGGCTACTCCCCATGCCGAGTTGTGGCACAGGATTACCCACCATCTGTAGTGAGATGAAGATCGCCGGTACTGTAAATGCAAAGATCAACACACAGTACTGCGCCACTTGTGTATAAGTTATGCCCTTCATACCTCCCAAGACAGCATAAAAGAATACTATAGCTATACCGATGTATATCCCTGTAGAAAAGTCTACCTCCAAGAATCTCGCAAAGGCCACACCTACTCCTCGCATCTGACCGACCACATAGGTGAACGACACCACCAGGGCGCAACATACTGCCACGATCCGGGCGAGATCAGAATAGTAGCGCTCCCCGATAAAGTCCGGCACGGTAAACTTGCCAAACTTCCTCAGATACGGTGCCAGCAACAGCGCCAGCAATACATATCCGCCTGTCCAGCCCATCAGATACTGCGAGCCACCATATCCTAAGAAAGAGATCAATCCCGCCATCGACAGATAGGAAGCTGCCGACATCCAGTCAGCGGCAGTCGCCATACCATTAGCTAAGGGAGATACACCCCCTCCTGCTACATAAAACTCCTTCGTTGATCCCGCTCTGGCCCAAATCGCCACACCGATGTATAGTGCGAAGGTCAACCCAACTATTAGAAATGTCCATTCTTGTACACCCATGATTTCTATTCTCTTCAGTTACTTCTCGTCAACATCAAACTCTCGATCTAAGCGGTTCATCCAAACCACATAGACAAATATGAGCACTACGAAAACATAAATTGATCCTTGTTGTGCAAACCAAAACCCCAAGGGGAAGCCACCAATCTTGATCGTATTAAGCGTCTCAGCAAACAAGATCCCGCAACCATACGAAACGATGAACCAGATGCTGAGTAAAATAAAAAGGTATCTCAAATTTTTCTTCCAATACAGCTGTAAATTAGGATTGGTCATAGCACAGAAGTTTTGGTTAATGTACGGAATAATAACATCAGCTAAAGGGCGATAAGGGCCATCCCTTAGATGACCATAGTTTACTTGACCTTATTCTACGGATATCATCTTATGGATAACCATACAGTCATCTTTTCTAACAGACATATTTAGGCCATATTCCAGAGGACTGTTGGCTTTTAGTTGACCCTATCGGGATCACTCAATGCTAATTCGGGATAGATGTGTCTTAAACAATCATCGTCTTTGGAGTAGATCATTGCATTTATCGTCACACCATGCAATGAGTGGTCTTGGAGAGTCGCTCTAAACTTATTGATCTGATCCTTAAGATAGTAAGAGAGAAACAAGACATGTCCATTCTGAGAGGCCCACATCTGATCCGTCAACTTTCGCTGGCTGATAATCTGGCGATAATTGGTTCTGAGTCCAGTAATGTCTATATATCGTTGCCTTTGGGTGGCATCAAGAATGATTTTATTGTTTTCTGATAGGACGAAGGTTATTTCTTGGATCTGACGACTCTCAATTACTTTAATCAACTCCCCAGCACAGCTTCCATCTACCGTGAATGAATTGCCAAGGGAGGAGTAAAAATATTTTTGCCCATCGAACTTTTCTCGAATAATAGATTCGATATAGTCCGTTGGGCAAATCATAAATAAACGCTTAGTCATTAGGCAAGCGGCGCTGGTTCGTATGGGAAAGAAGAATGGTGTACATCTATTTTTAAGACTCCATTGATCAGTTTGTATCCAAAAGTGTATTCTACTTTCGCTTCATTTCCAGCGAGATCTGTAAACAAGTAATTGCCCATGGCTATGGCACGATCTTCTTCAAGAATAAATCCCGTATTCTCAAAACGTCCTTTCGTCCACAGCTTGATCGCAAACCCACCGTCTTCCTGACACGCTCGCTCTTCACCAGCTATAAAATAGGATTGTGCATGTGCTTTCGTCGGCCTAAACTGCTCATATTTACATTTGGTAGGCTTAAATAGTACTGTGCCTGAATCAAATGCATATCGCTCATCTAAAAAATTGGAAGCATAGCTTACACATTCTGCTCTGTTAGCCTTTAAGGAGCCTATTTTCACCACGCCGTCTCCCCATAATTGTTGAGCTTCTAATACCTGTACTTTTGTTATCGTATTCTTTTTATTTTGTGCTATAAGTTTTTTGCTGATGCACAGCTAATTTCCTAAGTCCAAGATGCATACGCAACAGTGTTGCGAATATATAATATTATCAAATGCAATATTGTTGCTAACACGGGATATTTTAACTTGAAACAGTAGTGCTGGATCAATTCTGAGAATAAAAGCTTTAACGTGATATACCCCATTTTGAATGACTAAATATTAGCCTACTTTTGCAGCAAAATAATAATAGACATGGCAGGCAACACCACATTTACAATGATCAAGCCCGATGCAGTCAGAGGCGGTCACATCGGAGCTATACTTAAGATGATAAACGAAGCGGGATTCACAATAAAGGCAATGAAATATACCAAGCTATCTGCTGAGAAAGCTGGAGAGTTTTATGCCGTACATAAGGAGCGTCCATTTTATGGTGAGCTCGTTGAGTTCATGTCTTCAGGACCAATCGTAGCAGCAGTACTCGAAAAAGACAATGCCGTTGCTGACTTCAGAACATTGATAGGTGCGACGAATCCCGCCGAGGCAGATGCTGGCACGATCCGCGCACTCTATGCAACTAACGTTGGAGAAAATGCCGTGCATGGCTCTGACTCTGATGAGAATGCTCAGATCGAGTCAGACTTCCATTTTGCTCGTACCGAGATGTTCTAATCAACTGTTCTCAAGATCAGTTTATATAAACATACATGATTAAGAAACTCCTCTGGGGACTATTTACACTACTGGCCATACTGATTGTAGTATGGGTATTAGGTCCGAGAGTTGAATATGACGAGTTGGACTTAGATCCAATAACGCTTGACCTGTCGATAGAGGATATCGATAGCTACTTGGCAAACAAAGAGTCTCAAGTGGAGTTTCTTAAAGAGGATAATGAAGCACGGGTGGTCTGGGCAGATAGCACCCACCAAAAGACACCCTATAGCATCGTCTATATACATGGCTTCAGTGCCAGCCAAGGCGAAGGGGCACCGCTACACACCTCAATAGCCGACTCGATAGGAGCCAACCTATTCTTAGCGAGACTGCGGGATCATGGACTTAGTACCAAGGAAGCATTTAGAGCGGTGACGCCACAAGATTGGATTGATGATACTAAAGAGGCCTTAGCAATCGGGCGACTTATAGGAGAGCAAGTCATCGTGGTATCCTGCTCCACCGGAGGGACACTGTCAATACCCTTAGCTCCAGAGGAAGAATCAATACACTCATTGATACTCCTCTCCCCTAACATAGAGATTGCTGACCCTAATGCCGCAATGATCACTGGCCCATGGGGCGAACAAATGATAGAATCCATGGTCGGCGAATATCGCATGGTGGATAGTACGCAACTCAGCCAATATTGGTCTGGCAACTATCATATCGACGGTCTCAAGGCCCTACAGGGCTTGATAGACCATACCATGACTGACGATACATTTGAGAAGGTCACTACACCTATCTACATGGGTTACTATTATAAGAATGAACAAGAACAAGATCCTGTAGTCAGCGTGGATGCGATGCTACAGTTCTACGATGCCGTCGGCACTCCATCAGCTCAAAAACACAAAACTGCCTTTGCCAACGCCGGTGACCATGTCATCAGCAGCCACTTAAAAAATGAGAACTGGCAAGATGTCTATGACGACATCATGGCTTACTTAGTGCCAAGACTGTAAGACTTCCCGCCACATACTTCTCGGCTCAACTTTCTTTTACACTACATCAAGCTTGCAAGTAAAATCTTGCTGATTCTGATGAGATAGACTGAGTTAAAATAAGAAGCAATCTTCGGCAAACGATCTTCAATTCGAAATTGACTTCAAACAGTTCTTCGAATTCTATAAGATCATCAACAGCATGCATCTCGCACAACGAATTGGTATGAACGAAACACTTCTCTCACAGTATGTTAATGGAAAGAAGAATCCATCCAAACGACAAATAGAACGAATCATTAGATCCAACAATCGAGGGCTATTAAAAAGTGACCTAAAGGCAGGAGATCGAGTGAATCAGGGAGATATCGTAGGATATATGCAAGATAGCTTCGGTGAAACCATCAAAGTATTGAAAGCCCCATGCACTGGAATTATATTATACAAAATAGGCACTCCTCCTGTAAATGTGGGGGAAACTATTATGTGTATTGCCTATCCATAAACAGGTCTTGTGTTGCAAGTATTTACCTACAGAATCTCTTCAACATTCTCAGGTGGCCTGCCCAAGACTGCCTTATTGCCTTTCACTACTATTGGGCGTTGTATGAGTTGAGGATGAGCAACCATCGCTTCGATCCATTCTGATGCACTAAGGTCTTTGCCTTTGTATTGTTCTTTATAGATTGCTTCACTAGTGCGTACAAGATCTTTGGCTTCAATGCCCAATACAGTAATGAGTTCTTTAAGCTGTGACGAGGTCAATTGGTCTTTCAAATATTCGTGAATCGTAGGATCTATACCCTTACATCTTATCAATTGTAAGGTCTCTCTGCTCTTACCACATCGTGGGTGATGGTATATTATAACGGACATATGTTCGGTTCTATTCATTTATTGCTGACGCATTATCACAACAAATGTGATAATATCTCTTTATTGTGATAATATCTCTTTTTTATAACCGCATAAGCGAATTGATTTGTTGACAGATACGACTTGTAAATTTTCCGTTACCATATTCTTTGCGATACTGAGTCCTGGTCTGATCTTGAGTCAGGAGATTCTCAATATGAGCTTACTCAGTCAGGTAGAAGTCGAGGAGATGGGTAATGATGTATGGACCTACGTCGATGATGAGGGTCGGGATTATGTCATCGCTGGCAATCGTGCTAATAGTCAGATCTACGATATCACTGATCCCAAAGACCCGATACTTATGGCCGAAATCCCTGGGGCCAGGTCTGTCTGGAGAGACTTTAAATCGTTTGATCAGTATCTCTACGTGGTAGCTGACCAAGGTAGGGATGGAGTGACCATTATCGATATGAGCAATCCTCAAGACACGATCACTTTTGAGATGTGGACAGATACCATCACCATCGATGGCATCTCTGAAGTCATCCAAACCTGCCATAACATCTATATAGACACACTCATAGGTTATGCCTATCTCGCTGGCTGTAACAATGGTGCGGGCGGAGTGATCACCTTAGATCTCAATACGGACCCTACTAATCCGACCGTGATTGGAGTGCAAGATCAGGCCTACGCCCATGACGTGATAGTTAGGGATGAGTTGATGTATACTTCTGAGATATTAGGAGGAGTACTGGCAGTCTATGATGTCTCTGATCCAGCGGATGCACTATTTCTAAATCGCATCGCTACATCGACAGTATTCACACACAATGCCTGGCTATCTGATGACAATCAATTCATATTCACTACAGATGAGAGAGGCAATGCCTTTGTGGATGCCTACGACATCTCCGACGTCAATAATATACAACGAGTAGATCAGTATCGGCCTGTGGATGACCCAGGCATCCTACCACATAACACGCACTATTTTCAAGGCTTCTTAGTGACATCATGGTACAATGCGGGTGTGATCGTTCTCGATGCACATCGACCGCATAACTTAATCCGAGTCGCTCAATATGATACAAATCCACAGAATGCTAATGGCAACTGGGGTGTGAGTCCGTACCTCCCCTCTGGGACTATCGTCGCAACAGATATAGACAATGGGTTATTTATGCTTGAGGCAGACTATCAGCGAGCAGCCTACTTAGAAGGTATCGTCGTTGACTCATTAACTGGACTACCCGTAAACGGAGCGACCGTTGAGATCCTATCAGACCTCGCCCTATCCGAAACGACTAACCCTCGTGGAGAATTTGCTACAGGCATACCTGAGTCGGGTACATTTCAGGTAGTGATATCACACCCTAACTATGCGCCCGATACAATTACAGTTACTCTGGTACAGGGCGAACTAAATGAGGTGAGAGTGGCATTGATGGCTCGCAACATATTGAGAGTTACCGGTACCGTCATCAGTGAAGACGACTCTCCGATAGAAGATGCAAGAGTATCTTTTCGTGGTGAGGTGAATTTTGACAAGAACACCAATGAACTGGGCGCATATACCAATGATGTATTTGAGGGAGATTATGAGGTTATAGTAGGTAAGTGGGGATTTCAATATCTCTATGATAGCGTGAGTATTGGTGCCGCCAGCATAAATGACTATCAGTTAGTACAGGGCTTTGAAGATCATTTTGACTTAGAACTAAACTGGAATGTCAGTGGAGCTGCTGCCACAGGACGATGGGTAAGAGCTATACCCTTGGAGACGACTTTTAGCGGTGTGGTATCTAATCCTGGTACTGATAGCCCTAATGATCAGGGGTCATGGGCTTATGTAACCGGTAATGCTGACGACAGCGCTGCTGTAGATGATGTAGATGGTGGACCGACGATACTCCTCTCTCCTCCTCTCCCACTATATGAATTTGAAGAGCCTGTTATCGAATTTGATTATTGGTTCTTCAATGATGGTGGTAATAGTGCGCCTAATGATACCATGATCGTATCACTCATAGCTGGTAACGAAGAAATCGTGGTTCTGGAGTTAAGTGATAGCAATGCTTGGGAGACAGAACAAATTATCATCCGAGACTGGACAGACTCTACGCAGGTGTCTTTGCAGTTTTCAGTAACGGACGAGGCACCAGGACACCTGTTAGAGGCTGGCGTAGATAATTTTACGCTATTTGACGATGTGCGCTCATCGGTGATTGATAACCGATTTGGGGAGATCAGTATATTTCCTAATCCCGCAACTACGTCCGTGCAAGTGCTCGATGCACCGGACCGAATCTTATCGGCTCAACTCCTCGATGTATTAGGTAGGACTTATCCAGTACTAATAGATGGTACTGAGCTGATCTTCAATGCGATACCCACTGGTCAATATTTTCTTAGACTCAGAGATGAGGCAGATCAGACATATATTAGTAAGTTGCAGATCATAAGAAACTAAGTACTGATCCCGCTCAACTATGAAGCTTCTAACTACACTACTTTTTGTATTCTGTTCGTTTACTCTATTAGTTCAATGTAAATCGGATGGTGCAAGTCAAACTGCCTCAACAGAACAGGCTATAAACTCAACTACAGGACTACTCTCTAACGCAGGTATCACGGCAGAGTATGTACAACTCATCGTCGATAGTTGTAGTCATGTTGATATGATCTTCAATGATTTTCCTATAAGTATCAGCCAGACCGAGCCAAGCTCTATTATTGGAGACTTGACTTATCTCTCACCCAATGCTATGAATGTTATCCCTGAGAACTGTAAGCCACTGGGACGCAAGGTGTACAATGGAAATGGAAGGATTCTTATAGAGGCTGATCTATACTTCTCAGAAGAGTGCCAGTTCATGGTCTTCATACAAAATGAACAAGCCTTGTTCGCTAATCAGATGAATGACAAAGGCATCAACTTCTATAACAATCTCTTAGCCCAAGTACAAGAACAGTATAACAAACAATAGTTAGTTGACATAATCTTGATCGCCAGTTCCTTTCGTTTTGATCAGGATGACTCCATTAGCACCACGCACGCCATATATAGCTGTATCTGCAGGATCCTTCAGTACTCTTACGCTATGAATGTCTATCGCAGACACGTCGCCATAGACTCCAGCGAAATTTCTACCCCGAGGCACGCCATTTAATACAAACAGTGGAGAGGAATCCAGTGTTAACGATTGTAACAAACCTCGGATTCTGATCGAAGCCGTAGCACCATCACCACTTACAATAACTCCTGGTTTAGCCTGGATGTGGTCAAGTAGGGTCCAAACTTGTTCTGGCCTGTCTTGCTCTGCTCCTGCTGGATTTAGGGTCTTCTGTGAGCAGCTCAACAAGCTTGCAAGTATAATGATGGATAAAATTATCTTTTTCATGTATTCTAAGATACACATTTAATCACTTACCATGCATCAGTTCACTACAGCCTGCATCAAGTAGGCACAGATAATAGCTCCATATGTCCCGACGGCATATCCTAATACCGCCATCAAGGCGCCCACAGGTGCCAAGGTCGGACTAAAAGCAGAAGCCACGACAGGTGCCGAAGCGGCCCCTCCAATATTCGCTTGGCTACCCACTGCCACATAGAAAAATGGGGCTTTGATCAGCTTGGCAACGATAAACAAGATAAGCACATGAATCAGTATCCATATGATGCCGATGGCAAAGAGGTCGAGATTATTAAAGACTTCTTTTAGATCCATCTTCATCCCTATGGTCGCGACGAGGATATAGATAAATACGGAGCCCCAGTTAGATGCTCCGACGCCTTCGAGTTGTCTCGCCTTAGTAAATGATAGCCCAAGACCTACTGTAGTAGCAACAACGATCAACCAGAAAAATCCACTGAGCAATGAATTTAAACGCATCGACTCCAAGGCATCACTATGCTGAGACAGTATAGGAACTATATAATCAGAAAACCAATGCGACAAGGCTACCCCACCAAATGCCACTGCCATCATAACGAATAGATCTGTAGTTGTAGGAATCTTACTCACCTTAGCTTTATAGTCAGCTACTTTAGTCTTGAGTTGCTCTATCGCTGAGACATCAGATTGTAGCCACTTGTCAATTTTCTTGGTCTGGTCAGCACCATAAAACAGGAATGCCATCCAGATATTAGCCACCACTATATCTACGACGAGCATACTTCCAAAGAGATTATCTGACACCTCAAAGATCTCCTTCATAGCCGCTTGATTAGCGCCACCACCTATCCAACTTCCTGCAATAGTAGATAATCCTCTCCATAGCTCATCCGTAGGTACAGAGACTACATCTGGCATAAACCACGTTACGAATAATACTGCCACAGGACCTCCCAAAACAATACCCAGCGTCGCCGCAAAGAACATGATTATGGCCTTAGAGCCTAAATTGAGCAGAGCTTTAAAATCGATACTTATGCATAATAGGATCAAACTCGCAGGAAGTAGATATCTACTGGCTACGAAGTATAGTTGTGAGCCCTCTGGCGATATAAAACCCAAGGGCCAGTTGAGTAGTGCAGGCACAAAATAGCATAGAAACAAAGGAGGTACGAATCTATAAAAGGTCCGAAACCGCTCTTGGTGCGAAGTGTAAAAGATCGCTCCGAGCACACACAGCAAGATTCCTAAAACTATCGCATCATTGGTAAATAAAGCCTCCACCCTTGTATTATTGGTTGGTCTAATATAATTGTTAATTTGCTATCGACTTAATCGAAGTCTCACCCTATCAAAGAGTAGTCACCAGTTGCTCCTCAAGTTCCTCTGTGGATCCTCATAGAGAGATACTTTGTTCTCCAGTGATACGCTTAAAAAACTCACGGTACTCTGCTGCCATCTTAGGCCAAGAGAAAGTAGACTGAACATAAGATTGTGCTGATCGTCCTTTCTCCTGTATGTCTTCATCAGACATCTCAAGAAAGGCATTTATCTCAGCAACCCATTGTTCAGGATCACCTGCAGCTATCAAGGACCCATTGTGGCCATCATGGACTGCACTGGGTATGCTGTCTACGTCTGCAGCTAAGACATATAAGCCATGCATATTAGCCTCCAAAGACACCAAACCGAAGCCTTCTGCATCACCTTTGACTGTAATATTTGGCATCACCATTAAAGTCGCTTGCGATAGGACATACTGCAACTCGTGATAATTAAGGTCAGATGGCCAGTTGGCTCCTTGCTGGTGCGTATCAATCAGTTGTTCTAATGTTCCCTGAGCACTTTTAGAGCCAAAGAACAAATCGATCTGTCTCAAGATTCCTTTAGACAAGATGGCACGCCACACCTCATGGATCCTGCTGCGCTCCACCTTAGGACCAATAACGATATAGTGCACATCGGCACTGAGTTGTGTCAATACTTCTTGGATAAACCAGTTAAAGCCTTTTCTACACACTGGGCGTCCGATGGATACGAGAATACGCTAATTTTTGGCTTTTTAGCCCTTTCATAATCGCTTGCACGGACTCTCTTACTTCTGTGACATCCCAATCGGGCTCGTCTACACCATTGAGTACTGTTATAACTGCAGAGGGATTAATTCCCTTGAGAGATCGCCTGTTGAGAGGCAAACTCACTCACACCAATCACCCCAGCATATCGAGAGATGCCACCACGCTCCAACCATCGCTGATATAACTTGTTAGGTCATAATAAGTCGAGGCCATGAAAGGTCACCACCAGTGGTATGTCTATTGACCTTAACAGCAACTGTCCTAATACTCCGCAGACACCATCATTGCAGTGTATCAATTGGATATTGGGATGCTTAGCGATCATCTGTCTCACCCGACTCTTGAGTTTGTGGAAAAATGTCACTCGATTCTCTTGTGAGGATAGGACGATATGATGGCCTACTCCATGTGTCCCAAAGCACTTGATGAGTTCACATGACTGCTTTTGCATACTGCCAATGGATGGTGGATACTTATGACTGATGAATAGTGCTTCCATATCAATTGAGTTGTGTTGTAAGGCGGAGTCTTGATTTATTGACCTGGTTGATTACCATGTAAAGCATAGCGCTGACTATGATCCAGAAGAGTTGACGTGAGCGCCTTACGATGGATGAGGCTACCCATAGTCCTGTTGCTTTAATTCCTACTATGGAGAGCATGATCTTGTTAGCGACCTCTTCGACTCCGAGCTGTCCCGGTATAAAGGCCCCGGAGCTCTTGAGTACTAATACACCTTGATCCACCAACAATGCATCAAGCACCGTCATCGCTATAGTAATCGATCATCAAGACTATCTTCTAAGCCAATCCATTTCAGTTACTTTCATCATCATATTCAGTCTGTAATTAATGATGGAACCTCAGAATCAGTCCAATGATACTCTGTCCAGTGGATCACTCACAAAACATGAGTACTCGCAATCGACTGTACACCTGATTAGCTTCAATGCTTGGGCGCTACCGATCTGGCTACCAGGACACGATCACTCCAGGCGCTTCAGAGAGATACCACAAAGGTTAATCAACACTGGAGCTGAGATCATCTGTATACAAGAGACATTCGCTCGGAGGTTTAGGTCGGAGATGCTATCAGCTATATCTGAGCCGTATCATTGTCATAGTGATCTGCTATGCAACAGAACATTCCGAGGTATAGGCAAGATAGATTGTTACGGTGGACTAATCACGCTCTCTAAGTTTCCGATAGTAGATGAGCAGTTCTTCGCCTTTCCTACTCAACCAAAGATGCGTTATGAGGAAAAATTGGGTGCTAAGGGTTTTCTATTAACTCAGATCCTCATGAATCAAGTCTCTACCTATGTGATCAACACCCATCTCTATGCAGGCCTCAACCAAGACGATGAAAAACATCGCATGGACCAAATCACATTCGTTCGTCAGAAACTTGAAGAGTTGGGAATACTATCACAGGATATCTTCCTCATGGGAGATCTCAATGTCTTGCATCCTAGCATTGCAAAAGATCGCTCGCAATCACCATCACCAGTGTATGAATATATAACTCAGGAAATGGGATTTGTAGATAGTGCCCCAATCGTAACTAAAGAACACCATACGGTTGATCGAGGCAAGAACCGATATAGCAGCAATAAAAACGGAAGCCAAAAGCTCGATTACTGCTTATACAGAGCAGGACCCCAGAGCACCTACAAACTGAAATACAATGAGTTGTTATTCGCAGGAGCAGACTGCATATCTGACCACATGGCATGGAGTAGCACCTACGGGCTATCCCTGCATAACATGGATGAACACCAAGTAAGTTAATCTATCCCATTTGCTGACACCTTAGCTGCAGCTCTCTCGACAACCCTGTTCGGCGTACCGACTAATCTTGATCTTGTTGGGCGAACACTTCTTGTAGTAGTGGTGTGGTTCTAAGATTGACGTCAGAGCGAATCCCCTCTTCTTTTTGCTCGATCAATGAGAACATCCCATCAAGTGCCTTCTGATTGACATGATCGTCGAGTTCAGGGTTCAATTTCTTGCTGAATGGAATCTTGTTATAGGCACTCACTGCAGAATTCCATAAAGACCTTGCATCAACTTCGTCCAGTGCTGCCTGGATCACTGGCATAAACTCATCATATAAGGCATCACGAGAGCTACTCTCGAGGTATCTCGTGGCAGCATCCTCTTCTCCAGTTAAGATAGATGTCGCATCCTTAAAGCTCATCTCAGCAATGGCATCGATGAAGATTGGTCCAGCTTTCTTAGCGGCCAGCTCTGCAGCTTCATTCATCTTCTTAATGAGATCTTCTTCGATATTTTTGAAGCCGGGCACCTTGGAGACTTTAGAAGTTACGGCACGAGCTTCTTCTGGTATGAGGACCTTATATGGACTTTCTAAATATCCATCTGTCGCAGATAGTGATGAAACTGCATCACTGACACCGACTTCAAGAGCTTCCTTGAGTCCAGCCCCGACGTCGACTCCATTCGTTCCTGTGCCTATGGCATCTTCAACTTTCTTGATCAGGTTTCCAAACTGTCCGTAGGACGGAGCTAAGCTGATACTGAGTGCGACAATTAGGGTGATAAGATATTTCATGCTTTATGTTATTCTGTAGTAATAACTGAGTCTTTAACTCGTAAGTTGCTCAATAGGATGTATTAAGAAAACCCTAACTTAGTCATCATGAGGGAGGCAAAATCTAAGTGTCTATGCTGCGGAACAGATCTGATGGGACGTCGTGATAAAAAATACTGTGGAGACAACTGCAGAGCCACCTACAACAATGACCTAAATAGAGATGCCAACAAATTCGTCAATAGGATCAACAGAATCCTCAAGAAGAACCGGCGCATCCTCGAAAGTCTGAATCCCGAGGGCACCAGCAAAGTACATCGAGACCGTCTCCTGGAGGAAGGATTTAAGTTTAGCTATTACACTAACGAGTATAGAACTAAAGGCGGCAAAGTCTATAAATTCTGCTACGAGCACGGTTATCTGGATATAGGTAATAAGATGTACGCCTTGGTACTCAGGAAGGAGTATGTGGAATAGTTAGTTGAAAGTTGAGAAGTTTCAAGTGGAAAGTTCTTAATGCCTTGGCGAGAGAAAATCACAGTCTTGATAGTTTATCCAATATTTCGCGCAAAGCCGCAGAGAAGTATAATTGGGGAGTTTCAAATGGAAAGTTTTTAATGCCTTGGCGAGAAAATTAAAACCGCAATCGTTAGATCGCCCAAAGTCGCAGAGGTGTAATGCTATATCGAATTAAAAACCTTACTACAAAGAGTACTTACTACTTATAACCTCAAACTTTTAACTCAGCCATAGGCATAAAAAAAGTCCCGACCATACTCACGGTCGAGACTTTTGCTAAATCCTTAAGAATAGCGTAATTCTTAGCTTTCAGGAGCATCCGGCTTATAAACCGTACCCTTGATATACAAATAAGTATTTACTGGATCAGTGTTAGCTGTGATCGTAACTCTCTTGTTTTCAGCACGTCCACCTTCAGCTCTTGCTTTACCTTTTCCTCTTGAGTCATACTGTACTTTGATATTAGCAGTCTCGCCAACTGGAATCGGCTCTCTAGGCCAATCAGGAACCGTACATCCACAAGATCCTTGAGCTTTTTGAATAACTAATGGCTCTGAACCTGTATTCTTAAATTCAAACTCGTGTGTTACTTTTTCACCTTCTTCGATCTCTCCAAAGTTAAATTCTGTCTCTGGATACTCAATTGAAGTTAATGGACCTACTGGCACTGTCTCAGCTGGGCTTGCTGCTGGAGTGGCCGCAGGAGTTGTTGTGTTAGCTGATGCTATTGGGGCATTAGCCGCATCTTTAACTGTCTCGTTCTTACATGCGATAGTCAATGAGAATGCACAAACTAACAGTAAGATTGCTTTAGAAAATTTCATTATTACTAAAATTTATGGTTTACAAATAAATAGTTACACAAAAATAAGCGATTTATAGCTACATGAAATTGTTAACTACCGCTTAACAACGCATTAACAAGATATCTATGTATGCACCCATGCCTCAAAATCTTGTACAGACATCGTATTCAGACAATTATCTGGTCTGAGCCCTCCCTTACGAGCTGCATAGACGCCATACTTAATGTCCTTGATGCCTTCAGTACTGTGGGCATCTGGATTAATTGATAGGAGAACCCCTTGAGACTGTGCATACTCAATCCACGTCCAGTCTATATCCAATCGATATGGGCTCGCATTGATTTCTATAGCTACATGATGCTCTGCACAAGCATCGATTAAGACCTTATGATCGACGGGGTAGCCCTCCCGAGATAAGAGCAGACGACCCGTAGGATGTCCTAATATAGATACGGCAGGATGCGCAATAGCCGTAAGCAACCTATGCATCGCCTTCTCTTGGGTCATCTTCAGATTAGAATGTACGGATGCGATCACGAGCTCAAAATTCTTTAAGAACTCATCGTCGTAGTCCAACCTGCCATCGTAGAGTATGTCACACTCAATACTCTTGAATACTCTAAAATCTGTACGCTCGCTATTGAGCTGATCGATCTCACGGATTTGCTGAAGCACACGCTCTTCGTTGAGACCATTGGCATAAAACGCAGCCTTACTATGATCACTCATCACGAGGTACTCATATCCGAGGTCTTTACTCGCCTGAGCCATCTCTGCGATAGATGCTGTACCGTCACTGTAAGTTGAGTGAGAATGCACGACTCCCTTAATATCAGCTTGCGTGATGAGTTCGATCTTGTTACCTGCCTTAACCTGATCTATGATATTGGGATTTTCTCTTAGTTCAGGAGGTATATAATCAAGATTCTGTTGCCCGAACACTTCGCTATCAGAACTTGACACTGGGCCATATAACTTATCCCAATGTGCCAGAAACTCTGAGGAGCCACTACCCTCCCAGAGGCGTTGATCATATTCATCTGTCTCACAATAAGTAAGTAAGACATTCACGCCTTGATAATCAAGGTCTTCTACTTCGGGGTCGACCAAATCCTCACTCATCAGATACTCGATCAGCTCATGCTCAGGGATATCGCTGAGTAACTCTATACCATCAACTATAGGATTGAGTCGGCGGATGCCGTTGATAAAATCTATCCTTCCTTCGCCGTCAAATTCTTGTCGGAGGAGATCGAGCAGTTCGTTTGCAATATCTTCTATATGACCCATGAGGTATTTCCCTTGACTGGATAGAAAATACTCCAGCTGTTCTTTGAGGTTTTGCTGTGTTTTCGCTCCAAAACCCTTGAGGTCTATGAGCCTATTTTCCTCACAGGCATAGAGTAGTTCTCCTGGCGTCTCGATCCCCATCTGTTCCCAGATGATGCGTATTTTCTTAGGGCCAAAGCCCTTCATCTGTAGCATCTGAACTACGCCTGGAGGGGTGTTTTGGATATATCGGGTTAAGGTGTTGATCTCTCCTGTCTCTCGCAGCTCAATGATCTTGTCAGCTATGGCCTTACCGATACCCTGTACCTCCAGTAATTCCTCACGTGTCTGTTCGACTACTGGTATAGCCAACTTCCTGATATTCACATAAGCCGAAGAATAAGATCTAGTCTTAAAGGGATTCTCGCCATGGAGTTCGAGCAGCTTGCCGAGCAAATTAAATTGTCTTGCTACTTCTTTATTCGTTAAGGGGGCATTCATTGACTAAAAAATATATAAACCGCCTTTTTAGGGCTGCTTGGATTCATTAATTTTGTGAGCATAAATAAATCACTCATCCAAATGAAGCAAATATTATTCTTTTTGTTGATTGCAACACTACTGTCTTGTGGCGGAAGTGGTGTCGTAGGACCTACCTATGATCTTAAAGGCTACGAGACTGAGTCCATAGGTGGAGGTGCAGAGTTGGTGAGTTATAAATCTGAAAACGGGTACTACCTTGCTCAAGGATCTGTAATTGATGGAGTGAGAAATGGCTCTTGGGTAACCTTTCATCCTAATACCAATAAAGTAAAGAGTATCACTAATTACGTCAATGGTGTAAAAAATGGTGTCACTATCGAGATGAATGATCGAGGTCAAATTGAGAAACTTCAGGGTTTCAAGAACGATGAGTTACACGGGATTCAGGCGAACTACAAATTTGGCAGGCCAACTGATGAAAATAGCTACAAAGACGGTGTAAGAGACGGGCCATTTGCGATATACACTAACCAAGCAAAAATCCAGAAGAAAGGCTCATTTAAGAATGGTAAGCAACATGGGAAGCTTCAGTTCTTCGATGAAGAAGGCTTCATGACACTGGAGTATACCTATGAAAACGGCGAGAAAGTAAGCGGTGGAATCATCGAACGTCCTGCCACAGAAGAGCAATAATACTCAGAAGACTTACTTGTTGAGTTCCTTGATCAGAGCAAAGCTCAGTTGTTCAATAGAGCTCATGCTGGAATGAAATCCTGAAACATTGGATAGTATGACTACCGATGTCTCATGATCTTTGTCAATAGTCAATGATGAGGTATAGCCTCCGGTTCCTCCATTGTGCCATAGCCAACGTCCACCACTCTCTGGATTTATAATGTGCCATCCCAGACCCATCTCCATGTTCTCATTTATATTATGAGTGGTGTTATGGGTTATATCGGATGAAGTAAGGCTTCCATCAATCTGAGATTGAGCGAATTGGATCAAGTCCTCAACTGTGGATAGGATACCTCCCGCTCCAACCAATACATCAAAATCCCAATTAGCTGCTATCTCACCATTAAAGTGTCTTCCCGAGACAATTTGATCTTGAGCAATATTCGCTCTAATCGAGCTCGTATGATTAAGTCCAAGAGGAGTGCATATACGCTCTTGGAGCAGCTCTTCGTAAGACTGCCCCATTTGTTCCGTGAGGATATATCCCAATAGGCCTGCTCCCAAATTGGAGTAGGCATACGCCTCACCAGGTAGCGTTGACAACTCAACTTCTGAAGACAGATATTCCATGAGGAGTTGACTATCGTAATCTTTATAAGGATTAGATGTTGTGCTATTTAGATTAGCTGGCAGGGGAAATAATCCAGATGTATGATTAGAAAGATGTTGTAGCGTCACCCCGTAATCGTCAAGATCATTAAGCCCTAACAATTGACCTGCTCTATCATCCAGACTGACTATCTCCTGATCGACCATCTGACCCAGTATAGTGGACGTAAATACCTTACTGATAGATCCGATTTCAAATACCTTGTCCTTGTTATCAACAAGAGTCAGTGCTCCGTCAATTTTCATGACACCGATATAATGTATCTGCTCCCTTTTTAAGAGAGCAATAGCGAGCTGAGTAGAGTCAGCAAAAGGTCTTGTATGATCATCTATGATCTCCAGTAAGCTCTGATCAAGAGCATCCTTATGAACGTTTTTAATCATGTTCCGATCTTGTCCGACCAGTACGTAAGTCGATAATATCACTCCTAATAAAGCGAACAGAATCCTGCGGATATACATAGGCAATTGAATTAAAGACATAAGTTATCACATCTCAAGGTATAAGCTTTAAGTATTCTGATCAAACTTCTCGCTTACTCGACGAGTATACCCAAACTGTCAATTATCCTGTTAAATCAGTTGATTACATATTATAATTAATTATATTTGAATGGATTTAATGAAAACGTATGTCACTACAAGTGTCCCACCCGCTTATAGCGCAAGCTATATATCAAGACAGCAAAGGTCTTGTCAATATCATTCTTACAGACGATAGAGCACACCAAGCAGAGGTATTATACCAATCTGTAAAGTCGAGCCTATTGGCTGGAGAGCATTGTTATATCGCCGTGTCAGAGTCAGAGAAATCATCTGAGCCCGCTCACATGTTGTCACAGTATAATCTGGCTCATCTCAGCGCTGAGCTTCAATCAATGGTGACGGCTAATCAGGATGTTTTGGCCCGATCCAAATCTCTGGAGACGCTCCAGCGCATTACGATCGAAGGTAACAAGCTCGCTAAGCTGACGATCAATAGAGATGTCATCTTAGATCAGATCAAGGCACAACTCGGCAAGTTTTCATCTCTTGTGACACCACAAGAAACATTCAATGAGTACATACTCAATACGGAGCAGTCTGGAGATGCCATCAACACCATCCCAGTATCTCAAGAGCTACTCTCTCGCAAGATCGACTATACTGTGCTACGTGGATTTAGCACATTAGGGGAGCTTCATGACAGCAGGTTTAGCTGGGTTCAAACTGAACTCATTCCATCTTGGGTCTATGGTTCTGAGCAGACTTATAGACATTATGTCAATCAGATCGAGAGCATTAAACTATCTGTAGATTATATCAACACAGAACTGTCACAGATATCGAGTGAGATAACTGATGCGTTGGACAGGCAGCTACAATATGAGCTTGGACAAATAGAAAAAGCCAAAGCAGCATTAGTCAAATATCTACCCACCAGCGAATTGGATTCTACAAGAGACCAGCACCTCAGAATCCAAAGCATCATTACACCATTACAATCAGAGTTAATTGAGTTTTCTGTAGCTCCAGCAGATGATCAACCCTCCATTAATCAGGTTATCGAAGAATTAGACTCTATTCTGCTCAACAGGGATGCTCATAGAGCAAAAAGAATCAGTACTCTCATGAGTAGAGCAACTCCATTTAACACGCAAGATGAGCGGCTCGACAATCTAAATGTCCGATTATCAGAACTTAAGCTTACCACAGATACGATTGATTCCCTCAAGGATATCATCAAAAAGAGATACTTCAATTTAGCTTCCATAGTCTCAGACTGCGAAACCATCACTAAGACCCTGAATCATGTATTGAACATCCTCACAGACGATCAATACAGTAACTACAGATTACTACAAGCGGAGCTTAACTGCTCTGAGGCTTTAGTCTCGACATTAACCATGCAGCCTCAGGGTGATTGGGGTCAGGCCCTCTTAGCACTTTACATCCAGAGTCTCCAATCCAGTAAATCTCTATTGATACAACAGGATCAAGAGCTGATCGACAATTACGATCAGTACCAAAGGCTCTGCCGACGTATAAAAAGAACAGAATCAGAAGTACTACATAATATCTGGACGGATATCAGAACCGACGCATTACATCAGAGTGGAGGAAGATCTGTGCAGCAATTATCCGATGCTGTGATAGCTGGTAATATGCAGCATGTCTTGACTCATTACTTCCCTATTAAAATCGTTACTCCTGAGGAACTGGATCAACATGATGTGTTACCAGATAGCAAAATCATATTCTTGAATAATGGTAATGTCATCGTGGCACGCCTACAAGAACTCACGCAACAGCATCACATCGTCATCTTAGGCGGCAAACTCCGTAATATCGGCAGGGTGCAAGATCAATTGTCTACACAAGTCTTAGAGATGGATACTCCTTCAGTCCAAGAGTATAAACCATTTAGCTCGTTGCAGAGCGGTGATCGATTAGCACAAGCAAAGAGTCTTGCACTGGCTATCAATATGATATGTGATCGATTTGATGTGATACAATTGAGGGATAAGTCAATCATCTCATTATGCAGTGACGTGCTATCACAGAAGATCATAAATATGCTACCGCCGCAACAGGTTAATCTCCTCTATCAGAACTCATCTCAATATGAAGAACTGGTTGATGCGATGATTCATGAAGATCGTGAGATATACATCCTTCATGAGAATGGGCTGCTTGATGCACGTCGACTATCGCATCTCGATTGGCAGTTGGAGACCATTGAACAGATCATACGTACAGATATTAAACTACTCAATATCACAACGCATCAATTGACTTACGATTTAGATGCGACTCTTATGAACGTTTTTGAGGCCATAGTCAGTTCTAATACTGCAGAACCGATTAAAGACGTGACAAGCCCTACTGATGAACTTGCAACAGTACCAATCTAAGCTCAAGCTGCGATCATCTGATACCACAAAACAACTTTGGTGTCATGTCAGAAAGAAGTGGTTAGTACTGACTCCTGAGGAAGTAGTCCGACAGTGTGCACTGCTCTATCTGATGGAAGAAAAAAAACATTCGGATAGACTCATAGCAGTTGAAAAGAGCATCACATACTTCAAGGTTAAGAAGAGGTACGATATCGTCGTATTCGATCAAGCTATGACCCCATTGATCTTGATCGAATGCAAAAGCCCCGATGTACCACTGGATCAAAAAAGCTTCTATCAGATACAATCTTATGATAGCGTGATTGATGGACAGCATTTATGGCTCACTAATGGTCATCAAAACATTATATTAGCTAAAGCAGATAACGATAATCAATTGATCATACGGATGGACTTACCCCATGCGAAGTGATTGTTGTTGACATGTAGCCTTATAGTACTTATGAATACCGAAATTGAGAAATGGACTTATGAACAGTTCATCACCTTCTTATTAATACACGCTTCTTATGCGGATCTCGAGTTCACAGAACCGGAGCAAAAAGCTATTCTTGATCAAGTTCCTCAAGATACATTTGATGAAGTCAATACTTACTACAACAAGCTCGGTGAATACGAGCAACTCAATGTCATTATGACCTGTAAAGATCGATTTATCAAAACCCAAGATGACAAGGCAAAGATGATGAACTTGCTCTCTAATCAATTTCAGGCGGATGGAGCTATCACCAAATTAGAGTTGCTCATGATGGATTTTTTAGATCGTCTTATTGAGGTTTAATCGATCTGATGAGTCTCTCCTCCGATAGCCAGGTGTGAATTACTAAAGACACTTTTTGCTTCATCCAATAAAAGAGTCAACCCCTTGTATCTACTGCTGTAATGGCCAATGATTAGTTTCTTAGCTTGTGCCATGACTGCTATCTCAGCAGCCTCCTTAGCTGTAGCATGCATGCGTTCATGGGCTTTTTCTTTCAATTCGTCCAGATAGGTCGCCTCATGATACAGCAGATCCACTTCGTTTATGTGTGGGACAATCTTAGATTCATACTTGGTATCTGTACAATATGCAAATGATCGGCATGGTTTGGGCCCATGCGTCAATTTGTCAGGAGAGATAATGGTACCGTTTCGTCTTATCGCCTGACCATTTTGGGCCATTTTGATCTCCTCAATACTCAAGCTATAAGCAGTGATAGCCTCAGATTTTACATTTCTCTTCGTATGATGTTCGGTAAATACATAACCGTAAGTTCGGATGCGATGTACTAACGGTACTGCCTTTATACTCAACCCGTCGATAACACCTAAATCAACCACTCCATCCTCCTCGATCTCTTGATATATAATAGGATAAGCTATGCTGCCACCAGTGATGCTCACCATATGCTCGATATAGGGCTTGACACCTGTGGGTCCATATATACTGAGTGGATTGGTGCGGCCGTTTAGATTAAATGAAGTCAACAAACCAGGCAAGCCATATATATGGTCACCGTGAAGATGTGTAATAAAGATGTGCTCTATCTTAGATCGTCTGATGCCATACTCTGTCATCTTGATCTGAGCACCCTCACCACAATCAAGGACAAATAGTTTGTGATTATAGTTAAGTATAAAACTTGAACTGAATCGATCCGGTGTTGGAAACGCTGAGTTGGCTCCAAGCACCGTAAACTCGAACGGAATGCTACTCTTCTTCTCCAGAAAGCTCTTTCTGTAGCTCTTCCATCATCACAAAGTCAATGCTCTCTGCAAGTGTAGGAACAATATTAAGTATAGTCTGTAGTCTTGATATTTCGATGAGCTTCTCAACGGCAGGATGAGATACGTTAGTAATTACGAATGCTCCGAAGTTATTCCAGAGCCTATTAGCAGTTAAAATAGCACTGAGCCCAGACGAATCAACATATTTCACATTGGACATATCCAAGATCAAATTTTTCACTCCTTCGTTTCTTAAGAACACAAATTCACTCTTCACATCAGGTGCTAATAGTGAGTTGAGATTCTCCTCTTCTAATTTCAATACAGAGTAACGGTCTTTCTTGTCTAAACTAAATTTCATAGCCTCTTAAATATGCTGCAAATATATAGGTTAAAAGCTAAATCTGAGTTGAATTTATTTCTTACTAAAATCAAAGTACTTTCAGGGAGAGATGAAGTTTTTAAGCCATTATGAGTAAATTTAATATGTTAAGGAAATATCCTTACTCCTGATTAGGTTACAGGCATAAATATGTGTCATATTAACAGTAGTAAAATTGTATTTCCTGACAATTGAGCAGATATTGCTGTTTGGCACGTTTTTGTTCGTACAAGGTCATGAACACCACAATGTGCTCAATTTTAAAATATAATTAGGATCATTTTATCGATCTAATCGTTATTTGATTGGAACATATTATTAGAAATGAATAGAAAATTCTCACCAAAGGTCAAAAAAATTATCTCTTTAAGTAGAGATGAGGCGGTACGACTTGGACACGATTATATCGGTACGGAGCACCTATTGCTAGGCATGATACGTGAAAAAGATAATGTGGCAATAAGAGTATTGGACTCATTGGATCTCGATATCCAGCAGCTCAAATACAAAGTAGAGGAAGCCACAAGATCCAACAAAGGAGACAATACTGGCTTGGCTGTCGGGAATATCCCTCTTAATAAGCATGCAGAAAAAGTATTGAAAGTTACCTTCTTAGAGTCTAAGCTCTTCAAGAATGATGAAATCAATCCTGAACATCTCATGCTCTCAATTCTGAAGCATAAAGAAAACCTTGCGTCTAAAATATTAGACCATTTTGATGTCGACTACGAATCGTACAAGACTGAGTTGGAATATGTAAGCCAAGATCAAGAAGGTGGATTTGAATATATACAAGGCAGTGCAGCAGAGTCAGATATACCTATGGATGATGATGAGGCGAGTTCTTATGGCAGCAAGACCTCCAGACGAGGTGCCAGCAAATCTCGTACTCCGGTATTGGACAACTTCGGTAGAGATGTTACCCGACTTGCTGATGAAGGTAAACTTGATCCGATTATCGGTCGTGAAACTGAGATCGAGCGCGTCTCGCAAATCTTAAGTAGACGTAAGAAGAATAATCCGATCCTTATTGGTGAACCTGGTGTTGGTAAGACTGCCATCGTCGAAGGGTTAGCTCTTAGGATCAATGAGAAGAAAGTCTCACGAACGCTGTATGACAAGCGTATCGTAATGCTTGACTTAGCGGCTCTTGTAGCGGGTACTAAGTACCGAGGACAGTTCGAAGAGCGTATGAAGGCGATTATGAATGAGCTTGAGAAGTCTCGGGATGTCATTCTATTCATCGATGAGATTCATACGATTATCGGAGCAGGGGGCTCGACAGGATCCCTGGATGCGTCTAATATCTTCAAGCCTGCATTGGCCAGAGGAGAGTTACAATGTATCGGTGCGTCAACACTCGATGAGTATCGACAGTATATTGAGAAAGACGGCGCCTTGGATCGTAGATTCCAGAAGGTATTAGTTGAGCCGCCATCGACAGAGGAGGCCATTCACATCCTCAATAATATTAAGTCTAAGTATGAGGAGTTTCACAATGTAGCCTATATGGATGAGGCTATCGAAGCTTGTGTACACCTCAGTGATAGATATATCAGTGATCGCCACTTACCAGATAAGGCTATAGATATCTTGGATGAGGTAGGTGCGAGAACACACCTCAAAAATATCCACGTACCTAAGTATATCGAGGAGCTTGAAACTCAAATCGAAGAAGTACGTGATCATAAGAATCAAGCAGTCAAAGGTCAGCAGTATGAAAAAGCTGCAGACCTCAGGGACCATGAATCTAAGCTCTTTAAAAAATTAGAGCAAGCTAAGTCTGACTGGGAGGAAGAGGCTAAGTCTAAAAAATATCCAGTCAGCGAAGAAGATATCGCTGAAGTGGTAGCTATGATGACAGGTATCCCTGTCAAGAGGGTAGCTCAAAATGAAAGTAACAAGCTTGTCGGCATGGCGGATGACCTCAAGAAGGAAATCATCGGTCAGGATGTAGCTATCAAAAAGATAGTGAAAGCGATACAACGAAATAGAGTCGGTCTCAAAGATCCTAAAAAGCCAATAGGCTCATTCATTTTCTTAGGGCCAACGGGTGTCGGTAAAACTGAGTTAGCTAAGGCGTTATCGCGATATCTGTTCGATACGGAAGACTCATTAGTCCGAATTGACATGAGTGAGTATATGGAGAAGTTCTCTATCAGTAGGTTGATAGGTGCGCCTCCGGGATACGTTGGATATGAAGAAGGTGGTCAACTCACCGAGAAGGTGCGCAGAAAGCCATACTCTGTAATCTTACTCGATGAGATCGAGAAAGCACATCAAGATGTATATAATATACTCCTGCAAGTGCTTGATGATGGTCAACTTACAGATGGATTGGGCCGCAAGGTGGATTTCAAGAATACACTGATCATCATGACTTCTAATATCGGAGTTAAGCAACTCAAAGATTTTGGTCAAGGAGTAGGATTTGCAACTAAGGCAAGAACTGAAGGCGCCGATGATCACGCTAAGAATGTGATTAACAATGCACTTAGCAAGAACTTCACGCCAGAGTTCCTCAATCGTATAGACGACACAGTCATCTTTAACTCTCTGAGCGAGGCCGATATCTTAAGAATTGTGGACTTGGCGGTTGCATCTCTCAAGGGGCGTGTTGAGAAGATGGGCTTCAGTATAAAGCTGAATAAGAGTGCTAAGGAGTTCTTAGCAGAAAAAGGTTATGATCCTAAGTATGGTGCTCGTCCATTGCATAGAGCAATACAGAAGTACGTGGAAGATCCGTTGGCAGAACAGATCCTTACTGCTGGCTCTAAAAGAGGCTTAAGCTTCAAGATAAGTCACCATAAAGGCAAAGAACAACTGACTATAGTACCCGCTAATCAAGAAAAAGAGTCTGAAGCCCTTAAATAATGGGCTTCAGATTAAATTTTCTTTATCTTAAAAGTGATTAAAGAAACTATTTTCAGCAGATTTGCGTGATCAAAACATATTATTAACTAAGTAAGACATTTGAGAAGAAGAAAAAAAGTACAACCGAGGCGTAGCCTCGAACCAGAATTCAATATCAATTTTAGAATTAAAGCTCCTAAAATCAGATTAGTAGGAGATAACCTAAATGAAATATCAGATGCGGTAGGTCAGAGCATCTCGCCAGACGTTTACAACACCCGCCAAGCACAGAAGTGGGCTGAGGCCGTTCAACTTGATTTAGTTGAGATCAGTCCAAATGCAGATCCGCCGGTTTGTAAAATCATAGATTACAAGAAGTTTCTCTATAACAGGAAGAAAAAGCAAAAGGAACTTAAATCGAAAACTGCAAAGACTGTAGTTAAAGAAATTAGATTTGGACCTAATACCGACGATCATGACTTTAACTTCAAGCTTAAGCATGCATTGAAATTCTTAGAAGATGGCGCCAAGGTCAAGGCCTACGTACACTTTAGAGGTAGATCAATAGTCTTCAAGGAAAGAGGAGAACTACTACTCCTGAGATTCATCCAAGAACTCTCAGAGGTAGGTAGTGCTGAGAACCTGCCTAAGTTAGAAGGTCGACGTATGATCGTAATGATCGGTCCTAAGAAGAAAAAGAAAGGACAATAAGGAATACAGCTATCATAAAGCCTCAGTGTTAAAACATTGAGGCTTTTTTATTTACATCATAGCTTCTTGGACTTCTTCCCAGGATTGCATGAGCTCCTCGAGATTGGACTTTTTATCCTTATAATCTGCCAGCACTTTATCTGCTTCTGCTGACTGATAAAAGCCATCCATGCCCATCTGCTTTTCTGCTGCAGCGATCTCCTTTTCTAATACTTCGATTTTTCGTTCGATATTCTGAGATTGGCGTTCGAGTTTCTTTAGCTCTTCTGGATCAATAGAGGGCTTTTGCTCCGTGGCTTTAGCTTTCGGAGCAGGAGCTTGCTTTGATTTCGTTTTATGAAGTTCCACCTCTCGCATATTAGCGAGCTCGCGCTTCTTCAAGAAGTAGTTGACATCACCTAAGTACTCGTAGGTTTGACGATCTCTAAACTCTAAAGTCTTCTCAGTGAGACCAGCGAGAAACTGACGATCGTGACTCACAACTATTAGCGTACCATCGTAATTCATGATGGCCTCCTTGAGTACTTCTTTAGACAAGATATCGAGGTGATTAGTAGGCTCATCCAGGACCAGAAGGTTAAAAGGTCTTAATAGCATACAAGCCAGCGCTAAGCGCGCTCGCTCTCCCCCACTCAATACGGACACCTTCTTTTCTACATCCTCGCCACTGAACATAAATGCTCCCAGTATCTTCCTGAGTTTAGTCCGCATCTCTGGCGGACTATGGTTTTCCATAGTCTCAAGTAAGGTGATCTTACCATTTAGGGTTTCGGCTTGATTCTGTGCATAGTATCCGATGGATACATTATGCCCCTTAGTGATCTCTCCACCGTTATAATCAAGCTTATCGACGAGTATCTTGGCTAAGGTGGTCTTCCCTTGACCATTCTGCCCAACGAATGATACTCGCTCTCCCCTCTCTATCTTAATATCTATCCCGTCTAATACACTGAGGTCGCCATAACTCTTCTGTAGTTTCGTCGCTTCTACTACGATCTGTCCTGATCGAGGTGCTGGAGCAAACTGTAGGTTCATCGTACCAACGTCCTCGGACTCCACCTCTATCCGCTCGATCTTGTCGAGCTGCTTTTTCATAGACTGAGCCATCTTAGTCTTAGTGGCCTTGGCCATAAATCGACTGATGGTCTTCTCTTTGCTGGCGATGAGCTTTTGTTGATTTTCAAATGCCGCTTGGCTTTTCTCCTTGACATCCTTCCGTAGTTCGAGGTACTTAGAGTAGGCGGCCTTATAATCTTGGAGTCTACCAAGCTCTATCTCTACCGTACGATTCGTACAGTTATCCAAGAACTGCTGATCGTGAGATATAATGATCACGGCGCCATGATAATTCTTGAGGAATTGCTCCAGCCAGATGATAGACTCTATATCAAGGTGGTTAGTAGGCTCATCCAGGAGCAGATAGTCCGGCTTTTTTAAGAGCATCTTGGCCAACACAACTCGCATCTGCCAGCCTCCACTGAACTCTGCAATCTTCCGGTGTAGATCTTTATCCTTAAATCCGAGTCCTTTCAGGACTTTTACGGCATCTCCTTCAGATGACTCCCCACCGAGGATTGCGAAGCGCTCATTGTACTCAGAGAACTTCTCAAGCATCGTCATATACTCATCAGACTCGTAATCTGTGCGACTAGCAATATCAGCATTCATCGCGTCAATCGCTTCATTGAGTTTCTTCAGTTCTTCAAATGCCGTCATCGCTTCATCGATCACGGTAGTCTCCTGCTCTATCTCTATCTCCTGATGTAGAAATGCCAAAGTAGTTCCACCAGGCATCGTAACCGTCCCCTCGTCAGGAGAGATTTCATTGGCGAGTATCTTGAGGAAGGTAGACTTACCGGCGCCATTACGGCCTACCAGTCCCACCTTGTCCCTCAGCCTAATTACCAAATTCACTCGATCCATTAGGACACGATCTCCAAACTGTAAATAGATATTAGTCGCTGTTAACAATGATATGCGTTATTAGATTAAGGCTGCAAAGATGATATCATTGATAGGATAAGTGCACATCTGAGCGCTAAAAATGCGCTTATTTCAAAATTATTGATTATCTCGTATAGTAAAATCAGCTAACATGCCTCATCCTACTAAAGCCCCTCTATCATTTTGGATCATCTCTGTATTCGCTCTTCTCTGGAACCTCATGGGATGCGGAGCGTGGTTTATGGAGTATAACTACTACACTAATCCTGCCTCAAGAAGCGGATTGCCAGAGGCTATGCAGCCCATCTATCATACTCAACCTATATGGTTATATGTTGTGTTTGCTGTGGCAGTACTCTTCGGTCTGATTGGATGCATAGGATTGTTACTCAGAAAGTCTTGGTGTGATCCTGTGTTCTTAATCTCGCTGGTGGCAGTAATCATCCTACACGGCTTCAACTTCTTCATTGCTGAGTTTGACTACGTCAAAGAGCTGGGCACTTCAGCAGCCGTTATGCCTATCCTGGTTGTATTATTTGCGGCATTCCTCGTGTATTATGCTAAGAAGAATAAGGCTTTGGGAGTATTGCAGTAGAATATTTTAGTGTGAGGAACTATATTTCATCAATCTAACCAGTTTTAATGTTCAAATTTCGAAAGTCTGCAGCCGAGAAACTCGGAAAATTCATCAAAAACTATAAAAACGATTTTGAAGAATACAACATAGACGATAAAAAAGAGATCATCTCCCATATCAAGAGTGGTATAGGACTAATAGCTCAGCCTGTCGATGATAGCAAGATTCTTATTGGTCACTCCAAGTTAGGTGGCAAACCAGATCTACCCGCTAATAAAGAATGGCCGATGGCCGATGGACAACACATGATATTTTGTGGACAATATAATCTTGAAGAGTGTGCTAAATATGACTTCAATAAACAACTACCTCCAGATGGTTTGTTCTCGGTTTTCGTTACTCAAGATTTTTTAAACTTTGAGTTTAACCATTTCACAGTCAACGATTTACAACGCAAAGAATACCCAACCAACTTTGATTCGGAGCATTTTACCAATTCACATCAAATTGCATTTTTTGAATTACCCACTCTACCTACGATTCAAATCGAACATCTGACAGACAAGTACGATGATATCCATTTTTTATTACTGGATGAATATCAATGGTTCATTCAAGAACTGACAAGTGGTATATACAACAATCATCAAATCCTTGGGCACGAACGACCTATCCAGTACTCAACAAAACACGTGTTTGCTTGGCAAGAATTAGGTTTAACTGCTAACTCCGATATTGCTCATTTAAAAGCTCATGAATCTGAAATTTCGGCTATTGCCAATGAATACGAAATTCTACTACAAATTGATTTTGATGTACATTATTCAGGTACTGATTTTCACAGTATTCTAGGTGATGGAACTCTATACTTTGGCATAAGATCAGAAGACCTCAAACAAGGGAATTTTGACAATGTAAAGATGGAATATCAAATTACTTAGACTACTAAGTCATTGCTCAAACCCCTCCAGTCCTCGTACTAATCTTACGATTTTCAGCATCCTGTATTCCTTGCAAAATGCGCAAGGCATTCTTAGGACTTTTCATAAGATGTACTGATTCAATCATAGCATTATATTCAGATGCTGGCAAAATCGCCAGTGATTCCTTACCGCTACGGGTTAGCTCCATTGATGTGTTCTCATCAATAATTTCATCCCAAATCTTGGCAAGATTAGCACGGGCATCCGAATAGCTTATCGATTTTGTCATTGTACAGATATCTTGTAAAAAGATAGTAACAATTTATTACCCTTTCAAGTCATCCATAGTCATCCCCTCGAGATCCATAAAGAAGGAATACTCCAGAGCCGTCTCTTTATATCGCTTAAATCGACCTGAGGCTCCTCCATGGCCAGCTTCCATATTGGTATGCATCATGAGGATGTTATCATCAGTCTTCATATCTCGGAGTCTGGCAATCCACTTAGCGGGCTCCCAGTACTGCACCTGACTATCGAATAGGCCCGTGGTAATCAGCATATTGGGATAGTCCTGATTGCTGACTTGATCATAGGGACTATATGAGAGCATGTAGTCATAAGAGTCTTTATTCTTAGGATTGCCCCACTCGTCAAACTCATTAGTCGTCAGCGGAATGGTCTCATCCAGCATCGTGTTGATCACATCAACGAACGGAACAGCTGCAATAATCCCGTTGAATAGCTCTGGTGCTTGATTGACAACCGCACCCATTAAGAGTCCTCCTGCACTACCACCCATACCATAGAGGTGATCTTCAGAAGTGTAATCCTCGGCAATCAAGTATTTAGCACAGTCTACGTAATCATTAAAAGTGTTCTTCTTCTTGAACATCTTACCATCCTCATACCACTGGCGGCCCATAGATTGACCACCACGGATATGTGCGATCGCCCATATAAAACCACGATCTAGGAGGCTCAAGCGTACTGAGCTAAACCACGGATCAATCGTACTGCCATAACTACCATACGCATAGAGCACCATTGGTGTATCAGCACCTCTGCGCATACCTTTCTTATATACCAGCGAGATTGGCACTTCCACTCCATCTCGTACCGTAGCAAACATGCGCTCTGTGACATACTGCGATGGATCATGCCCTCCGACTACTTCCTGCTGCTTCTTGAGATCCTTCTCACGAGTCGCCATATCATAGTCAATAGTACTATTAGGAGTCGTCATACTGGAGTATCCAAAGCGTAGGATATCCGTATCAAACTCCGTATTGGTACTACTATATACAACATAAGCGGGCTCACCAAAGTCGAGATAGTGCTCTTCTTCAGTCTGCTGATTGATGACTCTTAAGTGCGTCAATGCATTGCTGCGCTCACTCAATACCAACCAATTCTTAAATACATCGATGCCACTTAGCAATACATCATCCCTATGTGCGATAACCTCTGTCCAATTGGATTCATCAGTCGCATTTACTGGTGTCTCCATCAGTCTGAAGTTGACTGCATCTCGATTAGTTACGATATAGAACTTGTCATCATAGTGCTCGATACTATACTCATGCTTAGTTCCTCGAGGTGTAAACTGTTGGAAGTCGCCTTGTGGATTATCGGCCTTCAAGATCTGATAATCACTCACCAGCGTACTGCTGTTATATATGATGATGTAGTCGTCTGACTTTGACTTATAGACTCCGATATAGTATGATGGATCTTTCTCATGATACACCATCACATCAGCATCCATGTCGCTGCCGAGTTCATGTCTCCATATCTTCTCTGAGAGCAGAGATACTTTATTTTTAGATGTATAATAGAAGGTCTTATTGTCATTGGCCCAAGCCCCACCTGGTTGAGCATCGCTCAGCTCATCACCGTAGACTTCTCCTGTTTCGAGATTTTTAAACTTATAGGTATATATCCTACGGCTCAGGTAATCTTCTGCAAATGCCAAAATCTTATTATCTGGGCTTACAGATAGACCAGCTGCGGCGTAATAATCCTTACCCTCTGCACGCTGATTAGCGTCGAGCATAATCTCCTCATCAGCTTCGAGCGAACCTTTCTTGCGGCAGTAGATCGGATACTCCTTACCCTCTTCATAGCGAGTATAGTACCAGTACCCATTCTTGCTATACGGTACAGACTCATCCGTTTGCTTGATGCGTCCTACGATCTCCTCGTACAGCTTAGTCTGCATATCTTCAGTATGCTTCATGACTTGATCTGTATAGCTGTTCTCTGCATTAAGATAGTCCAGTACTTCCTGAGTATGACCATCTGGCGTCTCTGCACTTTTCTGATCATCCGTAAGTCGCATCCAGTAATATGGATCTACCCGCTCATGTCCGTGCCAAGTAATCACCGTGTCTTTCTTAGTGGCAATCGGAGCCTCTACACCCTGTATCTTTTTAGTCATTGATTCTTCTTGTTTTTCTTGGCATGCACAGACACACATGACCATAGCTAACAACATTATAATGGAAAGTTCTTTCATAGGTTCGATATTATCACTTGATGAATAGATGACAATATACGCCAAGGTATACATTGGCGCACATCAAATTTTCCATTTGATCCATCGCAGTGTTGACGGCTTGATATTTTTTGGTGGAAATCTTCTTTCATCCCAATCAATTCCTTGCAAGGTAAAATAGTCTCTGGCCAAATGATTACACCAACCTTCGACCCAATGATTCTGATGCCCCTTACTAAAGCCAGCTGTGGATGCACTTATCAAACTCAAGATGCCAATGATTATATAGAAACTAAGATAGCCGATCTTACGTGCTTGTAATATGTGTCCAAACTCATGTCGGACAGTAGCAATATCTCTCTGAAACGTAGCTTCTCCTATAAAGATCCCAATGCCTGGCAAGCATAATCCGGTGCTTCGATATCCTGTGCCAAAGCGCTCACTTTCATAAATCGGTACTCCTTCAAATACGCCTACTTGCCGAAAGCCAAACCAAGAGATCATTCATCACTGATCAAGTCATCGAACATCCCTGCCAAAGGGTCGCTGAAGTTCATCTGAGTGTCGATGATATCCTTACCAATCGCCTCACATGCGGCTAAGCCATGCATGATCAATTCCATGGCATAATAGACCTCATCCTTGTCAGATGTGAAGCCTGCAGCCATTTTCTTAAGTCCTGTTATTTTATCGAGCTTGGCTCTAAAGTCTTTTTCAGAATCATCATTCAACAACTCCAATTTATTACCACCAGCAAACCAGCTTTTGATCGGGGCATATGGATCCTTATCCGATTTAGACGCCTTATCTGGATCGATAAATGACTCTAAGAAAACTTCCTTGATAGACTGATTGATCAACTCAATCGCTACCCCGTAAGGCCCTTCTTGTTCGCCTTCGTATACGAGCTCAACCTTACCAGTGATACTCGGTATCACCCCCCAGAAGTCTGTGATACGCACAGACGTTTTCTTATCACCATTGATTAGCGCTCGACGCTCTGCCGAACTCACGAGATTTTCGAGAGCAGATATACTCATACGTGCAGAGACCCCAGATTTCTCATCTACATACTCACTCTCACGAGCATTGAATGAGACCATCTCAAGTAAGGTCCGCAAGTCATTAACGACATGTACTCTTTCGCTCTGAGCAGGTTCCAATATGGCTTCTTGCTCGGTAATCGTCCTAGCTATCTCAATCGTCTTAGGATAGTGTGTCAATATCTGACTCTCAATCCTATCCTTGAGTGGCGTAACAATACTTCCTCTGTTGGTATAATCTTCAGGATTAGCCGTAAAGACGAACTGGATATCCAATGGAAATCTAAGCTTAAACCCTCTGATCTGGAGGTCGCCCTCTTGCAGTATATTAAACAAGGATACCTGGATACGTGCTTGGAGATCAGGGAGCTCATTAAGCACAAATATCGATCTATGTGATCGTGGTACAAGTCCAAAGTGGATCACTCGCTCATCAGAGTAAGGCAGTTTCAATGCGGCCGCCTTGATAGGATCAACATCACCAATTAAATCGGCTACGCTTACATCTGGTGTTGCTAACTTCTCTACATAACGATCAGTCTTATGTACCCAGCTGATCGGTGTTTTGTCACCGTGTTTGGCAACTTCATCTATGCCATATCGAGACAATGGCATCAAAGGATCATCGTTGATCTCACTACCTGCAACTACTGGTATATAATCATCGAGTAGCTCTGTCATCATACGAGCTATCCTTGTCTTAGCCTGACCTCTCAATCCTAATAGTAGGATGTTATGCTTAGACAGTATGGCGCGCTCGATATCGGGCAACACGGTATCCTCAAATCCTATGATGCCTTGAAACACTCGCTCTTTATTTTGCAGCTTTGTTATGAGATTATCACGCAGCTCCTGCTTGATACTCTTAGCCACATATCCTGCCTTCTTTAACTGCCCTAAGGTCTTTATCTTCTTTATATCCACTATTGATATTTTCTCGTTATAGGATCTTCTCCCAGATTATCTCCGTCTTTTCTTCTTGTTGTCTTTGTAGTCCATAAAGATGAACTCACCCAAACCCTGTAGGCCACTATAAAAGGCCTTACCTTGATTGGCTCTCGTAAATTGATCAACAAAATTCCGCAGGTAAGGATCACTTGCAATCATGAATGTCGTGATCGGTATCTGCAACTTGCGGCACTTGACGGCCAGTCCAAGCGTACGATTTAAGATCTTGCGATCCAAGCCAAATGCATTCTTGTAATACTTCTTCCCCTTCTTGATACACGTGGGCTTCCCGTCGGTGATCATCATGATCTGCTTGTTGGGATTCTTCCTACGCCTGAGGATGTCCATAGCCAATTCTAAGCCAGCTACCGTATTAGTATGATAGGGACCAACTTGAAGGTATGGGAGATCCTTGATTTCTATCTTCCATGAGTCATTGCCAAAGACTATGACATCGAGCGTATCCTTAGGATAGCGGGTCTTGATTAACTCTGCCAATGCCATAGCAACCTTCTTAGCAGGCGTGATACGATCCTCGCCATATAGGATCATCGAGTGTGAGATATCTATCATGAGTACGGTACTCATCTGACTCTTGTAATAAGTCTCATGCACCTCCAAGTCATCTTGCGTCAACTTAAACTCATCCAATCCATGATTGATCTGAGCGTTTTTAAGCGATTCGGATACGGCGATCTTATCTAAGTTGTCACCAAACTGAAATGGTCTCATCTCAGAGGTATACTCATCTCCACGACCTGTGTGACGAGTGATGTGGTTACCTCTCTTTGATTTCTTGAGCTGATCAAATATATCATCAAGCGCTTTCTTGCGCAGTTCGATCTCCATCTTGGCAGTTGGACCAAAAAGCCCCGTACCATCCTTACGATCTCCTATATACCCCTTGTCAATCAACTCTTGGATGAAGTCAGCCATACCGTATTCGTCATCCGTGATTTTGTAGTGTTTATCCAGCTCCGTCAACCAAGACAACGCCTCAGAAACATCACCTGATGTATATACGAGCAGATCCTGAAACATCTTTAACAGCTGTTCAAAAGGAGTACCTGCAAAATCTCCAGGTTGATAATCACTAAATCTCCATCCAATCATGGTGAGTAAAACTACGTTTATTACTTATTAGTTTCTCGCTAATAGGTGCAATCTAATCGTTAAATTACACCGAGTTGAAACAATATGTTCAATCCTAACCTACGGAACGTTACTATTGATGATATTGATCTCTTGAGAGAAGTCTCAATAGAGACATTTTCCTCAGCATTCGCACATATGAATACTGCTGCGAATATGTCATTCTATCTGAATCAAGCATTTAATCCAGAACAACTTAAAAAGGAACTGCAGGACAATGACTCAACATTCCAATTCCTCTACGATAGAGAACAACTGGTTGGTTACATGAAAGTAAATTTTGGTGTAGCTCAAACAGAAGCGATCCATCCTGACGCTATCGAAATACAGCGCATCTACCTTCGACCTCATGCTCAAGGTTATGGACTGGGCAGGTATATGATCCAATCCGCAGAAGCCATAGGAAAAAGTAAAAACTGCCCACTCATCTGGCTCGGCGTATGGGATCAAAATCACCGGTCAATCGGTTTCTACGGAAAGATGGGATACTCCATCTTTGACAATCATGACTTTCCCTTTGGTGATGAGATGCAGACGGATCACTTGATGAAAAAGTACTTGTCTGATATTTCTGAATTTTCTGATTAATGCGTATATTTGGAAAATAATGCACTCGAGATGGCAGAAAGTAAATTGAAAATGGGTTGTTGTAATGTCGAAGCTATTGTAAGCTTTGACGAGCGAGGTCAACTCGTGATCCCTAAAGATGTCCGCAAAAAATTTGGTCTTAATGCTGGTGATAAGTTCGCACTGATCTCATGCAGCACAGATGTCGATCCGGATGGTGGCTCATGCTGCTTCACCCTCATGAAGACTACCCAATTAGAAGATATGGTTAAGAAGAGTCTTGGCCCCATGTTTAGTGAAATCTTCAAATAGTTTCCTTCTCGTCGACGGAGGGATCATCTATTTATTTCACTTTTAAATTTTTCGATTATGATTAGTTTATTGTCGTCAACATTTTTCGCTGCTATGACTGACGGTTGTTGCTGCGGATGTGGATGTTGCTAATCTAAGGTAGGTGGCGCCCGAGAGCATATGCTCCCGAGGGCGCCCCATTGTTGTTAGTGCAAGATACTGCTAATATTCATAAGCGAATTCATAGATAGATGCGTATAATATCATATGAAGAATCTAATACATCAACTTATAGTTATCCTACTACTCTTATCTGCCTGCTCAGGTGACGATCGCTCAGAATGCATCAATACGTTAATCTCTAATTTTCAATCTAATCAGGAGGGTTGCTCGGGAGCCAGCATTATAAAATATGACTTTCAAGGTCAGGAGGTTTACGCCTTCACTGATGGTAGTTGCATCAGCGATGGAGGCACTCAAGTCTGGAATATAGCCTGTAACTCTGTCTGTTTCCTTGGCGGCATAGCGGGGTTTACCTTATGCAATGAAGTTGACTTCTTCGCAGTGGCAGAAGAGTTAGAGATCGTATTTGTTGAGGAATAGAGGTATTGTAGATCTCTATTAGGGTTACTATTCATTCGTAGGGTTCGTCTACGCACTCATAACAACTTGCGTAACATTGAAATCCGATCTATCGCATTTAGTACTGGCTGTTCAATGGGGTAAATCTGCATTGGGACTGTTAGAGTAAAATAATCGCTATTACCACTAAATAACAATCGAATATAGCTAATTAGTGATTTCCAGGAGCTGACGGGTCCGTGAGTCTATCTTTATAAGTCAAAAGAGCAACTTATCCAATGAGATCAATGCGCTTCGGGTGGTTTCTTTAAATCAAAACAATAGTGAGTAGGAGCATCTTACATCTCTACGACAGGTTTGTCCGGATTGACCTCCATGATATCCCAGGTATGATCATGTAAGAGGCGTGCCGTTGCTAGGTAATAATATGGAGCATCTTTCCCCCACTCTTCTTCGGAGACCATGGATAGTATCCACGATCCATCTTTCTTCTCATAGAGGTGATAGACTTGACCCATGACAGGCTTAAACGAGCAATCAGCCAGATATACTTTCTCAGAGACATCTATACGATCGTGTAAGTCTTGTGCTTGAGATAAAAGCTTCTCTACCTGATCCTTGATCTGATGTAGTTGATTAGACGTCTGCTCATACATGGCGGTCATGGCCACTCCTTTAGTGCGTCCCTTATCGATCGGCTTGATGATTGCTCCTCCTACGGTGTGCGCATAGGGCAGTAAGTGTGGATTCTTTGCAATTTTATCCTCATCAATCGGATTCACTTTCTTATCAGACATTCCTATTCAATTAAAAAAAGCATAACGCCTAAGCTTTCAAAAAGATCAGTATGCTATAATGATATCTCAATAGTACAAATCACCATTGGTCTTGCTCCAAACTAATAAAATAACATCTAATTAACACATTATCAATAATTAACACCTGATTAATTATCGTAATATGTATGGTTTGTTATATTTTTGAATTTTAAATGCGTCCGAACAATAAAAAGGGCGTATTAGATAGTTATCATTCTTTAAACTGAAGAAACACATGTTAGGATTAATCCTTTTTCAAAGTAAAGCAGCGGCAGAGGCCGAAGAAGAGTCGTTATCACAAGGCATACTGGACATTATATTTCAGGGCGGCCCATTAGGGATGGCCATAGTTGCTATTCTATTAGTTCTATCTGTTATCGCATTAGCGATATTTTTTGAGAGATGGATTACGATCAAAAAAGCAGGTCGGATCGATCAGAACTTTATGAATAACATCAGAGCATCAGTAGCTGCGGGTAACATCGCCGGTGCACAAGCGCTCTGCAAAACAAAGTCTACTCCTGTATCACGCATGGTTGAGAAAGGCCTGATGCGTATCGGTAAACCACTCAATGACATCGATGCTGCAATAGAAAATGTAGGTAACCTCGAAGTATTTAAATTAGAGAAGAACCTCTCTACCCTCGCCAGTATCGCAGGTGCTGCTCCGATGATAGGATTCTTCGGCACTGTGACTGGTATGATCCAGGCGTTTTATACGATGGCATCAGAGCAAAATGTAACTCCTGACGTATTAGCAGGTGGTATCTATCAGGCATTGATCACAACAGCATTTGGATTATTGATCGGAATTATCGCATTCGTAGGGTATAACCTCCTCGTAGCAAGTGTTGAGAAAGTAGTCTTCAAGATGGAAGCCTCTACGGTAGAGTTTATGGACTTATTACAAGAACCAGCATAACTCAATAGGCAGTCTAACATGAAAAAAAGAAATAAAGTCAGCGCCGAGTTCAGTATGTCCTCATTGACGGATATCATCTTCTTATTGTTGATATTCTTCATGTTGACCTCTTCGATGATCCAGATTAATATGGAGCTACCAGAATCAAGCAGCAAGACCGTAGCTCCTACTGACTATTCAGTCATGATGACGGTGGATGGCAATGTGACATTTAACGGTAAGAAAGCGAAGTTCTCTCAGATAGAGAGTTTAGTACGAGCTGCCATAGCAGATGACTCCAATAAGGAAAATGCAACCATAGCTATATTCTCAGAGGTCGGTGTGCCATGGGAGAAAGTTGCGGACATCATGGAAATCGCCAGTAAGCTCAGGATGAGAGCGATCATAGGGACACAACCTAACTAAATCATGGGACTTAAGAAAAGATCTAAAGCAAATGCAGAATTCAACATGTCCTCCTTGACGGACATTATATTTCTGTTGTTGATATTCTTCATGTTGACTTCCTCAATGGTAGTGCCTAACGCCCTGAACCTCAAACTACCAGGAAAATCAAAATCGTCTACAGAGCTCAAGGCTCCGCCAACTAATATCTCCATCAAAAGAGATGGCTCATACTGGATCGGTGGTCAAAAGGTCTCAATCAATAGAATAGAGAAAGCTATCCGTGAACTCGGCAAAAAAGGTCGCCCCGTGAGTATGACCTTATCCCCAGATCCACGTGTCCCCAATCAATATGTCGTAGCCATCATGGATATTGCCTTTAGATATGGTGTGGAGACGATCTTGACGGATCCGTAGGTTTCTATCTACTCCCCCAAATTTAACTATTGCATTACCTTAATGCACATCAACAAAGTCCACTGTGATCAGCATCTCATAGATTATGTTTACGTATAGTGTACATACCTCTACATGACGACTTAGTCTAAGCTAAGACTTCAAACATATTCCTTTATTTCCTCTCTCACTATTCCCCATAATTCTCTTACTAATTCTCGAGCATCTACATAAAAATGTTGAATAAACACTAATTACATTGATATCATCAAAATCGGCATAACTATTGTATTATAAATTATCGTAAAGTCTAAAGCACTGTTAATCAGAAAGAAAACGAGGATAGACTTATGAAGAAGTACGTATATAGTTTCATGTTTCATATAGCAGCACTCTTGATGTTGCTCTTGTTTGTAAGATGGACTCCGGATGTATCATCCCCAATTCCAGTAGAGAATGTAATTGTGGTAGACTTCACTGATCGTACCACCATTAGTAAAGCTCGTACTAAGCCTCAACCCGAAAAGACTCAACCAAAACCTGTCGAAGAGAAAACTGCACCCCAACCTATCAAGACTGAAATACCAAAAGCGGCTCCTGAACAATCCCAAAAACAACAGGAGCAAGCTAAACCATCTGAAGCCGCTCCCAAAGCTGATGTAAAGTCTACTGCCCTTGTTGACCAAGAAAAAATCCGGGCAGCAGAACAGTTAGCCAAGGAGCGGCAACAGGAGGCACTTGCTAAAGCCAAAGAAGAAGCCGAAAAAGAAGCGGCAAGAGCAAAAGCTGAGGCAGAGAAAGCAAAAAAAGAAGCCGAAAAAGCTGAAAAAAAGAGCTTCTTTGATAATTTAATTAAAGACTCAAAGAAGAAAGCTGATGCTGCCGCTGAAGCCGCTAATAGCAAGTCACAGAGCCAAGCCAGCGTAGAGGCGGCATCAGACCACAGTGATCTATCTAATGATATCAGCAGTCGACAAGTACTCAAGAAGCCTAATATCGTCGACAACAGCCAGAAAGAAGGACGTGTTGTCGTGAAAATATGTGTAGACGGCACAGGCAAAGTCATCTCTGCTAACTATACTCAAGTAGGTAGCACCACTACAGATGCTCATCTCATAGATCTGGCAGAGAAAGGCGTGATGGAATATATCTTCTCTGAGTCTCCAGCTGAGCGTCAGTGCGGCCGAGTATTTATAGACTTTAGATTAAGAGCATAGGGATCCTCTCGGGCTCCCCCAGTCTACCCCTTTCTATTTATTATGAACTATGATCGTTCGCTTTGAAAAGGCGCTCTGGTCGTTAATCCCAGGACATCAAACATCTCTTGATCATTTTGATAATCTGAATTGGGTGTTTTCAACAATTTATCTCCAGTAAATCATCATAAGTTCCATTCGCAATAGAGTCAACCATGAATCTAAATCAAATCACAGTACCCTCACTTGATCTCGAACGATCAATTCCATTTTATGAAACCTTAGGCTTGAAGCTGATCGTGAAGGCCATGCCGCATTATGCCAGATTTGAGTGCCCTGATGGCGCCTCAACATTCTCGCTACACAAGGCGGATAAGCTCCCAAGTGGTGAAGGTGTATATGTCTATTTTGAATGCGATGAACTCGACCAAAAAGTGGCTACTCTGAAAGAGCAGGGTATCAAATTTGATCTCGAACCAACAGATCAAACGTGGCTATGGAGAGAAGCTCGTCTAAAAGATCTTGACAATAATCAAATCATTCTATACATCGCCGGTGAGAACAGACTCAATCCACCATGGCGAATTCAGTAACTTGTAGCCCATAAACGCTGAGTCATGAATCATGTACAATATGTCTTAGCCCTAATGCTCGGGGCACTTCTACTCTACTCCTGCAGTGGCTCTGCACCAACAAAAAAGCGTAACGAAGTACTGGTACTCGGAGCTATACACAGTGGACATCTCACAGACAGCGTGTATCATACTCGGTATCTGACCAAGCTGATCAAAGAGATTGAGCCAGACTACATCTTAGCAGAGATACCTCCTAATCGTATGGAGGCAGCCATGGAGGGATTTATACGAGATGATACCATCTCAGAGCCTCGAGTGATGAGGTTTCCTGAGTATACCGATGTGGTATTCCCATTATCAAAAACTATGGATTTTGAAATCATCCCAACCGCAGGATGGACTGAGATCATGGCAGATGAGAGGTCTCAGAAACTCCGGGCCATAAGTACCGATACAACACGCAAAGCAGATTGGCAGGCCTATATCATGGCCCGAACAAAATCTGACTCTTTGTACAAGGCCATAGGACAGGTTAACGACCCCTATTTCATACATACTCAAGAGTATGATGACATCCAGGATGTGTTTTTGCAAGAATACAATCGCCTGTTTAATGAGGAACTGGCATTAGGGGGTTGGGACAATATCAATATTGCACATTACTGGAACATAGAGAAAGCTCTTGAAAAGCACAGATACGAGGGCAAGCGCCTGCTCATCATATATGGAGCTGGACACAAGGGATGGTTCCTGCGTCAACTGCGTAAACGTGACGATATCACCTTATTGGAGATGCAGCCGTTCTTGGCGGCAATTGAGTAAATGACTATCCTATCGATTCATCTAAAGCTATCATCGATGCGCATCCCAGTTACTTCTTTTGTGTATTTACTAATGGTTGTTAATGGATGGGCCTAAATCGATTTTCAATATCAGGAACTCTATCACATACCTACTAACAAGCCAATATTCGTAGATGTCTATTAGGGCAGGATGGCGTGGAGCGAGATAATGAGTATGCTGATGGGTTTCTATTCTTTAAGCAGGGATGTTATAATCAGACCAATAGCAAATCTCCTGAACTCAATAATGCCTGGTGTTCTGGGGCAGAATTTCATGGTGGAGATATTCAGAAACAATATGTTGATGGCAACTATGCGGAAGTATGGTTATCGGATGTCGATTTATGTAAGTCAGGATGCTCTATCTAATGAAGGTTATTTTATCAAGAATGACTGATGAAACTTAGTTAATGGCAAATTAGACGCTCTATTTTCCGACCCTTTGTTCAGAACGGGGATTTATTTATTTATTTCTTAGCGGTATTACTGAGTTAATGTACGACATAATGGCAACAAAGCTTACCGAACAAGCTCTTCTACAATTTATTGAAAATATCCCTCAGTTTGTATGGTGGAAAGATCTAAACTCTGTCTTTCTGGGATGTAATAATAATATTGCAGAATATATTGGCTTAAACTCAACCACGGAGATCATAGGCATGACAGACTATGACATCTACAGTGACAGAGATGAGGTAGAGTCAGTCATAAAAATTGATCAAGAAATAATTTCAACAGGCGAATCACAATTGAACTTTGAAGAAGTTCTAACTCTGCCTAATGCCGGTCGTAGATGGCTCTCAACATCTAAGATTCCCTTGTATGACAACAACAATAACATTATTGGGACAATAGGTTGGTTTACAGACATCACTGACTACAAAGAGATGCAAATAGAAATCGACGAAAAAAATAAGGCACTTGTCGATTATAACTTGAAACTAAAAACCATAAATAAGGATTTAGAGCTTGCGAATATTGAATTGGAACGATTCACGTACACCGCGTCTCATGATTTGAAAAATCCTATTCTAACCTTAAGATCTTTTGCGAAAATATTGCAGAAAAAAGAACGAGACAACTTAGACGAGCAATCTAATGAGTTTCTTGACTTTATCTATGATTCATCTACTCGGATGATGACATTAGTTGATGACATTCTGACTTATGCGAAAACTGGATCTCAAGATCTTACAGCAGAAGAGGTGAATCTTCAGCAAATCGTATCCGATAAGGTTATTGATCTTCAGTTAGCTCCAGACACCCAATCAGTCAAAATTAATGTAGATCTACCTAAGCAAAAAGTCAAAGCTTACCCCAAGCTAATTGGTTTAGTATTTTATAACCTTATTAATAACGGTATTAAGTATAATCAATCAGACACCCCAATTATTAATTGTAGCTATACTGACGAGGAGGATGCTTGGTTATTTTGCGTTGAGGATAACGGTATGGGTATCGCACCAAAGTATAGAGAGGTCATCTTCGAGCCCTTCAAGCGATTGGCGAGCAGTAGTATAGATGGATCTGGTATCGGTCTCTCAACCTGCAAACGGATTGTAACGCTTCATAACGGCGAAATTTGGGTTGAAAACGGTCCAAGCGGAACTACCATGTTCAAGTTTTCAATAGCCAAAAACCTGAATTAGTCTATTGTCAATAACACTAATACTTTGATTCATAGACTCATTCGTTCTGCATACTTTGATTCCATCTGTACATATGTAGCTTTTTAACATATGTATCTCGCCAAAATGAAGTTTAATGAACTACCTTTGAATTATTAAATTTTAGAATTATGATTTATAAGAATATCTGTCTTTTAGCAATACTTGTCGCGGGCACTTTAATGATAAGCTCATGTGGAGGTGTAGATTGTGAAGACCCTGGAGTATTTGATGAGTTTAACAGGCTACAGACCGAAGCGAATGCTCTTGGTGCTCAATTCGCATCTGACCCATCAGTGTGTAATGATCTAAGAAGTGTAACTGAAGACTTGATTAACGAGGCTAACGATGTCTTAGAATGTGCAAGTGCTGATCAACTTGATGTGTTCATGAGTAACATAGCTGCCGCTGAAGCTAACTTAGCCAATTTGAATTGTGGATAAAACATCAAATTAAAAAAGATACTAAAGGCCAAGACGAAGAATCGTCTTGGCTTTTTTTATGATAGGAGTAAATAACGGCTATGGATTTAGATATAAGACCAGTACAGGACGAAGATCTCGAAGCACTAATCCAATTATTTAAGGAGTTCGCGCTATTCCAAAAGACTCCTAATAAGATGACTATCACAGCAGAACAGCTCCGACATGATCAAGACGATTTCAATTGTTTTGTTGCTATCAAAGACGACATCATCGTGGGATATATCACCTACTTTGCTGCATACTCTTCATGGAGTGGCAAGTCTATGTACGTTGATGATCTCTATGTCACACCTAAGTTTAGAAATCAGCATATCGGAAAAGCCTTGATTGAGGATGTCATCAAGCATGCCGCGTCTAAAAATTATAAAAAAGTGAAGTGGCAAGTATCCAAATGAAATACAAATGCCCAAGAATTCTATCTCCATCTGGGTGCCCTGATAGACGATACTGAGATTAATTGTGAAATGACACTTGAGTAATCACCGTTACTTACCAACTTGACATAAGAGGTACGAAAATCACTTAAGCCATGCAAATACATCAAACAAGTCGTTAGCAATCTGGCTCACACTTGATATGCCATCAACGTTGGTCAGTACCACTGTAATACTAACTAAGCCCTAACTAACTGCTGACTACAATTATAATAGGATTTACGGGCTAATACAGATAACATATTTCTACCAGTCTCCGGCTTTTCCATAGCATTCTCTTTGAGTTGATAGTAATTAGTAATGTTGAGTGTCCGACAGAAATTTGCCACACCTTCATGAGCACCGATGTAGTTGAATATCCATCCCTG
>CAYPWL010000020.1:0-15107 GCA_964414425.1 uncultured Saprospiraceae bacterium
TAAATGTAAATCTAATGTTACTTAAAGTCAATTATAGTTAACATTAAATTTACATTATGATAGGATTGAATTTTGCTTATCTTATAATATTCTGTTTTAGTGCATATTATGAATTATAATTATTTATAATTTAAAAACTATTAGTTAACATTAGGGTCGAGTATTCAATCGTTCGGACATAAAAAAAAGAGGCTGCTCTACCGAATAGAACAGCCTCTAAAAATACTTGTGCTTACGTCTTATAACACGTATGTTAAGTCTTAAAAGATCGAGTAACTCAATCCAAGACCGAATGATCGATCTGGTGAAAACTGGGTAAATACCTGATCCGTAGCGTTGAATCCTTGGAAGAACTCTTGACGCTGATCGTTCAAGAGGTTTTCTGCAGTAACTGATATAGAGAACTTACCGAAGCTCTTGTTAAAGCTAAAGTTCAAACTATGAAATGGCTCTGAAAACACATCTGGGAAGATGCTACCACCCACTACAGTCAGTGTAGGTCCCTTCACATTATAGAATAGTCCTGTGTTAAATCCTTTATCAGGATTGTTATAAGAGATACCTCCATTAATGATATATGGTGCCTGTCCCGCCATCTGACGAGTACGAGATATCGTCTCTCCATCCTTAGCAAAGCCTTGCCTTGCATTAAACTCAAGATCGGTCATCTCGATCTGAGATCGAACAACTGTAACATTACCGTTAACTGAGAAGTTAGATAAGTTATCACTGATGAAGCCTAAGGACTTACCAAACTCTAACTCCACACCGAACACCTGACCATCACCTACATTACGAGGCTGAAACTCATTAGTCGTCTGTGCTTGTGGGATACGGACCAACTCTATCGGATCATCGAACGTTTTGTAGAACACACTCAATGATAGATTCTGAGCTCTCGTCCCAAACATCTCCCAGCGCAAGTCAAAATTGTTAATTCTCGTCTCTCTGATGTTACCATCCCAATCGCTGAATGTTGTTTCTCCAGTTACAGGATCAACTACTTGTTGGCCAAAAGGAAATCGCCCACCATTAAAGATTCTATTCGTGAGCGGATCGATGATCTGCGCGAACGAATTCTCCTTGAATGAAGGTCTTGCTATAGATCGTGAATATGACAATCTTATGTTTTGGTTCTCTTGGAGTGAGTAGATAAAGTTAGACGATGGGAATAAATCAAACGAATTCAACACTGTCTCATTATCAAGGACGAACCTTTCTAGTTGATCACGCCCTGTATGTCTCTGTATATAGTTCTCTCCTCTTAAGCCAAGAACCGCTCTAAGCTTCTCGATAGGTTGAAACTCCAGAGATACATATCCAGCAGTATTTCTGATGTCTGAGTTATACTCATTAGGATTAGGGTCTCCATTTCCTTCATTGTAGAATACTACTCCATTAGGAAATGTATTGTTAGTCTCCAATATCTGATTAGGATCACCATTCCATATTGGCTGCGGCCCAAAGAATTGAATGTTGAAAGCTAAGATTTCATAATCTCTTTCCTTGTATAAGTAGCTACCACCAAACTTCAACTTGGCATCACGGTCAGCTATCTTAAGTTCCTTAGTTAGATCTACTCTACCATTGATGTTAAGTTCCTCTAAGTCTCTGAACAATCGTGTAGGGTTTCCGCCCTCACCAGCATTGATGATAAAGCTCTCTCCACGTCTTGAAAATGATGTACTACGGATATCTGGATCTTCCAAAAGTGATAGTGTCGGAGACAATCTCCAATCTAACTCCCATCCAGACTCACCCATGTAGTGCTTACCGCTAAGTAACACATTAGTCATGCTACGCTGTTGATATTCGAGGTTGTCAGTAACTCCGATGAAATCCGACTTTCCTACTGCATCATCAAAAGTCTCCGTGCTAAACTGACCTGTTCTTGATTCCCCATTTTGGAGGTGCATCAGTGTCAGCTTGTACTTAGCTTTATCTGTCTTATATGCCAATCCAGCTAATCCACCTAATAATACTGTGTTAGATCCAAGAACACCTACTTGATTAGATGCTTGGACTAATCCAAATGAGTTTGGATCACTATCATTCTGAAACTCTCCATAATTGATATCATTGAGGAAGGTTGTCGTATTCTTATATGTACCTGAGAAGATGTACCCCAGGCTATTAGAGCTCTTTCCTAATTTAATCTGATCGGCTATGGTTACCCCAAAGCTATAATCCAAAAAGCTCGTCTCTTGAGTTGCCCCAAGTGTGGGATTCCACTGATCCAAAAATGAGCTCACACGTGCACGGCTATCACCGCTAACTGGCGATGGCAATACGTTTTGTCGGGCGGCTTGTGGCAATCTTCTTGAACCATCATCAAATCCCAACCAATCAGTAGAGCCACCTTCATAAGTGACATACTCATCATTGAAGTGCTGATCAGGATTGAAACCAACACTAAAAGAGATATCAAAAACCTTCTCATCAGAGAAGTCTTTAGTCTCAATATTGACGACACCACCTGAGAAGTCTGCGGGCAGGTCTGCCACTGAAGACTTGAGCACTACGAGGTTCTCGATCAGGTTAGTTGGAAATATATCGATCTGTATACTATTGCGATCGGGGTCTAGGCCTGGGATATCCATGCCATTGAGCATCGTCTTACTGTAGCGATCACCAAGACCACGTACGAAGACATACTTACCACCCTCAATAGATACTCCTGTTACCCTCTTAACTGCTGACGCAGCGTTGCCATCACCGATCTTCTTAAATGTCTGTGATGAGATTCCGTTGAGTAGATTAGGAGATTTTCTTTGTATCGTTAAGAGAGCCGCCTCGGTGTTACGCACTTGAGTAGCGGTTATCACCACCTCCTCTATGAGCTCCGACTCAGGCTCCATCCTAATATTATCAAATACTGTTACCTCACCAGCTGTGACTACCACATCAGAGATCGTCAACGTACCAAATGAAATAAATGAACACTCTAAGTTGTAAGTACCTGGATCTAACTCCAGTTCAAACTTTCCATCGAAGTCCGTAATCGTTCCAGTACCTGTACCTGCTACAGCTACAGTAACTGAAAACATGGGTAAGCCATTAGAGTCCTCGATGACGGTACCTCTGACGATACCTTTTTGGGCATTGGCTGCAAAAGCCAAAACAGATAGCAAAACAAGTATTGCTGATCTTAAAATGAAATTCATAATTGTAAGCATTAAGTATTTAAGTATTATATCTCACACAGAGCAGGAGACACCTACAATTGAGTAGGCATCCCTTGCTTTGTTATTATTCTAATTGTGACTATAGGCCGATAGCAGATAATCCTTCTACCTGAGCAGCCAATGTCCATGTAAAGCTGGACGCATCAGCTCCTACGGTATTCATCAACGTAGCCACTTCAGTGAGCTGCCCTTCTACTGGAACAGTTGCGATCAATGCTGCACCATCAAATCCTGCCGCAGCAGAAAACTCAAAAGACCCTGTAGTGCCCGTGCCATCACCGGCCCAAGTTTCGAATGCTACTGCTGGGTCATAATCAGCCTCGATACCAAAGAAGTAGATGTTGCTCACTCCACAGTTCGTGCTCTCATCCCAGTCCACTAAGTGGTCGATACTACTACCTGCGAATACAATCCCATTGAGGAATTGAGCAGGACCTTGGCTCAATGATCCCTCAGGACCATCTAATTCAAAAGCACTACCGCCTGTTGGAGTAACAATGATGAAATTATCTACCGTGCCGTTCCATGCTTGGTCTGTATCCATAGAGTCATCTCCACAGTTCCATACCAGGGCATTGGAAACATTGACTGTTCCACCGAAAAACTCGATACCATCATCTTGATTGGCTACGATCTCAACATTTTCGATAATGGTTCCAGCTCCTACACCTCCCAGTGTAAGACCGTTTATTTCATTTCCTTCTCCGATGTTAGCACCTCCATGTCTGAGAGATACATATTGTATGATCCCGCTACTATCATTAGGGTCATCACCACCATATAATCCATTAGAATCCGATGTTGGTATACCTTCTATCTGTACTTCTGTTACATCGCCGGTATCGTTAGAAGCTGATACAGGTGCATTACCTAATATAATGAGACCGCCCCATAGTCCATTAATAGTTGGATCAAGCGTCCCTACTGTTTCACCGGGCTGTAATCCATCTGCGCTTGAAGTGAATATAATCGGCATAGCTGCAGTACCCATTGCATTGAGCGTTGCGCCTCGTGCTATAAGTAGCGCAGAAGCGTCTGCTCCCGTACCACCTACTCCTTTTACAACGACGCCCGGCTCAATCGTCAATGTTGCACCACTTGTCACAGTAACTCTATCATTCAGTATATATTCATTGCCAGTAGTCCAAACCATATCCTCGCTAATCTCTCCACTTACGTCTACTGTCTGCGCAGAACCATCAGAAACACAGGCTCCCCCATCACAGAAAAATCCAGTTGGGCAAGTTATGCCAGCACATGGATTAGATGAGGTTAGTATCTCACATGTACAGTCTAACAATTGTACTTGGCCTTCCGGACACTCATTATCACACTCATTATCTGAAGCGCATGAAGTGAGGGCAAATACAATGATTAAAATTGAAATTAGGTAAGGGTTTAAAATTCTCATTTAAGTTCTAAGTTGTTGTTAACGATTCGTTGTTAATTCTGTCACAAAGTTATACTCGGACTAAACCGTCAACGTTAAGCCAAACTTATTTCTGTGTTAACTGATTTGAGATCTCTTAATGATTAATTTACATACGTAAATACGGACGATATCCGCCTAATAACCATTACTCAGTCAATGTATTGGCACATGTAGGAAGTGTCAAAATTTTATTTAGCTATTAACCTTAATTCCCTTGAAAAAATCTGTTATTCAAAGTCACATCCTCGAAGGGGAATGTGCAGGTGTCTAAGACGCTGATCAACACGCCTTCCGCAGCAAGCACATAGAATTGCATAGCTCCGAGAGGAACTGTACGTATCACATTGGCATTTCGAGATAAGACTTGACCACATAGAGCACTAACCTGATCAAGGCAACATTGTCCAAATTATCTACCCTCCCCCAAATGAGTAGTTGTCAACCTCTAAATAACGTTGACCTATCAACTCTCAACATCAAAAGAGTGCACCAAACGATCAATAATAGAAGCCATGGCTGTCGTATCCGTTGGCTTCTCGCTGTACAATTTAACAAGAAAACTCTCTTCTGCTTTTTGTAGATCCGTTGGATGCACGGACGAAGAAAGGACACAGATTTTGATGTTATCAATATGGTCGGAGCTCCAGTCACCCTGTACAGCATCAATAAATTGCCAGCCAGTACACTGTGGCATATTGAGATCTAATAATACGAGAATAGAACTTTGCTCTGTCCAATGATAGATTTTATCAAGAGCCTCTAGCGGATCATTGAATTGTCTGAGCGTGCCATTATATCCTATATCGCTTAAAAAATAGGTGTAAAGGAAGGTAGATCAGGGATCATCATCCACCAGGCAGTTCATATCAAAATTCTGATGGATCCGTTCGAGAGAGCCTGCAGGCTCATTATTTGATTGATACATTTATTGGTTTTACAGGTTGTTGAATGCTTAAGAAAATAACATTTTTTATGCTAAAATCCAAACTTTTTATTTGTCTCAGTACCAAGGCCGTAACCTTCAAATTTTATGTTTTTATATTACCCCAATTAGCTTTGATATATCACTATCTTTCTTGCTTAATGTGATAAGAGATGAAGAAGATTTTATTGGGGCTATTACTGCTTTTGATAATTGCTATTGCGGTGATGGTCGTACGGACGCTCGGCTTCAGTGCTCAGCAGTTAGATATTGATGCAATTGAATCAATCCCCATAGACACAAAAGCCTCGGATCACTTTGCCGAAGCTATCGCTATCAGGACGGTTTCGTTTAGCGATCCTGCAGAATTTGATTCGACACAATTCGACTTGTTTAATCAGTTTCTATTAGATACTTATCCATTAATCCATAGCCAGTTAGATCATGAGGTATTCCATGGCTATACCCATCTCTATCACTGGAAAGGGAAAGATCCAAAGCTGGAACCTATAATTATGATGTCTCATCATGATGTGGTGCCAATAGCATCATTTTATAAGTGGTCTGTACATCCATTTACCGAAGGCATCAAGGGGGATACGATCTATGGTCGAGGGGCTATGGACGACAAGTTTGGCGTCATCGGAATCATGGAGGCAACAGAACAACTACTCAAAGAAGGGTATACTCCTAATCGAAGCGTTTATCTCTCCTTCGGTCATGATGAAGAAGTATTGGGCTATGGTGCAGTCGCCGTAGTAGATCACCTCAAGAATAATGGGGTTAGAGCTGCTCTCGTCCTTGACGAAGGCCAAGCCATTACTCAAGACTTAGTGCCCGGTGTAGACGAGAAAATCGCACTTATCGGTATTGCTGAAAAAGGATACCAAACGCTCGAACTCCAGGTAGATATGGCAGGTGGTCATAGTTCTACCCCGGCTGATGAGAGCTCTATAGATGTCTTAGCTGCCGCCATCGGAAGGCTGAAGGCTAATCAATTTGATTCCAAAATTACTCCTGCACTTCGAGGCTTCATGGAGGCCATCGGTCCCCATATGGGCTTTAAGGCTCGTCTTGCTTTTGCCAATGCAGATATCCTCGAGAGGGTGATACTAAAGTCCTATGATGATGCCGGCGGTGCAGCAGCATCGTCAGTTCGTACGACTATTGCACCAACTATATTTGAGGCTGGCATCAAAGACAATGTGATACCCACTACAGCTCGTGCCTCTGTGAACTTCCGTATACTTCCCGGCGAAACAAAAGAGACAGTGATGACTCACGTCATGGACGCTATAGATGATGAGCGCGTACAGATTGACTTCGCCAAAGGTGGGTCTGCCCCATCGCCAGTCTCACCTATCGATTCCAAAGCTTATAACGTCATACAGCAATCGATCAAGCAGATTTTTCCGGATGTCCTTGTAGGGCCAAGCTTAGTGGTAGGAGGCACAGACTCCAGACATTTCACGGCAGTAAGCGACTATGTATATCGATTTGCGCCATTCCATATCACGCCACATAACTATACTTGCTTTCACGGGATTGATGAGCGTGTTGGCGTACATGAGTTTGAGGATGGGATCAGATTCTACCGACAGATGATCCTCAATGGTTCGAATATGCCATAGCCTCCGAAATATTAAGATTCTGATAAAGCGACCACGGCAGAAGCTATAGGCTGGTTATTTACATACTTTTAAAGGCTAAGAATAAACGTACGCATGAAAAAGCTCTACCTACTTATAACCATATGTATCACCACTACCCTGCTGATGGCTCAAGGCGATACCAAATGGCCACCTATCGATGCGAGCCCTATGGATGTGGTGTATCATCCCGCTCAAGTAGCCTATCGCAATTATCTAAAAGGAGAAGAGCGAAATATCACCCCACAAATCAAGTTGGTTTACTCTCGGCCTCAGATGAAAGGTCGCCAGATTTTTGGCGGACTCATATCACATGGCTCAGAATGGAGAATCGGTGCTAATGAAGCGACAATGATCAGTTTCTATCAGCCTGTAGGAATCGGCAATGCCACACTACAAGCGGGCAACTACACACTCGCAGCCCAAGTGGATGAAAATAGCTGGACCATACACGTATCTACAGAAACTGGTATCTGGGGTATAGCCAACAGGGACCCAGATCAAGTCGTGGCATCAGTGACTGTACCAACAGAGCAGCTCGACGAAACTGTAGATGCGCTCAGCATGACCTTTCATGAAATCGAAGAGGACTTAGTGCATCTGGCTGTCCAGTGGGAAACAACACGTGTGCGAATACCAATCAGTCTTAACCCATTGCAATTTAGTTCGTTAGATGCCTCACCATTAGACATGGCGCACTACCCTGCTAATAGTGCCTATACTAATTACCTCAAGGATAATGATCAAGATATCACCCCAAAAGCAACGGTCAGCTATCACCGCCCCGCTAAAAAGAGTAGAGATATATTCGGCTCTCTTGTACCTTATAATAAGGTATGGAGGCTTGGCGCCAACGAAGCAACGGAACTGGTGCTATACCAAAAGACTATGATACAAGGCAAGCCTATCGAAGCTGGTCGCTATGTGCTCTATGCAGATGTCCAAGCAGATAACTGGAGCCTAATATTCAGCAAAGATCTCCCTTCATGGGGTGCATATAACAGGGACGAAACTCAAGATGTGGCAGCCATCAAAATACCCGTACATGAGGAGCCAGAGTCCATAGAGCATCTGACTATCATATTTGAAGAGAAGGAGGACAACTCTGTAGATATGGTCATCGCTTGGGACCAGACTCGTGCGGTAGCCAATATGGTATTTGATCAATAATGTAACTGGTGTAATGGTACAATCTGCGAATATGAAACAGCGCCTCCTCTACCCTGTCTTGATACTCACGTTACTGACGGTGTACTCGTGCAAGTCAAACCAAGCTGGCTTTGGGGATCAAGAAGTCTATGCGGCAGTATCTGATGAGTATATAGATATGGAGCTGACTTATGTAGGGACCACCTTTGACTATCATATCATGGAGTGCTATATCGTCAACAAGTATAGCACACCTATAACCTTGGATAGATTCAATTTTGAATTAATTAATGAAAAGAAAAATATAAAAGATAGTCCCCTCTCCCCCGAGGAGGCGATAGCCCTGTTAGAGACACAACAGGACCGTCTAAAAAAACAAAAGAAGGCCTCGGTGATTGCCGGAATATTTGCTGTCGGCCTCGGTGTGGCCTCTAATGCAACATTAGGTGGTTCGGTGGCAAATAATGTGGCCTACTCTGTTGAGTCAGCATTATATATCGCGGATGACAACAGATTCTTCAATCGTAATATTAAGTCCATCGACGACGAGATGATCTACATTGACGACTATGTACTGGATATGATGACCGTACCTGCTGGAGCAAAAGTCTCGGCTGATGTTATATTTGCTATCCATAAGATGCGGGGTGACGTCGAAATACTCTATTCTGGCCCAGACAATGATTACATATTTGAGTTTAAGGCATCGGACTTTGCGAGTAGGTAGGTCTTCCATTACCGTACTACCTAATTGATGATTACTTATAATCACGCTTCGAGCAGAGTCAATCTCAAATAAAATGTCCATTATCCTATCTTAGCACTCTAACCAAATCTACAGTATACATTGAGCGCTCCTCTGGCAGAACGTATGCGTCCTACTGAACTCAACGAATACATCGGACAGAGTCACCTCGTAGGTACCGATGGTATACTCAGAAAATCGCTCGATCACGGGCGCATCTCCTCGATGATCTTATGGGGCCCTCCAGGAGTCGGCAAGACCACTTTAGCTAACTTACTTGCCAAGCAACAAGAGCGACCTTTCTATGCGCTAAGCGCCATTAATAGCGGTGTCAAAGATGTAAGAGAAACCATCAAGAAGGCAGAAAACAGCGGATTCTTTGGTCAGGGGTCTGCTGTGCTCTTTATCGATGAGATCCATAGATTTAGCAAGAGTCAACAAGACTCATTACTTGGTGCTGTCGAGCGTGGTATCATCACATTGATTGGGGCCACTACGGAGAATCCCTCATTTGAAGTGATCTCTGCCTTGCTCTCACGGTGTCAAGTATATGTGCTCGAGGCATTAGGTCTTGATGATCTCAAAGCAATCATTGCCAGAGCACTGAGTACGGATGTAACATTGTCTAAGATAGACATAACTGTAGATGAATATGGATCCCTGCTCAAGTACTCTGGTGGCGACGCTCGCAGACTGCTTAATATATTAGAGCTCTTGATAAGTCTGCATAAACAAACTGATAAGATCGTAATCAATGATGACCTCGTTGAGAGCTCACTACAACGTGAGGGATTTAACTATGATAAGGGAGGAGATCAGCATTATGATACAGTGTCGGCATTTATAAAGTCCATACGTGGCGGTGATGCTAATGCAGCCATATATTATCTGGCGCGAATGATTTCTGGTGGCGAAGATCCAAAGTTCATCTGTCGCAGGATGATTATATCTGCAGCTGAAGATATAGGTCTTGCTAATCCTAATGCGCTGCTCCTTGCCAATACGTGTTTTGAAGTGGTCCAAAAGATAGGTCTCCCCGAAGGTCGTATCCCAATGGCTCAGTGTGCGGTATATCTGGCAGAATCACCCAAAAGCAATCGTAGCTATGCTGCTATCAACAAAGCGATGGCTACGGTCCGCGAAACAGGCAACCTCCCAATACCTCTGCATCTGCGCAACGCTCCTACACAATTGATGCAAGACCTCGGATATGGCGATGGATACATCTATACGCATGAGCAGACACCAGACGAGTCCTATCATTACCTACCAAAAGAATTGATGAGCGAGTCTTTTCTGATACCAAAACCAAAAAAATAACCCACCTTCTTTGCCTTGGACTTAGCAAAATATATCGTTCCACTTTAAGTGCCCACAATAGAAGAAAAGAGATTCATGATATTTTATTCTGCTTAATTGATCTGATTTGATATTTATTTCTGAAATACGCCTTTATACGATCATTTTTCAGCACATTATTTTAAATACTGCCTTGTGCGTAAGCAGCTGAATATCACAATTTCAGAAAATGACTTCTATCATCAAGCTGCAAAATGATATCATCTTTATTCTGTGTTACGGAAGAAGAGGATGGTAACACCCATTAATAAGAGTTAGATAGTTTTGTTTTTCATACGACTTAGGCTGCTTGAAGAAGCGGCCTTTTTTTATTTGCCGCTCATTGTGCCCAATCAAGAGCTCCCTCTCCATAATCAAAGACTATCTAAAAACTCTCCTGTTAAACATATCATTATCCATTTTTGAATATCTACGCAAGAGACCTTGAGCCTGATTGCCGCATATATATACATATACATTCAACCAGTCGAGCCGGCAATCCACAACCATACTTATTAGAATTATCAAATAATTATATTTTTTGGTGACCTGCTCAAATAAAGTGCGTCTTAAGAGTACTTCATCTTATCTACAGATGAAAAAAAGTGTTTTCTACACTTCTACTACATGGCCTTAAAGTGGTCATCTCAAGGTCCTTCCGGCCAACCACATTGAGTATATTACACCCTACAAATCGACTACAATATTCGAGTTTTGCAAAGCTTTAGATTCAATACATTTATATATTCATTATATATAAATCATTGTAAACCTTACAATTATACCTCTATAAAGGAGATTTTGGGAAAATCGATGTAAACTGCTTTACATATCTACAGATAGCCTACATCAAAACTTGTGAGAACTCTACAACTACCATACATTTGTACTAACCTTTTAACCTTTTAAGAAACGAATTACCATGAGAAATTTATTCTCATTAGTCCTAGCACTATGTTGCTACGCAGGCTTATCACAAAGCAATCTATCATTCCGATTAATTGCCGATGAGTACACTCTGGACAATGAACACACCACAGTAAGTATACAGGTCAAAGCAGATGACACGACATTAAATCTGGCTGATCAATACTATAGATTTTATTATGATGCTTCAAATATGAAGTTGGATGATAGAAGTATTGAGACTGTACTCCCTACATCTAATTATTATGATGCTACAATTATCGAACATGTTGACGGCTTAGATGCCTCACGTGTTGGTGAGCTATCATATGATCGCAACTTAGGTTTTGTCAACTTATATATAGAGTTGTCAGATCTCACTACAGGCGGTACGAATATTACTCCTCAAGATGAGTGGGTAACTGTTGCTACATTAGATTTTAGCATTGACAATACACAACAACCTATCATAGCCACATGGGCAAGAGTAGATAGAACGAAGAATTATACAAGTGCATATGCAATTGTAGCAGAGTGGGTCAATACTGATGAAGTAGAAGTTACTACTCAAAATGAATACAACGACCTGTATGCGATGGCCACTGCGCCTTCTGAATTAGAAGAAGTAGAGATATCTATAGGTCCTAATCCTACTGCTGATTATGTAAGAGTTAGAAATGCTCAAGGCTTTAATAGCGATGCAACAATAGTATTAAGAGACCTTAATGGCGCAATACTACAGTCTCAGAATGTCACTGGCACTACAGAAGCTACAATAGAACTTGCTGGTTATACATCAGGAGCTTACCTCGTAGAAGTAACCAATGGTGCTAACGCAAAAATGCACACAGAGAAAATAATATTCACTCGATCTTAAGAACAAACAGCATAATATGATCAAGTGAATTCAGATCAGTCTCATGCCTAGGTTATAAGGTGTTCTGTTTTTTGGCATGAGAGGCCATCTGTTCACATTACTAAAAGCGGTTCTACAGTGTAGAATCGCTTTTGTTTTGCCCCTACCACAACTCCGCATATACCCCGAGAAATCCCGAAAATTTGGGGTGTTTACATATTTAATTTAGACTTATATGAAATTTCTTTTCAGATTTCTTTTTGTTCTCTAAACAATTGTATATTTGTATCATCGAAAATAGGGTGATGCTTATTTTTAAAGATATACGAGGTGAAAGCCTCACATACGATTTAGACTAATTCGGATTTAAAAATCCTTAAGAATGGCCCTCGAGTAAAGGGCTTTTCTTTTTTCTACTACTTTCGTTTCATTTGATCCTTATCCAGCCCTCCTATCAAACGACGTTCTTTAGATATTTAGCCGTTTCACTCCTTTTAGTAGAGTCCTCCTAATGTGGTTTTGACTAAGAAGGTTATGTTCCTGGATTTAAAGATTAGAAAGGAGCCTTTCATCGACCATTCAGCCAGGTAATCCATAGTAGAGACTTTGTAAGATTTGACACCACAGAATTTACCTTTCCCCAAATTTGGCGCATTCTAATACCAGAAAGGAAATCCATATGGCCTTAAAAGTGTGTATCAACCCACTTGGTGAGGTGCTCGAATGTGCGGCAATCAAACGAGCGTCAAGAAAAGCTCCAAAAGGCTTCATCAAAAAACGATGTGAAAACATACTAAACTCTACATATGAGTAAGATGAGCAAACTCAGGCCAGAGAGTGTGGAGTATTTCAGATTATCTTGAACTCTGAATATTAAGACGGCATAGTGATCATATCGCTACCGGGCTCATGCATGTCGTATTTAGATATATAGCTCACCGCGAGTACAGACCCAATTAGATATATCGTTATAAGATAAGATCCTCCGGCCACAATCTGATCAAGGTCAAACCAACCTCCCATCATATAAAGTATTGCCGATCCAATTATGAACTTAATCATCTCATACATAACTGAATGGGGATGCTTATCCATGAGAGAGGTATAAGCATATACCATTGCAAAAAGGAACAACCATAAAACAAGAGATTAGCCGTACTGATAAATGCAATGGTATATAACAGATGAAATGTCATCAACGATAGCACAATAAACTGAAACCAAGACCACCCTATCAATAGAGGTGTAGCTTGTGTGTCGTATCGTACAAAGGACTCTGGTGACGCATAAGAGACTGGCATCTTGTCCTTGACATCCTCAGGCCTCCATCCTGTAGGCATGAACCAGATCCTCATCTTATCAGTCCAACTCTTCGCATGCCATGCATCCCTCATCAATAGCCAGAGATGCATCAATTTGTTCCGTATGGGATTCCAAGTATTAACTTGCCTCGTAACTCCAAAAACGCATGGTACGTCGTCTAACTCCTCCTGAAAGGTGCCAAACAGCCTATCCCAGATACAGAATACAGGAGATAGGTTCTTGTCCAAGTATATTGGATTCATCGCATGATGAACTCTATGCTGCGATGGCGTGACGATGATATATTCTAACCAACCCAACTTACCAATATGGGTGGTATGATACCACACTTGGATAAACAAGTGGAATGGCGTAACGATAGCTATCACCTGAGGCGGCACTCCCAGTAATGCTGCGGGCAAAAAGAAAAATACGCTCACATTGACAAACTTTGAGATAGACTGACGCAGCGCCGTGGCAATGTTAAAAGTCTCTCCAGAATGGTGTATTACATGGCGGTTCCAAAAGATATTGACACTATGTGCTAACCGATGGTACCAATAGGTCCCAAAATCTAAAAATATCAAGGCCGATAGATACGTAACCCATGATGTCTTAATCTGAGAAATAGCTAAGTGATCATACATATACTTGTACCCGACTATCACCACTGTAAGTCCGAGTACGCTCTTGATCGCATAAGTCATGCCCGCAGATAGGCTGGATATCGTATCCATAGCCCTGAAATTAAAGCGTCCTGCTGCATAAGAATAGACGAGCTCAATAATGATTAAAAAAACATATGGCTGGGAGCAAGATTAAGAGGACTTTGGCTTAAGCTTCCATATATGTTTAGCATTTGGTAATGGGGAGATAGTTATCGGTACGTACTCCAACAGCTAAACAATTGAACAAAAAAAGAGGGCCTTGCGGCCCTCTTTTCTAATTTATATCACTCTTTATCTCATATGAGGTCTTACTTACCAGCTAAAGAGCTACTCTACAGTCATAATTACTTACCACCATCTAAGCGATCCTGCAACTCTGTAAGTTCATCCCACTTACCGTCCGCACAAAGCTTAGATTGCTGTGGCCATGTACCTGGATCAGCCAGCTTGTAGCGACTGCCTGCTTTATTCAGTATAGCCTGTATAGCAGGTATCTGAGCATCCGCAAGTTTCTGCCATGTATCGATACCACCAGCTTTCAGAAGCGATTCGATCTTAGGACCGATGCCTTCTACAGCCTTGAGGTCATCTTGCTTCCAACGTCTTAAGACGCCAAGCTTGATGAGCATTTTTTCGACCTTAGAGTCAGTCTCATGATCGCTGATACCTTCACGTCCAGCATTCAAGCCTTTCTGCATCGCTATCAATTTATCCCAATCGCCTTTATCGGCTAACTTAGCCTGATCTGGCCATGTCTTTGGATCTATGATTCTATATCTCGTCGGATTCTCCTTATCTAAGAGTGCTCTCAGTTTAGGGAAATCTGATGCGCCGAGCTCTGCCCAGGTATGAACACCGTGCTTTTTCAACACCTCGTCCATCTTAGGTCCTATACCTTCTACAACTTGAAGGTTATCTGGCTTCAAAGCAGAAAACATCTTAGCCTTGGCAGATG
>CAYPWL010000020.1:15207-48250 GCA_964414425.1 uncultured Saprospiraceae bacterium
ACAACTTGAAGGTTATCTGGCTTCAAAGCAGAAAACATCTTAGCCTTGGCAGATGCAGGCTTAGCTGGTGCAGGCGCTGGAGCAGGCGCTGCAACTACCTTCTCTACTATTTTCTCAACCTCAACAATCTTCTCAACTTCTACGATCTTCTCAACCGGAACTTCTTTGACGACTTCCACGATCTTCTCAACTTCTACGATCTTCTCAACCGGAACTTCTTTGACGACTTCCACGATCTTCTCAACTTCTACGATCTTCTCAACTGGAACTTCTTTGACAACTTCTACGATTTTCTCTACTTCCACGATCTTCTCAACAGGAACCTCTTTGATCACCTCCTTAGGCTGCGCTTCGAGTTTTTGAAGGAAATTATTGCGCTCACTATTCCAAGCGTTCACTTTAATTTCCCAATCTGCATTAAGCTTATCATATCTGCGTTTAGCAGCGTCATCAGACTCTGATTTTTGATTTTGTAATTGCTGATACTTTGCTGCCCAATCTTCCTCTGTTCCTTTACCCTTCTGTTCTGCTGCCGCAACTTTAGACTCGAGTTGTGATTTCTCGGCATTCCACTTTTGCTCTTTAGCAGCCCACTCATTTTTGAGTGCTTCGACGTTACCAGCCTGAGCAGAAAGAGTACGCTGCTCACGCTCGAGCTCGTTGTACTTATTCTTCCATTCTGTGATCTGAGCTTTCAACTCATTTTGTGTATTGTTCCACTCCCCTTTCTTAGTAGCTAAATCACTTTTTAGCTCTACTTGCTTATCATCAGCTTCGGCGAGTTGATTTAGGAATACTTTTTTCTCTGACAACCAGTCATTGCGATTGGCTTCGTTATCCGCAACAAGTGAGTGATAGTCAGTTTCCCACTTACGGGTACGTTCCTCAAGCTTAACACGACTACCATCCCAGTCATGACGACTCTGCGTATACTCTCTCTTGAGCTTTTCAGTATCCTGTGATAATAATGAGTACTTCTTGCTGTGCTGGTCATACTCTGTTCTCAAGGTAGAGTACGATGCTTTAGCTGTTTCAATTTCTTGATCTTTCCCTTTCAAAAGGCTTGCATACCAAGTTCCTCCCTTAAGCCATCCTAAGTACCATGCTCCAAGAGCAAAGATTAATGGTAATAACCAACATGTGGCACATCCAAACATCCAAAGAATGAGCGATATCGCCAGAATGATGAGAAGTGGAATAAATATATGTTGTGATTTCATTTCTAAATTTCTTTTATAGTTTAGTTATACGTTCTTACAGATTCAATTTTACTTCTACCCGTCTATTTTTAGATCTCCCATCTGGAGTATCATTAGTTGCGATAGGCTGATCTGGTCCAAAACCTTTCGCACTCATTTTGTTAGGAGCAATACCCCCGTTAGTAGTGAGATACTCTTTAACAAAATCTGCTCTACCCTGTGATAAGTTGATATTAGAATCTCTATTTCCAACACTATCTGTGTGTCCTTCTATAGAGAGCCCTGATCCATCGACATTGTCTAAGTAGTAGATAATCTCTCCTATATCAGTCCGCTGTTGTGCCGACAGGTTCAATTCATCCTGATTAGTACCGAAGTATACGGTAATCGGTTCAACTGTAAAACGCTTACGTATGGTTTCTAAGCGCGGGCTATTATCTCCGATCTCTCCAAAAGAGAACGTAGCACCTTTGCGGAGCGTATTGCCCTCAAAGAAATTGCTCGAACTTGCCGCTGAGGCTATAGCAAGCTGTCGTGCAGGTACATTCTGAGAAATCATCATCCTCTTTATTGCGTCTGCTCTTGCGAGACCGAGATCACCATAGATACTTCCATTATTCTCACTTGTGTCATAGTAACCCGTTATGGTGAGTTTCCTGTCACTATTTGATTTTAAATATTGTGCCGTCTGATTCAAGCTTTGCGTGACTGACTGACTTGGAGCCAATGCCACAAATGAAGATTTTGGAAACTGAACATATTCAGATGATGATATATTGAATTGCGATCTATCACGGATCACCCATTCATCACCTCCAGTCACTACAGGTGCCGTGGCGGCAACTGGTGCAGCAGCTGCTGGAGCGGTAGCTCCACACAAATACTTATTAAATAAAAACGATCCTAATATCAACCAAAGTAGTAGGATTATTAAAAGAACTAAAAAGCGTGAATTCATAAGTCTGTTTTGTTTAGTTTAGGTACATCACGGCTCTAAGAAAAAAAACCGTACATATTTAATACGTGAATGTTACAGGAAGTCTCGACTTATGCTCAAGTATTTCACACTTATTTTTAACTCAAGGTATAAAAAGCTCTCAGAATCATCATAATTGATTAAAAAGAGCGAATGATCACTATTTTACCCGTATAAAACACGAAAGCCTATGGGGTAAACCCCCATAGGCTTTTTTTATCCTAATAAGTCTATAAAACGGTCATCGACCGTCTACTTTATCTTACTTCGTATCGTCGACTTCTTCAAACTCTACGTCGGTTACATCCTCAGTACTGTCTGATCCGCCATCACCTGCATCAGCAGTTGCTTCCGCGTCTGCTCCACCCGCAGCTTGTTCTGCATTGTAGATATCCTGACTTGCTGCTTGCCATGCCGCATTTAGTGTCTCGGTAGCGCTGTCAATCTTAGCAATGTCTTCAAGCTTATGTGCCTCTTTGAGTTCGGCTACAGCCTTTTCGATTGCTTCTTTCTTATCTGCCGGTATCTTCTCACCATATTCGGTGATCTGCTTTTCTGTCTGGAATACCAATGAATCAGCTGCATTGAGCTTATCAACTTTTTCACGAGCGGCCTTATCTGCATCTGCGTTAGCTTCTGCCTCAGCTTTCATCTTGGCGATTTCCTCTTGTGAAAGTCCAGTAGAAGCTTCAATTCTAATATTCTGCTCCTTACCTGTTCCTTTATCCTTAGCAGATACGCTTAAGATACCATTGGCATCCATGTCAAATGACACCTCTACCTGAGGCACCCCTCTCGGCGCTGGCGGTATACCATCAAGGATAAATCTACCTACCGACCTGTTCTGAGCAGCCATAGGGCGCTCTCCCTGGAGGATATGTATCTCTACCGATGGCTGATTGTCAGCGGCTGTAGAGTACACCTTGGATTTTTTAGTTGGTATCGTTGAGTTGGCCTCAATAACCACATCATACACACCTCCCATAGTCTCTATACCAAGAGATAGCGGTGTCACGTCTAATAGAAGTACATCCTGTACATCTCCACTGAGTACACCACCTTGGATAGATGCACCTATCGCTACTACCTCATCCGGGTTCACTGATCTATTAGGCTTTTTGCCAAAGAACTCCTCTACTGCCTGCTGTATCTTAGGGATACGAGTAGAACCTCCAACAAGGATAACCTCATCGATGTCGCTTTTGCTTAATCCTGCATCCTTAAGTGCCTCAGCACATGGAGTTAATGATCTCTTGACAAGCTCATCAGCAAGTTGCTCAAATTTTGCTCGGCTCAACTTAACCACTAAGTGCTTAGGCACTCCGTCTTTGGCAGTGACATAAGGTAGATTGATCTCCGTCTCTGTTGAAGAGGAAAGTTCAATTTTAGCTTTCTCAGCTGCATCTTTTAATCTCTGTAGGGCCATTGGATCTTTGCGCAGATCCATCGCTTCTTGCTTTTCGAATGTATCAGCCAAAAAGTCGATGATTACCTCATCAAAGTCGTCACCTCCTAATCGAGTATCTCCATTAGTTGACTTCACCTCAAATACTCCGTCTCCCAACTCAAGAATGGAGATGTCAAAAGTTCCTCCACCAAGGTCATATACCGCTATCGTGGCATCCTGGTCTTTTTTATCAAGTCCATATGCAAGTGCTGCTGCAGTCGGCTCATTGATAATTCTTTTTACATCAAGACCTGCGATCTCTCCAGCCTCTTTAGTAGCTTGACGTTGAGAGTCATTAAAATATGCTGGTACGGTGATGACTGCCTCTGTGACCTCTTGACCTAAGAAATCCTCTGCGGTTTTCTTCATCTTTTGGAGGACCATAGCACTCAGCTCCTGAGGGCTATACTTCTTGCCATCAATGTCTACACGTACTGTATCGTTATCGCCCTTAACTACGGAGTAGGCCATACGGTTGGCATCAACACCTAACTCGCTAAATCTTCTACCCATAAATCTCTTGATAGAAGCAATCGTCTTTAGGGGGTTAGTGATCGCCTGACGCTTAGCAGGGTCACCGACCTTGCGCTCGCCGCTCTCTAAAAATGCCAATACAGAAGGTGTTGTACGGCGCCCCTCGTCATTAGGGATCACCACAGGCTCCTTACCCTCCATTACTGCTACGCAGGAGTTCGTAGTACCTAAGTCAATTCCTATTATTTTACCCATTTATTATGATTTACTTATGTTCTGTAATGTGTCTTGTCTGCGATAATATGTCAAGAGATATGCCAAGCCTGAATATGAGCCAAATACATTCATTTTGTCAGCATTTTGTCGGTATAACCTGACAACATCGTGACAATAAGGCAGTCTGATTATATTTTTACATACATTTTGACAGTACATCAATTTAACAGAATGGATACATTCTTTAGGTTGATCTAATCGTTTTAGACTTGTGAGACAATTATTACTCCTATCATTCGCTTGTATCCTAACTATCGCTGGATACAGCCAGATTGTTCCTGACAGCACTTATAATCCACTCATAAAGCGGCATAGGACCATCTACCAAAACTTAATAGGTCAACAGATAGACACCTTAGTTACCGACGACCTGATCGCCGAACTACAGAAGTATCGCGGTCAGAAAATCCATGTCAACCTATGGAGTGTCACCTGCAGACCCTGCATACAAGAGTTTCCTGAGCTCATTGAGTTGAAAGATGATTATGCCGAGCAGGGTATCAATTTCGTAGCGATAGCTAAGGAAGAGAAATCAAAGACAGATCGCATCCTACAGATCAATCCACTATCGTGGGATTTGCTATTTGATGGTTCGGGATTATTCGATGACTTGGGAGTTAAGCAGTATCCTGTCAACCTATTCATCGATGAGGGTGGCATCGTATCAGAGATTACGCTGGGCGTATTCATGAAGGGCAAGATAGTCGATGGGCGCACTGTGATGTCCATGAATAACCTACCCTACTATGAAATGATCTTATCCTCTTGGACAAAAGAGTAACTGGATTATTGCTCCAGCCAAAATTCAATTAATTTGGCAGCACTATCTAACTAATTAATACAATACAGATGTCAGCGGCTACTAAAGAGGTGAAGCGAATAACCACCCATGTTCTAAAGAACATGAAGGTGCAAGGAGAAAAAATATCAATGCTGACGGCATATGATTTCTCTATGGCCCGTATACTTGACGAGGCTGGTATCGAGGTACTACTCGTGGGAGACAGTGCCTCTAATGTCATGGCCGGCCATGAAACTACACTACCTATCACGCTGGATCAGATGATCTATCATGCCCAGTCTGTCATCAGAGGCGTCAAGAGGTCATTTGTCGTGGTAGATCTACCATTTGGCACCTACCAAGGGAATAAAATGAAGGCCCTGGAGTCTGCGATCCGAATCATGAAAGAATCAGGCGCACATGCAGTAAAACTCGAAGGTGGAGAGGAGATCATAGAATCTGTAAAGAAAATCCTGAGTGCTGGCATCCCTGTCATGGGGCATCTGGGATTGACACCACAATCCATCTATAAGTTTGGCACCTATACAGTCAGGGCCAAGGAAGAGGAAGAAGCTAATCGACTGATCAAAGATGCCAAGCTATTGGACGAGACGGGATGCTTCGGGGTAGTACTGGAAAAGATCCCTGCCAAACTGGCTAAGGAGGTGAGCGAGAAAATAAGCATCCCAACTATAGGCATAGGGGCAGGACCACATACAGACGGTCAAGTACTGGTGACGCATGATCTACTGGGTATCACTAAGGATTTCAAACCGCGATTCCTCCGAAGATATCTTGATCTATATGGTACAATTAAGCATGCCGCACAACAATATATGCTTGATGTTAAGCGTCAAGACTTCCCTAATGAAAAAGAACAATACTAACCAGATATGAAAACGATCCTAAGAATAGGATTTGTGGTGCTTCTGTTGGGAGCGGTTGTCGCCTATATGGGCTATAAGTGGATATTTGAGTCCAACACTAATATCTCCGAACCTTACGAACTATTTATTGAGAGTCAATCTTCTTACGATGACTTGCAAGATCAGTTGATAACGGATTCAGTATTGATCAATAATTGGTCATTCACTCAGGTTAGTAAGTTGATGAAATATGGACCTGACCAGATACCCTCTGGACGATATATCATACAGCCGAACTTGTCGAATAAACAGATTATCTCCGCACTGCGAGCAGGGCGCCAATCTCCCATAAAACTGACCATCAGCACGGCACGAACTGTCGAAGACATAGCAGGAGTCGTAGGACGGCAGATTGAGCCAGACTCAAGTCAGATCATGGGTCTCTTCCAAGATGCCGCGCTGATAGACGAGTATGGATTCACTCCCGAGACGATTATCTCGATGATCATCCCTGACACGTATGAGATGTATTGGAGCACCGATGCCAAGAGATTCTTCTCACGTATGAAAGATGAGTATGACAAGTACTGGAAGAAAGACGGTCATATGGAAAAAATTGATTCCTTAGGACTCAGTACACATGAAGTCTCAACACTCGCATCGATCGTCGAGAAAGAAAGTAATAGCGCAGCCGAACGGCCTACCATAGCTGGGGTCTACCTCAATCGCCTCCATCAGGGCATAAAACTACAAGCCGATCCTACTGTAGTATTTGGCGTCGGAGACTTTAGCATCCGCCGGGTACTCAATAAACATCTGGCATACGACAGTCCCTATAACACCTATCTCTATGAAGGTCTACCACCAGGCCCAATATGTATGCCCTCCAAGTCATCTATAGAGGCCGTGCTTAATGCCGAAGAGCATGACTACCTATTCTTCTGTGCTAAGCCTGGATATAATGGAGAGCACGCCTTTGCTACTACTAATCGCCAGCATGAGCACAATGCCTCCATCTATCGTAAGTGGTTGAATAAGGAAAGGATATTGAGGTAGAGTAGCTGCTTTAAAAGACAGCAGACTCATGCATATGCACTACCCTACCTGTGGAACGTTCATATTTAATAACCTCAGGATCACCTAAGTACTTCACGTCCATAACTCCATACAGATTCGCCCGAAGTGTATCTTTGACAGAGAATTGCAGAGTTCCCGACGCCAAATGATCTTTGTTCTTATCAGCATTGACACTTGCTGTATTCGAATTCAATGTGTAAGCATTAAGAATCATGTTACCTGACTCAATATACTTTATATCAAGATGATCAACTTGACCCTGCAAATTGAACATGGTATTATGATTATTCAGTTTATGGATATTTAGCACGTTTCCATCAAGTAGCATATCAACAGGTCCATTGATAATGTCCAATGTGTCAAATTTCATGGTGTATCGCTCCACATCTTCTTCTTTGTAGACTTTTTTGCCATCACGTCCAGATCCCTTCGGTCGGATAGGGATCGTAACGTTACCCACTCCATTTACGGTGATGGATCTCAGTCCCTCTCCGCCCACATGTACACCGACTGCTAACTCTGCATCTCGGCCGACGAATTTTGGTGTGTATTCGCTATATCTTATATAAAGCGTGTCATTGCATACCTCATAATCTACCATATCTGATGCAGCAACAAATCCTGCTAACTCGACATGATCCTTATATCTCCCATCAATACTTACAGCAGGATAATCCACATGGAGATGCTTATAGGCCAGATGAAACTCACGGATGAACTGCTCACCTTTGACGATTTTAACATCGTTAAAGACTCTTGCTGGGATAGGCACTATTACGTCCTTTAGATGATCCGCATATAGACCTATGCCGATACCTATACATATGATCATTAGTATTAATATGATATTACTTCTTTTCTTCATGTATATAATTTTTGATGAGTTCATCAATAGATATGTTTAGTAGAGCTGCTTTTTCTATAAGTCTTGGTAGGTCATTATCCAATAGTTCTTTTTGTAGGAGTTGTGCAGCTATATCATGAGCATCGTCCAAGACGAAATACCCAATCCCTCGCTGCATCTTAATAATACCCTGATCAGCGAGCCAGCTATAACTCTTCACGATAGTGTTAGCATTCACTTCGATGTCTGCAGCGATCTCACGGACAGAGAGTAGCCTATCACCAGCGTTGAGCTCCTTAGAGAGCACCTGCCTTACAATGTGATCGGCAATCTGTAGATAGATGGGTCTGCTATTGTAAAATTCCATCTATGCTTCGAGTTCGTAAAATTTGAAATAGCTCAATACCAAACTTGCTAAGGCTACAATACTTAATGTAAACGGGGAAAATAGCACGTCGGCGAAGTCTACAAAATCAGCAGTGAACTGGTGATGATTTCCAATAACATAGGTCTTATATCCTGTTAGCGAAAAGAATGATCTCATCTCTGAAGTATCAAATTCGGGATAAACGACTAAAGCGATTAAACTCAATACTATAGCCAAGGTGAAATATCCTAACAGCCCGAATAGACCAGTTTTAATCAATCCCAACTTGCGGAAGTATGTAGCCAGGCCAATAACTATCGAACCGATCAATACAAATCTGATCACATGTCGCCAAATCAGCGGATCAAGCAACCCTAAACGTACGAATTCGTATCCTCGCATAGTTCCCCAGTGATAGGTCACCTGAGCGTACACTTGATATACCAGTAGAAATATAACCGGATACACCACCAGAGCAAGAATGGTCTTAGCAATCCACTTCTCATGAGGCGCAGCGGGCAAACTAATATTAAATAACTTAGATCGAACTGATCCATACTCGCTGAACAGGATGCTTATAATTGCAATGCCCAATGTGATGAATGCCAAAGAGAAATAAGCTATGTGGTACTTCAAGTCTGGCTCGCTGGATAAACGAGACGTCGTGTAAGTCACCCCGTTGATTGTTCTATATGTTTGAGCTTGAGAATTTGAAAACTCACTAATTAGATTGGCCACTTCAAAAGAAGGATTCCAATAATAGACAATCAATATGGCAAAGCAGACCAAAAACATCAAACCAAAGACTGGTAACTTATATCGTATCTCTACATAGATCAACCATAGGATGCGCTGTAGAGTACTGTTTAATTTATGCATAGCTCTCAGATTTATGTAGTAAAACTTTCATATGATCTGGTCGATCGATGGTAGCATTAAAGAGTATTTCAAGATCAATTTCTAAGGCTGTGTGATCTGTAACACCATCTCTGATACCAAGATATCCTCCAGGCACTCGCTCATAGTAGATCAAATCCTCTTGGGTGGGTTCACTACGGTAGATCTCAAATCGTAAGTTCTGCTCGATCTCCTGGAGGCTATGATCGATCAGTAGTTGTCCATCATCTAATAGCAAGACATGATCTATCAAACTGTGCAAGTCTCTGATCTGATGCGATGAAATAATCATCAGTCGGTTAGGATTGATGATATAGTTCATGATTTTTCTGAATTGCTTTTTGGAGGGTATGTCAAGTCCATTGGTTGGCTCATCCATAATCAAAATGGGCGTTTGACAGGCTATGGCAAATGCGATGAAGGCCTTCTTCTTCTGACCGAATGAGACATTCTTAAAGCTCATGCTGCGATCAATCTCAAACTCATTGAGTAGCCCGAAGAACTTGTCAAGCTCAAAGTTGGGATAGAAAGGAGCATAGCATTTCACAAATTTCTGCAGTGAACCCGTTGGAAAGAATGGATCCTCAGGCACGTAGAAGTATTGTGCATTGAAAGCCGCTTTTCGATGGGTTGGATTATATCCTGCAACTTGAGCGCTTCCAGTTGATGGCCTGATCAACCCTAATATGACCTTGAGGAGTGTAGTCTTACCTGCTCCATTCTTACCAAGTAGTCCATAGATATTACCTGCCTCCAACTGCAAGTTCAATCCGTTAAAGACTGCATCCTTAGGACTGTATACGAAGTGAATATTAGACAATTGAATCATTATTGTGTTTTAGTGTACTACATAACTATTACACTATAATAGAAGATTAATTTGTATCCTCCAAATAATTGCCGTCAAATTCATCTTTTTGATGTTACGATGGTAGCTCTGAGATATTCAATTATTGAGCGACTGCCTTCGATAATGAGGTGAGTGGATCATGCTCAGATAAGCAGGTAACTCCCTATCTTAACACCAAACTATCTGATATGAAGCGATTTATGCTGATCAATGCGATCTTAGAAATTACTGCAGGAATACTACTCTTGTGCGCCCCTACTCTGGTACCGGGCACAGAAGATACGTCATCTGATGGCCTCATCTTCTTAAGAATGTACGGTGGAGCAGCTCTGGCGGTAGGGATAGGAGCATTAGTCATGTGGCAGAACTATGACAGCAGGGAGTTCCGCAGACTCTTTGTGATTCTGTTCAGTGTATTTCATACAGGAGTAACCATCGCCAATGTGATCGGCTATCTCGGAGGAGATGACCAATGCGTACCTGTATTTGTACTTCATGGTGTACTGGCCATCATCACCTTGTTTTACTTTACTAAACACAGATAGCCATGTCTCCAGAGATTCAAGCATGGCGAGATGAGGGAGACTTCCTGTCATTTGGACCATTTGGGCATCAGGTCTACTATCGAGATATCGGAGATGCTAATGCCGCCGCAGATGACACACTCCTCTTACTCCATGGTTTCCCAGAGTCTTCTTACTCCTACCATGCCGTAGTAGAAGCTTTAAAAGAGAGATTTAAGCGTATCGTCCTATATGACATGCTGGGCTATGGACTCAGTGACAAGCCAACAGAGGGATATACCTATTCCTTATTTGAGCAAGCGGATCTGGCCTTCGCTGTGTGGAAGGCTCTTGGCGTACCCGGAGGTCACCTTCTGTCGCATGACATGGGCGATAGTGTCTCAACTGAGATTATAGCACGTCGAGAACATGGATTGCTACCTGCTTTTCTCTCTGATGATCTATTAAGTACCACATATACTAACGGCAGCATGGTACTTGGGCTGGCAGACCTACGTATCACACAAAAGCTCTTGCTCTCACGTTATGGTAGACAATTCAATAAAATCACGACCTCCAAGGTATTTAGCCAACAAGTCAAGAGTGCACATGGCAATGCTAATCTATCCGATCAAGAGGTAGCTCACCTGTGGGAGCTTAACACGCTTAATGATGGACATCGCAAGACATACCTGACCATCAAGTATCTCAATGATCGAATGCGATTTGAGTCTACACGGTGGCTACCCGCACTATATCAGACTGCCCTGCCCGTACATCTATGTTGGGGTGATGAGGACGCTGTAGCACGTGTCGCAATGGCACATCATCTCAAAGAAAAAGTCTGTACTGATGCAACACTAACTATCATGAAAGGCTTGGGACACTTCTGTCAGTTAGGCAGTCCTAAAGTGTGGAGTGCGCATGTATTGAGGTTTTATGAGCAACTATAAAAGTCTTGGCGTCTTAGCGAGAGATGTGTCATGCAGAGCCTTAGAGAACGCAGAGATCAGAGTATCCATGTTTCCTTACCCAGAAAACAATTCTATTGATACTTGGCGCCTTAGCGTCATTGCGAGAAATGATGTCACGCAGAGACGCAAAGAACGCAGAGAGGAGACTCTCGTTGTCACCAACTACTACAAAAGAATTCCAAATGATACTTAGCGTCGAAGCGCCATTGCGAGAAATGTGTCACTCAGAGACGTAGAGAACGCAGAGCCCTAAAGAATGCGGAGTGAATTACTACCCGCTAAGATGATAATGTGACTTAACCAGATCGATCCCGATTAAAAAGGATAGTTAATCGCAAAGTTGACATTGCCAATACGAGTATTAAAATCACCATCCGTCAGTACAAAATGAGATCCAGTCTCGGGATTAGGGAGTGGATTACGCAACTTGTATCCAAAGTCAAATCTGAATATAAAATAATCAAAATCTAAGCGGAGTCCCCACCCTGAGGATAAGGCCACTTGATCTAAGAAGCTCGACGTGAATTGTGCGCCAGTTCGAGATGGATCATCATCGAGTAGCCAGACATTACCACCATCCAAGAACACGGCCCCCTCGAGGTACCAGAATAGATCAAAACGATACTCGAGGTTGAACTCTAACTTAATATCGCCCGACTGGAAGAATGCAGTATTGTCCAGACGCTGCTCTACGAATGAGCCAGGACCCAACTCGCGCAACTGCCATCCTCTGATACTATTGGGGCCACCGGCATAAAACTGCTTGATAAATGGTATGGCATCATCTCCTGCATAGGGCACGATCAGGCCCGCATTGATACGAGCTGCGAAGCTTGAACGCTTCTTTACTCGCTTAGTGTACCTTAAGTCTCCCTCTAATCGGATGAACTCAGAAAACTCCAATGATCCAAGCTGCCAATCCCCTTCGAAGGAGCTTACACCATTTACTAACCTATTGAGTAGAATGTTCTCTAAACCTGATAATTCGAAATTGCCGATAAAGAACAGCTTGTCGCCACGGACCGTCTCTTTGAGTTGTTGAAATATGGAGAATTCTTTAAAGAAAAAACCGGTGATCAGATAGGGATCAAAACTACGAGCCAATAACGGATTATCCCTCAATATCTCTTCTTGAAAGATCTCTTGGATATCAGTGTCGATCAGGTTAATTCCGATCTGTTTTACGGTATACTTCAGTCGCGGGTTGGGCTGAAAGTTATATGTCCAAGAAGCATCAAAATTAAGGAGGTCATAAAAGTTAAATATACTTGTGAAACCCCCACTCAAGTCTACTGTGGTCGTACCATTGGCGCTAATATTATTCAATGAATCGTCAGAGATAACTCCTACACGATTTAAAAAATTAGAGATTCTAAAGACATCGACAACCTTAGGGATATCAAAGGTATTGCTTAGCTGGATGCTCTGTGTATTAGTGATTGCACCACCGAGATTAGGGAAATTTGGAAAGTTATATTCCAGTGTGCCCTCAGCACTTATCGTGTGTCTGATAGCACGATTTCTAAAATTTCTATTGGTAAAGGCCAGATTACCGGAGAAACCAAAAAGGTTTTGATCATTGATGGTATTAATTGTGGAGTAGAAAAAGTTAATCCCCGAATTCATAACCCACTTGTTCTGAAATGGGCTCAGGTAAACATTATAGTTGTATACCTCGGCACTATCAGGGTTGACATACGAGTCAATCACAGCGAATCGGTACGGTGCTAATCTCGATAAGTTGAGATTCATCTTCGTTTCGCGACTCTTGTTGAAGAGTTCTCCTCTATCTATCGGTATAATATCATCAATTGCTTGAGGCTCAACCAAAAATTGATTTGACTTAGAGAAGTATTTCTTTTCTTGCAGGGTATCAACTCGATCTGTCAAGGGTTCGGCCGCTCTATTGTGCTCGGTGTAGATATTGATGTCTCCTATCCGATATCGTGTGTGAGAGCTTTCGCCTGGCGGGTTATACACATACATGGCGGCATCCACTTCATAGCCGGTGCTATCTCCTATGATATCAATATAATTAGCATTAAAGTCTGCATACCCTTCATTCTTTAAGGTCTGTACCATGCGTACTTTTTCTGCTTCAAATGATCCTGCTTCCAAGGGCTTTCCTGGGACAACCTCAATTCCCTCGTCATACTGGGCCATAATCGCTTGCATCGTACTGTCTTCAAACCTGTGTTTGAAACTTCGGACATACATCCGTGGCCCGAGGTCGACAGTATAGATCACCTCTATTCTCTTCTTTTTGTTGCTCTGTACTACTTCTTGATATTCGACTTCCGCTTGATAGAAACCCTCGTTATTTCGCAAGATCTTTTCAAATGCGTCAACACTCTCGAGTGTCAGTAGTCTATCGAATACCGTGAGGGGCTTTCCATAAGTCCTCGGATTGAGGATATTCTTTTTTATCGGTTCTTGCTTAAGAGCCTTTTTGAGTTCGTCTCGGATGCTATTGACGGGTACTCGGCTATCATCTGTTATTAGTTTGAACGTGTTTTTGTTCAGTGCATATTCGCCTTCGGCAAGCTGACGTGTACCACTACAAGAGGCCAAAATAGACAGCATCAACAGGATAACTCCTATTTTCACGACATAAAGCGTGCTCTGATTAGCTGCGTATAATGATTTACAATCCATGCTCACAAAATCCAAGATAAAATTGCTTCAGTCCTTGCGACTGAAAAAGTATAGACAAAAATATAATATATTCCTCGTTGAAGGTCATAAGTCTGTTGTTAGTCTCTTCCATCAGGCCAAGTATACGGTCAATCAAATTTATGCCACCTCTACTTGGAAGGACAATCATGGAATACCCGCATATGAAGAGTTAACCACTATCAGTGATTATAGCGACCTGAAAAAAATCAGCGATCACAAGTCTTCTCCTGAGGTCATCGCCGAAGTGGAGATACCTGATCATGTAGATACTCCTGAACTAACCATACAACGGGCGATATATCTTGATAACGTCCAAGACCCCGGAAATGTCGGTGCTATCATCCGGATTGCGGATTGGTACGGCATAGATACGGTCATCCGATCCGAGGGGTCAGCAGACTTTTATAGTGGTAAGGTGATACAGAGCTGCATGGGTAGTTTTGCCAATATGAACCTACATACTTGTAGTCAGTCTCAGCTGATAGAGCTTACAGAGCAAACACCGCTGATAGTTGCCGCCATGGACGGTGATCCGCTACAAGAGATACGTCCTCTGGAGCGCTTCATACTCGCTATGGGTAGCGAAGGCCAAGGCATATCAGAGTTGTTAATCAAGGAGGTCAAGCAGGCGATAACCATAGCGGGTGTCGAGGGTCGGATAGCAGACTCTCTCAATGTCAGCGTAGCAACTGGCATCATCTGTGACCGACTTTGCCAATAGGCATAAAAAAAGCCGATTCAAATTGCTTTGAATCGGCTTACCATAAATCGAGAACCATTAATTTATAATGACCATACGTTTAGTGACTTTACTTGTGCTCGTAGTAAGTGTATAATAATATACACCACTGCCAGCAATGTCACTTGCATGGATCGTAATTGTGTTTGTGCCTGCATCAAATACATCAGATGTCTGATAGATCATCTGACCATTGAGGTCAGTAACTTGTAACAAGGTATTCTCTCTGGTAGGTAAGGTAAATTCAATTTGTGTAGTTCGGTTAAAAGGGTTTGGAACGTTCTGCCCAAGAGTAATAGAAGTCTCATCTGATACCTCTATAAATTGTATGCCTTTGGTTTCAAAGGTGTTCGTATAATATTCACTCTCTATCCCTGTTGTACTCAGACTTAATGGTGTCTGATTAAACGAGCGAGTGTTAACTGTTATGGTGATAGGCGTATCTGCTCCGATCAGTTGTGCATCGACATTAGTCCAACTGATGTTCAGCTGACCATCGACGATGGCATAGTCTTCTGACGAGATGTTAAGACCCTCTACACTTGCAAGGTCCGCTGCTGAACCAGCGAAGTCAAGCGACATCTGTAAACCATAGACCATTTCTTCTGGTGGCGTTAATGTATATACCACTTGTCCATCTGTTTCTGTAGAGGCCATCTTCCATACGCCTACAGATCTTACACCGGCCATAGCTTGTGCTAATGCACCAAATGCATTACCATTTACATCACCGACCTTAAGACCTACGAAGTCTACAGCATCTTCGTTAGAGGAGATATTGCTTATCTCTGCTAAAGTTGGATAGTTCCAAGGTCTTAGTGGATCAGGGAATACGAAGTTCTTATCAATGAATCTCCAGCTATTATTCTGGCCTAAGTCAGATCTTGTTCCCAAGATTAACTTTCTTAGCTCCGCTAAATCTGCTGCAGATACTGACGCACTATTGTTGATATCTGCTGCAATCAACTTATATGGAGAGTCGAGGGCCTGTAAGCCTAATACGTGACGCTGGATCAATACAAGATCTAATGTGGTCACACCTGTAAGATCAAATCCTTCAAGGTTAGCTTCTACATTATAATCTCCGTTCATGGTTAAGTCCGAAATCGAGTACTGACCATTTTCATCAGTAGTTACCTCGAATGAGCCATTACGAGACGGATCAAATGCCGATACAGAGATATTGGCAACCGCATCATTATTCTCATCAGTGATTGCACCGCTTATAGAAACTAATGCAGTATTATCAGGACAAGCATTAAAGTTCGCATCAGTTATTGTAATCAATACATTGACAGAATTCACATTACCAGCATCATCAATTACAAATACAGGTACTGACTGCGTACCGCTAACACCATTAGGGATATCAGCACAAGTGAATGTTCTAACCGAGTTATTAGGGTCTGCAGAGAATGCAAATGACAATCCAGTTGCATCCTCAGGATTACATCCTTGTGAGCTACTGATGTTAAGATCAGATGCTAATAAAGATACAGATCCATCAGCCTGTAGATTAACTATATGAGTAGCTTCTAATATGGGTATAGGCAATGTCGACGACGACACCTCAAAGCTCACCTCTATAGTTCGTGCATTACCGCACTGGTCGGTAGCGGTATAGGTTACACTATATTCTCCCGGTCCTAACAACCTTGAGAATGTAGCTCCCATCCCGTCAGAGTCACTTACATTATCACCATCAATATCGAGGCTAAAGGCGTACTCAATGTTTTCATCATTAGTACAGGCATCAGTGGCATCTACTGTAAATGTCACTTGTGCCAAGCAATCTCCATTGTCATCATTTACTTCAAAATCCTCAGGAACTGAAGTAAACATCGGGGCATCATTATCTTGTATGATTATACTCTGTGTGAATGTACCGAGAGTAGCGGCATCAACGCCACCATTTTCAAACTGGCACCAATCAATAACTGTCCATGTACGCTCTATTACCTGACAGAATTCTGGGTTATTACCAGTCACAGTAGCTGGGTTATCTTCAAAAGACATTGCAACATTTTCACAATCTGCACCTATTGCGACAGGTTGACTATTAGGTATGTCATCTGGAGAGATCCCCTCTGTGCAACTCGTCACACTTACTTCTGCAGGTGGCGGAGTAATCGTAACTGGTGTATTATCTTCTATAGTTATACGCTGTATACATTGTGCTGTAGCTCCGTTAGGATCTGTAGCAGTCCATACTATATTGAACCCTCCCATCCCACATGTAGAGACCTCGATATCCTCAGGGATATCTGCTGTAACAACTCCTACTCCACAGACCCACTCTACTGTAGGCATGCCAGCATCGCTGATCAGCTGATCTATATCATCAAGGTTGACATCACAAGCAAATGTTGCATCACTCGGACATGTGATGATTGGTTGACGCTTATCCTGGACAACTACATCAATGATACACTCACTGAAGTTGTCGTTAGCATCAAATACTCTTAATAGTACTTGTACAGGATTATTGCTGACATCCTCACAACAGAATGATACTGACTCACCAAATTGCATATCACTTCCAAATCCTGAACATGTTGAGTTAAGTCTGCGGATCTCACGACGTACAACACCACAATTGTCAAAACTGTGATCATCAAGAGACTCTGCCGTTACCTCAGTAAACCCTGAAGATGTGATCGACACAATTGTGCTACTCTCACATACTGCACTCGGATCAGTAGTATCCTCAGCTCTGAAGACATCACTGCTGCCTGAGCTAAAATTACCACAGCTATCTACTACCTCGAATATAACTACGAAGTCCTGACCAATAGGAACATCATTGAGGTCCATAGTCTCCATAGAGTTAACTGATGCTGGGAAGCGAGGACCAAAAGGCAAACCGCTCTGATCAGCAAACTGTATAAATGCTCTCAACTGACTCGGCTGTATAATCGAGCAATCGGTAATAATCGGGTTAGGCAAATCTATTGCTGACGCCGTACAGAACTCCTTGTTAGCCTCCAGTATAGAAGCTGGAATATCAAATAAGTTAAAGTCTATGATTGCTGCAGAAGTATCGATGATATCAATACTCTGATTGATGACCGTATCTTGATCTCTGCACGTATCAAATATGGTCCATCTACGTAGTATCTTTTGACTTCCTCCACATGTTGGAAACATATCTTCCTCCATAGCAACATCAAAGAACATGTCGCATGAGTTAAGCATCGGCTGACCAAGTGCCTCAACAGATAGATCTCCAGCCTCTCTACAATCTATGACTGTATCCTGCGGAAGATCAAAATCGCTAAAGCTCGGTCTAAGCAAAAAGATCGTCTGTACTACCGTAGTATCATTTCTAAATTTAGACTGATCTACCACTGTAAATGATCTTAGGATCGTCGCCACGGTATCACTACAAGTCTCGTTCTCTGTGAGTACGAAGTCCGTAATACCGAGAGAGTCAGGCTCTGCACAAGATCCCTGATCAGAAAAGATCACCTCCGTTACTAAGGCATTAGGATCTAACTGAAAATCATGAATATTACATAGGATAGCCGTATCCAATGGTGTTATCGATAGACTCGGTGCAATCTTATCTTCAATTACGATAGTCCCCCAACAGAATATACCTGAAGACAAACACTCCACCTCTACATTAAGCGGTTGACAATCGAAGTCCTCAGTCAATACATTAGAGTTCAATCGTACGCCCTGTGGGTCAAATATTCTGAGTTCATAATCAGAGTCATCCCCTACCTGATCCTCAAGGATCAAGTCTATAGTGATCACTGCTTCACAGTTTTCATTAAGCGGAATATTCAATCTGTTGTTACAAGCTACTGCTCTCTGAGAGCAATCTTGTGCAGACAGGGTTTGGCTGCCAACACAGATCAATATCATCGCTATGAACAAGCTCCATAAGCTTGATCCTGCCCTATTGAGACTTCTTGATGTCATCGATTCTTGGATTTTATTTATAGTATTCATGGGTCTTTTTCTTTTGCAATTATTCAATGTCATCCTCTTACTTTAAGGCCATCATCTTTTTGCGAATAACCGCAGTTCCATTATTAAGCTCGTAGATATAGAGTCCCTGACCATCTAAGTCATCAGTGGATATACTCATCTTGTGCCATCCTACTGGGTAGTATGTTTTGTCCACATAGACTTGCTTACCAGAGATATCATAGATTGTCGTCGTTACCATACCATCTACATTGTTATAGAATCTTATATCTGTCGTACTTGAGAATGGGTTAGGAGCATTCTGACCGAGGACGAATCCATCTGCCAAGTCTACTTTCTCCTCGCTCAAGGCTATATCCGATGCCTTGATATCTCCACCCTCAGAAGTGTATATCTGAGCCTGTAGTCTATCATTAATCAGATCAATTAAGTCTTGAGAGTCAGCACGATCAACATTGCCTGATAGATCTATAGATAGGAGAACTCCCTCCACTATTCTACTCGTCTCTGGAGTAGCAATTGTCATCCTCAAGTTGTGATCCTCAATTCTATAGTCATCACCGCTTATTGCAAATGCATCTGAGCGTACTGCTTGTATCTCTCCTAAGGCATCACCGAAGTTTAACTCCATCTGCATACCATCAAAGTCGATTGTCTCATCACTGTAGATATCAATCGTAGTACCTCCAGCAGAGTTATTCTTGATCACATACTTGAGAGGTGCAACAGATCTTGTGCCTGCGAGTGCCGAGCTCTCGAGGAATACATTTTCGTTGACGTCACCCATCTTAACCCCTACAAATGCAAGGTCATTAAGATCAACCAACAGATTACTGATTGTAATCGACTGACTATATGGGAATGGCGTTATGTTACTACTGAAGGTCTGATCACCATCAACAAATGTCCACGGCTGACCTATAGGCAGATCTGAAGCTGTACCCAAGAGTAGCCTTCTCATAGCTACGAGGTCTGCACCAGATACACTATTACTTCCATCAACATCAGAGGCAATTACCTTGTATTGACTGTCTAATATGTCAAGTCCTAAGACGTGTCTCTGCATCAGTACTAAGTCAAGAGTTGTAACCCCATTGAGGTAGTCATCCTGACGCTCTACAGTGATCTCATAGCTCTCAGCTCTTGGTACATTGTTAAAGCTAAATACACCATCTATTGCTGTAGATATCGCCGCCATCTCACTGCTTCCACTGAAGAGTGATACTTGCGCATTATCAATAGTAAGGTCACGCTCTGTAGCAATTCTACCTGATAAGGCTGCCACACCAGTGTCTCCTCCATCATCGGTATCTCCTCCACCATCAGTACCACAGATATTCTGTGGATCCGATACCACGAGCTGTTGGATGAATGTCTCACCAACATTACCACATGGATCTTCTACATTATACTCGATAGCATGACTACCCAATGATAAGTTGATATTGATCTCATTATCATCACCTGTTGCCACTACTACTCCATCGGTAGTAATCGTATAGCTCCAGATTAAGTCATCAGAATCATGACAGTCGTCAGCCTCAACTCTAAGCGTAACAAATGCTGCACAAGCTGTCGGATCCGTTACTGCACGCTCCTCAATAGCTGACGCCGTGATAACTGGCGCATCCTCATCTGTCAATCTCAATATCTGTACATGCTCAAATCTTCCAGCATTAGGATCGGTTGCACTCACCTGACAGAAGTCTATCAATGTCCACGTACGTAATATCTTCACGCAGAATCCATCAACATTTCTGAATACGATATCGTCAAATATCAGATCAGCCATGCTACAAGAGAAATCATCTGCATCAAAGTCTGGCACAAACTCCGCAGGTAAGTTTTCAGGAGCAATATTGCTACCCGTACAGCCTACTCCGTCAAAGTCTTCTGGCCAAAATCCTGGTATTGATGCTGGATTTACAATGTCAGCCTCAGTTCCAATATTGATCGTCTGTGTATGCGTAAATACCTGACCTGTCTGATCTACAGCAGTGAAATTTCTGAAAATTACTCCTGTACCACAATTATTAATACCGCTGGTATCAACCATATAAGTAGGTGCGATAGGAATACCACAGTTCGTTAAGAATCTTACCGTCTGATCATCAAATGGTATGAACTGACTGAAGTCATCACCACAGTTGATCAATTGATCTCCACTTAGTACTAATACTGTGTCAATCACACCGTTATCTCGAACTTCTACCTCAGAGGTACAAGTGCTCGCCTCACCATTCACATCAGTCACTCTCAGCTCAACACTTACATTCTGTCCTAAGAATGAAGACATTGCATCCGTACACTCAAACTGTAGTCTGTTAGTACATAAGCCATCTCGACTGATCACCTCAACACCTCCGACCATAGTCGTACGGCTCGAGTAATTAGTACCTACTCTTCCTTGATCAGCAATCGCTGACATGAAGTCTGCAAAGTTGACAAGCTCATCACCATCTGTATCTAATCCGTCAAATAGTGCTAAGTCATCTAATCTTGTAATACATATCTCTACAGGGCCACAGTTGTCATTACTTCCTCTATCGAAAGCCTGAGAACTTGCAATACCCCAACCCTCATCATTGAGGTTGATTGTTACTATGTCATCACATGCTGCTGTAGGCATGATGTTATCCTCAACTATTACGTTGCGAGAAACAGTATCTGCGCTTAGGTTACCACATTGGTCCATAGCCTCTACAGTGATGAATATTCTTGATAGGTCAACCAGGATATTCTGATCAGAGATCGTCAACTCCGTAAAGTTGCCATCAAAGGTTTCATCAGCTATCAGTTGCCCTGTCATATCATCTTCAAATACTCTAACCACTACTGAACTTATATCAGAGCATAGGTTAGGATCAGAGATCGATATGTCATTATTATCTATTGATACGATGCCAAAGCAGAAATGCTGATCTGCTTGAGTCGTGATATCATTACTTCTAAGATTGATACTCGGAGGAGTATTATCGTCAACTGTAATTCTCTGACGAGTTGTTCTAACCTCTCCGCTACACCAGTCGAGGAATGTATATGTTCTAATAGAAGTGAATGCGTTAGGATTACCGTTACACAGTAACTCTGTTGTTTCACTTGAGGTAAACTGTACATTGAAGCAGAATCCTTCAAGGTTGAAGTCTGGTTCAACAAAGTTTGAGATATTCTCTCCACACTCAAAGACTGTATCCTGTAACTCCTCTTCGAACATCACGATCAAAGAATCAAGATTAAGTCTCTCAACATTGATAACATCAGTACATATAGACTCAAGTCCAGACTGATTAGTTAGTGTCCACTCTCTTGTGATCACTGTACCGAATGCACCTGAACAGATATCTGTTTGTATGTTGTCTTCAAATGTTAATATTGCATCTCCACACTGCTCAAATCCTCTGACTACGAACTCATTTTCTGATCCTCCGCTGCGAGCAATCGTAATGGTGTTAGTGTCTGGCAAAGGAAATCCGAATAGTCTATCCTCTCCAAAATCAACACTAAATGGATCGAATCCTTCGTCACATGCGATAACTGTACTACCACAGATTAAATCTGGAATATTCTTGTCTTCCAATACAACAGTACCCCAACAGCTCTGCTGAGAACACTCGTGTATAACCGTAACTTGTAGCTCCTGATTTAGGAATGATCCGTCTACTATTCCATTTTCTGATATAGTCCGTCCTGTTACAGGATCTGTAATTACGATCTCAAATTGATCTGCTGTAACACCTAATGTGTCTCTGATGAACTCAAAGTTCTCAAGAATTGCATCTGGTGTGATCTGCAATTCACAACTACTTGGTAGAGAGATATTTACACGGTTATTACAGATCAGTGGGAATGCATTAGACGGTGCTAATACGATAATATCCAATGAATCTGCGAATGTACATCCTCCCATAGTAGTACCTGTCACACGGATTCTGTAATCCTCCATCGATGGACTATCGAAGCCAAAGCTTCCCCAATCTGTGATTGTAAATGTCGACTGGTCAGTAGCTCCAAATGATGGTGCTACAGAGAAATCGTCATCTGGTCCTAAAGAAGTACCTGCGCCAACCTGCGGGATTACCTCCCACAATACATTAGTAATATCGGCATCAGCGATGTTAAGCGTATATACATCAGGATCGGATGGGAATCTCAGTGTTCCTAAACACGTATTATTATCTCCCATGATCATCGCCTGCTCAACACCAAATACTTCAATCGTGATGCTCTCATTAATCAATGAGCATCCTGTACTTGTCGAACCTATTGCCTGTATCGTGACCACTCCTGCATCAGTCCATACTGGAGAAGTCATGTCTCCTGATGGTATCTGATCCAGCCTACCGATCATAGCCGTCATGTTAATTGTATCTGTACCATTGATAACCCATATCAATGATTCTAATCCAGCAATCGCTGAAGAGTCTAATGCATTGACTAAGTTGATATCTACTGGAGTACCAACACATGCATCTGCTCCTAAGAGGGCAAAATCATCAGTGTTAATAGTCACAGGTAGTGTATCTGTTATCACACAACCGTCATCAGTAACTCCTCGGAAGAATATTGTATCCGTTAAGTCAATAAATGACCCAGTACGATTCCAGTTTATAAATATAGAATCAGCACGCTGATCTCCACTCAACTGACCGTTTAAGCCAGAAGCTAATGACCACATCGTACTATCAGCAACTAAATCATTAATTCTCGATGAATCAAGATTAGCTATTGTGTATAAACTTGAAGTTCCATTACATACTTGATCAGATCCTAATAGAAGAAACTCTGTCCCTCTTACAATAACCTCAAAAACAGCATCTACATCGCAGCAGTCAGTTGTTGCTGATGCAAATAAGGTATATGAACCTTCTTGGTTGAATGTGATATCTATGCTATCTCCTAATGCTCCAGTTATCTCGAAATCTTCGAAGAATGCTGCGGCTGCAGGATTATTAAATGAAAGTGGTGATGAAACTCCATCCGTAATAAAGAACCACTCTATAGGGTTATCTCCAGCTGTGCTATCGATAGGCATATTATCTGTACCATCAAGAAATACAAACTGTGTAGCATCCCCAGTACATACTTGCGGGTCACCTCCAATTACGAAGTTCGTATCCTTTACAGTAACTATGATCTCCTCATCTATACTACATCCATCAACTGTAAATCCTTGTGCACGAATGCTAAACTCTCCCGCCTCCGGGAACGTAACAAACGTAGTTGCAGGAGATTGATCCTCTACCACGAAACATTGCTCTGCAACTCCTGCAGTACCCAAACCTCCAAGGATATCAGGTACATCACATAGGAATGAGTATGTCCCAAATCTATCGAAAGTAACATCGAACTGATTACCATTAGCCTCTAACTCAGCTTCGGTAATCGTGATGATTTGTTCGTCTGGCACTCCGTCATCAGTAGGCGAACCTGGTGCATCATAGACAAGTACGATGTCTGGACCGCAACTCATAGAAGATGAAAATGTAATCGTTGTATTTATTGCAATACTCTCACACTCTGGGAACGTAGTAACTGTACGATCGTCCGATAAGATAACTGGTGATGAAAAATCAGATCCAGAACCCGTCATCGGTAATCCCGTTCCCGTGAATGGTAGCTGTGTAATAAACTCTCCCGTGATATTATTTCTAAGCTGAAAAAAGAAATCAGCGTCAAGATTAATATCTGTGCTATCTATATCAAGAATGAAAAATGCTGGGTCTTCAGATAAACATAATGATATCTCTGAAGGTCCAATAAATGAAACTGCGTCAGATAGTATTACTTGTTGTACAGCAGTTGTCGTTGAGCATGAAGCTCCATTGATTGTACCCGAAGCCGATATGATTAAAGTATCTACGGCATTAGGTAAAGTTATTCTTAAACTGTCTCCTCCAAATGGCTCCCATTGTGAAGGACTAAATGGATTGCCATTGGCAAACGTCACATTCCAAACTGGTGGTGCATCAAAGATTGAATCAGGAACATTTAGATAGTAAATCGTGTCTCTGAATCCTGCACATATTTCTTCAGGTCCTATGATGGATATATCGTCCTCTCCGATAGTTTCTACGATCAGTGTATCTGTGACAGTACAGCCATTAGGAGTATCTGCAGATGCTATAACCATGTAAAAGCTGGCGTCATTGAAGGTTCCAGTGAAGAAGTTATGACTTAAAGTGTCATTCATATCTGTATCTGTAAGAGCTTCAGGTACGGGAGTTAGATTACCTCCACGTTCTCTGACGATCTGCCATGATACATCGTTGCCAGTAAGTACGTCTGAGCCATCTGCTTGCACAAATACATACTCGTTAAAGTCTCCCACACATACTAACTCAGGCCCAGAGACCATAAATTCTGTATCAATTACTGATACTGTAACTGTATTGGAGATCATACACCCTTCTTCTGTCATCCCCGTAAATGTCACGTCGAAATCACCAAATGAAGACCAAGTAATAGAGGCAAACTCACCAACTGCACCTGAGAGCGCAATATCCATATCACCTAACATAGGCGCTACTGACCATGTGGCTGAGGTGAATGTAGGCTGAGTACCATCAGCATATCGTGCCGAGTACATAGTAGTCGCACCTAAACATGATCCTAAATCACCGACAATTGCTGCCTCACTATCTCTTACGGTTACTACTATAGTTTCATCTATACCACATCCTGTTGTAGTCATGCCTGTAACCACTATAGTATCTAATCCTGCAGTGGTGAATGAAATATCAACATCAGATGATATCGAAGATCCTATAATTGCACCTCGACTTGTCGTCCAAGAGATCGATTGAATATTGGATATCTGAGAACTTAATGTAGCTGTCTCACCAAGGCAAAATACTGAGTCATCAAGTCCTGCGACAGAAGCTCCTAATTCATCATCAATAGTCACCTCAAATGAATCAGTGAACGTACACATAGCACCAGAGGCATCATTGCCTGTAACCATAATAGTAGCAGTGCCGCTAGCACCTGTCCAGTCTATAGTTACAGTAGATACATTCTGGCTCGCTCCAACGAATGTAGCGGTAGACCCATTGATCTGCCATGTAATATCCTCATATAAAGCTAAAGCATCATCACTGATGCTATAAGATGTCATATCTCCTAATGAACATGCGAATTGTGGTCCAGTAATCATATAGTCTGTATCCACAACATGTACAGCGACTTCTGAGTCAATAGGACAATTACTTGTAGTTGTACCTACTGCTGTTACTGTAAAGTTACCCGCTGCTGGAAAGTCAAATGATAAGCCGTTGGTCATAAAGGTCCCAGAACCCGTAGAGGTAATACCAGGTCCAGTTACAGTCCATAAGATATCTTGGATATCGCTATCAGCAATAGTACTTAAGTTGAATGATGCAGGTACGCCATCGAAACATACTGTATCGGTTGGGCCAGCGCCTAAGTTTCCTGTAATACCTGATGATGGTGCCGTGAATGCATCAAGGTCGACCATTAAGGTTTCACTATTATTAGTGAATGTTACAGGGCTAAAATCCAAAGCAGGATCTCTAAAAACAACCAGCACAAATATTGTAGAGTCATTAGGACCTGCAGAAGCAGCTAATGTATCTAACGCTGGATTGTCACCAGAGAGATAAAACTCATCTCCCACATCATCAATGAATAATACACCATCCGGTAATATGAATGGTGAATAAGAATCTATATACCAAGCATCGTCGGAAGGAGATGTAATGGTAATAGTCTCTTGGATTCTCGCACCATCATCGGTGCACATGGCAGGAGCTACCTCTATAGTAGAAGTCTGTGCTTGTCCTATCTGTAGGAAGGTTGCCATAAGAGCAAAAAGTACGAGTGCTCTTGTAAATCGCGAATACTTCATCGATTTCCGGTTTTTGGTTTGGTTCATTCTTTCTCGCCACTGGGGCGTACTTGCGTTTCGCATGAATTAGATATTTTACCTCATGCGGTAAATGCCAAGTATTAAGCCAAAAACCTACTCGTATTTATATTTCTATATATATGTTTGCCAGATGAACCCAAAATCGGTGCAAATAACTGCTTTTCAGAATATTACATATAGTATATAAATTTAAGGTGATATTTTATTTTGAATAATTTCATCTTCGGTATTGGGTTCACAACACCATACTTACAAGAATAAAGTACTTAACCAGAAGGGCCTTTATGGAGGTGAATTGAATAGAATAATCGCATTCAAAAAGAGCAAAAAAAAGGGTGGAATTACTTCCACCCTAAATAACACCTTTTATAACGAAATGAGATTTCCAAATATATATCAAATAATCAATTCAATGCCAACATGTCCAATAGATAAATTTAAAAATAACGTAACCTCTTGATAGTCAACTACTAAAAAAGCCAACTATTCTTCTGTTGCCCAGTTAAAGCACTATGAAATTTCCGTTGACCGATACAATTTCATTTGATAAAGTATAATAATAAAGTCCAGAACCGTCGAGTGCATCGGCATTAACAGAAAGTACCTTACCATCACTAACAGAGATGTCAGTATACTCTTGGATCAGTCGACCTAATCCATTATAAATCCTTAGATCCATGTTTTCTGCTGTCAATCCTGATGCCCTTAGGTTCGCCTTATGAATAAACGGGTTAGGGTAAACTGAAACCTTTAGTAAGGTTGATGGTGAACTCTCAGTCAGCGCTACGTTGTGTTCTGCTAAAGATTCACTCCAAATCTTACCGGATAGAACTCCAGATGTGAGCAAACTGTGTTCGCCTCCTTCGAGATTTATAGTCAGCGTAATAGATGCGAGGTCCGTTTCATGGGGTTTTACCCAGATCAGTTTTACACCATCATCAGTCACGGCATAATCAGCTGATGTTATGACAATATCACCTGATGAAATGATGACATCCTTGACATCTATAAGATTCAAGTTCATCTCAAAACCACTGATCCCCCCATCATGATTGATCCGTAGTTCAAGAGCCTTAGTCTCTTGTGATATAGACTGGTATATATCATAATACACGGGGATATCTTCATAAGCAGTACGTCGCCCAGCGAGATATGCGTCTCCACTGACATCACCATATTTCATACCTAACAGATCAATGGTGTCATCCGCTGTGTCTCTATGTGTTAGATCAATAGTCTCGGCGTTTGCAACTATTGGTATAGATGCACTGATATACTGATCTGCCTCAAAAAATATCCAATCTCCTACTCCATTGTCTTGATCAACTCCCAAAAGCGCAGCTCTAATCATTATTAAATCAAGGGTCGTTATACGGCCATCCTGATTGATATCTCCAGCCCATAGTAAGTATGGGTTCTCGATATCTCGTAAGCCCAACACATATTGCTGTAATAAAATGATATCTAAAGTAGAGATACCGGCAAGCGATGAATTATCCTTAGTGGCTTTTAAATAATCTGATTCGTCTTTTAACTGATCGAGGAGGTATCTCCCCTGATTATCAGTGATATCCATAGACATCACATGACTATACGCATTGAATATTCCTACCTCAACATTAGGCATCTCTTCCCCAAAGATAGTGTTGACCGTGCCACGAATGACACTTGCAGGCGAACTGCAATCACTGCTCAGTCTATAGCGAACTATAATCTCACAGAAATTTCTGTTATCAAATCGATCTACACTCCATAAGCGTAATGTTATACTATCTGATGCACTCAACTCCTCGCAACTCAAATGAAGTTTATCAACAATATCTTGATCATCACCCGTAATAGAGATACCGAGTATCTCCACTTCCTCGCAGTCTGATATTGTCGATATCGCAAAGTCCTGAGGATGCAGAGTGATTCCTTGATGGTTTATTGTACCCAGGGATACCTCCGCCAAACAAATCGGTGCAGCGACCGCATCATCCTGAACATACACTACTGAATGTGCGTTTGTAGAATTTTGGCAGTTATCGGTTACAGACCATATTATCTCATTGCGATCAAAATCTGAATAGAGCACAACGTCAAACATTGTCCCCATTCCCAAAAAGGTATCTATTGATAACGCCTCATCATCTCCATCGAAAAACCCGTTCACGATGACATGCCAAGACAAGCTCGTATCATCAACAAGATCATCACCACAGAAGTCTGAGGCCTGCGCAGAGATGGTTCCCGAAAATTGACATGGATTACTCATACTACTATTCTCTTGTGATCTATAGATGGTATCCAGAGTAGATACCATGATGGCTGGATCCGTATCGTCGATTACTTTAATGATCTGCTGATAAGTATAATGCCCATCCACCTCAACATCACGATATCTGTAGTACGGAGCGTCTACGATACTGCTATAACTCACACATCGTGCACAGGTATCACCAGCCTCCGAGGATGGTATCCACTGACCAGCATATTCGGTATTAAGGCTATCCAGTAATCTATCATCTATCAATTGAACATCATCATTAGCACTTACTTGCTCAGTTGTCTCATAAGTACACCAGTCTATAATAGTCCAGTCAATGATATCTGTCCGACATAGCCCTTCCTGCCCGAATGAAGTTACTTCATGACTAAGACCGATCAGGTTACATGACACTTGGCACCAACTGGGCTCCGTGATTTTATATGTATCATCACATATAAGAGGTTGGGCTAAGTAGACTTCAGTTAGTTCTGTTGAGACAACTCCATCGCTGTCACATTGCCTACGGACAGCTACTTGTCTTGAGCCATCTCTATGAGCAGGCCATTTGATAGATAATGGATCAAATGGCTCCTGAGAACTATAGTTCACTTGTATGGCGCACTGGCGTACTCCATCTAAGTATACATCTACTAATTCACTATTGCTGCCACACTGGTCAGGACCCATGATCGCACCAAACTGCACTTCAGGATCAAAGCAGTTAGATTCATTAACATCAATAGCACTGATTAAGTCCTCTACAGTTGGACTGCTGCAATCCATATCGAGCTCAAAGCAAACTGCCTCAGGGACAAATTTATCTTCGACAAATACCTCGGTAGTACATACTGTTGTATTACCAAACTCATCGAAAACTGTCAACTGTACAGGGATGATGTTGCCAACATCCTCGCAGCAGAACTCAATAAATTCGGTACCTATAAATTGCAGAAATCGCCCATCACAAAATACCTTATTATCTAACCGCTGACCCAGTCTCAGTATGATATCGCCACAGGCATCAAATGATCCGTCATCTATTACATCAAGGGGCAACCGGGTAAAGAAATCATCTTGATTTTGCGCAAAGCTCAGATGTATTCTCTCTTGACACATGGCAATCGGCCTGGCTCTATCCAAGACTACGATAGTCATCGTATGGGTGGATTGATTACCACACTGATCTGTAGCCGTAATGTTGAGCTCATGAACGCCGGCTGAGATATTCAATATCTGACTACCGTCATCTGCTACGGTAGCATTAGGATCAGATATGACATAACTGAACAGCAAATCATCTGGTGCGGTGCAGTTATCTCTAAGGTTACTGAATTGTGGCATATCTAAATCAGCTACACAATCAAAGGCTTCCTCGACGAAAATCGTCTCCATGAGTTCATCGGTGTTCACCAATTCTCCAATCTGTGTCAAGAGCACAGTGTCCGTACCATTGACAATAGCCCTATCGGTTCCAAGGATTTGGACATCTGTAGGTAACACCCCAAAATTAGGGGGCGTGATATCCTCAAAAATGATCCATTGTTCTACTTCTTTCACTGTCTTACTACACCAATCTATGATCGTCCAGCTTCGCAGGATCTCCGAATCCTCATAGCAGCCGTCCTTAGTCAAATCCGAATATTTAGAAATGATATTACACGTACTACTCCCCTCAAACAACTGATATTCAGGGACTTCTCTATCAGTTACCGTTAACACGGTATCCACTAACTTCTCTATCACGTCTACTCGAGCCCAGATACTATCGTTAATCATCACAAGCGAGTCCTCATGGATGACTTCTATATCGACAAATTCTATAAGCGTGTCTTGAATGGTCCTAAATCCTTTGAGGATATGGGGATAGGCAAATGGTATCCCATCCTGAAGTCCATTTCTATTTTGATCATTTGGATCTATAACGTCAGCCCAATACACTGCAACATTGAGTGGTGATGCGATAAAGTCAGTGCACTCATTAATTATGATCGTATCGACGAGAGCAACAGAATCTAATCTATTATAGCTCCCAGGGGAGATTATGCTATCGATATCAACTGGCAAGACAACTATCGACTGTTGATATAGCAATTGGTTCACCTTACGGCTGTCGCTATTGAAGTCGGCAAAATATGAGATCGTATAAATAGAAGTATCGCAGATGGCCATAGTGTCAACGATGGCTACTAATGGATTACTCGGAGCTGCATGACAACTGTTGGCTAAGGACTCTATAACCTCTTCTAATGTGAGATCGATGAATTGAGTATAATCATCGCTGCAACATATTATATCGGTGGGAGCATAAACGGGCTCGGGGATTTGCTTGAAATCTAAGTTGACAAAGCCCCAACACATGATATCAGTGCAAGTATCAATGACCTCATAAGTAAATTGATTGCCCCTATACAGTGAGACATCCGTTGGGTCGATCAAGGTGCCATCTTCTGTTCTATAATCTACACTTAAGAATAAAGGATCGATCGTACCTAAATACAGAGCGCTTACGGGTAAATCTTGAATACTACAATCAGCCTCAACACTGACATTCACCGAACCTATACAGCTCATAGTTGATTCTTCATTGCGAATGGCAACTCTTACTGGAATTGCATCGCTCATACAGGTAGAAGACTCCGGATGAGTCGTTACCCATATTTCAATCGGAGAAGTCTCAATACTGATATCTATCTCTGTTGCAGATACTTGTGTAGCGATCGGTGTGCCTCCACTTGCAGGGTCTCCATCAAAGAATGTGAAAGAATTGAGTACTTGTGGAGTTATACTGTGCTGACCAAGGTCTGATGGATCATTACGATCATCACCTGCAGAAGTCCACTCTTGGTCAGGTAAGAAAATATCAAACCCATCGCTGTCTCCAGCGATTATCGTTGGTAACCTTCGTATGGTCTGATCCATAGTAGACACACCTCCAGACCTCCATTGTACTCCTGGGTCAACACCTATCCGCCCGATTGCATCAATGATTACGTCGTTCTGCGTAAGCGTGACGATATCGTCACCATTATAATTTATGACATCATTATCTACAATATCTACTTCATCAGTAAAGGATGAGTTATTACACAGTACTAATACGTCCCCATCAGCGATAATCCCTGTAAGATTGAGTGTTCTATTGGGCATCAATCGAGGTGCTGTATTATATAGATTTACGGCGTACCCTGCCAGGCTTACTGACGCACCAGTTCCATTATATATTTCTAAGCACTTGTTATTAGCACCCGTAGGACCTTCTATATATTCTGAGAAGAATAAGTTAGCTGGCAATTGTGTGGCAGTTGGAACGAGGGTAACAACACCATCAAATGAAGGGTCACAGATAGCAACGTCCTCAAGAGTAGGCTCCATAAATCGGATATCCCCACATAAACTCAAGCTTGCAACGTCAAAGTCATCTTGGCCATCATTGATATCGTTATCAACTTCTGTAGTATCATCACCGGTCTCAGATAGATCTCCGTCCTGATCAATGGCCAATGGTCCGCCTTGAGTTGCGGCGGCAAAGATGATCTCGGCACTATTAATGAGTGAGACCGCCGTGGCGTCTTCGGCAACTATAAGCTGGATAGTTATTGTAGTATCACTGCCTGCTGTCAGGATGTCTATAGCATTATAAATCGCATCTGCTCCCCATGGAGCGTCGTTTAGAGTCGGATCAAAAATCAATCCCGCAGGAACATAATCTTGAACGATGATATCATAAGCTGCAACTTCTCCCTGGTTCAAGATGGTAAGATCAAAGCTCACGATATCTCCAGGCTGAACTGTATTGGACTGACCTGGCGAAAGCGTCTTAATCAAAGCCAAATCGAACAAGCACTGTTCAATCTCAAGTGTTATAGTTGTATTGGCAATACACCCCGTGACTTGATCCGTAAATTCAACGAGAAAAACATCTCCTACATCAGCAGAAACTATAGTATTGGTCAATTGAGTGATTATAAAGGAGTCATTGATCTCGTGCGTCCCAAGGTTCATAACAACATCTTGATTGAAGCCGA
>CAYPWL010000020.1:48350-61354 GCA_964414425.1 uncultured Saprospiraceae bacterium
ATGGCTCAACTATCACGTTAAGTGTGATGATGCTATCACACATGGCCGCATTAGTCAAGGTATCTCTAAACGTCCCAGACATATCGATCATGAACCCTCCAAAATTGATGATCTCGCCTGCGCAGATAGAAGTGTCTATTACTATTCCTGAAATCTCCTCAACACTCACTTCCAGGATCACGATGCTGTCACAGCCCGTCATACTACTCTCAGAGGTGTCTCTATACATCCCAGACTCCGTAATCATCATTCCGCCAAACTCGACAAACTCACCTTCGCATATTGAAGTGTCAAGTACTATCTCAATAGATTCAATAACTGTGAGGTTAAGCGTGACGAAACTATCACATTGTGCCATATTAATCAGGGTGTCTCTAAAACTACCCGTAGTCTTCAACACCTGTCCATTAAAATCTATTGATTCTCCCTCACAGATAGTCATATCCAACACCGTCGAAGAAGTATCTCTTACCTCAAATGTGATTGTAGTATTGGACATACAGCCTGTCTCCTCATCAGTAAACTCAACAATAAATACATCTCCATCTTCAACAGATACAACCGTAGATGTTAGAGGCGTAACAATGATTGAGTCATTGATCTCGTGCGTCCCAAGGTTCATAACAACATCTTGATTGAAGCCGATCCACTCCAAGCTCGGATCAAAGGCATCGTTGCCAACCATATCTCCGTCAAAAATATTGGAACTTCGCACAAGCGTATGGTTCTGCGTAGCCGTCAGTCCGCTACCCCACTGAGTGCCTGGGTCAGTGCCGATCTGGCCAATAATATCTATCTCCACTCCATTATTACTGAGTGATATCGCATCGTCTCCATTATAAAATGATCCACCATACAAAGAGTCAGCTACGACACCCAAGGCAGGATCAATACCATCATCGCAGAGTACATAGGTATCGGATGTCGCCAGCATCCCTGACAAGCCTAGACTCCTTGAGATCGACGTGCTCCCATTGAAATAAAAGTTGATCGCATAAGTTGACAGATCAACCGTAGCTCCAGTATTATTATAAATCTCGATACACTTATTATCGCTGCTGCCCTCGACATACTCCGATATGAACAGGTCATCTGAGCGGATGATCTCTTGCTCACTATAAGAGAAGGTGCCTGAAGCAGACGTTATGGATGATTCATATTGACTCAGATCAACCGTCTGTGTTTCGTCTATACATAAGGTATCCGTCACCATAGATAGCGCTGGCAATGGCTCAACTATCACGTTAAGTGTGATGATGCTATCACACATGGCCGCATTAGTGAGCGTATCCATAAAAGAACCCGATGTGCTGATCAATTGCCCATTGAATTGGATCACGTCACCGATACAAATTGAAGTATCGATGATTGATGAAGATAGGTCTCGCACTAACACTGTTACCCTATCAGCTGGACTTTCACAACCATCTTGGACCTTAGTGACATAAAATGTCGTATCTGCACTTACTGCTGTGATCGAATAGCTGGTAACCGATTCTGAGAGCAAGACACTCTCGCCACTGGCAGGATCAGAATCGTATACGTTATAAGTACATCCGGCGCCTACTCTATCCCCGGTCAATTGAATGTTGTCAAAAGCTATATCAGTACCACCATCATTTAAGTCCATTTCGATGGTCAAGTTCAATACAGCACCCGTACCCATGAGAGGAGCAAAATATTGCACGAATGTCGAGGTAATCTCTGCGCCATCGCCAGTACCATCAAAATCGCTGTCTATGAAGGGTGCCGAATTGCTAGTTGCGCCATCATTCTCTATCCAGATGAGGTTCTCGGTTGGTCCACCATCAATGCTGTAGGTGATATGCACAAAGTCTGTGGCATCCCAATTTTCTGAAGAGCCATTATCATCTTCGGCTATAAATACTAAAAAATCAAGATTAGTCAATCCCGATATATTAATATTGCTGAAGGTCAATGTCTGATTAGGGCTAGCTCCATCACCATCTATATCCTGTGCTGCGAAATAACTTGAGCCTTGTACATTCAAAAAACTCTCTCCTGAAATATTGCTTCCGTCTGTGCGAATAAAATAATCCTGACCACCATCTGTAAACTCTGGTATACTAACCGTGTAGAATATCTCATCGTCCTCAAAATCTTCGAATAAGACAGTTTCTGCTATACTCGTCTCTGCCCCAGGTGGAAAATCTATAGTTACATCTGATCCAATACAAACCGATGTATCTGGGATCATAGGGGTATCTGTCAAAATTTTTGTAGAGACCTCCTCAGCACAGATCGCATTGTTAATCTTAGTAGAGCCTGTGTCCGTATCCAAGATAAAGAAGTTTTCATCTATGCACACATTGGCATGTATATGACCGTAATCACTTGTAGTATAATCAAGTGAATTAGAGGGTAAAATCGATACTATAAGAAAGAGTATTACCATACTCGATCGAAGACATATCATTTTGGGCTGCGGTTGGTTTACGGTTTTGGTAGAACCACCAAAATAATTAAGAATGTGTGATCCGAAGAGGAATATCACGCACATTAACTATGTATAAAGCTGATTTAGTTACCTGCCCATGGAAATTGACTGCAGGTGATATCATTGATCAGAATGAGCACTGCGTCAGCTACTGGCTCACACGGCCCAGGAGGGTCTGTTGAAGTTAATGTAAGAATGACTTCTCCGTTCTCAATATCTCGAGGACCTAACCTATAAACAGATGCCGATCCAGAGATATTAAAAATGCCTCCTACATCAAAAGTGCCATCGCCCATAGATGTCCATAATCCAGTATTGGCACCGCCTGATATCGACGCTCCCAGATCAGATAGTGTTATCTCACCAGTTGCACTGCACACACTGAATGGCAGCATCCCAGCTTCTACAACTACCGGTTCGTTAAAGATCAAATTGACATTTATAATACTATCACAGCCTAATGCACCCGGTATCGTTTCTACACCTGTAGGATTGGATTCATCATAGAGGGTATCATTGACTAAGATGCCATATCCATCTCCTTGGCATCCTACATAATCAATATTACTTTCTGTGGATATTCCTATGGATACGAGCATGGTGTCTATAGCTGAGCAGCCTAAACTATTGGTTACTACGAGTTCTATTAGTTCCTCTGCTGTCTCGGTTACAGATATAGCATCAAGCATGAGAATATCTGAAGATATATTGGACAATGCTAAACCAGAACTACCATCAGATATAAGACTCCATTGATAAGATGGTGTAGGTCCTAAGTCTCCTACTATTGTAGGCTGTACTTGGATATCTTCACCAGCGCAGATAACGATATCTTCAGTGACAACAGTTCCCATATCAGCACATAGGTCTGAATCATTGTCCTTACATCTGAATTCTATGCCATCAGAACTTATCGGACCGCCAAAGTTTACGCCTTGCCACTGAAAATTTGGTAGGCTACTAAAAGCAGCGATACCTCCCGTCCCAGTGAATATATGATCATATGTCCCATCGCCGTTATCGATCTGTGTATATACAAATAGGTTGTTATTCGTGATTTGACTAACATCCAGTTCATAGCTAGCATTTGAGATCCGCGCCTGCCATGAATTAATGTCTTCTGCTGAAGTATTTTGTATACCAAAACCCCACGCAAACTGCTGCTCATTGAAAAAATTAGTTCGTAAATTACATGAAATTCCAGTCGGACCCTCTACAATAACATTCATTGTATCAAGATCAGTACAACCCGCTTCACTCGTCAGTAGTATCTCTATTTGCTCTTGGCCATCGGCGGAAATTGATGAGCCATCAATTGTCAAAATCTCAGCATTAGTATTGCTCAATATTATACCAGAAGTATCATCTGAAATCAGCCTCCATTGATAAGTTGGTGATGAGCCACTTGTTCCAGACACCACAGGTTGTATCTCGACGATCTCGCCTACGCTTATAGAAGTGTCAGAAATAGAAACAATAGGATGTTCAACAAAAATAGTCCTTTCGCAAAAGGATTCGCAGCCATTGGGGGCGGTCACTACTACATCGTAAGTTGTTGTTTCATCTGGGGTAACCTCTATTCCGGCAGTGGTCTCTCCTGTTGACCACAGGTAGGTATACCCAGCGACACCTTCGGCTTCAACAATCCAACTTCCACTGGTAGGGCCTGCCGTATTCTGGACACCAAAATGCAAGATGTTTGTACCGACTCTAAAATTTTGAGGGGTGGTGACCCAATTCGTCGGAAATACTTCCACCATCTCGGTGCTCGTCACTGTCTGTGAACTAAAGTATCTTACCTCATCGCTTTGGATTGTAATGATAGATCGCGGCAACCCATTAATATTCGGCAACCAAGGTCGTTCGGTTTGCATTCCGCCATTATTCCATGATTCTGGCTGAAAAACTCTTGGAATAATTTGATTGCCGTTAAGAATGATTTCATCAAAGTGATCATCCCAAGTGGGTAAAGTGATAGTTACCAGAACCCCCTCTGGCACCTGGACCCCAATGATCTCATGTTCGAGAGAAACTCCGTCCCCAGAATTATTCCTGGGTACAATGCCAAAATCTGGCATTACGTCAAATATTGTGGTGGCATCAAGGGATAGAGTAGTTCCATCACAAATTGAGTCTGTAGATGTCTGTATACTACAAGGTTCAACGCCTAACAGAAATATAGTGACATCGGTGCTGTCAACGAAGCCATTATCATCTTGAATGCTATACCTCAGATCTATAGTTCCTAAAACTGCGTCGACAGCGCTTATGGATAGGTCTTGCGAACTGGTTCCACTGAGTTCAAATCCTGAAGCGGTAGAAGATGGTAAGACGCTCCATTGATGATTGACTATAACGCCATCTGGATGGATGATCTCTGGTTGTAGCAAGATAGATGATCCGTTGCAAAAGGAGCTGTCTGCTATATTTATAACTACCTCTGGTGATGGTTCTATTTCACAGGTTTCTATAAGAATATCATCTATGAAGACCCTGTCCCCATTGGATGTTGCATCTGCTCTAAATCTAAAATATGTGGTACTTGAAAATGGTCCATCTATGGTAATAGACTCAGATATTGCTTCGTTGTTTTCAAAATCAACCTGATGAATCCAATCTTCCTCAATGGTGAAATTTACACCATCCGACGACGTCTGAAACCAAAAATCTTCGTCATTCTCAAAACTCAATGCTCTATAATTGAAAGAAACTTGCAATTGATCAACGTCAGAGATATCATGAGGTCCTGAAGTGATCAGAGAAGTATTAGTATTATCTCTTAAACTAACCGAAACAATTCCACTACTTGCTAAAAACGAACTGAAGAACCTAGACGCATCTGAGCCCCCATCAATCCAGTTACCGAAGCCTACTTCAAAATCATCAAATATTAATGTTTCACAGACAGATGGTGTCATCACTCGCTGACTTATCTCGAGTCGGTCTATGGCCGCCTCTACTTTGCTTGGGTTAGCTACATCTCGCGAAGACGCTTGTACATAGATGTCACGACCAGCGAGCGCCAAGAGTGAGCCTTGATAAAGCTCCCAAGTTGCATCTCTTGAACTTGGAGCCCCAAATTCTTCAACTAAGCTTAGCAACTCGTTGTCATCTGACGCATCATGGACGGTAATAAGCAAGTTGTCATCCACAGATGAGTTAGTAAAATGCGAAAAATAATATGAGAAGCTGATGTCAATAGATTCTGCCTGTGGATCTAAAGTTATAGTGGGCGATCTCACAATTGTCGGGCCACCGTCTACGTCTTGATTATTGATAGATCCTGTCACCAGAGATTGATTACCCTCTATGGCGACGATCTCCATGCGTGTGACACCTGTAAAGTAAGGCGAAGGAACATCATTGATCCAATTGCCATCCGTTGCAAATGAGCTAAGTGTCCAGTTATTATCTCCGTCATTATCTTCAAAATCTGCACTGAAGATGACTTCATCCATAATAGGATTAACGACAGAATAATTTATGGTGGGAATTGAGCCAGTAGAAGAAAGGTATAATGATGACAATAGAATGAGGAGCAATATGCTCACAGCCATTCTTTTGGCAACCAAAGCGGTAGCCAAAAGAGCATTTATCATTCTGCGGCTCTTCATAGGTTCTATCGTCTTATAGGAGACAGGGTTTCGCTATCTCATATATAATTTTAAAGATATGTTTTATACCCTATGTAATATAGAAATATGAGAGTTTTTTCTATGTGTAAGCTTTTGACATAGACAAAGGTCCTATATAGAGGCATCGAAATCCGCCTAAACGGCTATATATCAACGGTATATACTTAACCCGTAACGGGTATGATAGATGGGCTATATCCTAATTAAACCCGATAAAGTATCTGATAAGATCCTATCGATTAGTGCGACTGTATAAAGCACTTATCCCAACTCAAAATTCTTTCAAATTTTCGCAATAAAAAAGGGCCCTGATTGAGTCATCAGAGCCCCGCTATATTAGTTATGAATGTGTCTATTTAATATCAAATAGAGACATGTCAACGTCACCATTGATATCGACTGATTCTAATTTCATTTCTACTGTTGTAGGCATCATACCTGCAATCTTTAAGACTGATGGCATCATAAGACCATCATAAGATTTGTAGTCTTGCATATCGGTTGTAATAGTAGTTTCTCCGGCTGGACCAGGTGCCGTTGCTACAGTCCTGACTAACAAGCTCTTATCCACCGAATAGAACTCTGTAACCTTATCACCTGTAGGCTTAGTTACTGATACTTTATAACAAGAAACGCCATCGACCGTCTCTGCTCCGATCAGCTCCATTGTACTACCATTACTTAGATAGTCAAATTGAGGGTTGACCGTAGCTTGTTCCTTGATCGCTGCAAGTTGTGGACCCTCTGTAATCACTTGGCTTGCGCCCATCTGTGAAACTTCCAACACCTCTCCGTTATACTTCTGCTCCATAAAGGTCATCTGCCCATTACCCATAGACATGGCAAACTTGCCATCAGAGTAGGTATTCTTCATGGTCATATTTTGCCCCATCATCGAAGCCGACATAGTAGTTGCTACAGACTTTATATTCTTAAGCTTATCCATACCACCGATTGCAGCTACATAATCTTGGATTACCTGCTTACCAGTGAGACCCTCAGGGATCTCCGTAGCATCAGGGACCATGATCTTGCCAAAGGAATCATAGTAGCTGATCTCACCATCTCCATCGAACTGCATCAATGTCTCAGCGACCTCATCTTTACTACCCACCACGAATATATGTGCTGCCTCAGGTCTGATATACTTCTTAGCCATAGCTTGGATATCTTCGACAGTAACAGCATTTAGCTTCTCCAGATAAGTCTCATAATAATCATCAGGGAGGTTGTTTCTAAATCGATTCAATGCGAATCGTGCTATCGTCTGTGGCGACTCAAGCGATCGTGCAAAACCTCCTGTCATGAAGTTCTTCGTATTCTGAAGTACCTCTGCATCTACAGGCTCCTTAGTGATACGATCCAACTCATATAAGATCTGCGTAATTGAGCTATCAGTAACCTCATTACGCACACTTGCCGACGCATTAAACGAACCTACCAAACGATCAGCACTTACATTGGAACCCGCTCCGTAGGTGTACGCTTTATCCTCTCTCAGATTGAGATTGAGACGTCCCGAGAACCCTCCACCTAAGATCGTATTCATCACACGAGCAGGGATTACATCTGGAGAGCTAGGCTTCATATCTATCGGATAGCTCACATTGACTACCGATTGTACGGCACCATCCTTATTAGCAAACTGTACTTGTGTAGAGCTGGCATCCGGCACAGCCTTGTGTCTTACCGGCTTAAATGGCTTACGCTCCCAGTTGCCAAAATATTTGTTGGCTACATCCTCAGCTGCGTCAACGGTGATATCTCCTACGATGACGAGATACGCATTATTAGGGATGAAAAAATCATCTACATATTTGCGGCAAGCATCTATATCGATAGCCTTAACATTGTCCTCAGTCTGGATCTCTCCATAAGGATGATCTGGACCATACATCACACTCGCTCTCATATTAGCAGAGATACTGTTAGGATCTGTCTTACCAGCCTCTAATCCTGTTAACGTCTGTGTTTTGATTTTCTCCAATTCGTCGGCTGGCATCGATGGATTGTATAGGACATCTGTCATTATATCCAACAATGCTGGCATATGCTTAGTCAGAGAACTGCCAAACATCCCACTGCCGAATGTATTGAAGTTGGCACCGATAAAGTCAACAGCTTCATCGATCTCAGCCTTGCTCTTAGTTGTCGTACCACGCCCCATGAGATCACCAGCCATAGATACATAACCGACTTTGTCATATTCCAATATCTGATCATTCTTCAATGATACTTGGAATGATACTGATGGAATCTTATGATTTTCGACCACGATTACCTGTAGACCATTATCCAGTTTGAATGTATTGGCATTGCCGATGTTGATCTTAGGCGCAGGGCCTGCAGCAGGAGGCGAACTCCTGAAGTCCGTGGCATCGGCCATCTTATCATCCATCATCTCTTTGGTCTCCATGACCTTGTCCTCCATTGCCTTTTCGGCAGTGGCGACTTCTGTGCTCTTACATTGCGCTAAGCATAGTATGATAGCCGCAAAACTTATAATTTTTATTCCTTGTATCATGTTATGGATTTGATGGTTCTGGTAAATAATTTAGGACCACTCTGTTGTCTTTATTGAAGTACTTCTTAGCAACTCTCTGGATATCCTCACGTGTTACCGCCAGGAACCTCTCAAGCTCAGTATTGATCAAGTCCGTATTGCCATAGTACATGTAGTAATTAGCCAAGCTCTCAGCGATACCCGCTACACGGGCATTTCTCGTGATAAACTGGCTCTCTACTTGGTTTCTTAATTTCTGGAACTCACGTTCTCCGATAAGTTCATTTTGAACCTTGACGTATTCTGCATCGAGTGCGGTCTGTGCTGTAGCTACATCAATACCCACATTAGGCAGACCAAATACTAATGCTACACCTGGATCCTCCAACTCTAATGGAAAACTACCAATCTGCAATACCAGTTGCTGCTCATCTCTGAGCGACTTATTAAGTCGAGAACTCTCTCCGCCAGACATCAATGTGTTGAGCATACTTACAGCATAAAAGTCATCAGTACCTTGGGCAGGAATCCTATACCCCATGATGATGGCAGGAATCTGAATCTTGCCATAAGTCGTATCAACGATCTCGCCTGATAAGGCTGGCTCGACGATATCTGGTCTGAATATCTTAGGATTCTTAACTGGAATAGGCGCAAAATACTTGTCCACTAATGCCTTAGTCTCTTCGATATCTATATCGCCGGCAATAGACAGTACCGCATTGTTAGGCGTGTAAAAATCTTCGTAGAACTGCACATAGTCCTCTTCTTGTGCCGCATCGAGATCATCCATGGATCCGATTACAGACCATTGATACGGGTGTTTAGTGTATAATCGTTTGTTGATTTGCTCTACAAACTTCAACAGTGAGTAAGGCGGATTATCAACTCTCAGTCTTCTTTCTTCTTTGACAACCTCACGTTGCGTCTCGATACCGATCTGATCAACTTTGGCATGTAGCAGCCTCTCGGACTCTAACCACATCCCTAGTTCTAACTGATTAGAAGGTAATAACTCGAAGTAATAAGTCCGATCATACCAAGTATTGGCATTATTAGTTCCTCCAGCATTAGTGATGTATTGGAAGAATTCACCTCTATCGATGTTTTCTGAACCTTCGAAGAGCAGGTGCTCAAAAAAGTGAGCAAATCCTGTTCTGCCTGGATTTTCGTTTTTAGAGCCTACGTGATACATCACAGATACTACTGCGATGGGGGTGGCTTTGTCTTGGTGCAAGATCACATGCATCCCATTGTCTAAGTCATACTCCACAAAATCTATTTTGTTGAGCTGGCTCATGAGTGGAATGGCACCCCAAAGTAACAGGGCGAGAGCTAGATATTTTCTCATTTACACATTATTTGTTTATTATATTGAAATTGACTGTCGCAAAATATAAGGACTCACAAGAATAAATTGTTCTCTTCGACTAATTATTCTAATAATTCGTCGAATTAACATTAGGGAGACTTCGATAAGATTGGTACTTTTCGATATTGCCAATTCTAAACTTGACTTGATCACGGCCTTATAATAGGCTTAAAAAACAGCTTACGATGAAAAAATTGACACTGTTAGTCGTCTTTATTGCATGCCTCTCCATCCAAAACATATACGCCCAATTAGAAACTGGAAGTATAAAAATGGAAGTCACGGACTTCTCAATGCCTGGCATGGAAGATGGGGTGATGACCCAAATGGAGCCTATGATGAAGAGCATGGCGATGACCATACACTTTAAACCTGGCACTCAAGTAACTGAGATCAATATGATGGGCATGATGAATATGTCCATGCACTACGCAGGCGACGAAATAATCCAATATATGGATATGATGGGACAGAAGATGATGATAAAAACTCCTGTCGGCGCTCAGGGCTTGGAAGCATTAGGACTTAGTCCTGAAGAAGTGAGCAAAGCATACCAGATCAGTTATGACAAGTCTGCGACTAGAACCATATCAGGGTATGAGTGCTACGAAGCCACGATCACGATGGATACTGAATTATTCACTCAAGATCAAGAAATCCCTGCTGAAATGGCCAATATGAAAATGACCATGTATGTCACTGATGAGATCAAGATGGACAAGTTCGCTCTACAGCAATTGCCAGGATTGCAGTTGGATGGAACACCCCTGGAAATGGTGATGGACATGGGTATGATGAAGATGACGTACACGGCGACCGAAATCTCTAAAGACATCGACATGGCAGTATTTGACAAGCCAGAAGGAGATTACAAAGAAATGTCACTTGAGGATTTGCAACAGCTGGGCATGAACCCTGGGTCATTTGGATTTTAAGATGGAAGCTTTCAATTATAGAATAATCAATACATATACATCCTATGCTTAGACTATCCACGCCGCTAACAATCCTCTGTGTACTCGCCATAACTGCCAGCGCTATCGGACAGATGAATCCAAATAAGAAAGCACTGATATCCTCACTGGATCGCAAGTACGAGGAACTCACGCAACTGAGTGACAAGATCTGGTCATACGAAGAGATTGCCTTCAGGGAACATAAGAGCGCTGATGCGCTTGCGACATATGCCGAGAATAATGGTTTCACAGTGGAGCGAGGTGTCGGAGAGATCCCAACAGCCTTCACGGCAGAGTATGGCTCTGGCAAGCCTGTCATAGGAATATTAGGGGAATTTGACGCGCTACCTGGACTATCTCAGAAGACCATACCCCATAAGGATCCGCTTAATGCGGGAGCGCCAGGTCATGGCTGCGGGCACAATCTATTTGGTGTGGCATCACTCGGTGCAGCGACAGCCATCAAGGAATTGATAGAGGCGGGAAAGCTGCAAGGTACCGTGCGATTCTATGGCACACCAGCAGAGGAGAAGTTCTTTGGAAAACTCTGGATGATCCGAGCAGGATTATTTGATGATGTAGATGTTGTGATGGACTGGCATCCAAGTGCACAGACAAAGGCTGATGTACAGAGTAGTTTAGCGCTGGTAGACTTCTTAGTAGAGTACTCAGGACAGGCAGCACACGCCTCTGGTGATCCATGGAATGGTCGCAGCGCCTCAGATGCATTAGAACTCTATACCACAGGTATCAATTATCTCCGTGAACATATCAAGCCGACCGTAAGGATACACTACCACATCCAAGATGCTGGCAAGGTCGTCAATGTAGTTCCTGATTACTCCAAGATCTGGACTCGCGTCAGAGATACTCGACGGGAAGGCATGCAGAAAGTATGGAAGCGTGTAGAAGAGATCGCTCAAGGGGCCTCTATCATGGCAGATGTGGACTATAAGATCACACTGATATCAGGCATCCATGAGGTACTCCCTAACCGTCGTGGTGGTGCAGAGTTGCAAAAGAATCTTGAGCTCCTCGGTGCCATAGAGTATACTGAGGAAGAGCAAGTGTTCGCCAAGAAGATACAAGAAGCAACCGGTAGCGAAGTGGTTGGCATAGAATCAGTTATCACCCCTCTTGAACCCACATTAGAACATCCCATGGGTGGCTCGACAGATGTCGGTGATGTAAGCTTTGTTGCGCCAACGATCCGACTACGTGCTACCACAGCTCCTAAAGGTACACCATGGCACTCGTGGGCAGTTGTCGCCTGTGGCGGTATGTCTATCGGTCACAAGGGTATGGGTTATGCCTCCAAGGCTCTTGCGATGACTATGGTAGACCTGTTTGAGGATCCGCAATTAGTAGAAGAAGTTAAAGCAGAATTCAAAGAGCGTAAAGGAGATTATATCTACGAAGCCATGATCCCTGCTGGTCCTCCACCTTTAGACTTTGACCAAGATTAAACGCATAATGTATATGTTCGTACGATCTGTTATAGCTGTTTTACTTATCGCCTATACAACTGTGGAAATGAATGCACAACGACTTGCAGATTATCGATGGCAGAATAGACTCATCGTAATATCTGGCGATAGCGCATCCGCAGCCTACAAAGAACAGATGAGTCTGGTCTCGGCGGAACAACTGATCACCACTTGGCAGGAGAGAAAAACTCTGATCCTCAAAAACAGCTCACTTACAGCGAGTAAAACTCTGAGTTCTGACGAAACAAAGTTCTCAATAAAGCTATACGGATTAGATGGAGGAATTAAAATGAGCAGTGTAGAAGTTGTAGCTCCGCAAGACATTATAGATCTCATTGATAAGATGCCTATAAGGCGAGCGGAGATGAGAGGTAAGGGATGAATCGATATAGGTAAATATAATATGATGAATCTTATCTAATCACAACATTTAGTATGAGATATAAAACACACCTCATTTTTGCCAAAACTTCCGCTTTAACACCATATATTGTTGTTAAAGCACACCTTTTGGGGGAAAACTTCCACCTATAAGCTAGTTAGATGCAAGCCCTCCGGGCTCGCATCTAACGGACAAAGGTATAGATCGTATG
>CAYPWL010000021.1:0-61181 GCA_964414425.1 uncultured Saprospiraceae bacterium
GATATATTGACATCTTAATCGACAAGTTAGAGCAACTGGGATTTATCAATATCGTCGTGATCAATGATAATAGCCAAGATCAAACGGCGGTCATCGCTCGAGAGAGGGAGAATGTAACAGTCCTAGATCATAGTATTAACTTAGGTGTAGGTGCGGCAACTCAAACGGGAATAGCCTATGCCGTATCTAATGGAGCAAAAATTATCGTAACCATTGATGCCGATCTACAACATAATCCTGATGATCTAATCAAACTGATAGATACACTAAGAAAAGACAACTATGATCTCGTAATCGGAAGTCGCTTTATTCAAGAAAATGATATTCCTAAGAGTCGTGTGTTTTTCAATAAAATTGCGAATGTCGTGTCGTGGTTACTCACAGGAACCTACCTAACAGATAGTCAGTCTGGGCTTAAAGCTTTTAATGACAACTTAGCTCAGCATTTGGATCTCAAATATGATGGATTCGAATTTTGCATGGAAATAATTAAAGAAGCTAGAACCAACAAACTAAAAATTAAGGAAATCCCAGTCTTTGTGAGTTATACTCCCGAAACAATGAAAAAAGGACAGGGCCTTTGGGTCGGAATCAGAATGATTAGCAAGATCATGTCCCCGTTCTCATAGGAAGGGAACGACAAAGGGAGCTCTCTTTAAGCGCTCAAGTTGACTATAGTGGTCACAACTTTGATCCTTTGAGAGTTGATTTAATTGGGAGATCAAGTCATCAGGAGATTGTACATATCGGCATCCCTCACCTCCGACCTCTCGATGAATCTTAGTGTCTGATAAGATTACGTGTAAGCCATATCCCATAGCCTCTAAGATAGGCAAGCCAAAACCTTCATAATGCGATGAGAATAGAAATACATCACTCTCTCGATACAGATCATGCAGTTGCTGATCATCGACATATCCAGTCAGCCGCACCTTGCTCTTAATCAGGGATAATTCTAACTCATCATAAAAGGGTTTGCTCTTCCAACCTTTGGCGCCTGCGACGACCCATGTAAAGTCTTTATGAGATTCTTGATACCATTGAGTTAAGGCCTCAAGGATAAATAAGTGATTCTTTCTCGGTTCCACCGTGCCTACTGTCAACAACTGTAAAGGTTGATCCCTTGACTTCGGCTCTTGGACTGGCATAGTCCTATGAGGAACCTGCGGATAACAAACCTTAATCTTATTCCGATCAACATCAAGATGTGAAACAATGTCATCTCGGGTTGCGCGTGAATTACTGATGATTCCATCAACAGACTGTAGAAGCTGGCCAAACTGGGTCTTATGCCACCAGGCCGATGGTGTATCATGATATTCAGGATATAGGATCGGAGTCAAATCATGTACTACCGTAACTTTTTTAATAGGGTCGGGTAACCGGAACGGGCCAAAATGAGCCATCTCGATTGCAACATTAGACTTAATCTCTTTAATTCTTTTTGGAATCTCATGAAAGTATCGTAGTCTATAATGTCCCGGTAACCAACTCTTAATGGGGATTACCTCATTGATTGAGCCTTCTATCTCATAGGGTGTTGTAGTGATATGATGATAGTTATGATTAGAGTATTGAGCTATTGTTCTCTCAATAAACTGTTTGGTGTATACATGGATACCTGCTGACTGAGTAGTGAGATTATCTGCTACGAAAACTACCTTCATCCCACTAACTGGTGAAATCCTTGGGATCTACCTCAATCCATGTGGCCTCTCCAATAGCCTTAACTTCTCCATGACTATTAATAATGGCAGAACCAGAGTAATTCTTCTTTCGCTCTGTCCCCAGATACCATCCTGAGACGATAAGTTTTTCGGATCTGTCGATCGGTGATTTTATGTCAACGGTCATACGACCTAAAACAAGTACTTTTTCTTCTTGGATCTGCGTAATCGCATAAGCTCCAGGACAATCCAATGCAGACCAGATAAACTCGGTGCTCATCTGTCCAGCCTCATTATAGAGATCATCAAATGCTCTGAAAGGCGCCGCCACATAGTCCCCACTACCAGATACTCCAGTGAAAAGGCGAAGTCCGTCATTTTCACTGCGCTGAGGTCCACATACAAAGCAATGAGGAAATGCATGCCTCTTAAAGCCAGGATATCTGGTCTCACATAAGACCGCATCAGCCATAGATGGAATCACCTTAGGCTCAATCGACAGAGTTGAGTTTTTCGCTCGAGCTACGATAGTATTTCTATTTGTCAATGTCCACTCTTCTTCTTGTTCTGTCAACTTCATTTGCACATCAAGAGGTGGAGGCTTATGTAATGTTACTTGTACAACACCGCCAATCTCCTTAGCCATGAGGCCTGCGACATAACCTCCATTTCCAGAATTAGGGGGACCATTAAATCGAGCGTTTACTATCATAGTTAGTAGTTTCCCTATGAAAACTGATTTATAATTTGGGTTCGTATTAATTACGGCTAAAAAATATCGCTACCCTAACTCTAATACCATGGGAGCGTGATCAGAAATATTCTGCTCTCGATAGTCTTGGAGATAATAACAGCCAGTAACTATGGGCAATAAATCAGGTGTCACTATAGTATGATCATATCTATAGCCATTGCCCTGATGGCTAAACCAAGAATACTCTAACAGATCTCCATGAATATGCCGATAGGCATCATGCCCTATCTCCTCAGTTAGCTCAATGAATTGATCTTCATACCAAAACGAGTTTTTCTTCTGATCGACATAGTTTTTGCCCGTATTAAGATCCCCACAGATAATTATTGGTTCTTGCCTAACCTTGACCTCACTGACTACCCAATCAAAGAGCGTGTGCTTCTTTTTGTGCGGGAAGTAGCCCCCATATATCACGAAGGCCTTATACTTCCCGATGATAATATTATGTGGGTAGCTCTCATCGGGACAATCTGATATCTGTGTGTCAAATGGAAGCATAGAAACCATAATCACGCTATTGTCATCAGCTGAAGAAGCTGTGACCGCTTGGTATCGATAGCCGAGCGACAATAGCTTAGACCTAAGCGTTGCACCACGGTCATTATTGCGATATTCCGTTAAAACTACTATTTGAGCATTAATCGTCTTAATCGCTCCGATGACCTGAGTGAGCCTGCTCCCCCCTCCTTGTCTTATGTTCCAAGAGAGGACTTTGATCACGCTTGTTTCTTTTTAAGCTTAGCCTCCTCGATACTTGCTTTGAGTGCATCCATGATGTCAACAACAGGTGCTTGCTTCACTTCTTCATCGCTAACGCTGATCACTTGCTTACCATCAATCTTCTTCTCGACGAGCTCCATGAGTGCATCTCTATATCGATCCTGGAAGTCTACTTTGTCAAATGTTGTAGACAAAGAATCAACCAAAGTCATAGCGAGCTCCACCTGCTTCTCATCAACAGTGACTTCATCAGTAAGATCTGGCACCTTTTTTATATCTCTCAACTCATATGGAAATCGCAGTTTGTACATAATCAAGCCATTATCCTTGGCGTTGAGGAGTACCACATCTTCCTTATCTCTGAGGATGATACGACCAACTCCAGCCTTGCCAGTACGCTTCAAGACTTGTGTGAATAGAGAAAAGGTCTGCTGCGCCACCTCACTCGATGGACCGACATAATACACTGCTTCAAATCGACTGGGATGAACCTCATCGATATCAACGAAGGCCTCTATATCTATAGCTCGTGTACTCTTGAGTTTAAGTGCGTCAAACTCCTTGGGTTCAAATACGACATATTGATCCTTATCATACTCAAAGCCCCTCACGATATCACGTGAGGATACCTTCTTCTCACAAGTACGGCATACCTTATGGTATGAAATCCGGCCATTATCTTCTTTGTGAAGTTGATTGAAGCTGATGTTATTTTTAGTCTCAACGGCATTGAATATCTGAATCGGTATGGTAACCAGTGAGAATCGAATATGTCCTTTCCAAATTGAACGCATAGTACTAAGTCGTTATAAGTTTAATGAATACTGGTTCTCTGAGCGTACCATTCGGTGTTATTGAGGCATATTTCACCAAACATCTTATCTCGCTTTCGATCCATATAGTCCGATCGGCCTCATCAATTTTAATATCTTCTGGCGGGACTATGGTGTTTTGAGATTTTAACAAAGTAGTTATTTCATTCAGTAAATTATAATCAAAACCCGTACCTACTTTGCCAATATAGTTCTCATCAGCATCCACAAGATGTAATGAGCCGAATAGACCACTTCGGTCTCCATTGCCTTCTGTATAGCCAACTATGGTCGCCTCCATCTCTGTACGAGATTTAATTTTATACCAGTCTTTGGTTCTGGCGCCGATGTGATATCTACCATCTTTAGTCTTAGCCATGATACCCTCCATTGTTTTTGCTTGGATGGCAGCAAAGAGTCCTGCACCATCCTCAAATGAATTACTGTATCTATAAGCTTCGCCCCACTTCAGGCATGGTTTGAGCAGTGCTCTTCTCCGTATCAGCGGTTCGTCTATCGTATCAAATCCATCTATTGACAACACATCAAATAGATAACAGCTCACCAGTTTTTGTGCCTTTTTTATAGCGCGTCCTTTGGAATGCATCCTGCTGATCACATCTGCGAATACAGGTCTGCCCTGATCATCCAATACCACGATCTCTCCATCAAATATCCCATACTCTACATTAAAGAGCTTGGGATCCAACAACTCGGGAAACTGTTGAGTCATATCTCTGCCGCTGCGACTCTTGATATGAACTTCGTCTTCATTTAGATAGATGAGCACTCGGATACCATCCCACTTGACCTCATAAACATAGTTGTTGGTAGATGGAATATCTGTACGTTGATCCGCGAGCATGGGCTTTAATGAGCTGCCCTTAATAAGGAATGACTTATCATCACTCAGCGTCATCAGCCATTGATCTTCTTGCTTAGTTTTCACTAGGTGGTACTTATGTTGACCGAGTGTGAAGACTAATTTATTTTTCTCCTTGGTATGCCAGACGGTTGTGCCAGTCTCAATAGTCCACATCTCGCCTGCGCCATAAGCCCCCTTGGGGATGACCCCTTCAAAGGTCAGATACTCTATCGGATGATCTTCTGTTCTTATGGCTAAACGTTTTTGGCCTTTATCAACTGGGGGACCCTTGGGGATTGCCCATGACCACAGGACACCTTGATCCTCCAACCGTAGGTCATAATGGAGATTGCTGGCATTATGAAACTGGATGGAATAGCGATCCTTATAATTACCCCTGACAAGGGCCATTGGTTCAGGTGTTGTATTCAGATCACGCTTCTCAACATAGTCTTTAAGCCGTTGGTCTACCTCTTGTGGTGATACCGAAGCCTCCGTGGCACTCTCAACAGTTAACGGGACAGCCATATCGTTCCAGTCCTGCCAAGCCTCTAAGGCAGCTGGCAGATGATCCTTGTAGTTATTGATGTTAATTTCCTGAGATGACTCCAGTGTTGCTAATCTCTCCCAAGGTATAGGCATAGAAATCGGTGCACCTATTTTTCCTCTCAGACTATAAGGCGCAACGACGGTGTTCGTCTCATGATTGCGATAGATATCTATCAATATTTTACCCTTCCGCTTACTCTTAGATATCTCGAGGGTATAGGCATTAGGATACTTTGCAATGAGCATCTGAGCAATGGTTTTACATCGCTCCTTGACTTCTTTAAAGGTGTTTTCAGGTTTAAGCGGCACCATTAAATGAAGACCCTTTCCTCCTGATGTTTTTAGAAATGTGGTATAGCCCTGAGCGTCAATTATAGATCGGAGACGCTCAGCTGCTATAACCACGTCTCTGAAGTTGATCTGTTCATCGGGATCTAAATCAAAGACCATATAGTCTGGCAACCCACGCTGCCCTACCCTAAACGCCATAGGATGAAGTTCAAGAGCTGCTAAGTTAGCCGTCCAGGCCAAGCCCGCAGCATTCTTAATGTATATATAGTCAATGCTGCGATTGTCATGGGTGATCTGGAAGCTCTCCATCCAATCTGGCGCATAATCTGGTCTGGTCTTACTATAAAACTGATGTGCCGTAACTCCGTCGGGATATCTTATCAGCGTCATCGGACGCTCCTTGATAAACGGTAACATATGCTGCGCCATTCCGAGAAAATACTGGATGATCTCAGCCTTAGGGATACTGAGTTCTGGATAGATAATCTTACTGAGATTAGTCAGCTTTAGTTTCCTTCCTTCTACCTGTGTATGTACTACCTTAGATGACACCGAGGTTTATTCTGACGCATATAATAACAAGAAGCAACAATGAATCCAAAAATCATCTGTATCGGGCTATTATATAAATGCTCCAACTATGAATCCACTAATTAAACCGTTCTTATTGTTCAGTCTCACGAGTCTATTGTTGAGCTGTCAAGGCAGCTATCGGGAGAACATAGAGCAATGGCGAGTAGAACGGCTCGGTCAACTGCAAGCGCCCTATGCATGGCCGTCAGTAATAGGCCTACACACCATGAAAAGTGATACCACATCTTTCGGCTCAACGGCTGATAATGACCTCATCGTCGAAGGAAACGCTCCCGCAGTCATGGGTATGATCAGATATGAAGATGATCAGTACTATCTCAAAATGCCTGAAGCTAAAGATGCAACAGTAGCTGAAACACAAGTTCAGTCAGAAATCACGCTACTCACGGATAAACAAGAAAATGGCCCAACTATGGTCTCCTGGGAGAGTTACCAGTGGCATCTCATAGAGCGTGGTGAGCAGGCTTATCTAAGGATGAAGGATACACTAAGTGAATATAGGTCCAACTTGACAAGCATTCCCAATTATCCAATTAACTCAAAATGGAATGTTCCGGCACAGTTCACCACTTCAGATAGCTCTGACCGTATTGTCTATGATAATATCCTCGATATGACTTTTAACCATGCTTTTGCTGGATATCTCAATTTTGAGATTGACGGACAAGATTATCAGTTAAAGGCTATGGATTATGATGCGGATAGCTACTTCGTCATTATCTCAGATCTGACGACAGGATTTGAGACCTATGATGGTGGGCGGTACGTGTATCCCAAGAAGGCAGACACAAATGGACAGACTTATATCGATTTCAACCAAGCCATGAATCCACCTTGCGTATTCACGCCTTATGCCACTTGTCCGCTTCCACCAGCGGATAACCATATAGATCTAAAGGTCGAAGCGGGTGAACAAAAGATGATCCTATATCAATATCATTAAAAAGATGATTCATATCGTCAAAAGGTTAATGTATTAAGTAGAAAAACGCCAAGCTTGGTAAAAAACTTGGCGCTGTTATGGCAACTCTAAGAGCTGATTAAGCTGGGGTGCTTTCTCTCTTACCAAGTTTGATAAATTCATTGACGACTACTTCCGTGACATATCTGGTCTGCCCATTAGAGTCTTCATACTTACGATGCATGAGCTTACCTTTTACGGCGAGCTCATCACCTTTCTTAACCATCTGCTGCATGAGCTCTGCTGTCTTACCCCAAGCAACAATGTTATGCCATTGTGTGTCTTTGATTTTCTCACCATCATTGTTACGGTAGTAATCATTAGTAGCCAGTGGTGCCTTGGCTAATGTCATGCCTGATTCAAATGATTTTGTCTCTAAGTCTTGACCGATGTGGCCGATAAGCTGTACTTGATTTCTAAGTGTGTTCATAATGTGAATGTTTTATAATCCGCACTAAACGGATCGGATGAAATAAAAAAGTATCGATGTGATATCGATCGACGACTCAAAGGTGGTGACACTCAAAAGTCAAAAACAAAATATATTCGTTTATAATCGTTTATTTCCGTAAATATTCGAAACTAAACTTTTATATGTCTGATAATCAGCTAATTAATGAAAAATAAATAACTGCGACTTTTTCTATCTTCAAAAGTATTTATCTCCTCATTTAGAGCAAAGCGCATCGCATCAATGTTTATCCATATAAAAACGAAAAGGCTGCGAATAAGACCAGTATCCTTGAGTGATACAGCATTCATGTTCGATTTAGTCAATTCTGAGGGATGGCTAAGGTTTATCGGAGATCGAAATGTGCATGATGTCAACGACGCTGAGCGATATATCCAAGCTATCCTGGATCGCAACAACGCATATTACAATGTCATAGAACTTAATGGATCTGATGAATCTGTTGGCGTAGTCAGCCTTCTTCAACGAGAGGATGAGTCATTTCCTGATATTGGCTTTGCCTTGCTCTCTAAGTATGAAAACAACGGCTACGCCCTTGAGGCAATCAAAGCCTATCTCCAGGAGATTATAGCTGAAGATAAATATGACAATATCATTGGGATTACGCTACCCACCAACCAAAGGTCTATTAGTCTCTTACAGAAGATCGGCATGACTTATCAGTTTGATCAGCCGAAAGAAGATCAGGTGCTATCATATTATAGTTTGAGGAAGTTAATGGCTACTAAGGAGTAAGTCTATTACCACTCACTGGATTTGACCTCGCAAGTCATAAATCCCTATCTTGTTAAGAACACAACTATCAACAATGAGACCGTGTCTATTCATATTACTCTTAGTAGCTGTATTAAGCTATCATGTCGATGCTCAAGTGCAATTTACAACTGAATCTTATGCTGAACTTCTTGAAGGTCAAGAACTGGATCGACCCATCTTCATAGATGTATATACCGCATGGTGTGGACCCTGCAAACAGATGGACAAGACTACTTTTCAGGATGAATCGGTAGGCAAGCTATTGAACGACAACTTTATCTGTATCAAGTGGGATGCAGAAGATATCAAATATCGAGCTGATGCAAGACGACTGGGCGTGAATGCCTATCCTACTTATTTGTTTCTTGACTCGACTGGTCAACTAATCTCAAGTCCGTCGGGATATAGAGACTCCAAAAATTTCATGAATATGACTCAGTCCGTATTAGATTTTATACATGACAATCCATTAGAAGGAGTCAATATATCGCATCTATGTCTTGAAGAAGGCCGTGAATTACTTGTGCAAATTGCTGATTTTGATACCGATCATAAAACTATGATAGTTGATCATATGATCAGTCAGTTGACAGATAGAAGCGACTCTCTGTGGACAGCATATGCCGATGTCATAGCCATCAACAGCTATGAGGATATGGATATCGAGGTCGTACAACAATTAATCGATGCTCAAGAGCCAATAAGACCAAACAACTTCACAGCTATAAGGAACAATCGGGACATTTACCGTGCACTTACAGACGTGCTTCACTACAAATATGATCTTGCAATCGACTCTGGGAACTACTCATTTTTTAGACGCATCTCCAAAATGAAAACAGAGCTAAGCTCTTGGTTCAATTCAAATAAAACTACTGAATCAGAAATCGCAAAACAACTGCAGACAGACCGGCTCAATTATTATAAGCATAATCGTATAGCGGATCATTACAAACCTCTGGCCGACTCCATGATCGCCGAATACATCCTCCCACATAGTCCAGAGTTTATCAAAACGATAGATTATGAAGACGCAAAAAGGACTGATGCATGGAGAACAACCTTCAGTGATGAGGAGACAGAAGTTGTCGACAGCACCACTCTATCTTACTTTAAAGATCACAACTATAATGGTATCAAAATAGCGGATCGATTAGATGAGATTGCAAATAATATCATCAACATTTATGATGACACTGAAAGCCATAAAGATGCCTTGAATTATGCCATCCTAGCCTATGAGTATGCACCACTTCCAAAATACCTTGTTACCAAAGCACAGATAGAGTATCAACTAGGCGATAAGGATAGTGCTATAGTAACGCTGAAAAAAGGTAGGGCCCATCAGTTCTTTAAGAGTGAGCAGGCCCGGATTAACACGATGCTGTATAAATTCGGAATTGAAGAGTAAATCTTTTTCTTCTTAACTGCATGCTTTTAGGATTAATAAATGCCCACAATGGACAAAGCGCTACAAACGATGATCAATAATATGCCTGAGAAGACGGGTAAGTCACTGGAGGAGTGGAAGAAAATATTGAAGGGGCAGGCATTTAGCAAGCATGGTGAAGCCCTCACATTCTTAAAAACAGAGCATAACGTAACGCATGGATTTGCTAATACTATTGAAACACTCTCAAAAGAAGAAAAAAGCAATCCCGATGATCTGGTAGCTAATCAATACACCAGTAAGGAAAATCTCATACCAATATATCAGGCTCTTATCAACTGTGTAAATACACTGGGAGATGATATCACCATCACTCCTAAGAAAACCAGCGTCAGTATAATCCGAAAACGACAATTTATACTCATCAAACCCGCTACTAAATCCCGCATCGACTTGGGCTTTAAGCTTAAGGATAAACCGTTCACTGAGCGTCTTGAGAATTCGGATCCATTTGGGACAATGTGCACTCATCGTGTCAAACTAAGCAATGTATCCGAAGTGAATTCCGAATTAATTGCTTGGATAAAGCAAGCTTATGATCAATCAGTATGATTCTTGTAGCAGAGATATACGTTTTTCCTTAGATGTCTGTCTATGTGGGTGATAAGTGATAGAAGTTTAATTAATGATCCACAGCGTTCTGATACTATTGCGAGAAAATCTTAACTTTTCATCCAAACTGTCAACCATGTTTTTTTCTACAATGAAAGCGCTTCTTCTTTTCTTTTTCTGCATACTCTCCTCTGGAAATATCAATGCCCATACCAGTAACCAAGGTCTCATCCAATTTGAACAGATGGACCTAACCCAAGCCCAACTATCGGGAAAGAAAATAATGGTGAGCTTTTCAGCAGATTGGTGTCTACCGTGCAAAATGCTTGAATCTACACTCTACAACGATGAAGAAATAGCAAGCTTGGTTAATCCTAATTTTCAACCCGTCCTGATTGATATCGACTCACCACTGGCCGAAACTTGGAAACAATATTTCCAGATAGAGTATTTGCCGAGCATCCTCTTTATCAGTGGATCAGGAATGGAATATGAAAGAATCACTAAAGCGCCAACAAGAGCAGAGCTGATCAAGACATTAAAAAAAGTAATTGGTGCTGAACACATGGCTTATATACCTGATGATCATATCGAAACTACTCTGGCTCAAGACAATCAAAAAAAGATTAGCACGTGTATCCAATTAGGTGCTTTCTCATCCGCTGAAGCTGCTCATAGAAGGAAGAAAGAACTCAGTGTTGTTGCTGGACAGCACCTAATCATAGAAGAACATACCAATGGCAGACTACTCTACAAGGTTGTTTTACGTCAATACTTTACCGATGAAGATCTTCAAGCCAAACTTGAGGAATATATCAACTTAGGCTTTGAAGCGTTCTACCGTCATAGTTAGTCTGTCCCCTATATGCATATTTCAGGTAAAGAAATCAATAAGTTGTCTTTCAATAGTATTAATACCAACCCTTATCTTTTTGCTCTTCACCTAACGATTTGAACTTTTGGGTTATGAGTCAGCCCTAAAATGAAACTTAATGGTCAATTTAGATTACCATAAAGCCATCACAGATTATATAAAGGGACTATTTAAGCGTCGAACTCATACTCAGTAAACCCCGATAAATTGGAGCTTATACTCTTATTTAATCGTTAATGTAAGGGCAATAAGAATTTTTTGAATTCTCAAATCGTTTTACTTCAAACAAACCAATAAACCATGCGCATAATAGGAACTATCGTACTATTGGCATTTTGGATAAGCTCTGCATTAGCTCAACAAACCATACCGTCGTATCTAGTTAAAGATATAGATGCCAAAGAATTGAACATAAAAGAATACGCTCAAGATGGCAATCCGAAGATAATCAGTCTCTGGGCTACCTGGTGTGCCCCATGCCGCACAGAACTCAAAGAACTGCATGCCATCTACCCACAGTGGAAAGAAAGATATGGCGTAGAAATAGTGACCGTTAATGTCGACAGCGAAAGAATGCTCAAGAGAGCCAAAGCTATATATGACACTAATGGTTGGGTTTATACATTCTTACATGCCGACCAAAAGGAGTTCATGGCAGCTCTCGGTATCGAAAATATCCCATACTCTATATTAGTGGATGGCAAGGGTAATATAAAGTCTGTACAAAATGGCTATTATCCAGGATATGAGAAAGAGCTCGAGGCTAAGCTCAGAAAACTCTAACCCTCAATTTCTGATAATTCCAACCATCTGAATTCCTTTTCGTCAGTCTGAGTCTTGATTGTACCCAGTTCAATGGACAGCTCTTTAATCTGACTATTGTCAAGTGAGCCTTGTATAAATAGGTCTTCTATTTCCTTTCGGCGCTTATCGAGAGTATCTATCTCTTTTTCGAGAGATTTCATTTCCATTTTCTCCTTATAGCTCAGCTTGCGTTGAGTTGCTTCTTCCGCTTGCTCACCGATAGTTTCCTTAGTTGCCTGAATGCCAGCCTCCGAACTGTTAGATGAGTAATTAGTCTGACTACGCTTCCACTCACTGTAGGTACCGTTGAAATCCTTAATGTCTCCCTCCCCCTTAAAGATGAACATGTGATCAACAAGTTTATCCATGAAGAATCTATCGTGACTGATGATCACTAAGCATCCCGGAAACTGTGAGAGGTAATCCTCCAATACATTGAGTGTGAGCACATCCAAGTCATTAGTAGGCTCATCCAGTATCAAAAAATTGGGATTGCCCATAAGGACACAGAGCAGATGTAGCCGCTTGCGCTCACCTCCTGACAACTGGGATACATACACCTGATGCTGAAATGGTGGAAACATAAACGTCTCTAGCAGTCTTGCGGCGCTTAACTTCTGCCCTTTCTTCAGTGGGATATACTCCCCATAGGATCTGATGACATCGATTACACGCTTATCTTGATCGAGTTGGATGCCATCCTGATGATAGTGGCCAAATAGCACCGTCTCTCCAATCACACGCTTACCAGTAGTAAGTCGCTCCTCTCCTGTGATCAACTTGATAAATGTAGACTTCCCGGTCCCGTTAGCACCACTTATACCTACTCGCTCGCCCTTCTTAAACTTATACCAGAAGCCCTCGAGCATCTTCTTGTCCCCAAATGACTTGGAGGCATCGTAGAACTCTACAATCTTCTTCCCCAATCGAGCGGTATCCACGTCGATCTGAAAGATTTCATCATACGTGATACTACTCACATGCTCATCTAACTTATGAAATGAGTCTACCCGAGACTTTGCCTTAGTACCACGAGCTTTAGGTTGACGCCGCACCCATTCTAATTCTTTGGAGAGAAGCTTTTTAGCCTTGTCCAGGCTTTGCTGATCCTGATGAGTACGCATTGCCTTCTTCTCAAGGTAATCCGAGTAGTTGCCTCGATATACCCAGATCTTACCCTTGTCCAGCTCAATGATCTGATTGCATACTCGCTCCAAGAAGTATCTATCGTGCGTAACCATCAACAGGGTCAAAGCACTTGACTGTAGATACTTCTCTAACCACTCTATCATCTCGATATCTATGTGGTTAGTGGGCTCATCTAATATTAAAAAGTCAGGTTCGTCGATGATAATTTTTGCCAAGGCGAGGCGCTTCTTTTGACCTCCAGAAAGGGTACTGATCTTCTGATCTAAGTCACTCAGGTTGAGCTTAAACAGTATTTCCTTGATCTTGGCCTCCATGGCCCAAGCCTTGAGATCCTCCATTTGAGCCAGGGCTTCTTCGATCCGATCCGCTTTATCATGTAATACTGCTTCTTGATAGTTCTTGATTGCCTTGACAACCTCATTATCCATATCGAGCAACACCTGCATGACATTGTCATCGGGGGCGAAGTCGGGCTCTTGATCCAAGAAAGCTGTTCTAACTGTGCGATTGAGTCTAACTACTGCTCTCTCACCCTCTGCGGTCTCCAGACCTGCTATAACCTTCAGGAGTGTAGATTTACCGCTCCCATTTTTAGCGATGATCGCGATCTTCTCTCCCTTGCTCATGGTCATAGATAAATCCTCAAAAAGGACTTTTTCTCCATAACTCTTCGAAGCATGTTCTATAGTAAGATATTCCACGTGATCACTTTGCGCTTAGCTGGCTCAAAATAAAGAAGCCCCTATCAAATATTGCATGATAGGGGCTTCTAAATATCTTATTTAGCCTTTTACGCTACTCTTGATCAAGATTAGTGTAGGCTGGTCCTTTGATCATATCTGCCATGATGGCAAGTGTCTCTTTGATGTAGATATCTTTAGACAATCCTTTGATCCAGTCTTCATTCTTCGCTTGACCGCTCTCATCGTCAAAGACTGCTAATAGGTCTTGCTCCATGTTCCACACTTTTAAGTCAGTGATACTATCCTTCATCACCTCGTCAAATCTCTCTTGCTCCGCATCTCTCGCATCAAGATAGTCATTGAACTTATCAAATGATAAGTCATATTCTGACACATCACGATTAGTCTTGAGTAGTTTAGATTGCTCATCGATCAGCTTAAACTGCTTATCCTTCGCCATGCGAGCTATACTACGCTGACGCAATTTGTCAAGATCTTTTACTTTATACACTTCTTGATCATAGGTAAGGCCAGCTATCTGCGACCATTCCATAGAATGATCATACTCACGCTCGCCTACCTCGATATGTGTATATCTATCCACGAACTCAATATCTGGTGACACCCCTCTCTGCTGAGTTGATCCACCGTTGACTCTATAAAATTTCTGCATCGTGATCTTGACCTCACCCAGCGGTTTAAATTCATCATTACCTCTTACCGCTCTATCAAGATCGATAAATCGTTGTACCGTACCCTTACCGAAAGACTGAGCTCCTACGATCACTGCACGCTCATAATCCTGTAACGCCGCAGCCAATATCTCTGATGCGCTCGCACTGAATGAATTCATCATCACGATTACGGGGCCATCGTACTTAACGCTCGAGTCCTCATCCTTATACACATAAGGCATACGGTCCCTTGGCTTCACCTGTACTATCGGGCCATCCTCGATGAACAGACCAGTCATATCTACTACATCACGCAGTGAGCCTCCACCGTTACTACGTAGGTCGAGGATGATTCCGTTGACATTATTTTCTTTGAGCTTATCGAGTTCTTTGGCGATGTCGGCTGCACAGCTTACGCCATCTGGACCCTCAAAGCTTGAATAAAACTTAGGTAGATGTATATAACCTATGTTATCTGCAGCTCCGTCTAATGACATTAAGGCTGACTTTGCTTTTGATGCTCCTATCTCAACTACATCACGCTCGATTTCTACATCTACTTTTGTACCGTCAGACTTCTGTACTGTTAGGACCACTACTGTTCCCTTCTTACCTCTGATCATTGATACTACATCATCGATCCTCATACCGAGTACATCGACACCTTCTTCTCCCTCCTGAGTTACCTTAACGATTGCATCATCTACTTCTAATTCTTTTCCTTTCCATGCCGGTCCCCCTGGCACAATTGAAACTACTTTAGTCAAATCACCCTCGGTACGAAGACGTGCTCCGATACCTTCGAGCTTACCACTCATATCCATATCGAAGTCCTGCTTCTCCTTAGGATTGTAATAGTCCGTGTGTGGATCGAATAAGTGTGCAAATGAATTGATATATGCCTCGAATCGATCTGATCTTCTGATCTTTTGGAATCGATCATACCAGTCGTCATAGTTCTCAAGTATAGCTTCTCTGGCTTCTATTTCTAACTCCTCGAATGTTTTTACTTCTTCCTCTTCAGTATCACCATTCTCTTGATTTTCCAATTTGTCTTCTAATCTTGCTAATACCTCATATTTCAATGACTTCCGCCATCTGTCATTTCTTTCAGCAAGGTCTTTAGGGAAATCCTTTTTCTCTGGATCGAACTCATAAGACTCATCGATTTTTAAGTCAAAAGGCTTCGATAGAATCTCTTTATAAATTGCTTCGACCTCGTCGATTCTGGTCTCGAGTGTGGCATTAGCTAAATCGAAAAACTCGAGCGATCCTGCCTGAGCCTGATCATCTAACTCAAGTTTATAGGGTTCAAACTGCGTGATATCTTCTGCTAACAAAAATCTCTTTCGGCCATCTATGGAAGCAAGGAACTCATCAAATACTTGTGCTGACAAATCATCGTCAAGCTCTTTGGGATCAAAGTGTGCCTGCTCGAGAACACCGAATACGGCATTTTGAATCATTTTCTCACGATCCTCATTGATCTCAGCGTTATTCCCAAACGGCCCAAAAAAGTAGCTTCCTACCGCCACTAATGCTAACACCACCAGTCTAATCATATTTCTCATTTTTTCTTGTAGAAGGACTTTAGATATAACTAAGCAAAGATTGAACCATTAAGTTCTACTTTTTATTTCGCACCTGGCTCACAAGATTATATCACGCCCATACAACGATTAAGATACATACTTAAAACTAAAAGTGCCCGACAACTAATGTCGGGCACATTATACTTTAACGTATGTATAACTCAAGAATGTCCATGATTCTTGAGTCGTAAATCTTATCCTAAGAAAGGAGCGATAACCAATGCCACCACTGACATTAATTTCAACAAGATATTCAATGAAGGACCAGAAGTGTCCTTGAATGGATCACCTACTGTATCACCTACAACTGTCGCTTTGTGTGCATCAGATCCTTTGTAGTGAATCGTACCATCTATATCAACACCCTCTTCAAACATCTTCTTAGCATTATCCCATGCACCACCGGCATTAGACTGGAAGATTGCCATCAATACACCACATACTGTCACTCCCGCAAGTAGACCTCCTAACATCTCAGCACCGCCTGCAAACCCTACAAGCACTGGAGAGACAACAGCTATCAATCCTGGCACTACCATCTCTCTAATCGAGGCAGCTGTAGAAATAGCTACACACTTATCGTACTCAGCTTTGCCATCGGCAGCTTCAAATGTTGTAATATCCTCTTTAGACCACTCACTCATCTCCTTACCGTCATACTTACGCATCACAGCAAGTGCCTTAGTTAACTCAGGGATATCCTTAAACTGTCTTCTTACCTCGTTAATCATATCCATCGCAGCACGCCCAACAGCGTTCATTGATAGTGCTGAAAATAAGAATGGTAACATACCTCCTAATAATAATCCAGCCATTACTTTAGGCTGTGCGATGTTGATCGATGTAATACCTGATGTAGCCATGAATGCTGCAAATAATGCTAAGGCAGTTAATGCCGCTGATCCAATTGCAAATCCCTTACCTATCGCTGCAGTCGTGTTCCCTACTGCGTCAAGCTTATCTGTTTTTTGTCTTACCTCTTTTTCTAATTCTGCCATCTCAGCGATACCACCTGCGTTATCAGCTATCGGTCCGTATGCATCTACAGCCAGTTGGATGCCCGTGTTAGATAACATCCCAACTGCTGCAATAGCAATACCATATAGTCCGCCGAAGTAGTGAGCTCCTATAATTGCTGTAGCTAAGATGATGATAGGAATAGCCGTAGATATCATACCCACTCCTAAACCTGCGATGATATTAGTTGCTGATCCAGTCAATGACTGCTTTACAATTGACATTACTGGCTTAGTACCTGTACCTGTATAATATTCCGTCACAACACCTATCAATACACCTGATATCAATCCGATGATTACTGCAAGGAAGATGCCCATAGGGGTATACGTCTCACCATTGAATGTCCATGACTCTGGTAACATCCAAGTGGCAATCAGATACGTCAAAGCAATCATGATACCACCTGCGATGAATTCTCCTCTATTTAATGCCTTTTGAGGATCTCCACCCTCTCCTACTTTTACGAAGAATGTTCCAATAATTGAAGTGATGATACCTACAGATGCTAATACCATAGGAAGCAATACAGCGGATAATCCACCGAAATCATCTGTCCATGCTCCGTTGCCTACTGTAGCACTTCCGATGAATACTGCACCGAGTACCATCGTACCAATGATTGATCCGACATAAGACTCAAATAAGTCAGCACCCATACCAGCCACATCACCTACATTATCACCTACGTTATCTGCTATCGTTGCAGGATTCAATGGGTGATCTTCAGGAATACCGGCTTCAACCTTTCCTACAAGATCTGCTCCTACATCTGCAGCCTTGGTATAGATACCACCACCTACTCTTGCAAACAATGCAATAGATGATGCTCCAAAAGAAAAGCCAGTAAGAACGGTAATAACCTTAGTCACTTCGGCTTGATTTCCAATACCGAACATACCTGAGTAGACTAAAAATAAAGTCCCAAGGCCAAGAACTCCAAGTCCTACAACGCCCATACCCATTACGGCACCGCCTCCGAAAGCGACTTCTAACGCTTTTCCTAATCCAGTTCTGGCAGCATTAGTTGTTCGTACGTTTGCTTTGGTTGCCACCTTCATGCCCAAGAATCCTGCTAAAGCAGAACATACAGCTCCTAAGATGAATGATAATGCAACAAGTGGAGAAGACCCTTCATTGGTACCACTCCAAGCCATCAAGGCAGCAACGACTACCACGAATATGGCAAGAACCTTATACTCTGCCTTGAGGAACGCCATTGCTCCGTCGGCTATGTTTTTAGCAATACGGGCCATTCGTTCTGTTCCAACCTCTTGTTTGCTGACCCAAGCGGATTTCCAAAAGGTATATAAAAGTGCAATGATGCCAAATACAGGCACTAAGTAAGTAATGTTTTGTACCATTCGTTTTATCTATTTAGTTTTTTCACAGTCTTAGAAAAGATTGCAAATGTAAGGCTATTTGTATATATCAAAGCTATCTGCTGATACTGTAATTGACAAGTAATCGACGCCTTATCAGGCATGAGTGAGTCATATTGATTTAATACCATATTTAGAATGATCATTTTAATAAATTTAGACTCGTCTAAATTTTCATTATTTTTGTGCAAATCTTCTTATGCTGAGCTTTACCGAAGAAAACTATCTCAAAGCAATCTATAAGATTCACGAGCGCACCAAATCTTCCGCAAGCACTAATGCCATTGCGGAGATCATGGCGACTACGGCAGCATCAGTAACAGATATGATGCGGAAGCTCTCGCAAAAGGAGATGATCCAATATGAAAAATATAAAGGCGCCCGGCTAACTGCTCAAGGAGCCGTAGTTGCTACGGCCCTGATACGTCGCCATAGACTCTGGGAAACATTCTTAGCTGATAAGCTTAATTTCTCTTGGGAGGAAGTGCATGAATTAGCAGAGCAGTTGGAACATATTAAGTCGGAACAATTGATCGAGCGCTTAGATGAGTTTTTAGATTTTCCTAAATATGATCCACATGGAGACCCCATACCTAACGCTGACGGAAAATTTACCATCAGAGAACAGTTCATGCTGAGCCAACTTCAGATAGGTGAGAAAGGAGTACTAATAGGTGTAAAAAACCACAATGATGACTTTCTATCCTACCTCAACGAATTAAAAATCAAGCTGGGCAGTGAATTTGAAATCGTGAACAAAGTACTCTACGATCAATCTATAAAAGTGAAGCTCATGGATGATGAAATCGTATTGACCGAAAAGGTGTCGAATAACTTAATGATTAAAAAATTAAGCCGATGAATAAAATAGCCATAGTAATAGTTGTCTGCCTGCAAGCATTCATCGTAAGAAGCCAGGAGAATAAACCACTTATAGTCGCATCTGCGTCTATGATCGCTGATATGGCAAAAAGCATAGGCGGCGATCATGTCAATATCGATATGATCGTGCCCATCGGTGGTGATCCACATCTCCATGAGCCAACTCCCGACAATGCTCGCTTAGTTACAGAGGCTAACTTGATATTGATCAATGGTCTGACATTTGAGGGATGGATTAACGAGCTTATCGAAAACAGTGGTACCAAGGCTCGAACCGTGACGGTTACAGAAGGGGTTAGAGTCTTAACAAGCCAGACCTATCAAAACTCTGCAGATCCACATGCTTGGATGGATGCCGCTAATGGTATCATCTATTCGCGCAACATAAAAGATGCTCTGATCGCATTGGATCCTGCAAACGAAAAGGCTTACCAAGCTAATTACCTATCATATGTGGAGCAGTTAAGCATCCTGGATCAAGAAATCTTGCGAGCAATACAAACTATACCCGAAGAAAAACGAGTGCTAATCACAAGCCATGATGCATTTCAATATTATGGAAACAAATATGGTATTACTCTCGAGGCTATCATGGGGATCTCTACCGAGGCAGAAGCGCAAACCTCTGATATCATCAGAGTGAATAAGGCGATTAGAGAGCAGCAGATACCAGCAATATTCGTAGAGAGTACCATTAATCCAAAACTCATTGAGCAGTTGGCGCATGACAATGGTATTTCGATCGGCGGCAAACTCTATGCGGATTCCCTTGGCGATAAGGATAGTCCAGCGAGCAGCTATATTGATATGCTCAGATATAACACACAGACTATCGTCAACGCACTAAATCAAGAGGTTAGCACTACCGCTAACCATGACCATAGTCATGGACAGGGCGGAGAGTCACAGCGCTCATACATATGGATACTCGCCGGAGTGATGCTCCTCAGTCTTGGCCTCTTAATCTATCGATTGAACCGATGAGCAATGTAATCAGTATAAAAGGGCTATCAGTATCCTACGAGCGCAAAAGAGTACTGTCAAATATATTCCTTGAGCTCCAAGGTGGTAGCATCTATGGTGTGATCGGTCCTAACGGTGCGGGTAAGTCTACACTATTCAAGACCATCTTAGATATCATCGAACCGAATACAGGAACCGTAAAAGTATTCAATCAAGATATCAATGAAGTAAGAAAAAGAGTGGCCTATGTCCCCCAGAAGGATGAGGTGGATTGGTCGTTTCCGGCAACGGTAATGGATATCGTGCTAATGGGTAGATATCCTCATAAAAAACTCTTGCAACGAATCAATCAAAAGGATCGTGATATAGCCCTGCAAGCACTGGACGAACTGGGCATCAGTGAACTCAGAGATCGTCAGATCGGGGCGCTATCTGGAGGACAGCAGCAGCGAGTATTTTTAGCGCGAGCAATCTGTCAGGGAGCGGATCTGTTGTTTTTAGATGAGCCATTTGTGGGTGTAGACATCACGACCGAATCCAAAATAATTGAGATCCTTAAGAAGCTCAGTAACGCTGGCAAAACGATGTTAGTAGTACATCATGACCTCGCAACAGCTGACGATTACTTCGATCAAGTCATTCTCTTGAACCAAAGACTCATAGCCTATGGCCCCACTCAGACGGTATTTACCCGTGAGAATATCGCACTGACTTATGCATCACAACTACAGATCCTACAGGAGATAGGCATGATTGACCACAACAGCTAACTTACTTTGCGGCCCTTCCACCGATAGTGCTTAGCAAAAAGACCACCGAAACCAATGACGACTATGTATAGGCTGTGCAGCAAAATCATAGCACAGAAACCACGTGAAAGCTGATAAGGATACCCAAAAAAGTCCTGGACTCGGTGCAAGAGACGAAAATCGAAAACTGCCTTGACCAAAAGCATGATAAGGCCTACCGATAGCAACCAAGCATTAATCAATAAACACCCGAACAAGAGATTGATAAAGATCATCAGGTGAAATATGAATATCAATCCCATGAAGACTTTCATCCCAATATCATTGTAGGATTTGGTCTTAGTACTCCATCTTAATCGCTGCTGATATAACTCCCTCAGTGTTGGCTCCACACCAGTGGTTACTATAGCACATGGATCCATAGCGAAGTCTATTAACTTCTTTCTCTTAGCCATCCATTGCACGAAGAATACATCATCTCCAGAAGCGTAATTATGAGCCTCTTTGTCCAGATATTGGAGATAGTCAACCCGTTGAAAGAGCATATTAGCAGCGTTAGCAGAGTAATAGGTCATGGAGTGTATACCCGTTAACGTCCCGGCCATGGTCCCCATCATTTCTATGCTTTGCCAGCGTTGGATCAAGCTTTCATCTCCATTTAGCGATATGGGCCCTGTAATCATATCCGTATTACCTTGATGTATCATAACAGTCATTGCCGCTATCCACGATTCACTGACTTCACAATCCCCATCTGTCGTCAACACCCATCTCGTACTGCAGTTGGTAAGGGCATAATGCAGAGCCGACTTCTTATAACTCATGCCGTATTGCTGCAAGAGTGGAAACTCTGATAATCGTAAAATGCTAACTTTTGGATGTGCCAGAGCTTCTATCTGGCTGATCGTATCATCATCAGAATGATCATCAACAACGATGATCTGATGGAGTAGTTGCTCTGGATTAGAAAGTATCGACTTAAGACAACGTTGTATTTTGAGACCTTCATTCCTCACGATTACGATGACCGTGACTGGCGTCTCTGACACAGATTTACCTGTCTTGGGATCATTTATAGTTCTCTGTTTCCAAGTCTTAGTGATATAAGTTATAATCCATGCGTAGAACATGGTTAGGAGCACAATAGATAAAAAATAGACTTGCCAATACAGCATCACACTGTGAAGATGCTAGAAAAGCTCGTCGTATCTGTTTTTAATCTCTGGTTTAGATTTTTCAATATCAGATAAGTCCAGAAAATCCTCTTCTTGCTCAACCTTCTCATACTTGATATAGTCACCTGCTACTGCCTCTTTAGGATTAGGCTCTTCCGGCTTGGACTTAGATGAGATAGCTCTATATAATAGGAATAGACCTACAAATGGGTATGCCATCACAGTAAGTATAGCGATCACAATCCCTATGATGGGGCTGCGCTTAAAGTTATCAACAACCCATCTGCCATATCCCAGCAGTACTCGATAGTTTATCACTGCAGTAGCAATCAGCATTATCGGAAATGCCCAAGTAAGAATAGTAAACACTCCTTTAGCCAGCCAGTATAAAGCCAGAAGGGCAAACACAAAGACAACCAAAAACATAAGTGGGTTAGTCTTGCCGAGATTGTAAGATTTAAAAAGGGTCATAATCTATCAGCTATATTGTAACATGAAGATAATGCCTTCTGAGATAGTGAAGTTCTCCTCAGTAGACGAATACTTGGATAATTAAGACCAAATCACTACGCCATCTCATTACTGAACTGCATATCATAGAGCTCTTTATACCTACCATCTACCATTCTCACTAACTCGTCATGATGTCCATGCTCCACCACTCTGCCTTGATCCATAACGAGTATCGCATCAGCATGACGTATAGTTGATAATCTATGCGCGATGATGATCGAAGTTCTCTTTTCGATTAGTTTTTCGATCGCATACTGTATCACCTCTTCAGTCTCCGTATCAATGGAAGAGGTCGCTTCATCCAAGATTAAAATATCCGGATCAAATACTAAAGCTCTTACAAAAGAGATCAATTGTCGCTGACCTACAGACAAGTTTGCACCAAGCTCCATAATCATATGGTCATATCCGTCAGAAAGCTTCTGGATATAATCATCCGCTCCAATTGCCTTAGAAGCTTGTAACACTCGGTCCATCGTAATATTGGGATCATTGAGTGTTATATTTTCAAATACAGAACCATAAAATAAGAACACATCTTGGAGGACTATAGCCATCCTTGATCGCAATTGATTCAGCTTATATGTCTTGATATCTCTACCATCTACCGCTATCTCTCCATGCTCTATATCATAAAATCTGCTCAACAAATTAATCAGCGTGCTCTTACCCGATCCAGTACTGCCCACCACAGCAAGAGTCTCTCCCGAATTCACTGTAAAATTGATGTCTGACACGACGTTATTCTCGCCATCATAAGCAAATGATACATCAGTATATGAGATATCTCCCTTGAGGTCTGTCACCTCTTGGTAACCATTGTCATCAATCTGCTCGCGACTGTCGATCACATCAAATACTCGATCTGCGGCAACCATGCCCATCTGGAGGGTATTAAACTTATCTGCCAGCAATCTTACAGGTCTGAATAGTAAATCTACGTACCACGGAAAGGCTAACAGAGCACCTATCGACACCGTATCGCTAATCACATATCTTGCTCCGATATAGACTAATACAGCCAGAGCCAAGTAATTAATAAACTCTACCGTAGGGAAGAACACGGCATAATAGTTGATCGCATCTAAGTTGGCCTGAGTATACTTGCGGTTAATCTTTTTGAACTTATCCATCTCCTGTTGCTCTGCATTGAAAATCTGGATGATATTCATACCTGTGATGCGTTCCTGCAAAAAGGCATTCATATTGGATAATTGAGTACGAACCTTCTCAAAGGCTACTTTGACTTTCTCCTTGAAGATATACGTGGCAATCATCAGCAATGGGAGCGTCATAAGCACTAATAATGTCAGCTGCCAACTCGTAGCGAACATGATCCCTATTACTGCGAATATGCTTAACAAATCTGCCACCATCGTAATGATGCCTTGAGTGAACACGGTATTGATCGTCTCAATATCATTGATCGTCCGAGTGGTAACTCGACCAATAGGAGTCTGATCAAAAAATCTTAATCTCAAAGAAAGGATATGCCTGAAAACATCTACCCGTAGATTGCGGATCACGTACTGTCCTAATAGTGAGCTATAGTATATCATCAGATATCGGAGACCTGACGTGAGCAATATCACTATGACAAAGAGGACAGCCATCTTATATAGTCCCGGAATATCCTCAGGTAAGATATAATCATCAACCATAACCGATACCAAATAAGGCCGTAGCATCGATACTGGCGCCAATACGATCGCTAAAATGATCGTAGACAAAAACAGGAACCGATATGGGCTCGCAAGTGATACGATCCGGCTAAAAAGTCCGAGATCAAACTTCATTTTCTTTTTTTCTTCCAATGGTGATTATACTCAAAGAAATAACAGGCTTATCGCCCGATTGATTTTTGAAGTGCTTCAACTTTTTCTAAAAGCTCTGCTTTTAATGCGGTGTTGATAAGGCCTTCCGAAGGTGAGAAATTTTCTTGGAACTTGGGTATGGATAAAGCTCCAACTATTTCTGCCCCCATATACGGGAAGTATTGAGACGCTGCTGCAAGAACAGTTGCACCACCTCTCGCACCAGGTGCTGTTGACAGTAATAACATAGGCTTACCACCCCATAACTGACCTTCGAGGCGACTCGCCCAATCCATAATGTTTTTAAAAGCGGCTGTATAGCTACCATTATGTTCTGCCAATGAGATCACGATCCCCGCCGATTGATTGATTAACTCTTTAAATTTTGCGGCTTCGGAGGGGATGCCCTCGGCAGTCTCACGGTCCACCGAGTAGATCGGCATTTCAAAACTATTTAAGTCAATACTTGAAACTTGGTATTCATTTATTAGGTTAGCAATATAATTAACAAGTTTTTTATTTATCGAGTCGTGACTTGAGCTTGCGCCTATAGTCAAAATATAGTCGGCCATTTATTTGAAATTTACAAGGCAACGTAGGAATCAGGGAATAGTTGATTTTTATTCTTTGCATCAATAACCAGATATGTTCAACGCCGTAGTTTTAGCCGCAGGATTATCTACCCGCATGGGGGCCAAAAATAAGTTGACGCTCAACCTTCATGGTCAAACTATTATCTCAACTGTCATTCGTAATCTAAGTCACAGTAACATTGATCAGATCACGGTAGTGGTGGGTCATGAGCATCGTGCGGTAACTCAATCACTAAGTGATTATCCACAAGTCCAGATTGTCTTTAATTCGCTATATGAAAGGGGACAAATGACGAGTATAAAGGCTGGAGTGAGCGCTTTAAGCTCCAATACTGAAGGCTTTCTGATTTGTCTCGGGGATATGCCATCCATTACTTCTGAGGATTACAATTTTATGATCGAGCAGTATAAAAGTTCATTAGATAAATCAGCGACTCCGATTGTAAGGCCTATACACACTGATCGAGTAGGTCACCCCGTCATGTTTCATAGTTCTTACAAGCTTGATATTAGTGATGCACCAGACTCCTCGGACTGCAAGCTGATCATTGGCAAAAACATAAATCACTATTATCCTATTACGGTCGACTCAGATAATTTCTTCGCAGATATCGACAATGAGTCCGAGTATAATCGCTTGATACAACACAGTTCGTAGGTAGACAACTCTATCTAAATTTTATAAATTGGATCATCTCTACTCCATGATATGATGGGAATATTCTATTATTGTCTGAGTCATTGATCGAGACCAATCTTGGATAATTACAATACAGAAACCGCATGAGTGATATTAAAGATAAAGTAGCCTATATAACAGGAGGCTCTAAAGGAATAGGATACGGCATCGCTGAGGCATTGGTTGCTCAAGGTGCTAAAGTTGCAATCACTGGTCGTACAGAAAGCTCTCTGGATGAAGCAGCGAAAGCTCTAAATGATAAAGTCCCTGGTTCGTGTATTGCTATAGTTGCAGACGTGCGCAATGCCGATGATCAAACCAATGCAGTGCAAAGAGTGATTCAACAGTGGGGGCAATTAGATATCTCCATTGCAAATGCGGGCGTAGGTCATTTTGATTCTATTGAAAATCTCTCGACTCAACAATGGAATGATGTCATAGACATCAACTTAACTGGTACATTTCACACCATCAAGGCAAGCCTCGAAGCACTCAAGCTGACTCAAGGCTACTTCATGACCGTGGCTAGTTTAGCAGGTACTAACTTCTTTGCGAATGGCTCTGCCTATAATGCCAGTAAATTTGGTGTGGTAGGATTTACTCAAGCTGTCATGCTTGATCTCCGTAAACATGGCATCAAGGTGACGACGATCATGCCTGGCTCTGTATCAACCTACTTCAACAATCGTGTGCCCTCAGAATCAGAAGCATGGAAGATTCAGCCAGAGGATATAGGTCAAATGGTTGTAGACCTCTTAAAGATGCATCCTCGCACACTACCAAGCAAAGTCGAAGTGAGACCTTCTATGCCTCCTCAGAAGTAACCAACTACATAAAAAATGAGCGGGCAATTCAAATTATTGAAATCCCCCCTCTAATTTCTTTCAGAGACCTATTGTTCTATAACTCTTAGAGAGCCTTATGCGATCCATCGCAAAACTCTGGACGATCAGATTGCTTACATGTACACATAGAGTACATCTTAGTCTCTTCTACTGTAATCATCTTGGGAGTGAATTCTGATCCTTTGTGTGAACCATCACACCATGGTTGATTAGCACTCTCTCCACAAGTACACCAAGCGTACTTCTGCCCCGCTGTCAATTCTACTCTGATTGGTGCTGTTCCTCCTACTTTAGGCTTAGCCATAATTGATATGTTTTATGTTCAAACTTTGATATTGTGATTCGCTCACCGTATCATCGCTAATGTAGTATATATCAATCTAAAATTGTACCAGAGTTATGTCAGACTTAAAATCAATTAAATCCTGGGCAGAAGAAGATCGACCAAGAGAGAAACTCGCTCTCAAGGGCAAAGAAAGTTTGTCCAATGCTGAGTTATTAGCCATCATCATGGGATCGGGTTCTCGGGGAGAGTCTGCAGTGAGTTTGGCAAAGAGTATCTTAAAGAAGGCAGGTACATTACACGATCTCGGACGCAAAGATTTAGCATTTTTTACCGAGTTTAAAGGTATAGGCGAGGCTAAGGCCATCTCCATTACCGCTGCCTTAGAATTAGGTCGCCGCAGACAGTCAGAGCCTCTATCTGAAAAGAAAAAGATCCTCAACAGTCAAGATGCTTACGATGTCCTCGCCGCTCAACTTGTGGATCTGAACCACGAAGAATTCTGGATTGTACTACTCAATAATCAAGCTCGAGTGAAATCCACTGAGCGAATATCGAGCGGGGGTGTCAGCCAAGTCCTGATCGATGCTAAGATGGTCTTCAGGGCTCCTATAGCTCAACTCGCTACTCGTATAATCTTATATCATAATCATCCAAGTGGTAGCAGTCAACCCAGTCAACATGACATACTGTTAACTCAAAAGCTCGTATCCGCTGGCAAGCATCTCGACATCTCCGTAGAAGACCATATCATCATCAGTCAGGATGGGTATTACAGCTTTAGGGACGAAGGGTTGATTTGATCTATTTAGCCGAGTTCGTAAGGTCCTCATACAGATCGATGTATTGATCTATGGTATGCTGTAGAGGATACTCGACTTGATCTGTATATGTCCACTCTCCCTCGATAGCCTTGACCATAGCATCCGCCAAGTCTCGGGGCTCTATAGAATCGTAGTTAATATGCTGTCCTGTAACCACCTCTGACAGTGCACCTTTACCAGAGATGATGAGAGGTGTACCTATTGCCATGGTTTCAACAGCAGCATAGCAAAAACCCTCACTATACGATGGAATAATAACAGCATCAGCTGAGGCTATCTCCTGTAGTAATTGATCAAACGGAACACTATGCTCTATGGTAATAGCGGATTTAGACAGCCCGATTTCATCAATTAGAGCATGTACTTTTTTGAGCAAGGGCTCTTGAGGCAAGATTAATTTTAATTGATAAGGATGGTCAGTGTCCATTAGTGATGCCGCCTTAAGTAGCACGTCTAAACCTTTAGAATATCCGACTCGGCCAAAAAACAAAAAATTGAAATCTCCCTTGTTTACTTCGCCACTCCTTAACTCTTCAAAATCCGAATATTGGATTCCATTATAGATTCGAGTCAATCGATCAGCACCGACACCAGCATATGCTAATGCCGACCTAGTAAAATCTGATACTACTACAAACTTTTTGAATGGTAGCTTAACCAACATGCGCTCGAAAGCTGAATTTAGATATCGACTTACTGGATTGAGCCATGGCAATTCGAACCAGAGCTTACCCCAATATTCATGAAAAGTAATGATAACATCCTTCCTTTTAATCTTGCCAGCTATCCACGCTGGCAAGGCCGCATTGTATGATGTAGTATGTATAATGTCGACTTCTGTGGCATACTTTAAGACAGGCAACCAAGCAAAAAAAGTGAATAGATAGCGATTATAAAATCTATATCTGTAGATCTCTACCCCATCTATAGACTCATAGTCGCTTAATATGGCGTCATATCTGTTAGTGACTACAGTCACTTGGTGTCCTTGCTGCACAAGTTGCTGTGCTACTGACTTGAATAGGGTCTCTACTCCTCCGATATGAGGTTCGTAGTATTCTAATACAAAAAGGATTTTCATGAGTAGGTATAACCGTTAGCGGTCTATATCTTATTGATGATCTTTGACTCATCTTGTTTGAGCATCTTAGTGATGCGCTCACGCTCCAGCTCTCTTATCTTGTTCTCATCGAGAGCAAGCTGGCGAACAAGATCAGTAATCTTACGATCCATAGTCTCAATCTTAGCTGATAGGTAAAAGGCCAAGACAATAACGAAGGCAAGGGAGACAAAAATGATCGCATTGATGTTACTCTTTATCCCCAGCAATCTGGCCAATTGAGTAGAAAATTCATGAGGAACTATGGCCAATACAGCAATCACTGCCCAAAAACCTAACCATATAACATTAGTGAAGATGAACTTACGTCGCAGACGTAGCTCAACAACTATACGATAGATATAGTATATGGATAATGCAGGTGCTATGAATTGGTAAACCTCCAAAGATTCATTTTAACGTTAGGTAAAAATATACCAATATCATACCGAATGCTAATGCCGTGAGCAATAAGTAGGAAAATAAACTGACAAGTCTCCCTTTAGGGGCGGTATATCACACTGCGAAGCTCTCCCCACAGCCGCAGGTACGGGCTGCATTGGGGTTGTTGAAGTAGAAGCCCTTGCCATTCAGGCCTCCACTAAACTCCAAAGTGGTATTGCAGAGATATAGGAAACTCCTGAGATCAGTGACAACTTTGACTCCATTGTCCTCAAAGACCTGATCACCCTCTTTGGATTCATTGTCAAAGTCCATGTTGTACGTAAGGCCCGAACAGCCTCCACTGGTTACTGATACTCTAACAAAGAAGTCATCTGCTAAAGACTCTGATCCCTTTAACTCTGCTATTTTTTCTTTTGCGCTTTCAGCTACGTACAACATATCGCACAAGTTTAAATGAATAAAAAAATGGCTGCTGATTTAGTCAGCCATATTATTCTTCGTCTTATAATCTTTGATGGCGCTTTTGATAGCGTCTTCTGCCAGTACTGAGCAGTGTATTTTCACCGGTGGCAGTGCGAGTTCCTCTACGATATCCATGTTATCTATGTTCATAGCATCATCGATTGACTTACCCTTAAGCCATTCTGTAGCTAATGAACTTGATGCTATCGCAGATCCGCAGCCAAAAGTCTTAAACTTAGCGTCCTTGATAGTTTGTGATGCTTCGTCTACTTCGATTTGAAGTCTCATTACATCACCACATTCAGGAGCACCTACGAGACCTGTGCCAACAGTATTTTTTGTTTTATCCAGCGTTCCAACATTCTTCGGATTTTTGAAGTGTTCTAAAACTTTTTCTGAATACGCCATTTCACTTATTATTTACTTGTTAACAAAGATATATCCTATTGAGTTCCTATTCTTAATTTCTTAGTGCTCTGACCACTCTACTGCCTCCAGGTCTACACCATCTTTATACATCTCCCAAATCGGGCTAAGGTCTCTCATATGAGTAACTCCCTTAGTCAACATGTCGATTGCGATGTCTATTTCTTCTTCCTTGGTAAATCTTCCAAGACTAAATCTGATACTACTATGTGCCAGGTCATCTCCTAATCCCAATGCCATCAAAACATATGACGGCTCCAGTGAAGCTGATGTACATGCACTTCCTGATGATACTGCAATATTTTGATTGAATGTCATCATTAAGCCTTCGCCCTCGACATGCTTAAACGAGATGTTAGTTACGTGAGGCATACGGTGATCTGTATTACCGTTGATATATACTTCTTCGAGATTAGCACTGAGGCCTTTCTCAAGTTTATCTCTCAACTTTGATAACCTTGCCGCATCTTGATCCATCTCGAGTCGTGATAACTCAGCCGCTGTACCTAAACCTACAATACCTGGCACATTAAGCGTACCAGATCTCATACCTCTCTCATGGCCACCACCATCTTGCTGTGCAGTAACCTTTACCCTTGGGTTCTTTCTATTCACAAATAGTGCTCCTACACCTTTAGGTCCGTACATCTTATGCCCTGTAAATGCCATAAGATGTACTCCGGTAGCCTTAGGGTCTACTGGAATCTTGCCTACTGCCTGAGTGGCATCACTCATAAATAAAACACCATGCTTAGCACAGATATCTCCAATAGCCTTCATCGGCTGGATAACTCCAGTCTCGTTATTAGCCCACATCACTGAGACTAATATGGTCTTGTCAGTGATAGCCGCCTCTAACTGCTCTAAGTCGACGATACCATCTCTCTTCACAGAGAGGTAAGTGACATCTGCACCCATCTTCTCGAGCTTCTTACAAGAATCCAGAACGGCCTTGTGCTCTGTCTCAAGAGTTATGATATGGTTGCCTTTACGGCTATACATCTCAAATACTCCCTTCAATGCAAGATTGTCAGACTCTGTAGCTCCCGATGTGAAAATGATTTCCTTAGGATCTACATTGATCAGTTTAGCCACTTGATCTCTGGCATAATCGACACCTTCTTCTGCAGCCCAGCCAAATGGATGGCTTCTACTGGCGGCATTTCCAAAATGACTATTAAAATATGGCAACATTGCTTCTACGACCCTTGGATCACACGGCGTCGTTGCATTATTATCGAGGTAGATTTTCTGTACTGACATAATTCCTATTTAACCTAGTCTACAGCAAAACAGCGTGACTTGTTATTGGTTGCGCAAGTTTAGGAATTATTACAATAGGACACTGCAAAATATGTGCTGATCTGTCTTTTCGCGCACTTCTCTTTCAAATATTAACGAGATACAGATCAATTATTGAGAGACACATGAAAGATGCTTTAATATGTACCTTTGCCACACTAATTTCTGTGATTCCTTGTGAAGTCTATCAATCCACGCTTAAACAAAATCATTAACCCTCAAATACATGAGGTCAAGGACGTCTCCTATTATACCAGAGGTATTATAGAGGATCAGGACTTTTTAATTCTCTCTCAAGCTATTACTCTCTTGGAAAGCGAGAGCGAAGCACATAAAGAATTAGCCGTGGAAATCTTGTTAGCCTGCGAGGCAGTAGGCAATCAAGCCCGTCGTATAGGAGTAACTGGATCACCTGGCGTCGGCAAAAGCACATTTATAGAGTCTATCACTAAGCAGCTCATCAGTGATGATCATAAAGCGGCTGTACTCACCATAGACCCAAGTAGCATAGATAATCGGGGTAGCATCCTTGGTGATAAGACAAGGATGGATCTATTATCACAGGACAACAGGATTTTTGTTCGCCCGAGCCCCAGTCGTTCATTCTTAGGTGGCACGCATGCCTTGACGTATGAGGCCATGATCATGTGCGAAGCTTGTGGCATAGATTATATCATCGTAGAAACTGTCGGCGTAGGTCAATCAGAATATGCCGTGAGTGATATCGTGGATTGTTCTCTCCTCCTACTACTGCCAGGGTCAGGAGATGAACTTCAGGGAATCAAAAAAGGGATTACACAGATCGCAGACATAATCGTGATCAATAAGACAGATGGAGACCGTATAGCTCTCGCTCAACAGGTTGCTCAGGATTATAAAGCTGCAACACATATCACATCTGGTTCGGCTCAAGGGTGGACCATACAAGTGTGCTTGCACTCTTCTGTTGATCCAGAATTTGAGATAGAGATCACTGACCTGATAGAACAGTACTTTGCTCAATACGATTATATCAGCAAACGCTCTGCACAGCGTCAAAAGATATTAGATACTCGACTTAGATATCGCTTGAGTGAGGCTCTCAGTCGGCATATCGATGCCAATGTCGCAATATCGAAAATCTTGAAAAGCAATAATCGACATCCACTAAAGACTGTAAATCAGCTCCTAAAAGAAATCAGTATAGAATTGAAGAGTGTTACATGATGAGGATTTCACTGATACTAAGATTATTTTTTCTCCTCCTATCAACGATTGTCACGTTGTATGGACAGGAGACTAATGACTTCGGGTCACCGATCAAGCATGATACACGATTGTCTGGTTCATTCGCCGAACCACGATCAGCACATTTTCATGCAGGCATAGATTATAAACAGCTCAGAGGCGTACCGTATGACACGATTTATGCTGCGTCGGATGGATATATTTCAAGGATAAATGTCAAGCCCGATGGATATGGCAACGCTTTATACATCGATCACCCCAATGGATACACGACAGTATATGCCCACCTTCATCACTTCAATGATGTAATCGGAGATTACATCGAGCCAATCATGATCAAGAAAAGAATCCATAAGATTGAGCACTATCCCTTACAAAACAAGTTGCCTATAAAAAAAGGAGACTATATAGGTATCATGGGTAATACCGGTAGGTCATTTGGAGCACACCTGCATTTTGAGATCCGAAAAACAACCAGCGAGACGCCAGTCAATCCTGCCTTATTGGGATTTAAACCTAAAGATGAATTGACCCCAACGATTAACGGTATTGTAATCTACAACCTAACGCCAGATGGTGAAGTCATCAGTAAAAAATACCATTCGGCAGTCTATGAGGGGGCTAACAGGTACTCCCTTGGCACTCAACCTATCTTAACAGAAGGTGTGATTATAGGTATCGGCATACACGCCTATGATACCATGAATGGAGCGAGAAATCACAATGGAGTATATGGTGTGAACGTCTTGAACAACGAGCGTGATATTTACTCTTTTCAGATGGATAGTGTTTCATTTGACCACAGTAGATACATCCATGCACATATGGACTATGAGGCTAAGATTAACAACAGATATGTATCCAAGTGCTATCGTCTCAATACTAATCCCCTGGAGATCTATGATACAACTCTCACGACTGGGCAAATTATCACATCCGATGTTTTTGCCAATAGAATAGCCATAGAAGTATATGATTTTGAAGGAAATCAAGCTACTATCTCATTCGATCTAAAAAGAGACGATACCATAGCCATTCGTTCAGAGGATGTAGATAGCTCGTTTCGGAGAATCACACCTAATGATACTATCAAAGGCCAATCAGGGTCTTTTAGTTGGGTCGCAGCACCAGGGCTCGTTGATAAGCCTGAGTATTTATCTTTCTCTAACACGGGCGACACCTTAACTATAACTGCAAAAAATGAGGTACCCTTTTTTAAATATGTAAACCTCGGCTACACCAACAATACTGAGTTACCCCTCAAAACGATTATAGCAACATCAGACAAAAAAGGAGGCCTCAAGTCGCTGGGTTGTGGAGCAAAAGATTCAACGACTATTGAGAGCTATATCATCGAAACAGGTAAGTACTGGCTTGCCATAGACAGCATTGCTCCCAGCATTGAGATCATATCTCTACCTGGATCCAATAGTAGTCGCCTAAAATTCAAGATGAAGGACAATTTTCAAGTTGTCTACGGCAGGGATCAACTAAAATTTGAAGTGCTAATTGATGGAGTTTGGACACTCTGCCAACATGATATAAAAGACAATTCTGTGTGGTGTGATGTCAAGTATGAAGCGCCCAATAGAGACCACCAAATCACTATCATGGTTGAAGACTCATGTTCTAATCAAAGTGAGTTGAAGCGGACAGTTCGATACTAACTTGTTTAACCTTTTTGGCGTATTTGATAAACAAATGTGATACCTTAGGCGTCAATAAGAAAAAACTATGACCACTTTACAAGCCGGCGATAAAGCCCCCGCATTTGAATCTGTAAATGAGAACGGTGATCCAATATCTTTATCAGATTTCAGAGGATCCAAGCTTATTCTCTTTTTCTACCCTAAGGATGATTCACCTGGATGTACAAAAGAAGCTTGCAGTCTCCGAGATAATTATAGAGCATTAACTAAAGCTGGTTATATGATATTAGGAGTGAGTCCTGATAAATACACTAAGCACAAGAAGTTTATAGACAAATACGAGTTTCAATACTCTTTAGTCGCTGACCCTGAGAAAACGATCATCAATGATTATGCATGTTGGGGGCCCAAAAAGTTTATGGGTCGAGAGGTAACTGGCGTATACCGAACCACTTTCTTGATTAATGAAGAAGGAATAATTGATCATATTTTTAAGAAAGTAAAAACGAAGGATCACGCACAACAGATACTTGAGCAAGTGCAGCAATTAGCTGTAGCTCAATCGTAAAACAATTGCTCGCTGATATGATCAGCCAAGTACCAGTTGTTGGTACTGAGTCTATAATGACCATCTATCTCCAGCAATAAGTCTTGTTTAATTAATTTTTCAGCTTGCTCTGTGAAGTGTAGAGATATATGATCTTCATACGTAGTCATGATGTCATATATCTTTACCCCTTTTGCCTGTCTTAAGCCAAGCATAATAGCTTCATTATATAGATTGGGAGGGCTCAACAACTCATGTTCTTTCTTCAGGTTATCCCCCTGCTCGACATCCCTGAGATACTTCTGATTGTTACTCGGATTCCAGGATCTCTTTGACCCATCAAAAGAATGTGCTCCAGGGCCAAAGCCCAAATACTTCTTATGATCCCAGTAGGCACTATTATGCTTAGATCTACTCCCAGGCAAAGAGAAGTTAGATATTTCGTAGTGCTCATATCCTTGATCGATCAGGTATTCATGTGCCCTTATAAATTGATCAAACTGGAGGGTTTCCTCAAGTATCTTAATCTTCCCTTGTTTATCCCATTTGTGAAAGGCCGTCTGCTCCTCAATAGTGAGGTTATAGCAAGAGATGTGATCAGGCTTGTAAGCCACAAGTTGCTCTAAATTATGCTGCCATTGAGACGTATCACTATTAATCAATCCAAACATAAGATCTGTGCACAGCTGCTCTATACAAGCAAGTCTTACATTGTTGAGGGCTGTTCGTGCCTGAGCGATATCATGCGCTCGATTCATAAATGATAGGTCATCATCTATAAATGACTGTATACCCACACTGAGGCGATTTATCCCATTTGACTTCAAGTTATGACAATAGTCAAGAGTTAGATCTTCAGGATTAGCTTCAAAGGTTGTTTCTACTTGGGTAGCTATGTTATACTGTTTATGAATCGTAGATAGTATACGACTGAGTTGATCTGAACTTAATAAAGATGGCGTCCCGCCACCGAAATAGATAGATTCTATCGTGTCATCTCCAAGTTGGTCTGCCGATAGTTCTACTTCGGAGCAAATGGCATTGATCATTCTATCGACGTAGGATAGATCTGTCGAAAAATGAAAATTGCAATAGTGACAAGCCTTCCTGCAAAATGGAATATGGAGATATAAGCCGGCCATTACTTCACTCTTATGAGGGATAAACCATCACGATACGGCAGGACCACTACCTCGACTCGGTCATCAGCAGCTACTACAGCATTAAATTCATCTAAAGCTTTTGCTATGGTTGATTTATTTTCTCGTGCGACCTCACCCTTCCACAGTATATTGTCAGCTATGATTAACCCTCCTGGTCTCATCTTAGGAAGCAGTGTTTCATAGTAATTGAGATATTCTCGCTTAGCCGCGTCAATAAATAGTATGTCAATAGGTCCATCAATATTAGTGATTGCCTTCTTGGCAGATTCATTTATAAGTTCCACCCTATCTGCAATCGTCCTAAGATTCTGTTGTATAAGATCTATGCGCAGGGGATCGTGCTCTATAGTTATAACCTTACCGTCAGCAGATAATCCTTCTGCCAAGCAGTATGTCCCATAGCCCGTAAACGTGCCAATCTCTACAATCAAGCTCGGTTGTATCAACTTAGAGAACAAGCTCAATAGACGTCCTTGGATATGATCCGAAGCGTCAAAAGGTTTTACAGTTGCTAAGAAAGTAGTTTGAGCTATCTCGGCTAATGTGCCATGAGTAGAACTACATCTTTGCTCTGCATAATATCTCAATTTGGGTTCCTCTACCATGTAGCTATTTAACTGCTTTCGGCACGAATATTGAAGTTTAGTTGGTAATAATTGGTTTTTTTGGGGTAATAAATTTGATCCTGCTTCCACAACTTAGAAGCAGGATTTTTTTATTCTAAGACGCTGATCGTAACTTACCGCGATGGACATAGCTAAAAAGCAGAAAAAGGAACAAAATATAATCGTAGCTGCGGAACGTGTATTCGCAAGTTCTGGATTTCATAATGCTAAGATTGATGACATTGCACAGGAAGCCAGTATCACCAAGGTTACCCTCTATAGCTATTTTCAAAGTAAAGAAAATCTATATCTCGCCGTGATCTACAAGGGATTTCAGGCTCTAACGGAGATATTTTATAGTGTGATTAATGATCATCGCGAGCAACCAGGTTTTGACTCCACCATGGCGATATTTAATAGCTTCTATGAATTTTGCGAAAACAATTATTTGTACTCTGAGGCTATGCTGGATTATTTTTCGATGATCAGAAATGATAATAGATCCGAAGATCAAAAGCTCACTGATAGCATCTTTTTTCGCAAGCTTCAAGATATCCAAAACATACCGCTCAAACTCACTGCCCAAGAAATCCACCGTGGCAAGAGTGATGGGTCCATTACAGCTAACATAGACCCGATGCTCATAACTATACAAGGATGGACTATGGTAGTAGGGTATATCAAGCTCCTGACTGCCTCAGGATCCAAAGGGTCAACCTTGATGAGCGTTAATCTCACCTCACTCAAGAGTCTAAGCCTAAACTTAGCTTCAACTTCTTTACGACCTAATTAGTTAAATACTCATTAACCGTCAATTTTTTGGCGTCAAGAGTACTCTTATTGGCGTGCATGACAATTGAGAATTCGGTAATTTAGAAATTATTGAAAAACAGCTAAAAATCTATAGCACATGTCGGATTATGTAAGCGTGAATCATCTCAAGTTTTTACTCGATGAAGTACACAATATCGAAGAAGTATTACAATTAGAGCGGTTTTCAGATTATGACACTGAGGGCATACATATGCTCCTAAACTCAACGAAACAGCTATCTGACAAAGAGCTCTACCCATATTTTACCGAGATGGATAGAGTCGGCGCCACATATGACAATGGTACCATAACATGCCATCCGCAGATCAGGAATGTCATGAGGATGTACGGCGAAAATGGATTCATCTGTCCTCATTTTGATTACGAGGAAGGGGGCTCTCAGATGCCGCATATGGCCAGCTTAGCGGTGGGATTTATCAGCACCTCTGCCAATAACACTGCAGTCGGATATCCTGGTCTAACTGCAGGTGCTGCAGGACTCATCCGATCATTTGCCTCGAAAGAGTTATTCGATATATATGTGCCTAAGATGATGTCTGGTGAATGGGGTGGCACGATGGCACTAACCGAGCCTCAATCTGGAAGTTCACTTTCGGATATAGTTACCTCAGCAAAGCCAAATGATGATGGTTCATATGCTATTGAGGGTCACAAAATATTCATCTCAGCAGGAGATCATCAGTGCTGTGATAACATCATACACTTAGTATTGGCTCGTATGGAAGGTGCCCCAGCTGGCACAAAAGGTATTTCATTATTTATAGTCCCTAAGTATCTACCTACTGGAGATGGCTTACAAGACAACGATGTCTTCACAGCCGGAGAGTTTGACAAAATGGGCCAGAAAGGATATGTTACAACTCACCTCGTATTTGGTGATAATAAAGGTTGTAAAGGATTTCTCGTCGGGGAGGCCAATAGAGGTCTGAAATATATGTTTCAGATGATGAATGGAGCACGACTCGAAGTGGGACTTACTGCCGCAGCCATTGCTTCTGCAGCGTATCATAGCTCTCTTCAGTATGCCAAAGAGCGTCCTCAAGGACGTAAGCTTGATGGATCTGGGGGTAAAAACATGAACGCTGGACAGACATTAATCATCAATCATCCTGATGTAAGACGAATGCTGATGCTACAAAAATCTGTAGTAGAGGGCTGTGCAAGCTTATTAATACTCTGCGGCAAGTATCTTGATATGTCACATTATGCTACAAACGAAGCAGAAAGAGAGAAGTATCACGATTTGCTGGAGCTATTGACGCCTATAGCGAAAACATATCCATCAGAGATGGGTCGAGTATCGACCTCTAATGGTATGCAAGTATTAGGCGGATATGGATTTACTACTGACTTCCCATTAGAGCAACTATACCGCGATATACGGATCACAGCTATCTATGAAGGCACTACGGGTATCCAGTCCCTTGATCTATTAGGGCGTAAAGTACTGATGAAAAATGGGGCCGCTCTGATGAGCCTGATGCAAGAAATCAACAATGATATTGCACTGGCAGAGACCTATGAAGACTTGAGACCTCATGCTGATAAATTGAAAGGATCTCTTGCCAATGTCCAGAAGGTATTACAGCATCTGACTCCATTTGCCATGAAAGGCAATTTTGAGCGCTTCTTAGCTGATGCGACGATATTCATGGAGATGACAAGCACGGTGATCATAGCGTGGCAGTGGATCACCATGGCCGCAAATGCAAAACAGGCTTTGGTCACGGGGCAGATGGCACAATCACAAAACTTCTATGATGCGCAGATTCACACTATGAAGTTTTATTTCAAGTATGAATTGCCGAAGATCAATGGTCATATTGAAACTTTATTGTCTGATGAGGTTTTAACAATAGTGGAAGAAGAAAAAGCAGTTGAAGCCTTTTCTTAAATATAAATTACAATTACATACTTAAAAAATTCAGAAATGGATACTACTGCTTTATTAGCGCAATTGAATGAACAAGCACAGAAAACTGATCCAATAGGAGCTACAATTAAATTTGAAGTTGACGATCATATTGTCTTTATCGATGGTACTGGCGACTCCAATGTTGTTAGCCAAGAAAATGGAGATGCAGATTGTACGATTACCACAAGTGCTGACACATTAGCGCAACTCAAGAATGGTGACCTCAATCCTATGATGGCCGTGATGGGAGGTAAGATTAAAATTAAAGGTGATATGGGATTGGCAATGAAGCTCCAGTCTCTATTGAGCTAAGAAGACACACTCCTAATAGAGTACATGATATGAAGGAATCTTTTGAAAGAAGGATTCCTTTTTTAGTTAGCGCAGTAAAAATGATTCAATAATTGAGTTGCTTCGATTTTCTCATCATTGAAGATGAAATGACCCGTAGAGAATTTAGAAAACTCTGCTTTTAACTGTGCTGTCGTCCCACTGATTATCAACTCCGGTTTATGGAGTACTAACTTAGTGAAGAGCTTTTCGATTTCGTTATTGATATCACCGGTCTCATATCCATGTTGCTCAGCCAGAGCTTCGAATAACCAACTATAGTTATCACTATAAAATTGATCCCAATAGAGCAAACTCTGACCTAATGTTTCTACAGGTTGGTGGCGCATGATAAGAGCTTTTGCGTTTCTAGATAACTAACTTAACGCTGCCTTAAAATGTTTCGAACAATACGTTATCGTTAGGTTAACACTGTTATGAATCAAAAACCCTACCAATCCACCAGTGGCTTCTATTGATAACTTATTGAGATGAGGTGAGCAAGAGCTCGAGAGCCGTATATTTTAGCTCAAAGTGATTAGCCAGATATTGATTAGTAATATGTCCATCATATACATAAATACCTCGCAGGAGCCCTTGATTGCCGTACAGTAAGTCAACCAACCTCGTCGAAGAGGCAAGCCCTAAGATAGCCGGTGTTATCACGTTACTGATAGCCAGAGAACTGGTTCTCGGCACTTTAGATGCCATGTTAGGCACGCAGTAGTGGATCACCCCATGCTTAACAAAAGTCGACTTCTTATGAGTCGTCATCTCTGATGTCTCTATGCAGCCACCTTGATCTATACTCACATCGATAATAATAGACCCCTCCTTCATATTAGAGACCATCTCCTCGCTGACTAATACTGGAGCTCTGCCCTTCTTACCATGCATAGCACTGATTACGACATCAGCACTTGTCAGTTGATAGGCCAAGTATTGAGGATTTATAGAAGAGGTATGTAGTTGACGCCCTATCTTATCTTGTAGTCTTATAATCTTGTCAATATCATTGTCAAATATCCGTACTGACGCACCAAGGGCTAAGGCCGTTTGAGTAGCATGCTGTCCTACAACCCCTGCACCCAAGATGAGTACTTTAGCTGGAGGCACACCAGACACGCCTCCTAACAGTACCCCTCTACCACCTGAGTGGATACTCAACAACTCAGAAGCCGTCTGTATCGCTATACGCCCAGCAATCTCACCCATAATCCTAAGGACGGGGAAGCTCCCATCCTGATTTTGCAGATAATCAAAGGCTAGCGCTATAACATATTTTTCCTTTAGCTTCTCCAGATACTCCTTAGTGATTAAGGGAAGCGGCAGCATGGTGAATACGATCTGTCCAGCGCTCAATTGATTGATCTCATCTACACTCAGCGGTGACGACTTGATGATGATTTCACACTTGAAGACCTCAGCTTTGGATTTAGTGACCTTCGCACCAGCGGCTGCATAATCATCATCTGAGTACCGAGCTTTTTCTCCTGAGCCCGACTCCACGACTATGCTATGACCGTACCCAGCAATAGTTCTTATCGAATTAGGCACCAGCGCAACTCGATTCTCCTGGATAAAATCTTCTTTAAGAACACCTATTAAGACGCCCTCATTGCTCCCGGCGACTTCGAGCGTCTCCACCTGTGTCTCATACTGTCCTTGGGTGAAAAATGTACCGAATTTATACTTCTCTCCTCTGGGCATCTTAGCTTATTTTAACCGAACGGTAATGTTCATCAGTTATCGTTATCTCCATCAAAATACAGATATCTCCAATAATCGGGGATGCGATATTAGGCCATTCGATGATACATAGATCACCAGATGTAATATACTCCTCAAAACCTATATCCAACAACTCCTCAAATGTATCCAATCTGTACAGGTCCATATGATAAATTGTACCTCGATCTGATCCATACTCGTTGACGATTGAGAAGGTTGGACTATTAACAAGTTCATCCGATCCCAATGCTTCCATCAATACCTTGACGAAGGTAGTTTTGCCCGCCCCCAGATCTCCTTTTAAGGCTAAAACCGTTTTCTTTTCTGCGCCTATTTTCCGAATGACATCTGCCGCAACCGTAGCCCAATCTTCCAATTTCTTTAAAACATACTCCATCCTTGCTCAACTAACTTTACAAATATCTAAATAGATCAGATGAAATACCTCAAACATCCTAAAAATGAATGACTTACGTATTATCAAACCCCTCTTAATGGCTTAAGAATCCGTATATTCGCGACTCGTCAATCATGTGATAGAAACCATAAAAATGGCAGAAAATAATAAGCAATATAGTGCTGACGACATTACGGCATTAGAAGGATTAGAAGCCGTAAGGAAAAGGCCCGGCATGTACATCGGGAGTACCGATACTAAAGGACTGCATCACCTGGTGTGGGAGGTAGTAGATAACAGTATAGATGAACACTTAGCAGGTCACTGTAGCAGGATAGATGTGGTCATCCATGCTGATAACTCAATCAGCGTAACAGATGATGGTCGAGGTATACCTGTAGGCATGCATCAAAAATTGAAGAAGTCTGCTCTCGAAGTAGTGATGACTGTCCTCCACGCTGGTGGTAAGTTTGATAAGAATACTTATAAAGTTTCTGGGGGACTACACGGTGTGGGTGTATCCTGTGTAAATGCACTCTCCAGTTACCTTAGAGCCGAAGTACATAGAGAGGGCAAAGTCTGGATGCAAGAATATTCTGATGGTAAGCCTATCACTGAAGTAACAACGATCGGGGAGACTGATAAGAACGGTACAACCATCAAGTTCACTCCAGATGCTGAGATCTTTCAGGAGACTACAGAATACAAATATGATGTCCTTGCTACGAGAATGAAAGAGCTCTCTTACCTTAACTCTGGCCTCATACTCACATTGACAGATGAGCGCGTAAAGGAAGAAGACGGATTCAAAACCGAGCGATTCTTTTCTGAAGGCGGACTGAAGGAATTTGTCAAGTATCTTGATCAAAATAGACCGCCACTGATTAGTGAGCCGATACATGTCATAGGTTCAGAAGATAATGTGGAAGTAGAAGTAGCACTGCAGTATAACACTGGCTACAAAGAGAACATCTACTCATTCGTCAATAATATCAATACGAGAGAGGGTGGTACGCATGTCAATGGCTTCAGAAGAGCCGTGAATCGTGTTTTCACCCAATATGGTAAGGACACCGGGATGTTTAACAAGCTCAAGTTTAGCATATCTGGCGAAGACTTTAGAGAAGGTCTTACTTCTGTAGTATCGGTTAAAGTTCCTGAGCCTCAGTTCAAAGGACAGACTAAAGGAGAATTAGGAAACTCAGAGGTCACAGGCATAGTATCACGTGCTGTAGGAGACGTATTGAAGTACTACCTCGAAGAAAATCCTAAACAAGCACGTAGAATTGTTGAGAAGGTAATCCTGGCGGCAACAGCTCGTCATGCAGCTCGCAAAGCTCGTGAGATGGTTCAGCGTAAAACGGTACTTACAAGCGGCGGCTTACCCGGTAAACTATCTGATTGTAGCTCACGCAACCCAGAAGAGTGCGAAATATTCTTAGTGGAGGGTGATTCGGCAGGTGGAACAGCTAAGCAAGGTCGAGATAGAAACATCCAAGCCATATTGCCACTGAGAGGAAAGATCCTCAACGTAGAAAAAGCACTCGAGCACAAAATCTATGAAAATGAGGAGATCAAAAATATGTTTACCGCACTTGGGGTGAAAATTGAGGAGATTGATGGTGACCGTGAGCTCAATATTGAAAAACTGCGGTATCATAAGATCATCGTAATGTGTGATGCCGATGTTGACGGTAGCCACATCGTAACATTGATTCTAACCTTCTTCATGAGATACATGAAACCTCTCATCGAGAATGGTAACATTTATATCGCCGCTCCTCCTCTCTACAGAGTAAGCAAAGGCAAGCAATTCAGGTATTGCTGGAGTGAAGATGAAAGAGGCGAGGCTATCAAAAACTATGCTGGTGAAGGCGGAGACGAAACTAAAGTAAAGACACAGCGCTATAAAGGATTAGGTGAGATGAATGCAGAGCAGCTCTGGGAAACCACAATGGATCCTACTACGAGAATGCTTAGGCAAGTAACTATCGATGACGCATTTATAGCAGATCAGGTATTCACCATGCTGATGGGTGATGAGGTGCCGCCACGTAGACAATTTATAGAAGAGAATGCTACATACGCCAATGTAGATATATAGGTAGCATATCAAATACAGCAATAAAAAAAGGGCTTGAAATTAATTTCAGGCCCTTTTTAATTTGGAAGAAGATAGAAAGAGAAGCCATCTCGAGCGAGATGACTTCCTTTCACTGCATCAACCAAAAAATAAATCTTTATATCTTTTCACATCCTTCAGACGTGCATTTTTTCAAAAGTCACACATTACTCATTAGTAATATTATACTATTACAAAATAAAGGCATTTAATCCACATAAAACACTAAATAATGTTAAAGTATATGTAGCCTTATTTAATAATTTTCAAATATCTCCAGCCCTGCCTACTTAACACCCAATCACCTTACATACGATAGCCTTATCTTTGACATATGATTCTCACGATTCTATATATGGTTATTGGATTGCTACTCCCCGATTACAGCGAGATAGCCCATGATTTACATCTGAGTAAGTCGCAGATCAATTATAACCAGACTAATCAGTCCATCGAAATAACCCTTCATCTCTTCATAGATGATTTAGAGATCGCCCTATCCGAAGAGGGATATACAGACTTATTAATCTGTACCAAGAAAGAGTCGGAGCATGCCGAGGACTATATGGCCGCCTATATCAATGATAAGATGACCATCAATATTGATGATCGCTTATATCGAGCCAGCTTTTTAGGCAAAGAGTCAAGTGATGATCTACAAGGAGTGTGGTGCTACTTAGAAATCAATGAGGTCCCTCAGCCAGAGAAAATGAAGGTTGCAATAGACTTTTTTAATGAGCTATATACAGACCAAAAGAACGTGTTGAACATCAAGTTAGACGAGGACTCACAAGAGTACTATCTCCTCAATAAGAAGAAAACAACCGCTGAACTATCCCGAGATGATTAGCAAAGTTTTTCAGCAAATTTTCATTTTGCCGATTAGAATGTATCAACTCATCTTATCGCCGATCTTAAGCACATATCTGGGTATGAGATGTAGATATGAGCCATCTTGCTCACACTATATGGTTGGGGCCATCAAAGAATGGGGTGTGATTAAAGGAATATATTTAGGCACAAAACGAATCGGTCGATGTCAACCATGGGGAGGGTTCGGCCCCGATCCAGTACCCCTTAATCCAAAAAAGAATAATGATGCTAAAGAGACCTCGCAGAAATAGGAAATCTAATTCGATCCGACGATTGGTTCAAGAGACAGTTCTTACAACTGATGATCTTGTCTACCCTTTGTTTTTAGTAGATGGTGTGAGCATAAAAGATGAAATCTCATCACTCCCGGGAAACTATCGGATGTCGCTCGATCAGATGAAGATTGAGATTAAAGAAGCTATCAGTATGGGTCTACATAGCTTCATGATATTTCCTAAAATCGCTGATAAGAACAAAGATAAGCTGGCCTCCTATAGTTATAGCCCAGATAACTATTATCTCAATGCAATCAGTGAATTAAAATTAGCATTCCCTGATATCACCTTGATTAGTGACGTAGCCATGGATCCATACAATATCGATGGCCATGACGGCATAGTCCAAGATGGAAAAATACTCAACGACGCCTCGATAGAGGTACTCGTGAAAATGTCCTTAGCGCAGGCCAGGGCGGGTTTTGACCTATTAGGCCCATCAGATATGATGGATGGCAGAGTAAGAGCCATAAGACAAGCTCTCGACTCAGAGGGATATACTGACACTGGTATCATGTCTTATACTGCCAAATATGCCAGTGCTTACTATGGTCCGTTTAGAGATGCCTTGGATAGTGCACCGGTTGAAGATGCAGATATCCCAAAGGATAAAAAGACCTATCAGATGAATCCAGCCAATAAGCGTGAAGCGCTGATCGAGGGAGCCTTGGATACAGAAGAAGGAACAGACTTCTTAATGGTTAAGCCCGCACTCAATTATCTCGATATCATTCATATCATGAAGGAAAACTTCGATCTCCCTATTGCAGCATATCATGTAAGTGGAGAATGTGCTATGCTCATAGCGGCATGCCAAAAAGGTTGGCTCGATTATGAGCAAGCTATGCCCGAAACCCTCCTCTCGCTTAAGAGAGCTGGTACGGATGCTATCATAACCTACTTCGCCAAGGACTATGCTAAGCTGGTCAATGGATAGATACTATCTATTTTACCCAGTCGTAATTAATCTTCTTGTAATCGTCAATCTCTTGGCCTGAAGGGAAGTTTACACTTTCTATTACGTCTAATCGACTCCTAAAGTCTAACTGATCGATATAGTAGGCGTCACCGTCCTTCTTGGGTAGGATATATATCTGAATGCCAAGTCGACCCTTCTGATCCAACCATGCATAGTCAAATCCTTTAGTCTCATCTGTATCTTCGCTCAGTTCGTGAAAATCATGAAACTCCCAGTCATCACGGCCTCCTATACCACTACCGTACATGCTCACCAGTCGCTTTAACTTCACAAAATTTACAGTCTCTCCCGATTTGAATTGATTTTGGAGGGGCTTGTCGCGATTAGTCTTTATAGACCTAAGGACCATCTCTGCATATTCTTTAGCAGATGTAGCAGATCTGAACTGCAAATCCGCTACTTCCTTTACACCATCCGCACCCGTTGTACCTGAGCCTCCGCATGATTGAAAAGTAATAACCAACCCTACCAAATATAATAATGCACGAAGGCGATAATTCATAAGTCTACAATATGTAATTTCCAAAAAGCTGCAAACATGAACATTTTATCACACACTTGTCAAGTCTAACTGCTTTTAAAAGCATAACCGGTTTTACAATTTGCTAATACCTCGTACCCCTTGGGCCATATTGATTAAATCATCCCTACCTTGCAAGACATGCAGGGCCTGAATGAAATAGTAGCCGATTTTGCCAATATAGCTTGGGGATTACCCCTTGTGATTCTCTTAATCGGTGGGGGCTTGTACCTCCTTTTATTATCTCGATTCACGGCATTCAGATATATATATCATGCTATCGAGCTCGTTATGGGCAAGCACAAAGAGCAAAATGCCGAAGGTGAGATTACTCACCTCCAAGCCTTAAGTACGGCACTATCTTCTACTATCGGTATGGGTAATATAGCCGGAGTAGCTGTTGCCATCAGTATCGGAGGGCCGGGTGCTATTTTTTGGATGTGGGTGAGTGGCATCATAGGTATGTCTACTAAGTTTTTTACAGGATCACTCGCCATAATGTACCGAGGGCGTGATAGCCATGGAGATATACAAGGTGGGCCAATGTATTTTATCAAAGTTGGCCTCAGTAAAAAATGGCACTGGCTCGCCAGCTTCTTCGCTGTCTGTGGTTTAGTTGGCGCACTTCCCGTTTTTAATGTGAATCAACTCACTCAGGCTGTTAGAGATATAGTCCTGATTCCTAATGGTCTATATCATGGTGTCATGACTGATGCCATATTTGGTCTTATACTGATCCTATTGGCGGCAGTAGTCATATTTGGCGGCATAACTCGGATCAGCAAAACTGCCGAAAAGTTAGTGCCGTTTATGGTAGTCCTATATTTTCTTGCTGTGTCCTATATTTTGATCACTCACTATGATCGGGTACCGCAATATTTATGGTTGATCATCACGGATGCATTTAGTGCCGACTCCTATGGAGGGGATTCTATGTTTGGAGGCGCGATTGGTGGTCTCATCTTGTTAGGTATACGGCGTGGAGCCTTTAGCAATGAGGCTGGCATCGGCACTGCGCCCATGGCACACGGCGCTTCAATGACTAATGAACCAATAAAAGAGGGGCTTGTATCCATGCTCGGCCCTATGATAGACACACTGATCGTCTGTACCTTGACTGCACTTGCAATCTTAGTCACAGACGCCTGGGAGCTCAAAGATCTTGATGGAGTCAGTCTTACTGCGCATGCCTTCACTCTTGCAGCACCTTCGATGGGGTCTTATGTCTTGTTACTCTGTATAGCAGTATTCTCAATTTCTTCCTTGTTGAGCTTCAGCTATTATGGTACTAAGTGTATCTCATTTCTCATAGGCGCTAAGCACAAGCATTGGTATAGGTACTTTTACTTACTCAGTATTATGTTAGGGGCTATCACCAGTCTGGATCTAATGATTAATTTGATCGATGGATTCTATGCACTCATGGCTATACCAACTATGATAGCAACCTTGGTACTTGCTCCTAAGGTTATGAAAGAAGCACGAATATATTTTAACAAGCTATAGAGCCTCAGTCCTATCTCCAATCCCAATAAACTACAACCCATGGGTGTCCATCTGGTGCCTCATATTGTTGGAGCACTTTGAATCCTTGCTTTTCATGAGCTCGCAACGATCTCTTATTGAGCGCAGATATCTCTGTGACAACTATATCATAGGATGCTTGCATACGTTCTCTCAGATAATCATACATGCGATGAAATACACCAGAACTTCGGTGCGCTTTATCTACGCACATCTGTCCCATGGTAAAGTACGTGATATTGGATATGGCCTCTCCTTGTACGTCAAACTCAGAGATCAACTCAAACATAGGCAGGAGCACAGGCATAATCTCACTATGTCGATTGAGCATGATGAGACAATAGCCTACTACATTGCTGTTATGATCCTTTGCCACGATATGAGGGTGTGGACTATTCATCTCTGTGAGGTCCTCCACTGTATAAGGACAGGTAACAAAGCCTTGACTCAATTTCTCTTCTATACTGATCGCTCCTGGTAGGTTTTTGACATTCAGAGATTTAATACCCCGGATATCATCTTCTGATTGAGCTATCTCAATTGTCACCATCATTTGAATGTTGTTCGCAACTGAATCAGTAAGATATTAAAAATAAAAAAGGCTGATAGATCATCTCTACCAGCCTACTCAATATTGTAATAACTATTTCTTATCGTCCTAAGACTGCAATTGAAGATTATTTTCTTCAACCATTTTTCTCATGTTAATCAGGGCATATCTCATACGTCCGAGAGCCGTATTAATACTGACTCTTGTCAATGCTGCGATCTCCTTAAAGCTCATATCGGCATAGTGCCTAAGTATAACTACCTCTCTTTGTTCTGTGGGGAGCATATCTACCAGCTCTTTCACCTTAGAGTAGGTCTGGTTCTTAACCATCTGCACCTCCATATTGTCATCTTTTACCTCAAGCACATCAAATATGTCAAAGGTTTCAGACGGAGATACTTTTGTGCGTCTTTTTGATCTTCTGAAATAATCAACGCACAGATTGTAGGATATACGCATAGCCCATTGTAGGAACTTGCCCTCGTGGTTATACTTACCTTTTCTTAGGGTATCTATGATTTTGATAAATACTTCTTGAAAGATGTCTTCGGCCAAGTCATGGTCTTTGACAAATAAATAAATAGAGGTATAAATCTTCTCTCTGTGTCTTGTTAGTAGGATTTCGAAAGACTTTTCGTCTCCCTCAAGGTAAAGCTCTATTAGCTTACGATCATTCAACTTCTTATAATTCATAACTCTAACTACATTTCTGTTAGTAAGGAAATCGTATGTACAATTAGAGTAGAATTTTACTTATATAGATATTTTTGAGTGAATGTTCTCAACAAATAAAAGAGTACTTAACGACATTGTCAAGCTATTCGAGAATTCTTTTACAATTATTTGAGTTTGGATTAAGTCGAGCTTGTGTAAGAATCCTTCTTTATATAGAGGTATTTAAGGCTTCCGTCTTTGAGTAGATCCGAGGTTAAGCGACAATCTTACAATTTTCAACTAAACCAAATATCCTAATCTGATTATTCGTAGCTTCGAAGCCTGATTTGGTTAATTCAATATCCAGAACATAGTATACGAGCAAACTGGGGGAACCAATAAGAACTGTAGCAGTGATCTGCTTACAAGTGTAGGTGCTTGATTTTATAAGGTCGATAACAGGCTGTATAGAGTCAAATAGCTTGAGGTTAATGTATAGTGATTGCGAGCACACTCCACCCAGAGTATCTCTGACAAGAGGCTCATAGTTTACATAACTCAGGTATGAATCAACTTGTAGATCGACTACACATCTTCTGACAAAGTTCTTATTTACATAAACATTAATTATTAGAATAGAAATCGATTTTCGACAATGCAACCACAAGTCAAACCATTTGCTTTTTCAAATCAGCTCGACGTGGGCTTCTTAAAAGAAGTTTATGACGGTGATATGGAATATGCGGCAGATATTTTCGAGATATTTTTAGATACAATTGATGAGGAGCGTGAAAATTTAAAAGCTTCATTAGAAGGGGAAGACTGCCAAGAAATACGAGCATGTGCTCATAAAATGAAACCAACCTTTAGTATGGTTGGACTTACTGATCTAACCGAACAGTTCAAGACTCTTGAAACAGCAGCCAGATACAACAAACTTGATAGGGTAAAAGAAATTTACAAAGCAATCAGGAATGAACTAACCGAGAAAGTCCCTCTTCTCATAGATCAACAAAAACAGCTCTTAGCACATCTGGGAAAATAATAGATAAGCGAAATCATGGCACTAAAGACAGTAATTATCGATGACGAAAAGATTGCTATTAAATCACTTGAAAATCTTTGTAAAAAAATCTCAACTCTCGATCTAAAAGCATCTTTCGTAGACCCCATAGAGGCTCTAAGCTATGTTACTAAGGAGTCAATTGACCTGATTCTGTTGGATATCGAAATGCCAGAATTAACTGGCCTTGAACTATTAGACAAGCTCCCGAGCTTACCTCAAGTCATATTCACCACCAGTAATAAGGAGTATGCTTATGAGGCATTCGAATACGAGGTTACAGACTTCATCAAGAAGCCTATTACCAAGGATCGTTTCCTAAAGTCCATACAGAAAGCTGTAAGTCGGGATAGTTACCTAAAAGAAATCGCTCGAGATAGTAATCTTAAAGAAATATACGTAAGAGTAGATGGGCGCTTGGTCCGCATAACAATAGATGATATACTGTATTTTGAAAATGTCGGCGACTATGTTAAAGTTATCACCACAGATAAGGTACATGTCATAAATATTGCTCTCAAACATCTACACGTCAAATTAAATCATCCTAGATTGCTCAAGGTGCATCGATCGTACATTGTCAACATGGACAAAATCAAAGATATCCAAGAAAACACGCTCGTAATCAATAAAAAGGTCATCCCGATCAGTAGGGCACACAAAGCGATAGTCATGAATTCTATCAACATTATTAATTAGTATGCTCGCCACCAATCAGGGATTGTAATCAATATTAAATACGGCCAGATCCGCTCTTAATTTATCCTTCAAGCGACAAAAGTCACTGATATCTCTATCAACAACTAATAATTTAAGCACTATCTGTAGACTTGGAAGATCATTTGCTCTACTTATATCGTTAGGTTTGCAATAAGATAATATCATGAAGACGCTATTTACGCTTTTATTCTTGACACTCATATTGATTTCATGTGGTGATGACACTTCACAATTTGACATGAATGTGCAATTGAGTTATGAGAACTCTCCTCTTATCATGACGCAGGATTATGTCTACCCCGATGGCAGGACTATTAGATTTAACCGCGTAAGTTTCTTCATATCGGATCTAAGTGTATCAGATGGTATCGAAAGTGTCGAATTGCTTGAAGCACAACATATCAATCTTACTCAGAGTCACGTAGATGCAGAATCCGCAGCGATGGGATTTCAGGTAATCTCAGAAAATTTAGAAATGCCTGCTATTACATCGGCAACATTCAATCTTGGCCTTACACCTACTCAAAATGCACTGGCTCCCAACGAATATCCAATAGATAGTGATCTCGCCAACAGTGCCGAGTACTGGATCGGATGGGAGAGTTATGTATTCGCCAAGATCGAAGGTCTTGTAGACTTAGATAATGATGGAACTCCCGAGAGCACCTTTGCATTTCACTTAGGCTCAGATGAGATCATGCGCACAATCACTATGAATGGATTAGATCAATCTGGTGACAACTACTCACTTGACATAGATATAGATGTACGCAGCATCTTTGAAAATGATGGTAGTGTATTCGACATAGTCGAAACTACTAATATCCATAGCTTGGCTCAGATCAATGAAGCCAACTTCCTAATTGATAACTGGCAAGCAGCGATACAAGGCAATTAATTAAGCCTGCAATGCTGTATCGAGATCTTTAATCAGATCTTCGACATTCTCGATACCTACACTCAGTCTGATCAAAGAGTCTGTTAAACCCACTTTCAGACGTTCTTCTTTAGGTATAGAGGCGTGTGTCATACTCGCAGGATGACCGATTAGGGATTCTACCCCTCCTAAGGACTCTGCCAGGGAGAAGTATTGTGTGCCACTCAAGATTTTCTCTGCTGATTCATAGCTGTTGTCAACTAAGTCAAAAGAGACCATCCCTCCAAACATCCTCATCTGCCTTGCTGCTACATCATGATTAGGGTGATCCTCAAAGCCCGGCCAGTAAACCTTAGAGACTCTATCATGACTCTTAAGGAAGTGAGCAATCTGCTCAGCATTCTCGCAGCTACGCTGCACCCTTAAGTGAAGTGTTTTGATGCCTCTTAATATCAAAAAACAATCCATCGGTCCCGGTACTGCGCCCGCAGCATTTTGGATGAATCTGAGCTCATCTGCAATGTCCTTATTATTAGTCAGTACGCAGCCGTGGATCACATCAGAGTGCCCACCGATGTACTTAGTTGCTGAGTGCAAAACCATATCTGCTCCATAATCAATAGGATTCTGTAGATATGGTGAGCTAAAGGTGTTATCCACGCATACCATCACACCTTTACTATGGGCAACTTTTACTAAGGCTTCAATATCTACGACATTGAGCATTGGGTTAGTTGGGGTCTCTATCCATAGCAATTTAGTATCAGCAGTCAGTTGAGCACCAACTGTGCTGGGATCATCCATGCCTATATACCGACTCTTAATACCAAAGCGCGAAAAGATCTTAGTCATCAATCGATATGACCCACCATAGAGATCATTAGTTGAAACAATCTCATCACCAGGTGAGTACATCTTTAAGATCGCATCCATCGCTGCTAATCCACTCGAGAACGAAATCCCATATTCGGCATTTTCCAGTGCAGCTAAGTTTGATTCTAAGACGCTGCGAGTAGGATTCTGTGTTCTTGCATATTCATATCCTTTATGCTTACCTGGTGCTTCCTGCACGTAGGTACTTGTCTGGTAGATCGGAGTCATGATTGCTCCCGTAGACGGATCTGGCTCTATGCCAGCATGAATAGTTTTCGTTTCAAACTTCATCGCTCTATTTTGATGGATTCACAAATGTAGACAACTAAAAAGGGATCACAGTTGTAAACTGTGATCCCTAAATAAATATTTGTTCAAACTCTGTCTTAGTTAACAGAACCTTCTAACGCTTTTCCTGCTTTGAACTTTACTAAAGTCTTAGCTGGAATCTTTATAGTAGCGCCTGTTGCTGGATTTCTTCCGTCTCTTGCTTTTCTTTCAGATGTTGAAAATGTACCGAAACCAATGAAAGCTGCTTTATCACCTTTCTTCAATGCTCCCTCAATAGATCCAAATACTGCGTCAACAGCTGTTCCTGCCTGAGCTTTAGATATTCCTGATGCTTCTGCAACCGCAGTAATTAATTCACCTTTATTCATCGTAAAATGATTTATTAATTATAAATTTTTAAACAGATCAAAGGTATATTTTAATATTTACACATACAATCATATCAGATATATATGTGATCGTTTGGCTAAAAACAGCAGCAAACCCTACTATTCTCAATAAATTACAATTGAATATTTTTTATTAAAAAGGCAATATATTTGATACATTTTAATTTTACTAATAACTGAATGGAATTGGCAAATTAAAACTCGTCAATTAGATAAAACTGTTCAAGAATGGCATTTTTAGAGATTCTCTCTATTGTTTAGTTGATCAGCTATCACATTTAGCCCTAAAATCGTCAAAAACAGCGCTAACCCTGGAAATACTGCCAACCACCAAGCATTAAAATAGTCCCTGGCTTCTCGCATCATCCCTCCCCAACTCGGTATATCCTGCGGCAATCCAACGTTCAGAAAAGACAAGGTGCTCTCGGCTATAATCGCACCAGTGAAGGTAAAGCAGGATGCCACAATCAACGGAGCCATAACATTGGGGAGTAAATGATGAACTATCGTGCGCCACTCAGACAGACCTAATATCTGAGAAGAAACTATATAGGTGGACTCTTTAGCTTTGAGTACTTCAGCACGTAACAATCTCGCCTTACTCGGCCATGATAGTAATCCCAAGATGATAACCAATGACATCATAGATCCTTGAGAAAAAATAGCAAATAAAGATAACACAAGGAATAATGCAGGAATCGTCTTGACAACTTCTATAACTTTTAGAATCATCGTATCCAGAGGTAGATAAAATCCCTTAAAAGGGGCCCGAGCCAATAGAACAATAACGCCAGCAGCAACTGCAACAATTAAAATGGCCGTAATAGGAAAACCATATGAAAAATAAAATATCGCTAACAAGATGATTAGTCCGACTATCAACACCTGCATCCAGTTAGCTCGAACACGTCTGTTACCAAAATACCCGGCGGTGATACCGACCAACACTGCTATAATCAGCGATATGATCACTACACCTAATCCAACGACTACGGCTGTTCTCACCCCATAGAGTAATCTTACCAATACATCTCGTCCAAATCCATCTGTACCGAAGAGGTGTAACTGACCCGCAGGATCTAAGCTTAATGGTGCTAAGTACTCTGCATACTCCAGCGATTGATTAGGGCCAAATGGAACAAGCTTACCCACACCACAGTATAAAGGAGCCAGGAGACCTAAGATTATAACCAGTAGTAAAAGCGTCACAGCAATCCTCGATCCGACGGTCAGACTCTTCCAAAGAGAATTCAATCTATCTGCCATATCAGCGAGATTGAATTATATGAGGAAAAAATCTTGCGTATAAGATATCAGCCAACAAATAGGATAGCACAGTAAATACTCCAACGATGAGGATGATCGAAAATATAACCGGCCAATCCCCCTGATATATGGAGTCCAGTAATAGCTTACCGGTACCAGGTATATTAAATATTACTTCTATTACCGTTGACCCGACAATTACTCTTGGCAATGCTCCGGTCACAATGGTGATATAAGGCATCAATGAATTAGGGAGCAGATGTTGCCAACGTAGTCTTTTGGGAGCAACTCCTTTAGCACGAGCGAGCGTGGCATATAGCCTACCCCGCTGACCATTCAGATCTGCAACCAGTTGCCTTGTTAGATAAGATAAGCTTACCGCTACCATACACAGCAATGGCAGGATGAGCTGTCGACCATACACTCCGATATCACTCCAAAATCCACCATCGAGCTCCCAGTACTTAATCCCAATAGAAGGAAAGATATTAGTCCAACTCCCATAATCATCGGTGGTCAGAAATATCACCCCGAGCGTCACCAACCAAAACAATGGGGTCGCATAGAGTAGGTATAGCACATTATTAATCACTCCAGCAATCCAATGACCTTGAGATCGCTCAATCCACATAGCCAGAAATATCGTCAACACACACGATATCAATAAGCTCATTATGGATAGCGTCATAGTCCATCTGAGGCTCTTCTTTATCTTCTTAGATACTGCTACACCGTCGAGCAGGGAGACATTATCCCCTGACCAAAATCTCTTAATCCAATGATGAAACTGGTTATCGGTACCGTGCCATCTTAGTACAGGATATATCATAGATCTGTCCTCAATCAATAGATCCAGTTCTTGATTTAGTGTATTCACGGCAGCCGCAATGTCCTTATCGTAATGGGCCTTCAGCTCAAGACTTGACAGATTTTCCAGCTTGTGAACCTTCAACATTTTATTGACTTGCAATTGAGTACCTCTATATTTAGCATCAGCTCGAACCTGAGTAAGTAGGCTCTTGGCAGATCGATAATAATTGTAAACCTTAGACCAGTCTTTGACTTGGCTATTGAGATTAATCAGCGTCTGACGTGTATAGGCAGGAACTACATCGTAGGGGTCTTTAGGATGATAACTCGGCACGAGTGATACATAAAACTTAGGGCCAGCCAACCCCAGATTGCGCTCCATAGCTCTATACGCCTTATCATATCTATCTAGGTTGATTAACGCTGATTCGCCTGCTAGCTCAAGCCTTTGCGCAACCTCATCGCCAGGTGCATAGGTACTCAAGGCATAAGTACATATCAGAATCAACATCAATGTAGGTATGAGTAATAAGAGCCTATTAGCAATCAGCGATAACATAATCTACTGAATCTAAGATGGCTTGAAGGCATTGACAAAAAAGCCCGGTCGCTTAGAAGAGATAACTGGTTGAAACTTTTTAGATACCACAAGTTTTTCGAGAGGCGCATATAAGAATATAACTGCCTGATCTTCTGCGATTTCTCTTTGTAAAGCGTGATAAGCTGTGGTACGCTCCTCCTCGTCATCTGTGTACTGAATGGTCTCAAGTAGTTCGTCAACGGCTTCATCAGAGTATCCAGCCCAGTTGCGTCCCCCAACCCCGATCTGATCCGAGTGAAAATACTGATAAAGATCAGTACGACCCTCACCGGTAATAACTTGAGCAGTAATTTCAAAGTCACCTGGGATGACGTTTTCTTGGCGTGAGGCAGCACCGGGCTTAGTTATAAGCTCAACATTAATACCCGCCTCAAGCGCACTCTCTTTAAGAAGTGTGGAGATCACTGTACTCAATGGTGACCCAGTGATAAAGAATCTTAAATTCAATTCTTGCCCATCTTTTTCAACGATGCCGTCACCATCTATATCTTTCCATCCGCCATCAACTAATAATTCTCTTGCGAGATCGACATCATAATCGGGTGATGCTATTGAGTTAATATAACCCAGTTGCCCAGGGCCTAAAGGGCCAGCTATTTTATAACCCAAACCTTTTTCTTGTTGGTTGATGATCCTATCTACATCCATACTGTGTGCAAGGGCCTTTCTAACATTAAGATCTGCTAATCGTGGATCCTGATTATTAAGCAGTAGATAATATATCCTTGGTAATTGTGGAGTATGGAAACTGTATTGAGCAGCAATACTTGAATCTTGTTGCAGATCTAAGTAAGATTGACTGGGCACTCTTGCCAAGGATATTACGTCAATCTCTCCACTCTTAAGTTGAGTGATCGCTACGGTAGCATCTGATATGATCTGATATATAATACGATCTGGATTAGCGGCTAATAGAGTACGATCTGGAAATTGATCGCCCCACCAGTTTTCTTTTCTTTCTAATACGATGAACTGTCCTGGCTCCCACTGTTTGAGCATATAGGGCCCAGCCCCTTCAATTATGGACTCACGTGAATACTTGGCACTGCTAAACTCTCTGGCAACATCGGTCAGCGTGCTATCTGCATCCATTGCATCGTCATCCATGTTATACAATTGCTCATAAGTATAATCGGCAAGTTTACCTTCCTGATCATAAATATAACTCGGGACAATCTCAGCAGTAAGCAGGCCATCAACAGTCAGGAAATAATCTCCAATCGTCGTAACGGTAAACTTCTTAGGATTACTCTCGTCTATATCAATACTTTTTAACTCCTGAGTCAATTGCTTCCAAGCCGGTGCATTAATTCCTGTGAGCCTCGTTAGCTTCATAGTAAATACAAAGTCATGAGCAGTAACTGGACTACCATCGACCCATATAGCTTCAGGCAGGATTTCAATTTCTATGACCTTTTCGGTATCCCCATCTACATTGACCTCGGTTCTTATCACCGGCATCTCGGTTGCTAATACAGGCACCCACTCTCCGCTGATAGGATCATAATCACATAGAGATAGGTACATGTGTTCCATCACCATGCTGGCTTCTGGCAGAAGATATAGCAATGGATTAAGACGCTGTGGTTCTTTTTGTAATCGCACGACCACTTGATCGAGACTGGTATGGTCTGTAGCTTTTTCAGTCTGGCAAGCGCTCAATACGATGAACACAGCAGACAGAGCGAGTAAACATCTGGTGAGCATAGGCATTCACAGGATTTAGTAACAAAAGCAGAAAGGTACAGATAAACAAACAGACTATAAATGGGCTTATTAAAATCATAAGCTATATCTCTATGTCAAAGAATGTTTTAATCGCCGGCGGTTCTGGGTCAGTAGGCCAACACCTCACCCCATACTTACAAGACTTAGGTTACACGGTAAAAATTCTCAGTCGCAATCAAGAAAGATGTACTCGTGACGAGTCATTCATACATTGGAATTCTGCCAGCAACATTTTTGATATAGGAGACTTCGTACCCGATCATGTGATTAATCTATCTGGCGCCGGTGTCGCTGATCAGAAATGGACCAAACAAAGGAAGAAGATTATCATCAACAGCAGGACAGAGAGTACGGAGTTCTTGATACACAATCTTACACGTCGAGGGATAAAGCTAAAATCCTTCGTCTCTGCCTCGGCAGTGGGTTACTATGGAGATACTGGCAATAATATTGCCTCAGAAGAAGACGAGCCACATAACCATGAGTTTCTGTCAGAAGTATGCGAACAGTGGGAGGAAGCGGCAATGCCCGCATCAGCCCTGACAGATAATCTATCTATACTACGAATCTCTACGGTGCTCACTAAAGATGCTGGAGCTCTTGATAAGATGGCTAAAACCATCCCTTTTGGTATGGCTAACTACTTGGGTAGCGGTAAGCAATATCTACCATGGATACATATTAAGGACCTTGTTGGATTCATACAGCATTGTATGTCCAACAAGATGGAGCATACTGTTTATAATACTGCAGCACCCGAAGAACATACCAATTATGAATTCACAGACATCCTACGGAAGGTAGTCAATAAGAAGGCATTACTTATGCCAGCACCTTCATTCTCAATCAAATTACTCTTCGGAGAAATGTCTCGGGTAGTACTGAATAGTACAAAAGTAACCACTGATCGCATCACGAACAGCGGTTATACATTTTACTTCCCTGATCTCACAAGTGCCTTGCAAGATATCTACCAGTCTTAGTGCTTTTCGAATACTTCGATATCCTTACTAACCGTGATCAGGTCAGTAAACTTTCCTTTGAACCTTGTAGCTCGTACCATGTGATTATCAATCCAGTGATAATTTCCTCCACGAGGCTTGTTCATCAATAGTCCATGATACTTGAAGCCATGCTTCTTAAGCCATGTCTCAGTCACCGAGCGGTGCTCTTCTGTACGAGAAGTAAAAAAAGTGATGATATGACCCTCGTCGAACCATTTATTCAGTATGTCTAAGGCGTCGGGGTAAGGAAGACATGTGACCATTCGCTCTGGCTCTTCATTAGGTACGTCATCAGTCACTGTACCATCTATGTCGATTAGATAATTCTTGACATCCTCTGGAAGTATAGGACTTAACGTTTTACCATCATCTCCTTTTAACTCTTTAAGATCTGGATTACTCATTTCATTAAAAATTTAGAAAGTCTTCAGGGTTAAGTGGTTTCCCACTGTGCCATAACTCAAAATGCAGATGAGGACCACTCGAAAGCGTACCTGTATTACCTATAATGGCAATCGCCTCTCCCGCTTGGACAAAAGTACCTTTCTCCTTTAACAATATCGAGTTATGCTTGTAAAATGATAAAACATTGCCTTCGTGTTGGACTCCAATCGTATAGCCAGTCTCGAGGTCCCAACCCGAGCTAAACACATATCCATCCATAATCGCATTGATAGGACTACTCTCTGGAGCGAGTATATCCACACCATAATGCTTAATCTCAGGGGTGAACTTAGAACTTACAATACCTTGCACGGGCAGTATCACCTCAGCGGATAGCCAAGTATCATAGATACTGTGATTTATTGGGATATCATTTTTGATAGATTTATCCTGCTGGGTACTCTGTACCTTCTTAGCCTTGGTGACCTTGTTATTGATCGGTGTTTTGATTTGCTTATAATTAGGCATCTGGGCGATGTCTGGTATTGTCAGCATCGTTCTCATAGCCGATAGATAGGTATCCTGAGCTTGCAACTCCCCATCTATATCATCGATTTTCTCAATCAACTTTATAAAGTCAGCGTTAGCTTCAATCTTACCATAACCAGGAATCAAGTTTTTGAGAGGGGTGAGAGCAAATAGTCCGTAGAAGACTATTAATAAAATGAGGCATGCCATACTGATAAAACCATAGATACTCCTCAAGCTGAGATCAAAAGAACGTACCTCTTGAAATGTATCAGAGGTAAACACTACTAAGCGATATTCTTCTTTTAATCGCTGAAAAAAGCCATCCTTTTTCTCACCAGTCTCATTCATCGGCACAAATGTATCTTATAATAAAATAGAAATAAAACGGTTATTGTATTGCCTATTATATACGGTCCTTCCGTTCAATTGCAGCACCATCGATTAAATCATTTGTGCTCGAACCAGTGAGTAGCGTTATTTGGCAGAGTTATGGGAGTAATTAACGATTCAATAGAGCCATCCATGATGATCAAACGAGGACTTCTTTTAAATACGGTTTTGTTATTGATTGCGGCTATCAGTTTTAGCCTATTGAGTTCATGCTCATCAACTCAAAAAAATAAAGACGAGGTAGGATTTGTGGGTCGTAAGTTTCATGATCTTACTGCTCGGTACAATGGCTACTTTAATGCGAATGAACTCTACAAAGAAAGTAAGCTTCAATTAGAAGATGGATATCAGGATAATTACAACAACATACTCAATATCTATCCATACGAGTCGGTAGAAAACCCAGAGTCTGTGACTGCGAGCATGGATGAGGCGATAAAGAAAGTTATAAAAGTATCTACTCTTCACGAAGTCAGCAAATGGGTAGATGATTGTTATGTGCTCCTCGGCAAGGCACAGTATCTCAAGGGAGACTATGAGTCAGCGCAGGAAACCTTTGCCTACTTTGTAGATGACTTTAATCCTAAGGATCCAGATTCTCGAGTGTACATCTCGGCAGATCGAGATGAGGACGCCAAAGCCCGTAAAAAAGAGAAAGAACGAGAGAGGAAGGTTCAACAAAAAGAACGAGATCAAGCCCGAAAGGAAGCGGAGAAGGCCCGAGAGG
>CAYPWL010000022.1:0-11905 GCA_964414425.1 uncultured Saprospiraceae bacterium
TGGTATTATTTTCTTCATATCCCTAAGACTGCAGGAACAACGTTTAGATTCGTCCTGTATGACTACTTCGATCAAGCTGAAATATACCCAAGTTACTTCGAACAAACCATTAAGCAGCGAGCTAGATACTATGGTTGGAAGGATTTCCAAAAGCGAAAGGACGAATTGTTTCATCATGGGAAGAAAATTTTAATCGGTCATTTTGGTTGGGCGGCTATACGTCATTATGCGACCCACAAACCACTTGTTTTGAGCTTCTTAAGGGATCCAGTAAAGAGGGTTAAGTCAGCAATACTCTATCTAAGAAAAAGAAATAGGATGTACGCCGGCATGTCTATTGAGGAGGTGGTCAATAATTACCTTTTTAAAGAAGGAGTCCTACAGGCGAAACAGTTTGGATATCGACCTAAGAGAAACAATATCGATGAGGCACTTGCTAATCTGGAGTCTGTAGAATTCATTGGAATTTCAGAGCAATTTGACAAGAGTCTGGCTTTATGTAACGAAACCTTTGGATGGGACTTACAAGCCATACCCAAAAAAAATGTTGGGTCATATAAAGAGGACCCATTCACTCCAGAGCAAATTGAAAAAATCAAAGCAGCTTGCGAGATAGATTATATCATTTATAACCGCGGGTTAGAACTCTTTAATGAGCGCTGTGTAAAATATGGGATATAAAAAATCCCCTCGAGGTCATCGAGAGGATTTTTTATTTTTTGCCAGTTTGGTCTGATTAGGCTTTCTTCACCTTGATACTGCAGCCTATTGCTTTAGTAGTAGCTGGCGTAGGATCTTGTCCTTTTTCCATCGCTGCAATTGCGCTTTCGACATACTTAACGCCTACTGATGATTCATCTTGTGGATTGTCATCAATAGAGCCGATGTACTTCACGACATGCTCAGCATCGAGGATGAACACATGTGGCGTCTTAGTGGCTCCATACTGAGGATAAACAGCTTGACCTGCATCAAAGAGGTATGGGAACTCAAATCCCTTCTCATCAGCTCGTGTCATCATCGCCTTCTGATCATCACCAGGCTTAACCTCTGGATCGTTAGGGTTGATTGCGATAACAGGATATCCCTGAGCAGCATACTTGTCATGTAGAGCGTTTATACGATCTTCATACATCACTGCATATGGACAAGTATTACAAGTGAATATTACGATGAAGCCTTTCGCATCTTTATAATCTGATAACGATACGAATGTGCCATCAATATTCTTTAGGCTAAAGTCAGTAGCCTTATCACCAACCTTGTATCCTACTGGATCAGGGTTATTAGCAAATGCGACAGCTGCAAAAAGTGTCACGAGTAAAAGTGTTACAATATTTTTCATGCTTTGAATATTTATGAATTTTAAAGTTTTGCTATTTGGGCTTCGATCTCCTCGACCGAATGAAATTCTCTCTCTGCAAAGATGTGGTTGCTTCCACGATAGATATATGTCGCTGGGATTGCACCTGACCATGATGGATCTACTCGGTCTATCCAATCATTGGCTTTGGGGTCACCCATCATCACGACTCTCACATTATAATTCTTCTTCTCGACGAATGGAATAACCCTTGTCTCATACTGATTTTTAAAATCCAAACTCACCAAGACCACTTCATACTTGTCTGGATACTTGGTCTGTAGTTCATCAAAGTATGGTAGCTCTTTAATACATGGTGCGCACCAGGTTGCCCAAAAGTTGATCACATGGATTTTATCATCATCTGACTTCATTATGGCTTGTTCAAAGTCATCAAACGTCTCATAGAGAGTAACTTCGTTAGAATCGTTGATCTTAGATTCGGCCTTGACAATCGCTGCCTGATTTATATTTGCTTCGACTGTTTTACTTGGCGCCATGTTTTGACAGGCCCCAATCGTCAGGCAAAATAGTAAGGTCATAAGTCTCATACACATTAGAAACACTAAACCTCCAAATAAGTTACATTCAGAAAAAGGACTTATGATCTTCTTAACAAGGGATGACTGAAGTGCTGTGTTGTGAATATGATTTTCCGAGAATCGCTGAGAGGAGGGGACACTTTTAGCAGAAAACACCACATTCAGGCAAAGGTCTCCCGACCTCTTGCCAAATCGTTTTAATTCAACTTATACGGCAGGCCTAATCGACTCAGGCGATCAATAAATGCGCTATCTACTTCGATCAGTTTTTTGTCATTGACGAAATCGAGTTTTACTTCATCCTGTTGATCGATGACTTGCACTTTAAACTTGTGTTTGCCCTCGGTTACATCACACATCTTATCGAGTTCGGCGATCATCTTCACATCAATGGATTTGATAGGGATCTGGATCGTGATAGATTTCGTCATTGTCTTACCGATGGTGTCGAGTAGCTTTATGTTCTTCACCCTGAAGAAGTAATTATCCCCGTTATATCTTTTCGCAAAGATGCCTTCGATAAATAGTATCTCACCCATGCTGACGAGGCTGCCATATTGCTTGTATTGCTCATTGTAGATGCCAAACTGCATATTCCCTTTGAAGTCTTGCAAGGTGAATCTCACATAGCCGAGGCCTTTTTGAGTAGTGCCATGGTATACCTCAGTGACCATACCTGCGATGTGCAATGTCGTATTCATGCGCCGTGCTGCTTCATCCAGTGTACACGTGGTAAAGTTGGCCAGCTCCATGTGATAATCATCGAGCGGGTGTCCACTGATATAGATGCCTGTGACATCCTTCTCCTTGTTGAGCATGGTAAGTTTGTTCCATGGCTCCGACTTGGGCATCTTAGGATCGGGGAGTATGGTTTCTGTCATATCGCCAAATAGCGAGTTGGCCATGCTGGCTTTTTGATTCTGGAAGGCATTACCCCACTTAATTGCATGCTCGATCACAGAGTCATATTGCTCAGTGGGCGCAAACCATTGTGCACGATTGGACTCATTGAACTCATCTAAGGCGCCACCTTGAGCAAGGCTCTCAAAACACTTTTTATTCATGGCTCTAAGACTCAGGCGCTTAGTCATGTCAAATATGCTCGTAAATCGTCCATTGGCACGCTCACGGATCATCTCCTCAACAGGACCCTCACCAACACCTTTCAAGGCGGATAAGCCAAATCGAATATTGCCAGCAGCATTAACGGTAAAGTTGAGGTCACTCTCATTGACATCTGGACCGAGCACTTCTATATTCATGCGCTTGGCCTCCCTTAAGAAGAAGTTCAGCTTACCGATGTCTTGTTTGTTATGTGTGAGGACGGAGGCTATAAATTCGGCAGGGTAGTGAGCCTTAAGGTATCCCGTCTGAAAGGCAACGATAGAGTAGGCTGCAGCATGTGATCTGTTAAATCCATACTGAGCAAATTTTTCCATGATGTTGAAGATCTCTGTCGCCTTCTCGCCAGAGACCCCCTTAGCACCCGAACCCTCGGTAAATATCGCTCGATGCTTCTCCATCTCCTTGAGCTTCTTCTTACCCATGGCACGTCGGAGCATATCGGCCTTGCCGAGCGTATAGTCTGCCATGATCTGGGCCGTCTGCATGATCTGCTCCTGGTAGACCATGATGCCATAGGTCGGCTTCAAGATCTCTTCGAGCCATTCATGTGGATAGGTGATTTCCTCGTCACCGTGCTTACGACGGATAAATGAGGGAATGTTATCCATCGGCCCTGGTCGATAGAGGGCATTCATTGCGATGAGGTCCTCGATATTCGTTGGTTTGAGTTCTCTGAGGAACTTACGCATCCCTTCGGACTCAAACTGAAAGATACCGATCATATCTCCACGTTGGAATAGCCCGTAGGTTATCTCATCATCGAGAGGGATCTCGTCTGGGTCGATACGTTTCTCCTCCCCATGGCGCTTGACGATATTTTCTATAGCATCCTTAATGATGGATAGAGTCTTCAGTCCGAGGAAGTCCATCTTGAGCATCCCCGCATCTTCTACTACGGATCCATCAAACTGCGTGATGAAGAGGTCAGAGTCTTTAGAGGTGCTGACAGGAATATAGTTAGTGATGTCATCAGGTGCGATGATCAATCCTGCGGCATGGATACCTGTGTTGCGCACCGTTCCTTCCACTTTCTGCGCTAATTGGATGACCTCGCCTTCGAGATTCTGCTGTTCGCTGGCTTTGAGCAAGTCTTGGATCTTGCTAAAGTCATCACCGGGCCAGTCAGCCTTTAGTTCTTTTTCGGTCTTGCCAAAAATCTTCTTGAGCTTGGTCCCAGGTCGAGTAGGGATTAACTTAGCGATGCGATCTGTCTCATTGAGAGGCAGTGATAGCACCCTGCCGATATCTCGCACCGAGGACTTAGCCGCCATTGTACCAAAAGTTATAATCTGTGCCACTTGATTACGACCATACTTGTCAACTACCCAGTCAATCACCTTCTGACGACCATCATCATCAAAATCGATATCAATATCCGGCATCGATACACGCTCGGGATTGAGGAATCTCTCGAAGAGTAAGTTATACTTAATCGGGTCGACATTCGTGATCTTAAGGCAGTATGCCACAGCACTTCCTGCTGCCGATCCGCGTCCTGGCCCTACGGCAACTCCGAGCTCTCTCGCTGCTGCGATAAAATCCTGTACGATCAAGAAGTAGCCATCGAAGCCCATATTCTTGATGATGGTAAGCTCCAGATCTAGTCGCTCCCGGACAACCTCTGTGATCTCGCCATAGCTGCGCTTAGCACCTTCATAGACCATATGCCTTAATAAGGCTGACTGATCCTCAAATCCCACGGGCAACGGGAAGTTGGGCAAGAGGATATCTCGAGCCAGCGTAGGCATCTCTATCTTGTCAAATACCTCTATCGTATTAGCAATGGCCTGAGGTACATCAGCAAATAGGGCGCTCATCTCCTCTTGTGACTTGAAGTAGTAGTCTGAGCTCGAAAACTTAAAGCGATCCTCCTCATGGACCTTGCGGCCCGTATTGACGCACAAGATGGCATCATGGGCCCGCCAGTCCTCCTCCTCGACATAGTGGGAGTCATTAGTGGCGATGAGCTTGACGTTATATTTTTCTGCTAAGTGGATCAGGTGTTGGTTGACATCTTCTTGGCTGAGACTGGAGTTGTCTATGCGCTCGATACCCTTGTGTCTCATGAGCTCGATATAGTAATCCTCACCAAAGATGTCGAGCCACCACTTGAGTTGTTTCTCGGCTTCTTCCATCTGCTCACGGGCAATCAGTCGAGGTATCTCCGCTGCCAGACAGCAGCTGGTAGCAATTAAGCCCTCATGATATTGCAGTAGGATCTCCTTGTCGATACGGGGATACTTACCATATAAGCCATCGATAAATCCAAGTGAGCATAGCTTTGCCAGATTTTGGTAGCCTGCCTGATTTTTGGCTAGGAGCAATTGATGGTATCGGATATCCTTCTCGCCCTTAGACTTTTGAAAACTCTTCTTATGCCGATCTGCGACGAGATAAAACTCACACCCGACCATGCCCTTAAGGCCTCGCTTATTCGCCTCATTGACAAACTTGAACGCACCGAACATGTTGCCATGATCGGTCATAGCGATCCCACGCTGGCCATCTGCGACAGCCTTATCCATAAGCTTGCCGATGTCTGCGGCACCATCAAGTAGTGAGTACTGGGTGTGACAGTGCAGATGACAAAACTCAGGCATAGTAGGTTTGGATTAGCTCGACAAGATAGTCTAACACATCAGATAATAAGCTATGTATTCTCTTATTTTTATGCCCAAGAAATTGAGCGATTATGAGGATAGGCATCCTGTTATTTGATGGAGTAGAATTACTGGACTTCGCAGGGCCAATGCAAGTGCTGTCCTCTGCAGCTTATGTCGACGAGGGGTTGATCGAGAGTATACAGACCATCGGCTTGTCACGTGAGATTACCGTCTCCAAGACATCTATGAAGATCGCAGTAGATGAACTACTTCAAAATGTAAATGAGTTGGACCTGCTGGTGATCCCCGGAGGATTTGGCACTCGTGAGATCATCAAGAATCAAGGATATCTTAACTCTCTTGAGCCATTGGTAGACTCGACACCAGTTGTGGCCTCCGTCTGTACAGGCTCATTGGTCTTAGCTAAGCTCGGTGTGCTGGGCGGGCTGAAAGCCACCACACATTTTGCGGCAACTGACATCATGAATAAGATAGACCCGACTATAAACGTAGATCGCAGCAAGCGATATTATGATAATGGCAAGTACGTCATCGCAGAAGGTGTAAGTGCCGGTATCGATATGTCCTTTTACCTGTTGAAGCGATTGTTTTCGGAGGAGGTTTCAGACAAGGTCAAGAAGTATATAGAGTACTATCCGGTGAAGGAGTGAGGTGATGAATTGATATTATTTCTTAGGTGTAGCCTACAAACAAGTGTGTTACCTTAGATTGGATGGGCTGGAATTATTTATAGAGCGAAACTTTATAATAGCATGGTAATATGCAAACAGTAATCTAATCAGTAATTCGTGCTATCACGTCAAATTTTAATGAAACAGTGAAATATTTTGGATTTAGAAAGAAGATCTCAAGTGATCATCAATTTGATGAAATTTTGGGCTATCCAAATAAAAAGACCAATCCTTGGGTGCTAGGTAAATTTGTCAAGAAGTATCAGCTAAGTCAAGAGTATTTTGAAAGGAGAACTTTTGATAATTTGCCTATCCCCTTTCGCAGTGATATACTAGATCACTTTATATGTTATCAACCATCAGATGATATCGAGTATGATTGGGTTCTACTAGATGCCTTTTATTTTTCCTATGATGAAGATAAATGGCCAGTAGAGATTAATGGATGGTTAGTTTCATCCAAGTTCAAAGATTTAATTCAACAAAATGAATTGGTCATTGGGAGGGATCACAGATTTAGTGCGTGCAAGCTGAAATATCAAGGTGAATTTATGCAGTATCATATTTGTCAATATTCAAATTATGACTTTGACAATGTGAACTTGGCTAATTCAAAGGTACTTCAGCTACCAGAAGGTGTCACCGATTCAGACCCAACCAAGTTTACGACACATATAGAGCTAAGAGATTTAACAAGATGGTATAGCAATGTGACGGATTTCAGAATAAAAATTTGTTTTAATCACTACGTTGATGTGTTGAAGACCCCGCTTTTGATGGGCGCATTTGCTTCAGAGCGATTTAAAAATCTTATTGAGGCTAATAATATTTCAGGTTACGAATTTTGGCCAGTGAATTCAATCGATTTTGATTTTATAAATAATTCAACTTAAGAAGGAATAAAAAAGGAGTTACAACGTCATCATAACTCCTTTTTAAAAAGTGCCCGAGGAGGGAGTCGAACCCTCACGCCCATACGGACACATGGCCCTCAACCATGCCTGTCTACCAATTCCAGCACCCGGGCGGGATAGGAGCTGCAAATATCAACTTTCTATGAAGAATATGTGATTTGTGCGGGCAAAATATCTCAAGAACTTTCTCTTTTTGATCCAATCTCTGGGCTGTGTTAAAGTCTAATATATATGAGAAAGACATATATAATATTTATATAATTCATATATTTGTTGCAGCAATTAACCGACAAGAAGTAGTTTTCTTATTTTGAGACCTTAGTCGAAAGGGCCTGAGTTTGATAGCAAGCTTGGGCTTTTTTTATTCGTTGATGGCAGTTTGTCTCAGTCTCTTTAAGAATGGGCTGGCGAAGATGAAGTCTAAAAGTATTTCATCCTTGCTATGCAAGACTTCCTCTTTTGTGCCTTGCCAAGCTAATTTTCCCTCCGATAGCAGACAGATGTTTTCTCCTATTTCCATGACTGAGTTCATATCATGAGTGTTGATGATTGTCGTCATGTTATGCTCAACCGTGATGCTGCTGATCAACTCATCTATGGTGATGGCAGTCTTAGGATCAAGTCCTGAGTTGGGCTCATCACAAAACAGGTACTTAGGGTTGAGGACGATCGATCTGGCAATACCTACTCGCTTCTGCATACCTCCACTGATCTCGGATGGATATTTCTTATTGCTACCCTCAAGGCTTACTCGCTCTAAGCAATAGTCTACCTGGATCTGTTTTTCTTTGGGCGTTTTGGTGGTGAACATATCCATTGGGAATCGGATATTTTCTTCCACAGTCATGGAGTCAAACAGGGCGTTACCTTGGAAGAGCATACCGATCTGCATACGCAGTGCTCTGATCTCGTCTTTGTTGATACAGCATAGATCGATATTATCATACCAGATCTCTCCAGCAGTTGGTGTAAGTAGGCCTACCAGAATCTTGAGGAACACTGTCTTACCTGCTCCACTCTTACCGATGATAAGATTCGTCTTGCCAGCCTCAAATGTAAAGCTGACATCTCGGAGGACTTCCTGCTTCCCAAAAGACTTTAATATGTTAGCCGCTTTAATCATGTTAACTCATTAATATTAAGGCGATCAGCAAATCCGCTATGAGGATTATAATAGATCCAAATACCACAGCTCGGGTGCTCGCCTGTCCTAACTCTATACTTCCTCCCTTGACAAAGTACCCTTGATAACAGGCTACAGATGTAATGATAAAAGAAAAAGTAACCGCCTTTACCAGCATGATCACCACGTTGTACGGCACAAAAAACGACCGAAGTCCTCTGATAAACTCTGAGCTAGTGAAGTCTGCGACGGTCACTGCGGCAAAGTATCCACCACCGATACCAACCAGTGATGCGATGATCACTAAGATGGGTATAATAATCACTGAAGCAATCAGCTTAGGCATAACTAGATAGGCAGAGGTGTTGACACCCATGATTTCCATGGCATCTATGTGTTCCTTTTGGCGCATGCCTCCGATCTCAGCTGCCATAGTAGATCCGATCTTACCAGCAAGTACGATAGAGGTTAGGGTCACAGCCATCTCAATGATCATCATATCTCTCACGATATAACCAATATAGTAGCTCGGTATCATCGTTCCCTCTAACTGATAGGAGAACTGTATCGATGTAACCGCTCCTATAAATCCTGATATGATCATGACAATACTAAGAGACCCAATGCCGATATCATACATCTGACGCATGGTTTCTTTATAATACATCTTGGTGTTCTCAGGTCTCGAAAAGATATCTGGGAGCCAAGCTACGTAGTGTCCGAAATCCTTAATTAGCTTCATGAAAGTTGAACTGCTCTGCGGCAAAAATAGTTCTTGCCTATTCTGATGGCGAAATTACCCTAAATTTAATGTGTAAATAGAATGATTATGAAGGTTGTCGTAACAGGAGGGACAAAAGGTATAGGTCGAGCGATTATAGAAGTGTTTTTTGCACACGGTGCAGATATAGCATTTTGTGCTCGCAATGCGGATGATGTAGAACAACTCAATCAAGAACTGTTCAAGCGAGACCCTTCCCGATCAATAGTAGCGGGGGTAGCTGATGTCAGTAAGAAGGAGGATGTCATCTCATTTTCCGAAGAGATTAATAAGCGTTGGAATACCATAGATGCGTTAGTTAATAATGCAGGAGTATTTATACCTGGAGAAATCCTTGATGAAGATGAAGGATCTCTCGAGCACATGATCAATACCAATCTGTATAGTGCCTACAACCTAACCAGGGCGTTAGTGCCACAGATGATTGATCGTGGAGGAGGACATATATTTAATATATGTTCAGTGGCAAGCCTGTTAGCTTTGCCCGGCGGAGGTTCATATAGTATATCTAAGTTTGCTTTGTTGGGATTCTCTAAAGTACTGAGAGAAGAGCTCAAGGCAAAAGGTGTAAAGGTGACATCGGTGATGCCGGGAGCAACCTGGTCTAATAGCTGGGCTGGAGTCGAGCTACCCGTAAGCCGGTTAATGCAAGCGGACGACGTAGCCAAACAGATATGGGCCGCTTATGACACCTCTGTTGCTGCTGTAATTGAGGACATTGTCTTACGACCTCAATTAGGAGATTTATAATCATATTATCAAAAAAAGCAATATTTAATAAATTACACTTCAATTATTAACGTATTGCAATTTATTGTAATATATTTGATTTGTAAAAGTATCCCCATCCCATTTGCAGTGCTGCCGTATGCGTATAGTGTACGGAACATTTAACTATTATTATATACATATTTTAAAAACGGAAGATTATCATTAGTGCATCTTTCGATAAGACTTTAGATAATGAGAACTACATTACTTCACATCTCACGGACTAACCAGCACCTGTCTACTTTTTCAAGAATGACACTGAGTGCAGCATTGATGATCATAATGATGTTTGTGCACGACAGCACTCAAGCCCAATGCGATCCTAATGATACTACTGCTCCTACTGTAATTTGTAGAGATGTCAATACGACATTTCATCCGAGTACTTGCTCAGTAGCAATTTGGCCAAAGGAAGTTGTCTTTAATGCTTATGATGATACGACTCCTATGGAGCATCTCAAGATAACATTCGATCCCGAGGGAAGAAGAAACAGTATAACGCTGACTGCTGATGGCGGACTGAGACAAACAATAGATGTGTATGTGACGGATCTATGTGGCAATCAGACAGTATGCCGACCTACAGTTGATATAAACGATAATACGGGTCTTTGTGTCGATCGTTTTGATCTGGCTCTACGTAAGACCCTGGTCAATGCGGGTACTGGTTTATTCCAATTAGGTGATACCGTTAGTTTTCAGATTCAAGTCTTTAACCAAGGCTCAGATGATGCTTTTAATGTAGAAATTATTGATTACATACCAGAAGGTTTAACGCTTACAGATAATAATTGGACCCTGAATGGTTCTACAGCTACTATAAATGATGTGATACCCATTATTCCATCAGGAGAGTCGGCTATAGTAACTATTGATTTTGTTATTGATCAAGGTTTTACGGGTACTACAATAGTAAATGTTGCAGAGATATCTTTTGCCGATGATGATCAGGATCCAACTAACACTCCTCCTATTGATACGGATAGTACACCAGATACTAATGATAGTAACGATGGAGATCCAATAGATGATGCGATCAACGATACTAATGATGAGGATGATCAAGATCCGGCTATGATCGTTGTAGACAGATTTGATTTATCAATTCAAAAAACACTGAATACAGCAGGACCTTTTGAATTAGGGGATGTCGTAGAGTTTGAGATAGCCGTGACTAATGAAGGTAGTATAACAGGTAATAATATAGGCATTACAGAATTTCCAGATTCTTCTTTAAATTTCTTCAGCACTTCAGCACCGGCTAATAGTAATGTGATCGGTACGGATACCGATTATACTATTTTGACTTTGGCACCTGGTCAAACAGAGACATTTACAGTTTCATATACTATTGACAACGATTTCGAGGGAGACCTACTGATGAATGTCGTAGAGATTACGGCTGATAATGGTGATGATATTGATAGCGATCCAGACATCCGAAAAGATACAGATGACGGATTAGACCGCACAGCTAATAACGATGACGATGACGAGGATATGGTGATGATTAATATAGATCGATATGATTTGTCTATTCAGAAATCAATAGTATCGTCCCAGCCGTTCCAACCTGGAAGCCTAATTAGTTTTGAAATAACTGTAGTCAATGAGGGTAGTTTAGATGCAGCCAACGTTGGAATTACAGAATTTCCAGATTCGGAATTAATTTTCGATGCATTATTAGATAATGCTAATGTTACTGCCGTTTCGAATTCTAACTATACCATAGCATCATTGTCTGCTGGATCAACTGAAACCTTTACAGTTACTTATCAAATTGATCCAAATTTTGATGGATCATCTTTGATGAATGTAGTTGAGATAACATCGGATGACGGTGATGACATAGACAGTAATCCAGATATCCGAAAAGATTCTGATGATGGATTAGATGATACTGCTACTGGAGATGATGATGGAGGAAATATAGGAGAGTCCGATGATGATGACGAGGATATGGTCATGATTCCTGTAAATAGATACGATCT
>CAYPWL010000022.1:12005-60545 GCA_964414425.1 uncultured Saprospiraceae bacterium
ATTAGAATACAGTACAGGATCAGTGAAGATTTCATGGGTACTCAATTGATGAACATTGCCGAGATTACCGCTGATGATGGTGATGACGTAGATAGTAATCCTGATATCCGTAAAGATACCGATGACAATCTTGATGGTACGATTATCGGAGATGATGATGGCGGTAATATCGGTGAGTCAGATGATGATGATGAGGATATGGTTGTAATACCGGTTGTTCAGATATTTGATCTTGCATTACAGAAAGTAATAGATACGGTTGCAACCCCAGGTCCGTACATGGCAGGAGATACAGTTGAGTTTACGCTCTCTGTTATCAATGAAGGAACTGTTGATGCTTTTGATATTGATATAAGAGATATTCCTCAAGCCGGATTGAGTCAGCCAGTTTTGACATTCGGACAATTGAATGTTTTACCGACAGGACTTGCAGATGTTTTTACTGTAGATTTTGTTGGCGCTGGTCAAACGTTCAGCTTTAATGTTCAGTCCGTTATAGCTACAGATTTTATGGGAGACTGTCTTTTTAACGTTGCAGAAATATTTGGAGCAAGCGATGAAGATGGAGGCGCTGATGTCGCTGACATAGACAGTACGCCTAATGATAATGAAGACGATGACGATGATCAAGATCAAGCCAAAGTCATTATTTTTCAGAGTTTTGATTTAGCCTTAACTAAAGTTTTAGACGTTATGGTTACTCCTGGGCCTTATATGGCAGGAGATAGAGTTGAGTTTACGATCAGTATAATAAATCAAGGTACGCTTGATGCATTTAACATAGATGTTCAAGACAGAAATCCGAATGGATTAAGCAATCCAGTACTAATACCACAAGCTGGAATAACACAGAATGCTGCTGGGGATTTTGTTATTAGCTCTATAGCTGCTGGTCAGACATTTACTTTTAATGTAGAGGCATTCATTGACGAAGGATTTATGGATGATTGTATTATCAATGTTGCAGAGATTATGCGTGCTCGTGATTCATCGGGTTCTGTACGAGCTGATGATGACAGCAATGTTGATAACGACGATGCCTCAGAAGATGATCAAGATCAAGCAAAAGTTAATGTAGGTCAAGTCTTTGACTTGGCACTCATCAAGGTAGTTGATACACTCGCTACGCCAAGAGGAGGAGGACCCTTTCTCCCAGGTGACCCAGTGAGGTACACAGTTACAGTTGTCAATCAGGGTACGCTAAATGCATTTGATATATCTGTAATGGATATGACACCAGCTGGACTATCAACACCGATATTAGTAGGCGGTCAAACTGGTGTATCAGGGACCAACGGTACTGGTGTATTTGACATTGCTATGATTAATGCTGGTGCATCATTCTCCTTTGATATCCAGACATTTATTGATATTGATTTTATAGGTGTAGAACTGATTAATGATGCAGAGATAATCAGTGCATCCAATGTCAGCGGTGGAGCGAATTTTCCTGATGTTGATAGTACGCCAGGAGATGATGCTACTCCGGATGATTTAGCTAATGATAATGATACTGCTGATACTGGAGGAGGAGATGACCAAGACCCTGCCTTAATCACAGTAGAACAGACATTTGATCTTGCCTTAAGAAAGACTTTGTCTTCAGGACAAACTCGGTCTGTATTTTCAGGTGACACGGTTTCATTTGATATAACTGTGTTTAATCAAGGTACCATTAATGCCACGAGAGTAGATCTCGTAGAATACGTACCGATGGGCTTGCAATTAATACAAGAAAATGGATGGGGAGCTTTGAACACTCAGAATGAATCCAGAAGAAATAATATTATATCAGGAGGACTCGCTCCTGGGCAGAGTACAACCGTGCAAGCAAGATTTGTTGTGACTACTCAACAACAAGGCGAAATTATAAATGCTGCAGAAATTATTGGTGGGATTAATGAGTTCGGAATTCAGGACTGTGATAGTACAGAAGATGGAAATGGTACTAATGATGATCTCATTAATGATGATATCGGAACCGCTTGTGATACCAATAATGATGACGAAGACGACCACGATGTAGAAGCAATAATAGTAGAGATCTATGACTTGGCGCTTATGAAAACTGATAACGATGATGGTGCATATCAACCAGGAGATGATGTGCCATATCAGATAATGGTCATCAATCAAGGAAGTATTCCATCAGGTTTTGTAACCGTAACTGATTATGTTCCTAATGGAATGAGTTTAAGCCCTGTAGACAATAACGGCTGGATACAAGATGGAGCGAATATTACCAACTCAATTAATAATGTTGGGGTAGGACAGACCGTTACGCTTGATTTAGTATTAAGAATTGATAATAATTTCAGAGGTCTCAATATTCGAAATTGGGCGGAAATAAGCAGCGATAGCGGTAATGACATAGACAGCACGCCAGACGGAATTAATTTTAATCAACCTGGCGAAACTAACGATTTAGCAGACGATGATGTTAAAGACGAAAATGGTATGGACGGAGGAGATGAGGATGATCATGATCCAACATTAATAGCTGTAAGAGCATATGATCTTTCGATTCAAAAGTCAATTCTCAATGGAGAAGAAGGGTTTGAATTAGGAGATATGGTCGAGTTTGAGATTACTGTAGTTAATGAAGGAACACTGGATGCCGCTAATATTGAAGTTACAGATTTTGCAGATCCAGGACTGATTTTCATAAGCCAGGGAAATAATAACAGTACAAATGTCACAGGTACGAATCCTGTTTTCACCATTGCCGATTTAGATAGAGGAGATAGTGAAACGTTTACGTTGATCTATCAGATCGATTCAAACTTCTCGGGAGATGCCTTAATGAATATTGTAGAGATCACGAGCGATGACGGTGATGACGTCGATAGCGATCCAAATAGTGATAAGGAGACACCAGATGGTTTGGATACTACAAACATAGGTGATGATGATGGCGGCAATATAGGAGAGTCTGACGATGATGATGAGGATATGGTAATGATAGTTGTGGGTCGAGACTATGATCTCGCAATAGACAAAGAGATTGTGACAGATGGTCCTTTCCAACTTGGTGACGAGGTGACCTTTAGAATAACAGTTACTAATGAGGGACAGATAGATGCTGCTAATGTTGGGATAACTGATTTTCCAGATGCGGGATTGATTTTCGCTGGAACTAATGCTACCACTAATGGGAATGTATCAGGTACTATGAATGACTATGTTATTGCTGATTTAGACATAGGCGACTCAGAAGTATTCGAGATAAGCTATACCATAAGCTCAACTTTTGGTGGGAGCCAGTTGATGAATATTGTTGAGATTACTGCTGATGACGGCGATGATATAGATAGTGACCCTGATGTGAGAAAAGATACTGATGATTTGGGTGATGGTATAGACGATGATGATGAGGATATGGTTATCATTCCACTTTCAGTGTATGACCTTTCTATTACTAAAGAAATTGTGTCCGATGGTCCTTTCGAGCTTGGTGATGAGGTCACATTTAGAATAACGGTGACAAATGAGGGGCAGATAGATGCTGCTAATGTTGGAATAACTGATTTCCCAGATGCGGGATTGATTTTCGTTGGGACTAATGTTAACACTAACGGAAACGTCTCAGGTAACATGAATGACTATGTTGTCGCAGATTTAGACGTAGGAGACACAGAAGTATTTGAGATTACCTATTCTATAAGTTCAACTTTTGGAGGTAGCCAGTTAATGAATATTATCGAGATTACTGCTGATGACGGCAATGACATAGATAGTGACCCTGATGTAAGAAAAGATATTGATGATTTGGGGGATGGTGTAAATGACGATGATGAAGATATGGTGATCATACCACTCGATAGATATGACCTTTCGATTCAGAAAGAAACCATATCTACTGGTCCATTTGGACTTGGCGATCAGGTCACATTCAGAATATCTATAGTGAATGAAGGCACGCTGGACGCAGCTAATATCGAGGTAACCGATTTTCCTGATGAAGACTTATTGTTTAGCTCTGTTAATCTGCCTGCTAATGTAACGGCAGTAGCAGGGCAGCAATTCCAATTTATAGTCGCAAGTCTTCCTGCAGGTGCCACTGAAACATTTGATATAACAGTTGAGATATCCGCCAATACTGAATTGCAAGAGCTTATGAATATTGCTGAGATAACAGCTGACGACGGAGATGATGTAGATAGTGATCCAGATATACGAAAGGCTGATGATGATGCACGTGATGATACTGACAACGGTGACGATGACGGAGGTAATGTAGGAGAGGCAGATGACGATGATGAGGATATGGTGACAATAGTTGTAACACCAGAAGAGTTATGTCCTTGTCCAGATGAAGAATTTATTGGACAGGCAGTGGTAACATGTTCGGCTGGAGCATTTGGAAACAATGATGTGGCTGCAATATTAGATCTGAGACCAGCTAATCTCGCAACACCTGGTGATGACTGGGCTGCTCCAGTCACTAATGGTGCAGATGTCCTAAATATTACAAACCCAACAAGATGGACTATCCAGCAGTTGGGACAGATTTATGGTACATCTGTAGGCAATACCGATGGTAACATCTTCTTTGGCGCTTCCAATGTGTATGCATACGACGGAGATCCATTTACGCCAGTTGGTGTTGGACCCGGCGGTGAGCAAGGTATCTACGCTACTAACTTTACCAATCCGAATAATATACAGCCATTAGTGACTACCAGTAATACGTTCATTGCTAATCCTGTAGGAGGAACAGTAGTTCCTGGTAGGTTCTTGAATACAAATATTTCGGATAACCCTCTGCCAACTGGATGGGGTAATATAGCCTATGATGAATTGACTAATACAATTTATGGATCTAATCTTTCTGATGGTCGGATATATGCGATCGATGCAACATCAGGGGTGATTAGACAAGTGATAGACCCATTCCCAGGTGGAGGACAAGGCTTCCTTGCAAATCCATATCAACCAAATCAAGTGGTGTGGGCAATAGAATTGAATGAGTGTACACGCCAGATATTCTTCATCCAACAAAATGTTGCTGGTGGAGGAGAAGGTCTCGGAGACGGGGGAGGTAATAGAACAAAAACTCTATATACCCTCGATATTAATAATGCAAATGGAATGTTGAGTAATCAACAGCTATTCCAAACAATTAATGACGGGACAAGAGAAAAAATAACGGATATTGACTTTAGCACAGACTGTAGTAGGATGATATTAGGAGAGAGAGGCACTGTGCATAATTCTGCTGTCTTCTTGTACGAATTAAATGCAGCTGGGAATAACTATGGATTATTGACTGATATCTCCGTAGGTAGTATAGATGGCGGCGACCCATGGGAATTTGGACTTAATAGTTCGGGTGGTGTTGCCTTCGGCTCAGATCAAGCTAGTTCTGATGCTGGTATCTGCGATACATTGATTTGGGCAATGGCAGACTGTTTAGATCCTGAATTAGTACCAGGTGAGTGTAATGCATATGGAGCCCAGGGTACTTATATTCCGTCAGGAAATATCACAGACTTAAGTGGAGATATAAATGCCACGGGAATCTTCGCTGACATTACGCCTGAGTTTATCCTTGATCCGCGTTTCTCTAAGTTTGGACTTGGAGATATAGAGATCTTCAATTGTTGTTGTCCAGGTATTGGCAATGCTGCTTCAGCACTTCAGTCTGGACAGATAGCTGGTGCGGTCATAGGTCCTAATGATAGAGGTGCCGTGAACTTTAGTGTTAATCTATCAGGTGAAGAGATCGGATATGATGTAACAGACAATGAAGGGCAATATGGCTTTGAATCGCTCGAGATGAATCGCTCGTATACAGTAAGCCCAAGTAAAGTTGATCATATGGTCTCTGGTGTTACTACACTTGACTTGATATTAATTCAAAATCACATTTTGGGTACAAGAGAAATTGAAGATCCTAAGCTTCTTATAGCAGCGGATATCAATGGTTCTGGAACTATTAATGCCCTTGATATCATAGACTTACGCAGAGCGATTCTCGGATTATCATTCGTGACTCCAACATCAGAGGCTTGGAGATTTGTTACGGTTGATTCCGAAGTGATGAAAGGATACGGTGGAATGAACTATGATGAAGAATATGACTTTAGATCGCTTGAATCAAGTCAATATGGAGCTGATTTCTATGCAATCAAGGTTGGCGATGTTAATAATACTTTAGCCACAGCTAAGAGTAGAACATCGAACTTCCAAACGCTTAAAATCAAGAAGTCTCAATCATCTCTTAAGATTAATACCTCGAGAGAAGTGGACTTCATGGGTATGCAGATGTCTGTTGACTTGCGAGGACAGCAATTGTTAGATATTACCTCTGAATATGTAGATATAAATGAAGGTAACTACAGTATCGTCAACGGTATCTTGAGAGTTAGTTTCCAAACTGATAGTTCAGTTGACCTTCCAACTGGATCCACATTGTTTGAATTGCATTTTGCAGGCATACCTGGCACTATTGAATTGACTGATCATATTAATGCGGAGACGTATGACAGTGATCTGTTACCAAGCAGCTTTATCTTGACTGAGGATTTCGCTATAGATGGTTATTCATTAGGACAGAATAATCCTAACCCAACGTCAGGAAGTGCAACTATAGACTTTGTGATCCCGTCTGCACAGACTGTTGAGATGAACTTCTATACTCTTGATGGTAGACTCATTGGAAGTATCGAGAATTCTTATCCAGCAGGGCGTAATGTAGTTGTGGTGGATGCAGAATTAACACAGCATAATACCGGTTCGATTATTTACAAAATGATTACGGAAGAGTTCGTAGCAACCAAGAAAATGATAATCGTGCGATAGTACAGACGAAAAATCGCTAAGAATAGGAGGCTCTAAACATTTTAGAGCCTTTTTTTATGCATTTCATTGTCCTAAGTGTCATATTCGCAGAATTATTCAGAATAGCACCATATGTATAAAGTAAAAGATATCAACTTGGCCGAATGGGGTCGCAAAGAAATAGAGTTAGCAGAAGCAGAAATGCCTGGATTAATGGCACTACGAGATGAGTATGGTGCTACCAAGCCTCTAAAAGGTGCTCGCATTGCTGGCTGTCTTCATATGACGATTCAAACCGCTGTATTAATAGAGACCTTAGTGGAGCTAGGAGCAGAGGTCACTTGGTCTTCGTGTAATATATTCTCTACGCAAGATCACGCTGCCGCAGCTATCGCTAAGGCGGGAGTGCCAGTATATGCTTGGAAAGGCATGTCAGAAGAAGAGTTCTGGTGGGCTATAGAGCAAACACTTTTCGCTTTTGAGGGTGATAAGCCGCTCAACATGATCTTGGATGACGGTGGAGACCTTACTAATATCGTGCTTGACAAGCACCCCGAGCTTGTAGCTGGTATCAAAGGGTTAAGTGAAGAAACTACTACTGGAGTTCACAGACTCTACGAAAGAGAAATCAATGGAACCTTAGCACTTCCTGCTATTAACGTTAATGACTCTGTAACTAAATCAAAGTTTGATAATAAGTACGGATGTAAAGAATCATGTGTTGATGCGATACGTCGTGCTACAGATATCATGATGGCAGGTAAGGTTGCCGTCGTTGCAGGATATGGTGATGTAGGGAAGGGGTCAGCGGCTTCTCTCAGAGGAGCAGGTTGCCGGGTAATCGTAACTGAGATTGACCCAATTTGTGCATTACAGGCCGCTATGGATGGCTACGCAGTTAAGAAGATGTCTAATGCTCTACCAGAGGCTAACATCATAGTAACAGCGACAGGAAATAAAGATGTCATCAACGAGGAGCACTTTAAGATGATGAAGGATAAAGCCATAGTTTGTAACATTGGTCATTTTGATAATGAGATCAATATGGCATGGTTGAATGAAACATATGGTGATAGTAAAATCGAAATCAAACCACAGGTAGATAAGTACGTTGTGGATGGCAAAGACATAATCGTTTTAGCAGAGGGAAGATTAGTAAACCTTGGTTGCGCTACAGGTCACCCATCATTTGTTATGTCCAATTCATTTACTAACCAGACGTTAGCTCAACTTGAGCTTTGGGAAAATTCTGATAAGTACGAGAACAAGGTTTACACCTTGCCTAAGCACTTAGATGAGAAAGTAGCTTATCTACATCTCGATAAAATAGGCGCTGAATTAGAGGAGCTGTCTAAAGAGCAAGCAGACTATATCAATGTGCCTAAAGAAGGTCCATATAAACCAGAATATTATAGATATTAATTACTCGATATATTAAAAAATATTAATGCCTTATTTATTTACTTCTGAGTCTGTTTCTGAAGGACACCCTGACAAAGTAGCTGATCAAATTAGTGATGCACTTATTGATCATTTTTTAGCTTTTGATCCGAGTTCTAAAGTTGCTTGTGAGACGCTCGTAACGACTGGTCAAGTAGTTTTAGCAGGTGAGGTTAATACTGATACATACTTAGATGTGCAGACTATCGCTCGAGATGTGATACGCAAGATAGGTTATACTAAAGCAGAGTATATGTTTGAGGCTAACTCTTGCGGGGTATTTAGCGCTATACATGAGCAGTCATCGGACATTAATCAAGGAGTCGATCGTAAGGCAGCCAATGATTTTGAGTCAAAGGCTAATGCACAAGGAGCAGGAGACCAAGGTATGATGTTTGGCTATGCGACCACTGAGTGTGAGAATTATATGCCCTTACCTCTGTATTTGTCACACCTTATACTTGAGGAGTTAGCAGAAGTACGTAGAGAGAATAAGCGCATTAAGTACTTAAGACCTGACGCTAAGTCTCAGGTTACTATAGAATATTCTGACGCTAATAAGCCATTAAGAATTGATACGATTGTTGTGTCAACACAACATGATGACTTTGCAGAGGACGAGGAGATGCTTGCTAAGATTAAGAAAGACATCGTATCGTATGTCATACCTCGAGTGAAAAAAAGAGTATCTCCAAAGATTAAGAAACTATTTAAGTCTGACATAATCTACCACATCAATCCTACGGGTAAGTTTGTAATAGGTGGTCCTCATGGTGATACAGGTCTTACAGGTCGTAAGATTATTGTAGATACCTATGGCGGTAAAGGAGCGCATGGTGGAGGTGCCTTCAGTGGTAAGGATCCATCTAAAGTTGATAGGTCTGCAGCATATGCGACACGTCATATCGCCAAGAATCTTGTTGCAGCCGGAGTGTGTGATGAAGTCTTAGTGCAAGTTTCTTATGCCATCGGTGTAGCTAAGCCTTGTGGTATCTTTGTTGATACTTATGGCACATGTAAGCTGAAAGGCGAAAATGGCAAAAAGCTTAAGGATAGTGTCATCGCAGAGCATGTCAATTCAATATTTGATATGAGACCATATGCTATTGAACAGCGCTTCAATCTTCGTTCTCCGATATATTCTGAGACGGCAGCCTATGGACATATGGGTAGAGAATCAAAGAAGGTTACTAAGGTATTTGAGAATGCTGGACAGCGAAAAGAAGTAGAAGTTGAGCTATTCCCTTGGGAGAAACTTGACTACGTAGACCAGGTTCAGAAGGCTTTTAGTATAGCTTAATTTTTGTGTAACATGAAGGTGCTGATGGTGTGCTTGGGCAACATATGTCGGAGCCCATTAGCTCACGGTATATTACAAAGCCATATTGATGCTCTTAATTTAGATTGGGAGGTAGACTCTGCAGGTACCAGTGCTTGGCATGTCGGAAGGCAACCAGACCACAGGTCTATTGCTATAGCGAGAGATCATGGCATCGATATCAGTAATCAACGAGCACGTCAATTCACAAGCGTTGATTTAGAATACTATGATGTTATTTATGTCATGGACTCGTCTAATTACCAAAGTGTTAGACAGTTGGATCACACAAATCGTTATGCAAACAAAATAAAATTGTTACTCAATAACGTTTATCCAGAAGAAAATCGAGCGGTTCCCGATCCATACTATGACAATAACTTTCAGGAGGTATTTCTTATGGTCGAACAAGCGGTTAATAAGTTATTAGAGCAATACATTTGAGTAAGTACAGACTGTTTTTCATGGTATTATTGATGATTGGGGCGAATACGCTATGCAGTCAACCAAGCACAACATCAATAAACAGAGTACTTGATGAGATCAATGCGTTAAGAGCTAATGGATGCAATTGTGGAGATACATATATGCTCCCTGCGCCTCCACTCAAATGGAATGCTGAGCTCTATAATATCTCGAGACAGTATGCTCAGTATCTCTATAAAAATAAGCTGTTCTCTCATACAACAAAAGATGGCCGCACTCTTGCGGATAGATTAGATCAAGTGGATTATCAATGGGCGCAAATAGGGGAGAACTTAGGGCAAGGCTATGACGATTTTTATGCGGTCTTGGACGCTTGGATAGAGAGCCCGAGTCACTGTAAGATGCTTATGAATCCGTCCGTAACAGATTTCGGAATGTCTAAGTATTATGATTATTGGGTTCAGACATTTACTAAGCCTGCCGAATACGCCTCACATTAAAGAAATTATTTATTAGTCGGATTAATTTTAATAATTACCCGATACGATCGAAGTAGCAATCTGATTTCTCTTGTACATTTGCCATCATTCTCCCTCCCATCTTTATATCCCTGATACAATAAAGTTTAAGGAATTAATAGTTGTAGCAAGTGCTTCAGCTAACCAAAAATGCAGAACTCAAAAACTTAATTACGTCCCCTCGTAATGTAATGTCTTAATCCCTACCCTGTTCATTGGACAAGTAACAACGGCTACTTCGGTTAAAGAAACTCGATCATTTTTTAACCAAAATTCACAACAATGCCTATGAGCAAAGTTTACTCCTTAGGGAATAGAGCTATTTTACTTTGGCTTGTATTAACCATTATTTCACTATCTGGCTTGTCAGCGCAAGGTCTGACTTGTTTTGGCGAATTGCAAGCATCGTTAGATGACGCTTGCGAAATCGCTATCGACGCCAGTGATTTATTAGTCAGTGTGCCTCAACCCTTCGTAGAAAGGGATTATGAGATCACCGTGACGGCGCAAGAGGGATCATCATTAGACGGCGTCCGAGCAGAGATAAGTGGTGGGTTCTTACCGCTTAATGTTGGCTCAAGAATTCAATTTACAGAACCTGGCAACTTTATAGTGTCAATCCGTAACACAAGAACGGGTGTTTCTTGTTGGGGCGAGTTCACTGTAGAAAATAAACTTCCACCAGTACTATTAGGTGACTGCATGTGTCCAGTAACTGCGACTGAGGTGTCGCCAGAATGTACTTTCACATGTGCTGACATCACTGATTTCATGGATAGTGACATGCTCAGTGCTGACCTGAATCCGATATTTATGGATAATTGCGGTGAAGCAACTAATGTTTCACCCACAAATGTTCTTACTCAGGATGCGGAGTGTGGAGGGTATATAATTACCAGAACATGGAGCGCAAGTATGTTTTCTGAGTCTGGTATGAATTCGAGAGTAGTTGGATGTCAACAAAAATTTAGATTTATACCAATAGATAGCTCTACGATCACTTCCCCCAAGATAAAAGTGACTGTGGATTGTGGAACTGAAACAGATCCAGCGTCGCTCCGAAATTTCTTCTCCGATAATTCCCGATTTCCAAATGCCGATTTAGATGAGGCAATTAGATGTGCGTATCCTTCTGTACCTCTTAGTATAGATGGGCCGAGATTTGACACGACAGTTGTCACTGTACAAGTGACTCGTGATAGCACAAGTATGCAAACTGTAGAAGTAGCCGATGGCATATTTCTGGATGGAGTAGTTCATCATGAGATCATGGTGGATAGCAGCTTTGAGGTTATAACTCGACTACCTAATGTAAGACCACTTGGAGTGGATGATGCAGGTATTGAGAAGTTCTGCCAGGTATTCACGCAGTATAGTGATACTGACTTGATCTTCCCTGATGCCAACTGCCCTAATTCTTACAAATTTGTAAGAACATGGAAACACGTTAACTGGTGTACTCGAGATATATGGGAAGACACTCAGATTATTAAAGTTGAGGATGCTGAAGGACCGGTATTTACGACGCCACTTATTGATAGCCCTATCTCTACTGGACCATGGGTATGTACAGCGGACTTACAAGTACCAAGCCCTATTGACACTACTACAAGTGATAACTGTAGTGCAATCAATGATATCACATGGAGTGCTAGCGCAGCTTTATCTGATGGCTCAGTATTGATTGCTGATGCATCAAACGGTTTTACTCTACGTAGTTTGCCTTTGGGTTCACATACGATCACATATGAACTCATGGATGAGTGCGGCAATATATCAACAGGAGCTACTTCTGTGACAGTTGTAGATGGAGTCAGCCCGAATATTCTTGCTAAAAACAAAATCATTGTAAGCATCTCCTCAACAGGTGACGAGTGCTCTGCTAAAGTTACTCCGGACAATATTGATGTAGGGACTTTCGACGCTTGTGATCAAGAGCTATTGTTGGAAGTGAGAAGATTTGAAGGAGGGACATTTGGCGCCTATGTTCGATTTACTCAAGACGATATTACAAGCAGAGATTCAAGTGGTGTTTCATTTGGTGAACATATGGTAGAATTACGAGCTACAGACAACGCTGGCAATAGCAGCTTAGGATGGACACTTGTAAGAATAGAGGATAAGACAGGAAGTCTTGATGTTGAGTGTGGCCCATTGACGATTAACTTAGGATGTGAGGATAACTTAGAGGAGGCTCTAATGGATTCTACCAATATGCCTATAGCACGATTCACGTCATGTGCCGTTTCACAATTAGACATAGACTTTGCCATTATACGCAATGATATCAACAGTATATGTAATGTTGGAAGTGCCGAGGTAGCGTATTTCATAAGTGGAGAGACTGACACAATCTGTATTAAGCAATTTAATTTTGGCGATATTGATGCGGTAAGCTTCAATTTTCCTTCATCAGAATTAACAGTGGATTGCGCAGATCAAGACTTTGGAGACGTAATCATCTCTGGGGCTACTTGTAACAATATCGTTCAGACTGTTGACGAAGAGGTTTTTGCAGCAGTTGGCGGCGAAGGATTCTGTAGAAAAATCATTAGAACATTTACCATTATCGATTGGTGTGTTTTTGATGCTGGCTCTGATAGCGACGCTGGTATGACTACCTTCCAACAGACGATACTTGTAACGGACAATACTAATCCTGTGGTTGTATGCGATTCGCCTACATTCTCTGTAGGTGCTGATTGTGGCTTATCTGGTATTACTTTGTCTGCTACTGGTGCAGATGCGGGTTGTACTGATGCACTCACATGGACTGCCAGAGTAGATATAGATGGAGATGATATTTTCGATCTTACTATTGATCCTACTGTCATTGATAGTGTAGCTTCTATCACGATAGATACTATGCTCATGCCAGGAACCTATAACGTACTGTGGACAGCTGAAGATGACTGCAATAATACAGCAGAGGAACTTTGTCAATTCACTATTGTAGATGATGTGGCTCCAGTAGCTTCATGCGTACGTAGTATATCAACTTCAATAGGTGATGATGGCATGGTAACTATATGGGCTGTTGATTTTGATATGAATGGCAGTAGTACAGATGCATGCGGTGGAGCCTTGACTTACTCATTTAGTGGCGAGGATAGAAACCTCTCGAGTATAAGCTTAACATGTGATAGCATTCCTAATGGCATTACAGTTAATCGAGAATTGATGGTGTGGGTGTGGGATGAGTCAGATAATAGAAGCTTTTGCATAGTCAACTATAGAGTAGATGATAATGCTGGTGTATGTGATGATGTTCTCACTGGCAATTCTGCTATCTCAGGTAAGGTGACTACGGCTATGGGCGATGACTTAGAGTCAGCTAATATATTTACTACAGCGGCAAGCGCTGCGTACAATAGTCAGACCGCTACAGATATAGCTGGAGATTACGTTTTCAATGATAATCCTAACTACCAAGACTATACGATTACGGCGACCAAGGATGACGATTACCTCAATGGTGTGAGCACGCTTGACTTAGTATTGATCCAGCAGTACATACTGGGGATGAGATCGTTTGATACGCCGTATCAAGTCATTGCAGCTGATGTTAATGGTGATGAGCGAGTATCTTCTTTAGATTTAGTGGATATCAGAAGATTGATATTGGGTACTACTGATCAATTAACCGCTGAGAAGTCTTGGGTATTCCTCGATGCTAACCAGGGATTTGGCTCCGTGGATAATCCATGGCCACTTAACGAAACGATCAATGTTGATGATCTTCAGTCTAATGAGCTCAATAAGCACTTCACCGCAGTTAAGTTAGGTGATGTCAATGGTAACGCAATAGCTAATGCAGCTCTTGCAGGTACAAGACGTGGCCGTACTACCGAGATGAACATAAACGATGTTCAACTTCAAGCCAATGAAGCTACGGAGATCGTACTCACACAGGCATATGCTGAGACTATGTATGGATTTCAAGTATCTATGGACGTTAAGGGATTAGAGATTGAGTCTATTGGGGTTAATGGAGAGGAACTCCCATCATCTCATTACACGATCGATAATAATGTATTAAAGCTCTCAGATGTCTATCCTGCAGGTATACAGGGTATTGAGATTACCCTCCATGTGATACCACAACAAGATATGATGACTTCGTCTGCAATCAAGTTCGACGATTCTCAGATCCGCTCCGAAATATATGTTAAAGAGTCTCTCGAAAGTGTTGAGTTAACACTTAAGTACAATGAATCTCCATCTGCCATACAGAGCAGACAGTTTCAATTGTATCAGAATGAACCTAATCCATTCAGCAACTCAACATCGATTGGGTTTTACATAGATCAGCCTTCTGTGGTTGAGCTATCAATATTTGATATGACAGGGCGTCAGCTCTATTATAATAAACAAAATTACACCTCAGGACAACATTCTATGATTATAGATCAGTCTGATTTGAATAGCAAAGGCTTGCTATACTATCAGTTGAGCGCTGGCGATAAGGTCGCAACTAAGCGTATGATCATCATGGAGTAGATCCGAGCAGGTGGATGTTAGCGAATGTAGATAAGTAAGGGTTGAGAGTTTACGCTCTCAACCCTTTTTTATTATAGCTTATAACCAAGTGTCAAGGCTAATTGAGTTATCCTACCATCAAAGCCGACCGATTGATTATTGGATGCGTCAAGTAATCTGAATGGAGTAAAGGTCTGACTCTGCTGTCTTGTGCTTACGCCAAGGTCTACGTACCATTTGTTCTCTCTCCATCCGAGTCCACCATTGAGTTGGAGATCCACATCGGCCAGATTACTATCCGAAAAAGGGGCTTGCAAAAGACCAGTACCCACTCTTACTCTAAACTTATTGATAGCCAGCTCTGTGCCAAGTCTGATATTAATAGACTGTGTGAGTTGATCACTGATTTCTCCGTTTAGATCATCTTCAAAAAACTGATCTACCGGATCATTAGAATTAGCGGTAAGATTGAAGCTACTACTACTATAATCAATGTACTCAAGCTCACCAGTAAAGAATCCTTTCAGTTTCCCAGCTCGGTAGACAGTACTTATGCCTGCCAGTGCACGCCATGGTGTCTGTAGAGAATATTCAAATTCTCCCTGCGGAGATTCCGAGATCAAGCCATCAACATTAACATCATCGGTGAAAAAGTCCAATGATGTGCTAAATACATCGGTCAGTACGAGCCACGTAGGGCTATGGATCGCCGCCGATAACCGAATCTTTTGATTAAGCTTATATATTAAACCTCCCTTGAAGTTAACTCCTGAGCCAGAAGTATTTAGGTTTTGGATGAACTGGAAATCAAAGAAATTAGGGACGATCGAGAACAGATCCTCTTCGAGATAAACCCGACGTTCATCAAAGTTTACAATAGGAAAACCTATAGTAGCACCAAAAGATAGCTTCTCGTTATGATTAGCAGCGACGCTTATAAAGAATTCGCGATAGGCACCAGAGCGCTGAATAGTCTCGACTTTTAGAATCTCTTCTTCAAAAGTGAAAAAATCACTCTCGTAAAATGTATCACCGTCATCGTCGGAGATGAGATCTACATCAAATGCAAGTCCGCCCTCAAAAGGATCAAGCTCATCTATGGTTCTTAAGTTGGCTTGCTCTAAGAAGCGTTCAGTTCGGGTGCCGGGGGTAATACCGTCATATAGTATGTTATCATTGAAATCGGCGAGCTGATTAAGACCTAATGAAAAATTGATTCTCTTGAGTTTTCTGCGACCAGTCTCAGAGGTGATTACTAAGCCTAAGTTGCTCAATTTAAATCCGAGAGTATCTCTGTTGGCGGTATCACCGCCGAGTGTAGCATCAGTGCTCACGATAGGGACCCCAAAGCCTAATACAATTTCTGATTTCCTAAATTCCGCTATGCCGGCAGGATTGACGGTAGCAACAGACACGTCAGCTCCTAATGGCCCCATAGAACCTCCCGCGCCCAACGATCGAGCGGTGTTCTGTTGTGGCAGGAATGAATACCGTACAGCATCATCTATAGTCTGTGCAGTGGAGAAATGACTGATTACTATTAATAGAAGAACAATGACTAATCGTATCATATAGGGGGATAAATTCTTGGAATGTTAATGTAAGAATAAGTATAGAACGAAAAATATCAAAAAAAAATGGGTGATGGCTAATGCCACCACCCATGTACTGTAACTATATGTTGTCGACCTTATGGTCTTCTTGAAGATCTGACGCTCGAAGATGTCCTTCTCGAAGGAGAGCTTGTACTTCTTACTCCAGACGAACGAGAACTTCTTGAAGGGCTGATTGAGCTTCTTCTCGTAGTTCTGCTCGGTGCAAAAGAAGATCTTGACCTTCTTGTATTAGAGTTCGATATTCTTGAACTTCTACTTGTTCTTGTTCCGGCTGCAGAACTTCTCGTTGTTGATCTTGTGTTCGCAGAAGATCTAACCGTTCTTGAAGAAGGGACTGCAGCACTTCTGTTACGTACAGATGATGCAGATACTCCCCTTGCAGATGTGGATCTCACATTAGCTTTATTTGCTACAGTATTTCTCACTCCTGAATTTGATCTCGTGATTGCATTCGTACTTCTTGAGCTATTTACTCTTCGTACATTATTAACACCGTTGTTCACATTAGTGAATCTTGCGTTGTTGATTGCTGTAAATCCATATGGAGGACATGCATATCCACCTCCGAAAGAATTGAATCCTCCTCCGAAAGTATTAAAGCCTAATCCTCTGTTGAATGAATTGAAACCGAATCCTCTATTGAAAGAGTTGAATCCAAATGCTGATCTTCCAAACGGTGAGAATGTGTTAAATCCTGTTCCGAATCCTACAGCCACTCCACTTGCTGGACTGAATAGCAACTGATTTCTCAAATAGGTTGCGAAGAATCTGTCATTTCTGATCTGTCTATTCAAGTTGCGGTAAAACGCATTTCCTGTTCCTAAGAAGTTAGCACCATAGTAACTTGAAGCAAATGACGCTAATCTGTACTGATCCAATCTGTTGGTGTATTCAAATGCATCGATGTCGTAATCGTTCGTGTAGTACGTAGTGTACTCATCAAACTCGTCGCCATCGTAATCATTAAGTGAGGCGTTGTCATACTCAACGACTTGACGATCTACGTCCTCGTAAGCGTAGTCTCTATCTGAGCTGAAATCCGCTTCATCAAAGTAAAGATCATCAAACTGTGCATTTGCATTTACAATGCACAAACCCATGATGACTGTCAATACCGAAAGAAATTTTTTATTTAACATAGCTACTTATTTTTATCTCGTATCACGGTTACATTTTCCGTGCCTTCACAATTTATTACTTTTGACTCAATTGAACCGTTAATAAACATTTAAACCGTTCATATCATAGTCTTAATTACTTTTTTTAAGAGTCTAAGACACAACGTCTATGTATATGACGAATTCTTTTTCTAAGTAGTTCGAAATTTAACAATAAGCACCAGGATTTTAACAAACAGCATGGCAAAGGAGATTACAGCAAGAACGGAGAACTATTCGCAGTGGTATTTAGATATCGTGAAAAAGGCAGGAATGGCCGATAATTCGGCAGTTAGAGGATGTATGGTTATTAAGCCTACAGGTTTTGCTATCTGGGAGAATATGAAAGCTCAGTTGGACAAAATGTTTAAAGAAACAGGCCATGTCAATGCGTATTTTCCTCTATTCATACCTAAGAGCTTCTTAAGTAAGGAGGCAGATCACGTGGAGGGCTTCGCCAAAGAATGTGCTGTGGTCACACATCATAGATTGATGAATAACCCTAATGGCAGCGGGGTGGTTGTGGATCCTGAAGCCAAACTGGAAGAAGAGCTTATTGTACGACCGACGTCCGAGACGATCATATGGAACACCTACAAGGATTGGATTCAATCTTACAGGGATCTGCCATTATTAATTAATCAATGGGCTAATGTGGTCAGATGGGAGATGCGGACGAGACCTTTCCTGAGGACAGCAGAGTTCCTCTGGCAGGAGGGACATACGGCTCATGCTACTCGTGATGAGGCCATCGCTGAGTCGCAGATGATCCATGAACTCTACGCTCGATTTGCTGAAGATTACATGGCGATGCCTGTGATCAAGGGAGCTAAGTCTGCCAATGAGAGATTTGCTGGAGCAGAAGAAACGTACACGATCGAGGCATTGATGCAGGATGGTCGTGCACTCCAGGCCGGCACATCACACTTCCTAGGGCAGAATTTCGCTAAGGCATTTGATGTGAAGTATGCTGATCAAAATAACAAAGAAGAATATGTTTGGGCGACATCATGGGGAGTGTCTACCAGACTCGTAGGTGGGCTCATCATGACGCACTCTGATGATGAGGGCTTGGTATTACCACCAAAACTGGCTCCGACTCAAGTCGTTATTGTGCCTATTCCTAAGCCACAACCTGAGATAATGGAGGTCGCTGATCGGATAGCCGCTGATTTAAAAGCTCTTGGTGTTTCTGTACTTATCGATCGTGATAAGAAGAAACGTCCAGGATTTAAGTTTGCGGAGTATGAGATGAAAGGTATACCTGTGCGTATTGGTATTGGAAAAAGGGATCTGGCAAATAATGTTGTCGAAGTTGCTCGTCGTGATACTAAAGAAAAATCATCAGTAGCATTAGACGGTATTGCACAACATGTACATAAACTTCTGGGCGATATACAAGACAATCTGTTCAATCGTGCGAAGCAATATAGAGATGATCACATCACGTCAGTTGATGACTTTGATACATTCCAAGAGGTGATCAATGATAAAGGAGGTTTCGTTTCAGCACACTGGGATGGTACAACTGAGACAGAACTAAAAATCAAGGAGTTAACTAAAGCTACAATACGATGTATCCCTAATGATCAAGTTGCTGAAAAAGGCAAAGATATCTTGACTGGGGAGTCTTCGTCAGGACGAGTTTTATTTGCCAAGGCCTACTAATAGAGATTTTTCATATTATTTTTCTTTTATATATGTTAATTAGCATATATTTGCTCAAGACGACCTACGTCTGACAATCTGAACCTACACAGCACTGTGATCTCTCACGGTGCCGGCATTATTTGATTTTTTTAGAAAAATCTAAACAAAAATGAACGGATTTTACACGAACCCAAGTAGGCCTATAGTAGGTTTTGTAGTGCTTTTAATGTCTTTCTTTTATAGCACTTCTTCTTATTCTCAGATTGGAGCTCTCGCTACATGCGACGATAGCAACATAACAGCAACCAGTACATATGTCATAGAATTCACTGGATTAGATGCTGGAACAACTTACGATATAACCATAGATGGGGTACCTGCCACACTAAATGGAAATACATCTGACCCTATCAATTATGTGGATGGACTACAGACCGTTGATGTCGTAATAGTGGCCGATCCAGGGACTGCTAACGAGACAACAACTAATATAATCGTGCACGAGGCATTATGTATTGATGCCGATGCCGATGGCGATTTAGATTATAATGAGGCGACCTGTGATTATACGCAACCAGGACCTAATTTTGGTACTATCGTATCAACTGTCGCTCCATATAATGGTACGAATGTTTACTTGTACTTATTAGCGGATGAAAACGGTATCTTATTAGGGAATACCGATGTAATCAGTAATACCACGGGACATTTCTTAGATCTTGAAAACGGTAATTATATCGTATCAGCATATACTTTCCTTAGTGCTGCAGATATGGAGGTATTCAGATCTTCTCTCGAGGTAGGAGATGATCTCGAGGATTTGATTGCGTCGAGCCCAGATGTCTGTCTTAATCACTGTGGTAACGCACCCTATTCTGTGGGTTGTGGAGACCTTATAACTATTACCACTAATCCTACGGACTTAGAGCTCTGTGAAGGCGAGGATGGTGAGATGACGAGTGAAGCTACTGTAAGCTTATCAGGTCCTATATCTGGACTCCCTCCAGGGGCTGAGATTACATATCAGTGGTTTGTTGATAATGGAGCAGGATTCGTAGCATTAACGGATGATACATTAAGTACACTGTCATTTACAGATGTAGAGTTTGCTCTTGACGAAAACTTATACCAAGTTGTAGCTGCATTAGAAGTAAATGGCAATGCTGTTGACGCAGACACATCTGTATCAGCGCTACTAACAGTGTATCAAGGAATTACATTCACGGGTGATATAGATGGTGAGGTATGTAGTGACGAAGCGTCAAATATCATGCTTCCAAGCACCGATGATAATGGTGTCAATATAGCGAGCTATACAATAAGTGCTGAAGTTGATCAATCCTTAGAAGGAGATGCAACAACTACAGAACCAGGAACCTCTATCTCATCAGGTACGGTTATATCTGATCAGTTTGTTAATGAAGGATCAGAGCCTGCAACTGTAGTTTATACTTTGACACCTACATCAGAAGACGAATGTTTAGGTGAGTCTTTTGAAGTTATCCTCACGGTTAACCCTGAACCAGTATTTGCTGGAACAGTAGAAAACGAGGTATGTAGTGGAGAGGATGCAGGATTATCTTTACCAAGCTCCGCTGAAGGCAATAGTGATCTTAACGTAGATATAGCCAGCTACAATATCACTGCTGATGTAGATCCTGACTTGACAGGAACTGCTACAGAAGGAACAGGCCTTACTATTACTGATGGAATAATTAATGATCAATTCACTAATACTGGTACAGAACCAGCGACAGTGACGTATACAGTGACACCTATAACCGCTGAAGGCTGTGAAGGCGAATCATTTGAAGCGGTACTTACGGTTAACCCAGTACCAGAAGTTGAGGATATTGAAGAAATCGTATGTAGCGATGAAGATATCTTAGTCGACCTTGCCGCAGTTGATGTAGCAGGTATGGATATAGATAGCTTTGATGTAGAGCTCGTATCAGTTACGAGCAATCTGACACCAGCTGATGATAACTTCCTTGACTTAGCAGGAACGTCTACGGCTGAGAATCAGACAGATATTTCAGTAATCTCTGGGGATTCTTATACTAACATAAGCGGATCAGCGGGTACAGTAGTATATACAGTTACTCCACACGTTGAGGGCTGTGAAGGCGTATCATATGATGTAACAGTTACTGTAGCTACTGAGCCAGTAGGTACAGATACAGAAATATCTATAGCGAGTGATGAAGCCGTTGACGTGAATCTCGCTGATTTAATCGCTAATGGAGTGTCAGACGTCACGTTCATATGGACTGCGACTGAAAACAGTGACGTAACAGGCGAGAGCACTACAGTGCAAACTGGTAGCACTATCGATGATGTATTGACTAATGTAAGCGGCGAGACTCAGACTGTAGTCTATACAGTGACAGCCACAACGAGTGACGACAACAGCTGTGTGAGCGATGAGTTTACAATTACTGTAACCATCTGTTCTGAGCCTACTTACGAAGACGAAGATCTTACGACATGTAGCGACGAAGCGCTCGATATCAGTATAACAGATAATCTTGCTACAGGAAGTAATGCAGCAGATGGATTCACATATGTAGTAACAAGTACAGATGAGGATGCAGTACCTGCAGGAGCGGAAAGAACGGATACAACATTGGCTAACATAACCGATACGTATACTAATACGACAAGCTCACCAGTAACGATCACTTATACTATTACTCCTCATACGAACGAAGGATGTACAGGAGACGACTTCACTATAACAGTGACGATCGATCCTGAACCCGTGTTACCTACCGATTTAGATGGTGTTGTATGTACGGGTAGTGCAACAGGAGTCAATTTAAGTACGACCAATGGACTTGCCGATGTTACCTATGAGTTAGTTTCAGTAGATGCTACTGGTCTTGATGCTGACGGTACAGTTGCGACGGTTGGATCAATTGCTGCTGATGGCTTAGCTAATGATGTGTATACTAACCCAGGTGCCACTTCACTTACTGTGACATATGTAGTGGTTGCGATCAGTGATAATGATTGTGAGAGCGACGAGCTTACGATCACGATAACAGTTGATCCAGAGGTTATCGTGGATGCTGGCGAGGACGAAGAGATATGTTCTACAGGAACGATATCACTTGTTGACGCTACGATCACTGGAGCTCTTGGGGCAGGTACATGGACATCGTCCAATGGTAACTCAGGAAGCTTTATGAATGACTCAGGTACTAACGATCCTGCATTTGGAGAGGCAGTTGTCTATCAGCCAAGTGCTGCGGATATAGCCGCTGGACAGGTAGTGTTGACCTTAACGTCTGATGCTCCAGAAGGTGCATGTGATGCGGTATCGGATTCGATCACGATCACCATCAATAACGTTGAGTGTGGAACATTCCCTTGGACAGGTAATGAATAATAAGAGAAGAGAATTATAAGACTGTAGGCTCCGCTCGTAATAGAGCGGAGCTTTCTGGTCTCTAAATATTTACATAAGGAAACTACAACTATGGAGGCATCTCGCATGCCATCTTACAACCCTATGCGCTACATTTGGGTAGTGCTGCTGCTGTGTTTTGGTCTTACAGCCCAAACCCAGGAAGCATTGACATCTCATGTCTCTTATGAGATACTACCCACATGCGTAAATCCTACTGATGACAGACCGGCATCCAGTGGAAGCTTTTTTATCCTTACTTCCTTTACTGATCTTCAGGTTGATGATTCTGGAGAACTCCAAGAAAATTTTGAAATCACAGTTGAAGATGGTTCTCCAATTCAATTCTTCGTTGATCAAGAGCAACTACCATACACCGCTATTTTTGGCCCATTTACTATCCCAGAAGATAGAGTAGAGAGAGCACTTCGGGTCAATCTGCGTTCGATAGATAATGGCATCGGTGACGAGTTAACAGTATCTGAAGTTTTATGTGGTATTGAGACTAATAATGGTCTTAATCAGCCAGGCTACATGTGTACGGTTGATGACCAGTTTCTCTTTGCGCAAGCACAACCACCACCTGTCAATGGCGATCGCCATCAGGGGGGAACCTATGTTTATGTATTGGCAGATGCCAACGGTTTGATCAGAGGCGTGAATCATACTGGTCTGTTCAATGAGGTTGATGACGGCTCATTTAGGATAGAATTGTTTTCTGTTGCTAATCATGAGGTTGAGTCATTTGTTGGAGCGATCACTCTTGGAGAACCATTAGAGGTTATGGTATCATCATCCTGTGTTGCCTCATGTGGTAGCTATGCTGTTGAGTTTTCATGCACGGGTTTTGATCTTGCCCTAACTAAAGAAGTTGTAGGCAGGGGAATCTACAATGTAGGTGATACCGTGGAGTACCTTATTACTATAATCAATGAAGGGCTCGTGCCTGCATATGGAGTTGTGGTCCGGGACCTTGTGCCAGCAGGATTACGTTATGTGCCAGAATTAAATAGACAATGGGATGAGCAAGCGTTGTCCTTGCCGACAGAGCTTATAGAAGCAGAAGATTCAACTTTCTTATCAATAAGAATGATTGTTGACCTCCCAGCAACCATCATAGAGATAGAAAATATAGCTGAGATTATCAATGCATCTGATAGCCCTAATGGGTCAAGCCCAGCGTTTGATCTGGATAGTACCCCTGACAATGCCAATGAGCGTGAAGATGACATCAGTAGTGCTGGTATCATCGTATTGCAGGCATTATGCGATGTCACATTTACAGCTGATCTTATAGATAATGGACCATTTTGTATTGGGCAACCTATTTTATTAGAGGCACAGGCGACATCAGACAATGGGAGACTAAGCTACTCTTGGGAACGAGATGGCAATCCTATTTCTAATGAATCCGAGATTAACATAACTAATCCAACAGCGCAAGACTATGGTCGTTATACATTAATTGTTGCTGATCCCATGGGCTGTACGGCTTCGATGACTCTTAACGTTGAGCCAGCATTAGAAGAGCGCATCAGTTGTATTACCGAATTGAATGTCACGGTGGGTTCCGATTGTACTCTTGGATTACGTCCAAGTATGTTTACCCTCAATACGGTTTCAGCCATCAATGATTACATACTGGAGGTCACTGATGTACAAGGCGCAATAGTAGATCTGTCGGACGTCAGTGGTAATGACCTATCAGAACCCTTAGAAGTGCGCTTAATTCATCCATGTTCGGGGCAGACTGTCTGCTGGTCATTTGTCAATGCTGACTTTAAAGCGGAGCCTGATGTAAATGTCTACGCTGACACATTAAGTGTTTTTTGTGGCACCACAGAAATGACAAGTGCCACAGAAATATTAGAGCGTGTTGAGGGCATACAGAGCGCAACGGATTTCAGTGCGATGATACAAAGTCAACTGTGCCAGGTTAAAGGGACTATCAGTATTGAAGACCAGATTTTTGAAGATGTATCATGTGGGGCAGGAACTGTGGGTAGGATCTATTCATTAACTGCTAATAATCGAACATTCGTTTTAGATACTGCCGTCGTAAGTATACTTGCTACGCCGATTGAGTCTGTTATTTTTCCGGCTGATATATCTGGATTATCCTGTGGTGCATCTTATCTTCCTCAGGATATATCATCCCTACCGATGTGGACCGATGGAGCAGATACTATGCAACTCAGATTAGTTGATAATGGTGCAGAAGACTTCTGTAGGATCTCAACTACTTTTTCGGATCAAGACTCTGACGAGCTGTGTTCTTTTGGTAGTCGGAAGATTCTTAGGTCGTGGACCGTTATAGATTGGTGTACGGATCAGGTTATCTCTCATCTACAGCATATCTACGTTGTTGATCAAATCGCTCCGGTCATTTCGACCTCAACAGATACAGTCGTAGTTGCTCTATCTGGGAGGATATGCCAAGGAGACATTGACCTGTCTGCTGTCATCGATATCGCGGACAACTGCGACCTTAATCCCGAAGTGATCGTAGAAGGATACTCCAGTGATCAACTATTCTTACAAGATGTCCCAGTAGGCAATCATGAGATTACCATTAAGGCGGTCGATGCATGTGGCAATAGTGCTATCGATACGATACATGTTATCGTAACTGAGCAAACTCCGCCAGTACCTGTAACCGTATCTCAGCTAAATGTGAGCTACAACTCAGGTACTGCAGGATGGATATCTGCTGAGCTATTTAATAATAATAGTGCAGATGCCTGTGGACCTATTACCGTTCAGATCGCTCGTGCGACAGAGGTCAATCAGATATCATCTAATGGAACCATAGCGGTGTGGGAACTCAGAGATAAATGCGAGGAAGACTTCACTACAATAGATAGAGATCAAGATGGAGAGTTAACTATTGATGAGATCTATCGAGATCAAATCCTCTTTTGCTGTGAAGATCTCGATCAAGAAATAAAAGTATATATCAGAGTCATTGATCAGTTTGGCAACTATGCCGAAACGGATGCAACTGTATACTTATCAATGATGGATGAGCCAGTCGTATGTGATGATGGAGATCCATGTACTATAGGAGATCGGATGCAAGAGGGGTGTCCATGTCGAGGATCAGTTGATACCTCAGATTTAGACGAAGACGGTATTCCGGACTGTATTGATCAAGATTTCGTTGTATGTCTTGACGGTGAGACGATGTCGATAGAGCGAGCTGAGTTAGAAGAGATGCTCGCATTAGGAGCTTCTGCTGGTCCATGTACTGCTGCACAGCAAGCTGATATTAGCGGGGAGACATATACAATCAATAGAGAAATGATCGAGGACGTCCTTATTACTAAAAATAGTTCTGTTTCTAAACTCACAGATATAGATGGACAGTACGCCTTTAAGTCTAATGAGATGTATATGTCTTATGAACTGGAGACCTATAAAAATGATGACTCTCTCAATGGCGTCACAGCACTTGATATTGTCCTCATACAGCAGTACTTGTTGGGTCTGAGTGATTTCACTGATGCTTCGGACTTCTTGGCATCAGACATTAATAATGATGGTAGGATATCTGCAGTAGATATCGCTGAGCTGAGGCGATTAGTTCTGGGACAGATAGATTCTTTCTCTAATCATACGAGTTGGATCTTCATGCCTGCAGACCCCGGCATCAATGAAGATAACCCTTACAATTATGAAACTAAGATCGAGATAGAGGAGCTCACAGGTCATATGCTTGATCAAGATTGGATCGGAATCAAGATTGGGGATGTGTCTGGCAATGCTAAGACTAATAGTAATAAGGCTCAAGGAAGATCAAGTAATCAGATCACCATGGCGCTGCCAGATATAACGATATCCTCAATAGAAGAGATTGTTATACCATTCTACATCGATCAGTTCATAGACATGACGGCTATGCAGATAACTGTAATGGGGGATTTTGATATTGTAGGGATTAGCTCCAATCAATTGAATGTCTCACCTGAGGATTATATGATAAGTCGAGAGTTGAATAGTGTAAGGATTGTGTGGACTAATCCTGACATCATAGAGATCAATGATTCTGAACTGTTTTCACTGGTTGTTAGGCCTCAAGAATTGGGTAACTTATCAGAAGTATTGCATCTGGACATTGACTACGACAATCTCATCTATGATGCAGGGCGCCAAGATTATGAGGTAAATATGGTCTTTTCAGATGAGCTGTCTTCTGAGCAATCAGATCTGGACCGTCTCTATCAGAATGAACCCAATCCATTCGTAGATTATACTAATATTCCAATTTATCTGTCTTCTGACCAGCAGGTTACCTTGACTTTTTATAATGTTTCGGGACAAGTCATACTTGTTAAGGATCCAGTGTTAACTCGAGGCCATCATGAAATCAGAATAGATCGGCGTGAACTCACTGCGGCATCTGATATAATCTACTACGAGTTGATCACGGATCAAACGAGAGTAGTGAGATCAATGATTTTAACTTCTTATTAATGTTTTTAACGCTTCTCTAAATAACCTCTATAGCCATTGCTGAATATTAAGATTAATAAAAACAGCATACTATGAAAGTTAAGAAAAGAGAAGTCGAAATTTATTACAATCCAGGTTCAGTTGCAGATCGTCGTACGATTGCTTATGCACAGTCTTTATCGCCTCACATAAAGTCTTACAGCTATGATAAGCTTAAGGTAACGAGCACTAAGTGGTACAATATCATTAGCCAGTTAAATGTAGATCCAAAGAGCCTTTTTAATAAAGCCCTTCCGGAGTATCAAAGTAATATCAAAGGCAAAGACCTCGATATGGAAGGGTGGATTAATGTAATCCAAAGAAACAAGCATCTCTTAAAAGCGCCTATTGCTATGAGGGGACACGCTGTGGTATTGTGCGAGAGCCCAACTGACGTACTGAGATTGAGTAGCCCTCTTTAGGGCTTGCTTAATCTGTGACTCTGTCTATATATTCGGTGCAACTTTCTTGCAAGACTTGCAATGTTGCACCGAGATCTACCTCAAACCCAGCCTCGAATGAGACGATACCAGCTGACGAAATAATCACATGAGTGGGGGCATCGATGGTATCCATATATACTATATCAAGATTAGATCTGTACTCGTAATTGTTTGAGTAAGACTGCGAACGGCTTGGATCAGAATCGCATAGGTCACATGGGATACAAGAGGTTCCACCACAGTCTATTTGCTCTTCTCCATTGTCCAGGATACCATTTGTACAGGGGTCGTCAGCAACGATTGTCTGATCATATCTGAAGTAATACGTGAACCCTTCAGAGGTCCATCTATCATCCCACTCTATGTAATAGTTTAGCCCCGCTAATACAGGAAAACTATCCACTCCAGAGGCGTATATAAGCCCGATCCCAATATCGCAATGATCATCTTGCAGGAGCAATTGGCTCAAGTTATCACATGAACCTTCATGGATTATGAATCTCGTATCTACTCCTTGGTTGCAGGCGTTCATGGTGACGTAGCCATCACCTTCGGGTATGAATTGATACCATGTTGAGGCATCTGCGTCAGGCTGACTGGGACTTTTTCCCGTTATGGAACCGATAATCTGTATCGTAGTATCTACGCCGCTCACAGCAATAGGGATAGCTTCAGAGCAGTTCTTGCCTTCTATGGCGTTGCATTCAGCAACTTTTGATCTTATGAGGTCACCGGGTTCTTGACCGAATCCTCTGGAGAAAAATACACCTCCCCGACCCGATAAGTGACAGTTACTCATGATCGTACCTCTCACAGATCCTGGTACTTCAGCACAGGAGTTGTCAATACAATCATCGAGCGCTCTATCACCATTAGGCCCCCAACTACAATCATTGGTATGCAGAGAACCCAGGTTATGACCTATTTCATGAGAGATAACATGTGTCTGCAAAGAGTAGTCGCTGCCATTGGGGACAGTGCTGTTAAGATTAGCGTAAGAATAGGCCCGTGTCTTGTCACAGAAACCATCTACAAAAGCGATACCGCCACTGAGTGCCGGATTGGTGGATAGGAGTATCGCCAAGTCCGCATTGAACACTTCATCCAGCTCTGATCTGAAATTGTGTATGGCAACGGTTGCATTCTCTTTATGATACGGATCGACAGTATCCCACACATGGATATCGTCCACCACTAAGGTTATGTTCTCATTGAGATAGATTACAGACACATCATTCATGAGACTCTGTACATAGTTGATTGTGTTGGAGATACTTGATCCACGAGATTGATATAAGGCGTAGTCACAATCGATATAGACGCTGACAGTATCCCCATGAGATTGATTCTTATACGCTTTGTCAGATGTTTTGTCTGAACCATCATGTTCAGGATTGTGACAGATCCATGATTCGGAGGGTTTCTGAGCACTATTATATAGTGTCAGAGAGCCTTGTGGGGTGGTTTCTATGATTAAGTTTTCTCCTGCTCGTGCTATGATGCCATTGACCTCCTTACTTGACACATTGAGCGTAACCCAAGATCGATATTCACCTATGATAACCCCTCGGTACGTTTTAATGGCAGTTTTGTATTTGCCGAGTGAGATGGATTGCTCTCTCAGGATTAGAGTTAGGTTTTTATCATCACCACTTATAGGAAGTTGGACTTGGATGAGGGAATTAGAAAGCTTATTGGTAAATGCTTTTTTATTAAACTTTAGATTGATGTTGAGGTCTTCATTTGAAATGAATTCAAATACATTTATAGAGATAGGTGCACCTTTAAGTTTTATTGTAGATTCTATTTCTCTGTACAGAGGCGATTTCTCTGATCTCTGTTGAGCTTGACCCAATAGAGTAATCTGTAGGCATAATAGCAATAATGCGATGCGTAGCACGGTAATAGCTTTTGATAGTTACCGATTGCTATCTACTTGGATGATTTTTGGGTTGTCGACATGGTTAGGATATACAGTGTCTACGGCTTAGATTGTATTTTATTTTTTGGGTGTGGTAAAGATTCTCGATAACCTTTATAAGACATAGTTTGTTAAGATATTGGTCTGCTAATTAGGCGACGTAAATATAGAAACAGCGACCATCTTTGGTCAATTAAGCGAAACATACAGCGGCAAATGCAAAAGGAAAAATCATATATAAAATCTACAAATTCGTCGTATAACTACTTACTATTAGCAGTGTTGGCACTGTTTACATTACAATCCTGTAAGTCCTATCCGTCAGCGAGTGAGGATACATCTCAGAGTAAGGTAAAGCTGGATTATAGTCAGTTGAAGTACTGGGCTGCTCATCCTGACAAAAGCGACCCTTCGGATCAAGTGCCAGAGTCTGAATCATATGCGATTCCTGACACGGATACAGACATCTTCTTTATACATCCGACTACTTATACAAGCTACAAGGGGGATGTCATGTGGAATGCGGATATCTCTAATCAAGACCTCAATGATCGCACTGACAAGACCACGATACAATACCAAGCGAGCGCATTTAACTCTGGCGGGAGGGTATATGCACCTAGATATAGACAAGCGCATATCGAAGCCTTTTATACGACCAATAGAGCAGAGGGTAAACGGGCACTTGAATACGCCTATAATAATGTCAGGGAGGCATTTGAGTATTATCTAAATCATCAGAACCAAGGCAGGAATATCATCATCGCATCGCATAGCCAAGGCACGACTCACGCCAAAGTACTCCTCAAAGAGTTTTTTGATGGTACTGAATTACAAAATCAGTTGACGGCGGCATATATCATTGGTATACCTGTAGCTAAAGATGAGTTCGCATATATACCGACATGTCAATCCTCAGATGATGTAGGATGCTACGTGTCATGGCGTACGTTTAGGACTGGGAACTATCCACCCTATGGCTCAGGTGGCGATACGACGTCTGTAGTCAACCCTCTATCATGGAAAACCTCTACTGAATTGGTATCAAGGGATCAAAATACTGGTGCCGTGCTGCGAAATTTTGATAAGGTATATCCACAGCTCGTAGACGCACAGATCAGTGAGGGTGTCTTATGGGTTAATAAACCCAAGTTTCCTTGGAGTTTTTTATTCACCACTAAGAATTATCACATTGTAGATATCAACTTGTTTTACATGGATATCCGTCAGAACGTAGTCGAGCGTATTGAGGCATTCAAAAAAACAATCAAAAACTAACGAGCGGGATTCCTGCCAGAGCCTGCGTAGTGAGTAGGTAGATGATCAGTGCATATAGCCCAGCTATTGCCGTGATCCATAGTTTCTGTGCAGATCGCTTTGCGATTTTTTCTTTGATCCAAAAGGCGCATAGTGGGATGATCTGAATGGCGTGTAATCCTAAGAAGTGGCCAATACGTACATCTCCACCTGTTGTACTCCAGTTTACAAATGGAAGACCTGCACCGCCATCTGCTACGCCCACGGCATGTTGTCCATTGGAGATCATTATACCACCGATAAGATTGCCGGCTATAAATACGAGTAATCCCAATCGGACGCCTAAGAGATAGCTCGGATGGAGATTATCATGCTTAAAGTAGTACATGAAGGTCAGGATAAAGATCAGGACTGTATTAAGCATAATCATGATGCCCATGACTGCGAACATCAGTGAGTCTATATCTGTGTCAAAATTAAAATGACTCTTGACCGCCCGAGCGCCTTGAACGAAGATGATGATCATCTCAATAAACATGACAAAAAAGACGGTCCATTTCAGTGTGCTCTTGAGCTTAGGCCACCTGGTGATATCATGCAGCAGATAGGAAAAAGTCCAAATGTATATAGCCGTTGATATAAAAAACTTTATGGGTTTAATCCAGGTGTTAATGCCGAGGACGGTGCGATCGTCAACCATCAACGGGATGACCATAAGCGCTGCGATAATAAACAAAATCAAGCCGCCCCAGTATAACAACTGACTGCGTGACCTGAGCTCTGCAAAGAATTGAGTTGAAGTTGTACTCATGTGATGATATTTGGAGATTTATCAAGATTATTAAACTATTCTGGTGAATAGTCGAAGTTTTCGTGGTCAAATTTTTGGGTCTTAATATTGCGTATGGTGATATATAGAAATAGCCCAACAGGTCCCGCCAAAAAGGTCAATAATTGACAGGGCAACAATACCAATCGATGTATACCGTGACGCATAGCGTCGTTGTATTCCCAAGTGCCTAACCATAAGTCGAACGCCAGATAATGTACCCATCCAAGCAGGATCAGATTCTTGTTTTTAAAGAGAATTTCCAATTCTTCCAAAGACCCAAAACCACCTTCGCCCATCTCATTAAAATGTGTTACCATCAGGAACAAGTACAACCCACTCAGGAGAATAGGAATTGCTGCGCCTTGGACTAATATCCTGGTATATTCCCATCGAGGAACCAAGATCAGGAGTGCCCAACCGAGCATAGCAACGAGGTTAGCAATAGAAAATAGTTGATCTACATCCATGGTTGATTGAATTTTCTCTGCTGAACTTACTCAAAAAGGCAAGGAGTAAGACATGTTTTTCACCCTATAAATAGATTTTTGGTTTCGTTCCAATCTTTTAATGGACATTTGTGGATTCTTATGCGTTCTTGATTAAACTCAATTTATTATGAGACTTACATATCTGCTTACACTCGTATTCTTATTTGCTATTACCACCAGTTGTAGCGATGGTGATGATGTAAGCTCTTTAAGAATATCGGATTACGTGGAGGAAAACAATCTAACCACCATAGTCACTCAAAGTGGTCTGAACTATATCATTACTCGAGAGGGTACTGGTGCAAGACCTAATGAGAACTCTGATGTTACTGTCAATTTTGTAGGATACTTCTTGAATGGCGAGACTTTTGATTCTGGTGACAATGTCACGTTTAATCTTCAAGAGGTAATCAGAGGATGGACAGAGGGTATGCAGTTTGTCACAGAGGGTGGGGCTATCACCTTGTTGGTGCCTTTTAACTTAGGATTTGGCTCATTTCAGAGAGGAGATATACCGCCTAATACCAATATAGGCTTTGACATAGAGTTAATATCTGTCAATTAATATAGCAAACTTAAACTTGATGACACTCAAAAGATTCGGCTTCGGCCTACTGATGCTGCTAGGTATACTATTCGTGCAGTGTAGCTCTGATGATGACAGTGAGCAGGTTATACAAGATTATATCGAAAGTCAGGATCTGGCCTTTGATCGAACAGCGAGCGGGCTGTATGTCGCACTTGAGAGATCTACAGGTAGCACACTGATTAATGAGAGCGAATTCATACGGTTTGAGTTGCGACGTACTGATCTTAATGAGACCGTAGGGCTTAACACATTTGATACGGATGATCTTATCACTACTGAGGTTCTTGCATTTCCTCCAGGTATAGTTGAGGCATTTCAGTTGATGGGACCTGGCGATCTTGGGACATTTATCCTTCCGCCGAGTCTTTCTGGAGGAGGATTGCAAGAGGGCGAAGCACTTGTCTATCAAATTGAAATTATCGATGTGTTTGATAATTTGGCTGCATATAATGAAGAACTGATTACTGACTATCTCGCGGAGAATAATATTACTACGGCCCAGCGTATGGACAATGGACTATATATCAAGATTGACGAGCCTGGTAATGACGTAAGGCCAGATGTGAGTTCAACAATTGTGATTGACTACCAAGGGTACCTATTAAATGATGACGTATTCGATTCATCCTTTGAGCGGGGTGTCCCTAATACTTTTGCGCTTGCCGCACTCATAGAAGGCTGGCAGATTGGATTACAATCATTTGGCGAGGGTGGCCAGGGGATGTTATTTATTCCATCCAATCTTGGATTTGGGAGAAACGGCACTGGGAATATTCCTCCCAATGCACCTATCGCATTTGATATCCAGTTGATATCGGTAGAACAACCCTAAGCAGTATGTCAAAATACGGTACTCCTTTCTTACTATTCGTTGTGTTGTCATTCTTGGGATGTGGGTCTTCCGATGATGACAGCATGCAGGAGATTCAGGATTTTATCCTTCGCCAACCACTTGAGTTTACGCGGTCTACGACAGGCTTATATTATTCTATAGAGCGTTCTACTGGATCAGATAGAGCGAGGTTTTCAGATTTCGTTCAGTTTGATTTCAGGCAATTTGATATTAATCGTTTTGAGATTGCCAACTCCTTAAATATGGGGACACCAGCAGCTATAGAAGTAGATCTGTTACTTGATGGTCTTGCAGAAGCGATGCTCTTTCTGGGGCCTGGTGATCGTGGCACCTTTATAGTGCCACCGAGTCTATCCAGCGAAGAAATCACAGAAGGTGCTCTAATCTATGAGATTGACATGCTTGGCGTATTTGAGGATGTAGTTGAGTATAATGATCAATTGTTTTTGGATTATTTCGAAGAGAATGGTATCCCTGTACCTCAGCGTATGGATAATGGCTTATATATAGAGATCGATGAACCTGGTAACGAAATTAGGCCCAATGAGACATCTGCGATTACCATTGCCTACGAGGGATTTTTAGTTGATGGGACTGTTTTTGATTCTACCATTGAGCGAGGTACTGCTGAGCGATTTCGGCTTAATCAGGTCATAGAGGGTTGGCGTATCGCATTGCAATCGTTTGGTGTAGGTGGGACCGGCACAATCTATATCCCTTCTTATCTCGGGTTTGGTCCGGCGGGGAGTACAGGTGTTCCACCTAATGCTCCGCTTATCTTCGATATAGAATTAATCAATGTGAATTAGATGAGACTGGGCCTCATTGCAGTACTACTTGTCGGCGGGATATACTATTCGTGTTCTTCTGATAACAATGAGACTATTTTAGAGCAGATATCGTCTATAGAGTCTTTCGTGGAGGCTCGATCAGAAAGCTTCGAATCAATATCTCCAGAGCTATTTGTCTCGGTAATTGATAGCGGGGATATGGAAGCTCCTGTCTTTGCGAGTACAACGATTATAGAGTATGTTATCACTGATCTCAATGAACAAGTACTGGACGCCCCAGAAATACCAATCACTATACCGTTCAATCGTCTGATAGACGGTCTGGCTACTGGACTGAGGCAAACAGGTCGTGGTGGTCGAGTATTAATCGTCATGAGCTCAGATGAAGCTTTTGGCGAAATCGGAGACACCAGAATACCGCCGAATACGCCCATTTTTGCGGATGCAACCTTAGTTGAGCACTGGCAGGACATAACGGATCTCCATGAGCGTCAAATCCAAATTTTCTTACAAGAAAACTTGTTACCAGATCCTATGCTGGCTAACAACTCCTTTTATGTTTTTGGAGATACGCTGACGACAGCAGCGCCAATAGATTCTTCCTTGGAAATCCAAGATACGAGCGCAGTCGTGACACTTAACTATCTGGGTTATCTACTTGATGGTACCATATTTGACGATCGGTATGTCACCCAAGACACTACAGTGAGACTATCCCAGACCATCCAAGGATGGCAAGATGTTCTAGTCAATTTTTCTCAAGGGTGGAGTGGGAGCATGTTTCTACTGCCAGCATCCGCCTTTGGATCAGAAGGATATAGGAGCGTACCAGCAGATACACCAGTCGCATTTGACTTTACGATTGTAGGTGTAGATTAACTACGCCAATCGTGCCACAGCACTATTTATATCTCCTACGCTTATATTATGATGAGATGTGTCGTAGATGCTCTCTCCGTTACTGATGATCAATATCTGGGGAGACTGATGAACTACCTTATATCTATCCGCAATGGCATTAGATACATCTCTATGGTTGAGTAGGTCCAGATAAAAACATGGCAAATCTGAGCTTAGATTATCCCAATCTGACTCAAGTCTATATTTAGCTCCACTACTGATACCGCATGTAACACTATGCTTGAAGAGCATAACAGGCTTTTCTTGTGATGCTTGATCTACTTGATCGAGATCAGTGATTTTTCTGATCGGAGTCCAGCTTTCAGGTATGTCCGCTTGTTGTGAATCTTTCAGTATTTTTAAGAATCCCATAGTTTTGTGTATTAGTCAATGAAACAAATAAGCACTATCAAAGTTCCTGACTCCTCCTATATGTTAGAATTCTTCTGGAACTTGATCAATAATTGTCTTAATCTCGACGTCTAACTTTAGTAGGGCATCAATACTATTGTGGTGAAGCTCGAGATGATCAATGTCATAATCTCCCCAATCGAGTTGTAAATCAATATTGCTCTTAGTCTTAAAGTCAGAGAGTACATCATATAACTCTTCCTGCGCAGTAGTGATATATTCTTTTAAGTCGAACACCAGTGCAGTATTGAGCTGATCATGGATATAGCCTTTCTTGATCCAAGCGGCTGTCTTATGTAGTAGGTTATTTGTTTTTAGGGACCAATCGATATTTTTTGCGCTTAGTATGCCATTGTTATATACGGGCTGCCCTGATATACTGATGATTCCGTTGAATGATCCTGAGGTCTTGATATCGACAGAGATCAAGTTAGGCTCGCCGCTTATTTTTAAATCTTCAACTTTAACTGTTCTTCCACCATTGCTAAAGGATTGATTAACCAAATTAGATTTAGCAAGATTAGTTAGATAGTCATAGTCCATCTCTCCATAGATTTGAAAAGTACTTATGGAGCCAATATTCTCATTCCATGTAAATGGTGGCAGAGATTTCGGGCGGTCTGAAGCTGGTTTTTGGGTTCTTACAATAGTCTTAAACGGAGCATAGATCCTACCAGAGATGTAGTCCTCTTTGTTAATCCATGGGGAGAAGTGGATACTATCCGTTTCCATGTCTATCCACCCACCGATCGCCTGATCGAGTTCATAAGGCTGAAGTATCGGACCCAGTAATAGTTCTGTTTGATTTTTGAGATCAAAGTTGTTTTGGAGTGCTTCATCTATACCTTTCTCGACGATCGGTTTGATTCGTTCTGATATTTCAGTAGTAAAAGCACCAATCGAGAAGTCGAATATCCCTACACCTAATTTGGGCTTCTGGATCCAGTCATAATCTATGATTTCTGTGGTAGAGGCCATCTTCCAGTTGGAGCTGATCTCGACAGCAGATATAATTGTGAGATCAATTTCGCCATAAGCATTCCACTTACCTAAAAATGATTCTTTAGTGACATCGAGCTTTAGGGGCAACTTGATTAAGACCTGTTTATCCTGGAGCTCTAGTTGACAGGTGGAGAGTCGAGTTGCTGTAACTTCGACACCTCGATCAGCATATATAGTCTGTGCTAATAGACTGTCCAGATAGCCATTAATATAACTGTTGAGACTGAGTTTATTGATGTTATATTCAAATGCCAGTGTGGACAGCGGTATGTCCTTTCGGGGTGATTTGATTTCTTGAGTTACCGGTTCCTCCACTACGATTTGTTTGCTCCCACATGCTCCGAATAGTAATATCGATATTACCACAATCGCTAAGTAACTTGGGACTTGCCTATTCTCTAATATCTGTGTATCCCTCAGAGACAACATGCTATAAAAATAAGGAGAGGTTTTTACATCATGTGTTAAAACCTATCCTCTTATTCGTCTTATTCTAAGTGTCTTGAGACAATATTGCTGAAGACTTCATACATCTCTTGGCGCCCCTCAGTGATCATAGCATAATCACTGGGGAAGGCATCTATCTTACTATTTCCCTCCAGTATACCACTTGGGATTGCTCTGCGGTCGCCTGTCACCCTATGGCCTTCGCTCACAAAATCTATGAGTATCTCTATCGGCTCAACGGCAATCGTCAATCCAGTTTTAGGATCTATGATTTCGGCGATCCCTAAGAGTTCTGCATTCTTTGACCTTGCGATATGTCTTGTACGACCACGGAACACCTCTATTACTTTTTCTTGTAGGGTATTGCCGAGACTGTCTGTTGCAATAGTACCATCACGCCTTACGATGTCCTGCCAGATCTCCGTCTCCTTGACGAATGACTCACTGTTGATGTGCTCTTGTTCCGCGGATATATGAGCATCACTAAGTGTGAGCGTGGTGATCAGGTCAAATTCTTCTCGAGCTAGGGCAGTATAGTAATACTTAGTCCAGCTCCTCTCTGGTAACCTTAGTAAGTTAGTCCATGTGTTACCACCATCGACATGATCATCTACAGTAACTAAGACATGCGTAGTGCCGAGATCAAGGCTGTAGTTGATATTCGCTGCCAATCTTGGATGGTCCCACTCAAATGATTCTGCTTGATGGAACTGGCCATACGCACGGCGGGCTAGATATTTGTCTCCAGTTGTCTCAGCAATCTTAAGGAGCTCGATTCCTATATCGTAATATTTTGAAGCAGCAAGGTTTGCAGCATTTGCCTTAGGTTCTCTCACAGGGATGATATCAAAGTAAGCCTGATAACCATCCTTACTGATCAATGGTAGATAAGGAGTGATACGATCTTGACGCTTGAGGACCTTTTCATAAGTATAGTACACATCGGCCCAAGAGTCTGCGTCATCCTTAGTGGTGAGATATGCGATATGCTCGAGGTCTTGAGCATTTATTTTGGCATAAGCTTCTTCAAGAGCACGCACATGCTTTGTTTTCTTATTCTTCTTGCCGGCAAGCTTGCGAGCGGCGAGTTCAATGGCATCATCATATTTTCCTTGGTCAACAAGCTTCTCTACGCTGGCGCAAGAACTCATCATGATGCAGTACAATACGAGTGGGTAAAGTAAACGTTTCATAGGCTTCATTTTTCATGAAGACTCCTATGATGTCTATTAAGTTAGCTTTAAACGATATATTATAACAATTTTAACCCTTATTGTATTATAAAGTATCGATCGAGCCTTATAGAGGCAGTATAAAATATGCTTAAAATGACAACCAGTAGTCGATCTGACTACATAACGTCGAGTGCCTGTACTAAGTAGGTAAGCACGAAGGGCAAGGCGACCCAAAACCATGAATTGGCCCAGATGATCATAGCGATCATAATCACTAATGATACGGCGAAGTAAATCCAGTATTTGCCAGTTGATTTTGTTGTTTCTGCCATGATCTTTAATTCTGCTGCAAAAATAAGGTGTTATCCGTATTGAGCAAGCGTAGACGCAGAAATTAGTTAGAGTAGAATGCAGTATTTGGATATTATTCTTTTTGATAAAAGTTTCTAATCGTAGGTTATTCTCCTTAAATCGATTAGCATTTTTGAATCCTGACTGCAACTCAGCAACAACTATAAAAGGCAATAGTATCTCAGTCGAACTTGACAGAATCTCAAGAATCTGTTGATTTTGATTACTTATTGCTCTGAAGATATTGGTATCAAGACAAAGTTTCATCTCCAGAGAAATTATGACTTATCGAATCAAAGAATGAAATATGCTCTTCCATGTTGTCCCATTCTTGATCTGAATACATGCCAAAAAGATCACTGAAATCTCATTTAGGTATGTTGTTTTCCCCAATACCCAAAGTTGACCGTAAAATTCCTTTTACAAGTTTATTCATGCTGAGATTTTTCTCTTCTGCTTTCTGAAGAAGTAACTGGTAGAGCTTTTCATCAACTTTGTGAAGTGTGAATGATTTCATGTTTAATTAATATGGTTCATAATTTTATAGATAATTGTCAATTAAGAGTTCTGACTTTTTTCGAGATGTTGGTTTCTATAATCATGGGATTCACTCCAATCCCCTTACAACTGCTTCCAAAAACGTTTTAACTGGTATCACTTCAATATTCTCTGATATCGGATAGCGATCTGAGCTGTGTGTGATGATATAGTTGCGCTCAGTGCCGACGTCGCCGATGGCAATGTTCATGCCTTTAGATATTTTAGGAGCATTGGTCAGTTTGATCTCGCAGGAGATGTAGGGCTCATCGGAGCGTGTGATGAGTAGATCTATCTCAGCTCCTTGATGTGTGCGATAAAATGATAAGCCGTAAGGTGGCTTAAGGATGGCACGAACTTGATTGATGACATATGTCTCCCATGAGAAGCCTGCCTCTGGATGACCCAATAGTGCGTCAAGAGTAGATATACCGAGAAAGCTGTGCAGGACTCCAGTATCGTTGAGGTAATATTTGGGAGACTTTACGAGGCGCTTCTTTAGGTTGCGATAGTAGGGTGCTAACTCATATATGAGGAATGTATTAATAAACATGTCATAGTAATCCCTGACGGTAGTATTAGACACCTGTAGTGATCGACTCATCTGATTGTAGTTGCTCAGTTTGGCATTGAGGTGTGCCGCCATAGTCCAAAACTTATGGTGGAAGCTTGGATTATTAGGGAGGCCGAGCATCATGAGGTCTTTCTCAACATATGATCGTATGAAGTTCTGTCGCCATCTTTCGCTGCTCTTATGAGACTTGGCGAGATAGGAGAGCGGAAACCCACCTCTGAGCCAATGCAGATTGGGATCCTCGGTTTGTACTTCTGGGTAGGTTAATGGGTGTAGGTCTATGTAGGCGATACGACCTGCCAATGACTCAGCAGCATGCCGCATCAATGCGGGAGATGCAGATCCTAATAATAGAAACCTCCCAGGGCACCTATCCTGATCTATTAACGCTCTTAGTATGGCAAATAGCTCTTGTTGTATCTGTATCTCATCGAGTATGATCAGATGATCGCTATAGCTGTTGAAAAACAATGATGGATTGACCAGCTTAGCTCGATCATCAGGCAACTCTAAGTCGAGGTATATTGACTTTCGGCTCGCTGCTATATGCTTCGCCAGAGTAGTCTTGCCAACCTGTCGAGGGCCGAGTATCCCCACAGCGGGATATTCACCGATGATCTCTAATAGTTCTGCAACTTGCTCTCTGATAATCATGGTTCAAATCTATTCATTTACCATGAAAAATAGAAGTTTAGGTTCTATATATCATGGTAATTAGGGTTATAATACCATGAAAAATAGAGAATTGTGGATAAGTGTTTAAGTATGAATACCATCCGTAGTAATGTCATGTTCAAGAGATATTAAATAAATCATTGATAACCAACGATTTGTACAAATTTTACTTGTGTTATGGCTTTATTTAACCATGAAAAATGGAAGTATAAGTTCCGTATTTCATGGCAAATAGCACATTTTAACCATGAAAAATGAAAGTAAATTCTCGATAAAACACCTAAGAGTACTCTCTACTCACACACCTGCTCTAACTCAAAATACTCCCTACAATCCTCTCCCCATGATCACGAGTATTCTCAATGAATAGCTCACTGGTCTTTCGGCCAGCATTGACCACACCGGCTACATAGATGCCTTTTTGAGTGGTCTCGAGGGTATCTGGATTATAATCGGGTTTCTGGTGTTCTCCAGTGGTGGGGACCATCAATAGATCGAGTAGGGCATAATCAGGCTGATAGCCTGTCATAGCAAGTACGAAGTCATTGTCTATGGTCCAAGTTTTACTCTTGTTCTTTAGGGTGGCGCTGCCTGGGGCGATTTCGACGACTTCGGTTTCGAAGTTTGCGGTGATGGACCCTTCCTTTATCCTGTTCTCTATGTTGGGCTTTATCCAGTATTTTACTCTTGAGTAGATCTCTTGAGATCTGATGGCCATGGTGACTGCTGAAGCGCCTTTCTGCCAGCACTCGAGTGCTACATCACAAGCACTGTTCGCAGCTCCGATAACCAGTACTTTTTGGCCGACGTATGGATGGACCTCATCATAATAGTGCTTGACCTTCGGAAGGTCTTCACCTGGTATGTTAAGCATCCTCGGGGTATCGTAAAATCCAGTAGTAACTGCTATATTCTTAGTCTGATAAGTTCCTTTAGTTGTTTTGAGCTCATATCCTTGAGCAGATTCTGACAGCTTCACTGCAGGCTCATAATAGCGCATGTTAAGATCATAGCTCTCGACAATGCGGCGATAGTATTCCAGTGCCTCTCGCCGAGTAGGCTTCTCTGTATGAGAGATGAATGGGATGTCTGCGATCTCCAGATTCTTAGAGGTGCTGAAGAAGGTCATGTTAGCTGGAAAGTGATATAGCGAATTAACAAGCACCCCCTTTTCAACAACGAGATACTTTAGACCTGCCTGCTGGGCAGCAACCGCTACATTGATACCTGTAGGTCCACCGCCTACGATGATCAGATCATATGACATAGTAGTATTCCTTGTTAGACCTTGGTTGCAGACGATTATCTGATGATGGTTACATCACCTTCGCTCTCAAATGTGTTGTCATTGATCACGTAGGTCGCATACCAGAAGTATACAGTCGATGGTTGATCTTTTCCGTCATTGTTTCTGCGGCCATTCCATCGTGTATTGATATTGTTCGATTCGAATACTTTGTTGCCCCATCTATTATAGATGCTGAGTTCATAGTCTTCTATGGCTGCGTTTCCACAGTTCATGTCTTCTGGTCCAAATGTGGTATTCCGATCATTATTAGATTGAGGAAATACTGCATTTGGAAATACCAAACAATCATCAAATGCGGGTGGTGGCGGTAATACAATACAGTCACTTATATCCTCTTGGGATACAGTGAAGGTGACCGTTTCTTCATTACCGCACATGTCCGTTGCTGTAACGGAGAAGTCGCCAGGTTGAGTAACCCCGATGATAGCAGTGGTCTCGCCAGTAGACCAAAGTAAGGACTGGATACCAGTTCCGCCAGCGATCAATTGAAATACGTTACCAACTACATCACAATTGCCGTTGATCCCAACCGTCAAGTCCATCAAGAAATCATTCTCTGATATATCTATACTTGCGGAACCTGGGCAAAACTGTGCTACATTTTCGACAGTATACGTGCCAGGTTCACTGATGGTGACTATTGCCACGCCTACATCGCCTGTTGACCAGATTAAGTCCTCGACTAAGAAGTCTCCAGTAGCTCGTAAGGATATCGTATTGTCCACACAGACATTCGCTGTAGAGACATCGATTACAGGATTGTTCTCTATAGTGAAGTCACTAAGGTTTATAGTGGCTGTAGCAGGATTGTCACAGTCATCGATGATTGTGACACTATATGACGTCAGCTCTGTGACTACGATTGTCTGAGTTTGCTCGCCTGTTGACCAGTTAACTGATACAATCGGATTGTTCGATTGAACCTGTAGGACGATCTCACCATCGCTACAGAAGTTCTGTGTGCCGGTATTGATCATAGCTGTTGGAAACATTGATTGATTGACAAATCCTGTATCGCATAAAGTGAAGCACTCTTCGATACCTACTTCTACTGTTAATATAAACATCCCTGTTTCCATCACCGTCCTGATGCTATCGGTAGTGCCATCATCCCATAAGTAGGAAGTAGCTCCTCGGACCGTCCCGTCAAAAGTAAATAGCACGGGATCTTGAGGACAGAAGTTAGTATCCTGTAAGTTCAGGAGTGGCGGATTATACTCGTCGAATGAGAAGGCCATCACCTCTATGCTATCCATTTCCAATTGATCGGTACCTACCCAAAGTAGTGTATCTACCATGACGTCGATACTATCCAAACTTACATTAAATCCGAAGTCATTACACCCTGTCTCTCCATCTGGGTCGAGCTTAGTCAAGGATGGAATCAAGGTCATGCCGTCCAGTCGATTCGTAGAGGTCAGAAAGCTCACTGCTAACGTCGAATCAGCAATCAAACCAGACTGCGTCACATTCATATCTGTACTAATCTTACCCAGGGTGTTATACATGAATGTGCTATCAAGGGACATCCTCACAATCTGAGGTAAGAGAGAGCCGTCCGTATTATTGACCATACGCATCGAGATAGCGAATGATGAATCGATCAATGGCACTATATTATTAGGAAACATTTCGAACGAGGCATTCTGATTCTGTAAGTGAAATCCTTGGATGAGTTCACCAGTCTGCTCTACATTGATGAGTACTCCACTTGTAGTACCTCCCACAGCAGAACCTAATACAAGAAGGGTGCTATCTGCCATTTCTACAACACTTAGTGCGGCTTGATTGATGCCTGATCCAATATCGCCAGTATAGCTTCTGCTCCATATGATATTACCCATCGTATCCATCTTGGTGAGATAGAGTTGATGATTCTCGTCTCTATTATTTCCAGCTATCAATATCGTAGAATCTGCGAGGAAGGTAGCATCCCGTATCACACTTGACAAGGTGTTGCCGAGAGTATCACTAACCTGCCATGATTGCCCCCATATGATGTTACCATCAGAATCTATATTCACAGTAAGTGGCTCATCCACTTCACCATTTCTATTATTAGTGATATGGATGGTTCCCATATCTTCAGCACTGACTAATCTTGATCTATACCCGAGATTTCTGAACTCATCTGTGGCTTGACCTGTCAGTCGTGTCCATAATACACTACCATCAGAAGTAACTCTGGTAACAAGCTTGTTCAAGCTATCCTGTTGTAGCAATGCACTAAACATAATTGATCCATCTGGCAACAACTCTACTTCTCCCAGCTCTGCTATAAATACATCATCATCGATATCGTAATCATACTCTTGACTCCAACTGATAGTTCCTTTAGCATCTAAGCGGGTTAGGTTGATTGACTCATTTTCGCCATCATCATCGATCTGAACACTTAGCATCAAAAATCCCGTTCCCGCCTGGTGTAGATTTGTTGAAAGAACATCGGTATCTGTCGTGGTGTATAACCTTTCGAATAGATCTTGACCAGTAAGGCTAATGCTCGTTAGGATCAATAGGGTTGTCAGAAAGAGGTAAGAGATATATTTCATAAAACTTAAATGTTCTGTTGAAGTGGACTATCAGTATATATGCCCCGTAAATTTAGCGCATTTAGACAACACAATAATCCTCACTTCCAAATGTAGTCATATCATTAACGCAGCTTACTGCATTTTCGGTTGACGAGTTCAGTCTTTTTATTTCCAGAATATCCCTTTTATGCAATATGACTTGCTAAAAACACGAATAAGGGCGATTCTCAATTGGTTTTTTCAAAATAATTTATAGCCAGATTATCTATAGATCTTGAAACTAATTATGTTCATCTCCTCATTTAACATATTGAACTAATTTTTCACTAACACTTTAAAGTATATCATGGGACTTTTTTCATTTATTAAAAATGCTGGTAAGAAGGTTTTTTCGCGAGAAGCTGCTGCGCCTGCACTTACTGCAGAACAAGAGAAAATAAAAGCATTAGAAGGTACAATAGCAGAGCTCGGCATACCCGTAAGTGAGCTTAAGATCGAGTTGGCGGAGCAAGTAATTGTCTCTGGAGCTACCGGGACTAATGCGGACAGAGAAAAACTAATACTCGCACTCGGTAATGTCGATGGTATAGGAGCCGTAGCTGATAATATTAATGTTCTCAATCCGGAACCTGAGTCAATATTTCACGAGGTGAAGAGCGGAGACTCACTGTCTAAGATTGCTAAAGAGGTCTATGGAGACCCGATGAAATACAACGCCATATTTGAGGCTAACAAGCCTATGTTGAGTCATCCTGATAAGATATATCCAGGACAGATTTTGCGTATACCTCCTCAGGCGTAGGTAGATATAGTTCTATTAATAGAAGATGAAAAGGAGTGGGTTGTGATTAACTCACTCCTTTTTTTTGTCGACTATTTTTCGGACTTAGTCGATAGCATAGAACGCTCATAGACATCATCGGGGTTGAATAGTGAAAACCTATATCCTATGAGCTTGCTCCGAGTCTTACTATCGATCATCTGTCCACCACTTGCCGTTATAGATCAGGGTTGTGGCTCTTTTTTATTAGTATGCCTATTGACGCTATGTGGTTGGGTGCCAGGAGTTATTGCAGCCCTCATCATTCTTAAGGATCATCAAGAGTGATTATGTAGAATCAATCAAAGTAAGGGAGTCCATGTCATAAGTAGGAAACTTAGCTCTATCTGAGTCGTTCTGATAGCAGTAGCGAATAACTATGACAGGAAAAGCGAAGAAAAAGAATAAGCAAGAAATTCTTGATATCTACATGGAGTACGTTGAGTCGCATGGGATAGATATATCAGTGGAGGATTTTTGTTCTGATACGCACCTTGATAAATATAATTTCTATGATTACTTTGATTCTACAGGGCATATCGAGAGTAGTGTATGGGAGAGCTTGTTGCGAGCATCAGTTCACACGGTAACACAAGACGAGCTTTTTAACTCACTGCCTAAGCGAGATCAGTTGCTTTCATTATACTATACCTTCTTCGAGAACTGTGAGCTCAATAGTTCCTTCTTGACGCTCAGTATCGATGGTCATGGACGCTGGGTCATGGTTAAGGTTTTAGCACCGATGAAAGAAGTATTCATTGCATTCATAGATCAATTGGATATCGTCAATTCATGTGGGATCGGAGGTCTTGATGATACAATCAGTAAAATTTCTGATAAAGTCAGTGGCGAAGGATTTTATGGGCAGTTGCTGTTCTTACTCGACTTCTGGCACAATGATGATTCGCCTGAAAAAGAGAAAACAGACGTAGCGATCGAAAAGGCGGTCAAAGCGACCATGGACCTATTGGATATTACACCACTTAAGAGTGTGTTCGATTTTGGCAAGTTTATATTTCAAGAGAGATTTAGTAAAAAAGCGTAGACGATGAAGACGATAGATAAGATTCCTACCAGTAAGTTAAGCCGTGCCGGCAAGTTGCTGAAGACTGGCTTAAAGGTTGGGAAAAATTACGCTGGCTACTATGGCTCCAAGATGTTAGGCGAGGGGGACAAGGAATCGCTTGATCAAAAGAATGCTGCTGATATCATGGACAGCCTACAACAACTCAAAGGAGGAGGTCTCAAGGTGGCTCAGATGTTATCCATGGAAAAGAGTTTGTTGCCAAAAGCCTATTTGGATCAATTTAGCTTAGCACAATTCTCCGTACCACCGCTATCAGCACCATTGGTCAAAAAAACGTTTAGGAAATATCTCGGTAAAAATCCTGAAGACCTATTTGGCTCATTCAACTACGAAGCGTCTTTTGCGGCAAGTATAGGTCAGGTTCATGAGGCCACACTTGATGGTAAGCGACTTGCGGTGAAAATTCAATATCCAGGTGTAGCAGAATCTATCAAATCAGATCTTGCCATGCTCAAACCGATGGCGAGCCGATTATTGGGATTAAATCTCGCTGATGCGGACAAGTATTTCGGAGAAGTCCAAAACAAGCTTGTGGAAGAGACTAATTATACCCTTGAGCTTCAAAATAGCCAAGAGCTCACCGAGGCATGTCAGCATCTGGAGGGATATGACTTTCCTAATTATCATCCTGAGTTTTCGTCGTCACGCATCATTACGATGGATTGGATGGACGGGATTCATCTACCCAAGTATATCGAGCGAGAGATGACGCAGGCTGAGAAAAATGATTTAGGTCAGCGTGTCTGGGACATCTTTATGTATCAGGTCCATAAATTACGAAAAGTACATGCTGATCCTCACCCTGGCAATATCTTGATAAAAGAGGATGGCACGATCTGCATGCTTGATTTCGGCTGCGTTAAGGAGCTGCCTGTCAGCTTTTATGAGCCATACTTTGAACTGACAGAGCCAGGAGTGCTTGACGACAGACCACACTTCGAAGATATCTTGGAGCGCTTGGAGATTTTATTTCCTGATGACAAACCTGATCAGCGCCAGCATTACTATGAGTTATTTCATGAGGTGTTGTCACTTCTCTTGAAGCCTTATCATTCTGAGACTTGGGATTTTGCCGATGCGGGATACTTTGATCAGATCACAGCAATCGGTGAGCGCTTGGCTAAAGATACCCTCACAGCTAAGTATAAAGCGAATCGCGGAAGCAAGCACTTCATCTATGTCAACCGCACATTTTTTGGGTTGTATCAATTGATGCATATGATCGGTGCGGAGATTAAGGCACCTTATAAAGTGGCTTAAAACTTCAGGTAAAAGTCCTTGGTCAGTTCTTTATACTGCTCACTAAAGTCCTTCGTGTTCTGATCTCTTATATAGAGTTTATCGATAAGGTAATCGCCTTCTTCTTTTTTGCCCAGGGTAATCATGAGTCGCTCCAGAGGCTTTGATTGATCCGGATAGACTTCTGTTACTCTATGAGGATATAGATTATAAGTACGGGCCAACTCTATACATCTATAACCTTCTAAATCTGGTAAGATCAGTGAACAAGTCCCTGAAGGAGTTAGAAGATTACGTATCGCACCTAATAGATCATTATGAGATAACTTGGTCGTATGGCGCACGCTGCTTTTGTCTTGGCTTCTCGAGAGTGTCCCTCCTGTGAAGAATGGTGGATTAGTTACGATATGATCAAATGTCTGCGTGTTCTCTCGTTGGAAGTCTTGGATAGATTGGTTGATTACCGTGATTTTCTTTGACCAATCGGACTGATCAACATTATGCTGAGCCTGTTGAGCCGCTTGCTCGTCGATTTCTATGGCCATAATATCTGCGTCAGCATTGCGCTGTGCGATCATCAGGGCGATCACGCCAGTGCCAGTACCTATATCTAATATAGTATTGCTCCCAGCACAATCAGTCCATGCACCGAGTAATACGCCATCTGTACCGACCTTCATTGCGCAGTCCGATTGTGCTATGCTGAACTGCTTGAACTTAAATACTTCTTCCATATGCGATATCGATCGACAAAAGTAGCAATAGATAGGATATGATCTAATAACAAGATAAATAGGAGTAGGGTCAATCAAAGACCTTAAGGCGAGACGGATGAAGGATCTAATTGTAGTTAGTATGATTACATCTACTCTACATATTAAAGAGCGGAGAGGAGTTTGGGTACTGAAATTCTTGATGGATAGTAGATTTCTATTGTCGCCTACTGAGCACTCATATTAATTAATCCTGCTTTTTGAGCGCTTTTATGCTAAGCTCTTGTCATTACGGCTATTGCTGA
>CAYPWL010000023.1:0-57449 GCA_964414425.1 uncultured Saprospiraceae bacterium
TAAGATACCTGCGTCTCAAATATCTATCTATTGATAGATCAAGTAATCATGTTGATGAGTACCGACAAGTCCCGTAAAATCAGTACATCTGGTCATATTGATGGTTAAATTATGCCGATAACTTATATATGACGGTTCTATATGTTGGATTTTGGTTTTATACATGTCGCGAATCAATCAGAATATGATCTTGCCTCAATTATGTTTTGCAAAATATATGCAGTTTGATTTTTCTTATCGAGTAATTATCGAGGGATCACAATCTGCTGAGCATACTCGAGCATTTTATCAATACCTGCTTCTATATCAGATAGACTATTAACAATTGTAACATCCGGTTCAACCCCAAGCTCTATAGAGTTACCATCAACATCTATAAAATCACTAACTGAAACAGATACTACCCAACCATTGGAGAGCTCATAACCAAGGTTGCCCCCTGCTCCGCCACCAGTGGTCTGCCCAATAACACTTATAGATGGAATCTCCTTCGCCATCGCTGCGAAATAGCTCGTGGCGCTATATCCTCTCCGATTGATGATCATAACTACTGGTAGGCCAAAGTCATATGTCGTAAGAGACGTCATGGCTGGCAACAATGGAGTAACATCGTTGTGAGCAGGACCAGATTTCTCAACGTATGATCCTAAGGCAATTTCTTCTGATGTGAAGTCCGATAGCAAGGCCGGTATTGGGTTACTATCTCCTCCTCCATTATTACGGACATCAATGATCAACCCCTTGACACCTTGAGTTTTCATATCTCGGATGATCTGACCAAAATCACGATAAAGGCTCATCTTAGAAAAGTGGATATAGCCGATACCAGAGTCAAGTATCCCATAACTCAGAGATCCACTCTCATCTAACGCTCCATCACTATAGTACTGCTCGACTACATCAAGTGAAAAATGGATATCGTAGCCCGCAGTAAAATTATAAGGAGTATGGACTCGACCTAATCCCACCATTCTACTGTGGTTATCCTCCAATGCCAGTAAGGATGCATCAATCACCTCAAACAAGGACTCTTCAGTCATATCAGGAGATATTTTACTCATAGCAATCTCACGCTGGAGATCCCAATCTATATCCTTAAGATCAAAGAAGATATAATTCTCATCAACGTAGGTCCAAAACTCGTCGTAGATCTCATAGGGATCATTTTCGGTTGTTGGACCCATGATAGATGATGAGCAAGAGCAAAAAGTGAGGATGTATAGGAAGCTTAAAAGGATTGAATATTTCATGTTTATAAATTTTTAGTCTAAGTGAATTAATAGAGATAGCTGGCAGAAATCGTATAGTCAACTGAACCATACCTTGAAGACTTAAGATTGATATCATTGTTATAATCGACATTAGCATTGACACCAACTCTGAAGGCTGGGCTAACGGCATAAAAAACGCCTAATCTCAGCTTGACAGATTGATGCTTAGCGATGGTTTTCAAGGTGCCACTGCGCAGCAGTGGACCAGCCATGCCTGCTCTTGTAGGAGTAAATATCCCTGGCTCAAGGAATTCTGCTGGATAAGGGTGTCCAAACTCTGGACGAATGACGTAATTGAGTAAGGAGACGTGTACATCACTTTGTATACTCAACTTATCCTCGCCAAACAATCCCGAACTATTGTATGAAAGCGAAGGCCCTAAACCCGCAGCAATCGTATAATTGATTGGGCTGTTACCGAATAACCCAGTACTGTTAGTAGGGAAGCTTAAAAGGGTGTTCATATTAATATGTCCTCCGAACCAAACGTTTCCTGATTTCTTCTGCAGAGAATAAGAGAACTCGGGTCTATGAAAATTATAATTCACCAAGCCCTCATTGTCATCTCTCAGCTTCAAAGAATATTCGAAGAAGAATTGATGTCTGAACTCTTCACTCGTTCTTATTGCAGTTATCCCAAATACCGGTGCCTTATAAGACTTAACAGAGGCAGAACTCCTCCTATCCAAAATAGAGATATCACTGATGCCAACAGAAAGTCTAATCTCGCTACTTACTGGATTGACTTCTTGAGCTATCACCTGCGGACTATAGTATATTAAGAAGAGTGTACTGATTAAAATGTAGATGCAATTCATATCTATAAAAATTTGTTCTGACCCAAATATGAATCGAAGTCGTAGAGCAATCAAATGGGAGTGGCGAGTGCACCTACTCTGTGGTCAATAACAAGCTTGCTATTCGCTTCAATACTTGACCATTCGCCACAATAGAGTTGATAATCAATTGATTATAAGAAATTTTTGAGATTGGCTATACAATCATATTTTTGACATGATCATAATTAGATCGAGATAGAGGGACCGTAAGATTGTCTTTAGTGAGGATGATTTTTGCCCCGTTCTTGTTACCCGTAAGACCAGAGATTTTATCCGTATTAACTATGTAAGATCGATGACATTGATAAAATACTTCATCTGATAATTGTTGATACATCTGCTTGAGTGTTGATCTAATCATGTGTCTCTGATCTGCATCATCTATAGTGAGATGTATGATGACATAGTTGTCTTCTGCTTTTATATAGTTGATGTGGTTAGTTGATGTCTCTACTCTGTCTGTCTTGTTGCTTCCAACTAAGGTGATCGCATTACCAGATACTCTATCATGGTCAAGGATGATCTGCGAACGGACTACTCCTCTGAATTGAACATACAGAAATCCTAAAACTGCCAAGGTGGGAAGTACGCTAACCGCTAAGGCAAATGTTAAGAATTCAAGAAGCCCCTGCAGTCTAAAGCGTGAGTCAAAAACCCATATCAAGTATAGATAACAGGCCGTCATACTCAGTATCAGACAAAAAAAGAAATCTATTGCTTCAAATAATATATTCCATCTGTTCTCTAATCGTGGAGAAACAAATCTCAAAGAAATTAAGAAATAGACTGCGACAGTAAGCATAGACACTATACCATATCCACTAAGAATGAGATGCTTGTACGGATGTGTGAATGAATCGGTACCAAAGGGTTGAAATACGTTTAATATAAAAGCTATACTTGCTCCTATCACTATGCCTACAGTGACATAGGTTCTATATTTTGGCCGTGGAAATGGTGTAAAAAGCATACAGATAGTAATTTAACAGTTCACTGCTAAATGCAAGATGATATGCTCAATGAAATACGTCAATCCAGACCACTGATCATCTCTACTATCCTCGGATTACTATTGATCCCCGTTTTAGGAATGATCAATTCTTATAGTCCTCCAGTCACATTAGCGCCTGAGGGATATAATAGTGTGATCTTGGCATTTGAGTTTGTATCCGACTTAGAGGAGTTAGGACAAGTATTGAGTCCGCTCAGCCTTGCAGAAATCAATAGTCTTGATAAGCTCAATAAAGTAGACTTCGCTTTTATGATTTTATATGGGGTCTTTTTACTTAGCATCATTATGAAGCTCAGAGAACTCCATAATCACCATTGGCTTAAGTACATCGCTGGCTTAGTCATCATAGCCGTGGCATCAGATTTTTTAGAAAATCTACAACTACTTAAGCTGACAGAATTATTCAGATCTGGTGATACATCCGTGCAGAGTACAATAGATCAGTTAGCACTATTCACATGGTTAAAATGGCTCTTACTTGCCATCATAATAGGCAGTATCGGCTATTCTCTCATCATTTCGGATCGACATAAGTGGTTTGGATATGCTCTGTTCATCCCAATAGTAATAGGCGTATCGGCCTTATCAATACGTACACCTATGATTGAGGATACTTTTGGTACCAGCATATTTATGAGTTTCATGATCTTATGGTTACTCAGTCTGCTGTATAAGAAGCAGCTTGATGTTAGTTATAAATCATGACCGATGATCTGATCGTCTTCGCTTATGACCTTTCCAAGAGCTTAAGACTGATTCTATTGAGCATTAAAAGCTATCATCCAGTTAATCCCAAATCTATCTTGGCAAGAACCAAAATACGCACCCCAAAAGGTTTTTTGCATCGGCATAGTCACTATACCTCTTTGTGCTAAAGCATGGTGAATCCGATCGGCCTCCTGCTGACTATCAGTCTGAATCGAAACACAAAAATTATTACCCACTTCTAAGTCAGGACCGAATCCCGATACTCTGTCACTGCCTTGTATTACTGAGCCATCAGCTAACTCAAGCGTTATGTGCATGACCAATTCATGATATTCCTCTGTTATGGGTGGATAATCAGGACTCGGAGGCATATCCTTATATTGACTCTTCATTGTGATATGACCACCTAAAGTCTCTGCATAGAAGTCAAAAGCCTCTATGCAATTGCCAGAAAATACCAGATAGATAGTCGGTGCTTTCACAGTGAATAGTTTTTTCTAATGTAGGCAATTAGCGCATCTATATAACTCTATGTCAGTAGAATCGCAAAGTGTTAATTGTTAGATGGACTTAGGCTAAGTCTCAATCTTCAATGCTCAAGGCGCTCACTAAGCAGTAGATAAATGATATTTTTAATCAACAACCAATACAGCTTACATATGAAGACTACACTATCTTATTTAGTACTGACAATATTGATCTCTGTGGCGATGAACCTATCAATCACAGCTCAGGTTGACATAATCAGCCAAATCGAAGAGATTGCCTTCATCGATCAGAAGGTGATGATGCCTATGCGGGACGGCATTAGGTTATGTACCGATATCTATAGACCCAAGACGGATAAGCCTGTACCTGTGATCTTCTCTCGCACACCGTATAATTTCAACAGCTGGGGAGATGGCAAGCAACGTACACGAACTATGGAGCGAGCCTACGAGGCGGTCAAGCGTGGCTATGCCTATGTAGTGCAAAATGAACGAGGCAGATATTTTTCTGAAGGTGAATGGGACATCCTCGGTGTACCGCTGACAGATGGTTATGATGCGTTCACTTGGATCACAGATCAGCCATGGAGCAATGGTAAGATAGGAACCTTAGGGTGCTCCTCTACGGCTGAGTGGCAGATGGCCGTAGCGGCATTGGATCACCCATCACATGCCTGCATGGTACCCCAAGCATATGGCGCAGGTATCGGCAGAGTAGGAGACTTCATGGAGCAAGGGAACTGGTATCGAGGTGGTGTGGAGCAGATGTTGTTCTTCTCATGGTTATATGGTGTAGAGCATGATAAGTTCAAACCGCGAATACCGGAGGGTGCCACTCAGGAGGACCTGATCAGGATCTCCCGATTTTATGATCTGGCACCAGAAAATCCTTATGTAGATATGTCAGAAGCTCTCTCGCACCTCCCGATGACTGACATCCTCCAAAATATAGGTGGCAAGAGAGAAGTATACGACAAGATGATCACTCGCAAGCCCAATGATTCAGCATGGTTTGACGGAGGATTGTATCACGATGATATGGGGTTTGGCGTGCCAAGCTTTTGGTTTACCTCGTGGTATGATGTATCTATCAGCCCAAATCTGGCACTGTTTAATCATGTCCGCAACAACATAGAGGATCGTTCCATATCGGACAATCAATATCTGGTAATCGCTCCAACACTGCATTGTGCCTTCAAGCGTGCCACCGAAAATACCATAGTCGGCGAGCGCAATATCGGTGACGCTCGCCTCAACTATGACGAGCAGATCTATGCTTGGTTTGATCTCTGGTTAAAAGGTGCTACTAATGATTTTAAAGAGAAGACTCCGAGAGTACAGTACTATACCATGGGCGCTAACCAATGGAACACTGCCGAGCAATGGCCCCCTGCATCGGCTGAGATGGTCACATACTATCTATCAAGTGCTGATGGTGCCAACTCTCGATATGGAGATGGTATGCTGAGCCTCACTCCGTCAACCAGTACGGGGGCAGATCACTATACCTACGACCCCATGAATCCAGTGCCATCATATGGTGGTAATGTATGCTGTACGGGCAATGCGGTTCAAGGTGGCGCCTTTGATCAGCAGCAGATGGAGACTCGACACGATATCTTGGTGTATACCTCTGAGCCATTGACAGCGGGGGTTGAGATATCGGGATTTATAGAGTCCACACTCTATGTATCGAGTGATGCTAAGGATACGGACTTCACCATCAAGCTGATCGACGTCCATCCTGATGGAACCGCCTATAATCTTGACGAGACGATCCAACGAGCTCGATACCGAGAGGGATATGATCGAGAAATCATGATGGAAGATGGAGAGGTTTATGAATTAATTCTCACTCCGATGTCTACCAGTAACTACTTCGACAAGGGGCATCGCATCAGAATAGAGGTGTCGAGTAGCAACTTCCCAAGATTTGCCCGCAACCTGAATACTGGCGGCAACAACTATGATGAATCTGAATCGGTAATCGCTAATAATGCCATCCATCATGGATCGAAGTATCAATCGAGAATTGTACTGCCGATGGTCAGGTAATTAGGGCGCAAGAATCATCATTAAAAAATAATAAAGCACCAATCAAAGCGTAGCAGGCTCCGATTGGTGCTTATTTTACTACAATAGTGTAATCAGTTTTACCTGTTTATTCCTCGCTATTTGCGCTGGATTGCTCATCGGTATCCTGTATCTGAGAGAGCATATCCGTAATGTTCTGCAGATCTGTTTTAATTAAAGACAATTCGTTGCTCTGTCTATCAATGATCGCTTGTTGTTCTTTTAGTGCTTCAATTAATATCGGTGCCAAGCGATCATAAGCAACTACCTTGTAGCCATCCTCATTAGTTCTGACTAATTCTGGAAACTGAGTTTCAATATTTTGAGCGATTACTCCCACCTGAGTTTCTTCTCCAAAGTTCATTTCTGGAAAGTCTTGTGCGCGCATATCAAAATAAACACCCTCTAAATCTTGCACCTTGCTCAATGCGTTTTCTATAGGTTGAATATTTGTTTTATACCTTATGTCTGAACAAGTCAATACGCCACAAGAAGCTTGGACAGTTCCAGAAAAATTTCCGTTACCATTTACGTTCAGATTTCCTCCTCCAACTGCCAGATTCTCTCCTGCCGCAACACGCACGTCGACACCGTTGCCTCTTAAAAATCCGGAAAATTCCAAGTCTCCATTGGCATTGATATTACCATTTGCTGATATGTTCCCATTTGGAACCACTAATGAATTGCCTGATTCAAGTGCAACGAAACCTGGAGTGATAATCAAAGGAAAATTAACCCAATCCGCAACAGCATTTAGTGGGTTAGTATCATCAACGATTGATAAAAACTGACCTACATCACCCGCCATATTAGGTAGCGTGTATTGTTTATTAATCCTTATAGTTCCATCTGACCCGATACCAAATTTCTGAATTCTTGTTTCGGTATCAACATCTCCATAGGCAACTACAATTGGATTTGGCAAGATACCATCTCTATCTGTTGCATCTCCATGTGGTCTTGCCGCAAATGACCAGTAGTTAGGGTGAGAGTTGTTTTTCAGCCAAATTCTACTAAATCCATCATCATTTATTCCATCACCAGGATCGCCTGTCTCCGTGATTAGTAGATGTGGTCCATTGGTACTCAATTTCGAATCAGAGTTGTATCGTATCTCTTGTTGCTGTGCAGATAGGCTAAGACTAAGACACAATAAGATTAAAGCTGCCATCTGTCGACTTAAGTTCAACACACCTGATTCGTAGGCCTTCCTTACAAGGCCCGCTGTATTTGAGGCATTGAGCTTAGCCATAAGGTTCTTACGGTGGCTGATTACAGTATGTTCAGAGATGAATAGTTCTTTAGCGATCATCTTGGTTGAGTTCTCATACGCAATGAGATCAAGGACTTCTTTTTCTCTTGGGCTGATACATGTTCGTGTCATGATTCTAAGTTTTTGTTTTTAATAGAATGTTTAGTTAATAAGTCATCTATGTCAGAAAATTCTTCCTGAATCTGGATCAGTATAGACCCCGACTTTTTCAGATCATTGATTACATCTGATGCTTCTGATATGATGGATAAAAGTGTCTTTATCATGACTTAAAGATGAGCTCTATCTGAAGGCGCGCTCTTACCCAAATGGGTAAATTATTAGGGGGGGGGATCAGGTGAGTTCTACAGTCTAACTCAGCAATATCAGTGCAATCTGCTGTGCAGTTCGGATCTACCCGAGATGCCAAATTTCTTGTAGATCTTACCAGCGTGATATTTTATGCTGTCCGTCGTTAGAAACTGAGCTTCCGCTATTTGCTTGTAACTCTGCCCATTGATGAGTTTAGTAAGGATCTCATACTCTTGCGGGGTGAGTATCACATCAGTTTTTTGTTCTATATCCGCTTTTGATAGGACCTCGGCAGATTGGCGCTTTTTATAATTAGACCATGCAATCTTAATGGTTGCAAGCAGGGTTCGATCTTGAAACGGCTTGACTATATATCCATATGGACTATGCCTCTCAGCTTCTTCGATCGTCTTATCATCATCAAAAGAAGTCAAAAAGATATAAGGTATCTGATATTTTGAAGAGAGCACTTCAGCCACATCAATTCCTGACATCCCGGTCCCGAGATGTATATCACATATACATAGATCAGGATGCAATGAACTGATTTTATCAAGCGCACGCTCACCAGTATGAGCAATACCTAACACATTGAACCCCTCAGCACTGAGTAGTTGACTGAGATAGTCTGCGATGATAGGATCATCCTCAATGATTAGCACTTTGACGCTCACTTTGCGGTCTTATATGATTTGATGATTAACTCAATCTTGGTCCCGTCTTGGTTTTCTACCTTAATCTCTGCATTCAGCTTATCCCTGAATGCTCGAATTAAACTATGCCCGTAGCTATCCTCTTTCGCCTTGAGCTGATCAGTATCCAGGCCGATACCATTATCAGAGACTACCAGATGTAAAAGTCCATTATCTTCAAACATTGCGATATGTACTATCCCAGTATCTCTTCCTTCAAAGGCATATTTGACACTGTTGGTCACCAACTCGTTGATAATTAATCCTATTGGCACGACAGTCTCAACATCGAGCGTGATATCCTCACTGTCAATCACTGGCTGGATCTCTATATCCTTGTAGTTATAAGTAGCGATGAGGTCTGCTGTCAATTTCTCGAGATAAGGTTTCATCTCAATACCCGTAAGATTATCTTTTTTATAGAGCCTCTGATGGATCAATGACATCGAGTGCACTCGTGATCTACCCTCTTGTATGGCTGCCTTAGCCTTGGCATCTTTGATAGATAGTCCTTGTAATCCGAGGAGTGAAGAGATCACCTGAAGGTTGTTTTTTACTCTATGATGTATCTCCTTGAGAAGGACTTCTTTTTCAGCATCTTGTTTTTGGATGCGCTGATTCTTTTGACGAAGTCGATAAGAGAAGAATCCAAGAAGGCCGAGCGCTCCAATGGTAGCCAAAAGTCCGATGCGCTGCTGACTCAAACGAGCTTTGTTCAAGTCATCAGCCAAGCCAAGCCTTATGATTTCAGCTTCTTTCTGTATAGTCTCAAATTTTGTTTGCTGCTTGACGGACTCTTTTTGTTGCAGTTCGGAGTCAATTGCTTCTTTCAACTCATTTGCCTTCATTAGTTCATCATAGGCTTCTGCGCTCCTCCCCAAGACATGTAGGGTCTTTGCTCTTTCCCTGTGGATCTCCATAATTGCATCGGTATACTCCGATTTTCCAAATTCGGCAAGGGCTTGATCTAATATTTTTAGAGCTTGAGTGGGGGCATTGTTAATGTTATATAACGCTCCCAGTGTGACGTGAGCATTTAGTTCATTGCTCAATGGTAGTCCGGCATATCCGTTATATCTGATCTCTTCTAACTTCTTCAATGCTTCTGGGTATTGATCCATTCTATAGTGCGCGTCAGCAATCTGGAGGTTAACTAATGGTACTTCTTCGTAATCCCCGACTTGCTCATATATCTGTTTAGCTTGCTGCAGATAATTCATAGAGCTATCAGCCTGATCCTTATAAGAATAGCACAATCCCATATTTTGGAGCGTAGAAGCCATACCACTGGAGTCATTATCGGCAGACTTTATACTCAAAGATTCTCGATAATACTGCAGGGCTGAATCGTACTCTTCATTGCGCCTATAAATCACGGCTATATTATTGACCACCCGTGAAAAATTATAGCGATAACCATGAGCTTTTGCATCTTGATAAGCCTTCAGATAAAACTTCAACGCATTGGACAGGTCACCTGCAAAGTAATATGCTACGCCAATGTTTAGGTCGAGAATATTTAGAGACTCTCCGTTGTTTGGTACCTGTTGATGCTCGAACCTCGCCAGTTCGTAAGTCTCTATCGCTTCTTCCAAATTGCCCAACATATCATGATAAAGTCCCATAAACTCGTAAATCGTCCCTGATCGATAGTGCATCTTATTTTTGAGGGCGAGAGGCAGAGCTTCTAACATTAATGGATAACCTTCCTCTGGATTATTGTTGTTGAAATAATGCCTGCCGAGTTCATAGTAAGCATTGACTTGGTTAGTATCTGATCTACTGTTGATAACGCTTTTGAGGCTATCAATTAAAATATTATCCAACTGTGCCTGAAGGGCTGGTTGAAAAGAGAAAATGCAAACAAAACAGACGATTATTAATCTTGGCCAAGTATTGTAGTCTAATGATAATGCATTGTCCATAGGTTGCTGCTGAGATGTACCCCTGTAAAATAATCAGTTTTATACAAGCCATCAATTACCCATATGGGTAAATCACTACTCTCTATCAACTCTTTAGATAAATTGGTCAATCATGCTATCCTCTAAATCAGATTTATCATCTGATTATATAAATTAGCGCTGCGGATCAAAAAAATCCAATCATGTTACAAGCTGAAGAAGCAATACAAGATGTCGCAGAGCAAATCACTTCGACATCTGCCACGGATAATCTGACAGTAATACAACAGTACAGTGAGCAAGCCATCGATGCCCTAATAACCTTTGCACCTAAAATATTACTTGCCATAGCTATTATAGTTATCGGCTTATGGATCGCAAAAAAGATCGTTGCTGTCTTTGAAAACATACTGGGCCGTTCCAATTTAGGTCCAGAGCTCACGGGCTTCTTCATGTCTATGGCATCGCTGGCTCTAAAATTTGTGGTGATTCTAATAGCAGCAGGGACATTAGGCTTCCAAGTATCCGCATTGATGGGTGTGTTAGCAGGGGTTGTATTTGCTGTAGGCTTAGCGCTCCAGGGGTTCTTGGGCAATTTTGCGTCAGGGATTACAATTGTATTCTTCAAGCCCTACAAAGTAGGTGACTGGGTACAGATCTCAGATATGTTTGGCAAGGTCGAGAGTATACAGATATTTAACACCATCCTGGCCACTCCGAGTGATAAAACCCTAATCATCCCTAACGGTCAGGTGACTGATAATATCATCACTAACTTTAGTACCAAAGGCCGTATGCGCCTCGAACTCAATGTATCAATGCCATATGCTGAGAGCTTCCCTAAGGTGAAAGAAGTAATTCAGAAGTCTTTAGAAGACTTCCCACTGATCATGGCAGAACCAGCTCCTTTAGTGGGAATAGAAAGTTTTGACTCACATAATATAATCGTCTCAGTAAGACCATATATACATCCGGATAACTATTGGGATGCAACATTTGAGGCTCTCGGAAGAATCAAAAAAGGATTTAAAGAAGCAGGTATAGAAGTGGCTTACTCCGAAGGTATAGAACTCGGCAAGATAGGAGATTAATTTAGTCCGATAGGATTAGGCTCGAGTGTAGGCTGTCGTACAAGAAGGTATGAATCAATACCATGCGCAAAATCCATAAATAAGAATTTTGAAAAAGGCTTGACACATTTGTCAAGCCTTTTAAATTCTTCGGTTCCCCAACCGATACTAACTGTTACTTAAATATTTTAAGTTTAACAATAGTAGCAACCATTACCTTGACAGTGTGGCTACCAATAATGAGACACTACTAAGAGGAAGTTCCCACTATACATTGAGTCAATTTTGAAAATATATTTGTTCGTAAATAGGAAGCTTGGTTATCGATCATGATCTATTTCCCTTTATTGCCCTGTAAACCGTGAGCTCAGAGAAGCTGCCACTAACTCGTCAATTATTGAGCAGTTCCTTTATACCAGCAGGACCTAAGTCTAATAAGCGAGCTTGATTATCGACGGGAATTTGTTCTGTATTACCATGTTGTAAGACGGCCAGACTGATAGATTCTTCTCTCAGCAGGTGGATCATAGCATATGGTGAGCGATTAGTACTATTACGTACATCATCACTCGACAAATCACTGAATTGATAATCAGGATGAAAAGAGGCGACTTGCACAATTCCTTCATAGCCTTGATCTGCGATAAGCCGCTCTACTTGGTCTATGAGATTAAGATAAGGCATGAAGCTTATCTCTTCTTCTAATATGATTAGGGTGGTTTCTATTTCTTCCGTTGGCGCCTCGAGTAAGACCTTAATCTCCTCACTGATTTGTTGTATAACGGCTCTGTCAGGACCTAAGATGACATACCTTATGAGATCCTTAGCAAATGGTTGATGCGCAAATGGACAGAGGTTTAATCCTAACACCATCTTACTGATCCACTCCTTAGTCTCCGCTATACAACTTTCTCTGTCCGGCTTGCTCATTTACTTCTTATGTAGAATAACAACTTAATTCTATTAGAGTTAATGTAGGGTAATCAACTTAATCAATATTTGATTGAGCTGGTTTAATTTTAGTCATAGACCATTTATATGGGCACCATACTACTTATAGTCTAATGGATATTACGGCAATCCATCGTCCGACGTACCTTGAGATAGACTTAGATGCCATCTCTGACAACTATAGAACTATCAAGTCCGTATTAGATCATCAAAAAGTCCTATGGGTACTCAAAGCCAATGCTTATGGTCATGGGCTCATCCGCATAGCTCAGCATTTAGAAAGTCTCGGTTCAGATTATTTTGGCGTCGCTTATCTCGAAGAAGGCATCTCACTCCGCAATCATGGTATAGTTACACCTATCCTCGTCTTAGGTGGAATCAGTGGCTATCAACTGCCGCAGTTTATCTCCCATGACCTAACGATCACAGCGAGTTCTGTGGATAAGCTCAATCAGATTAATGATTGCGCTAAGGCTATGTCCAAAACAGCTAAAGTTCATCTAAATATTGATACTGGCATGGAGCGTATCGGTATCCACCATTATAATGCAGCTAAACTCATCACCGCTGCCAAGAATGCAAAATATTGCAGGATAGAAGGGATCTATACCCATATGGCAAATGCAGATCTCACTGATGATCAGTACACTGCGGTACAAAAAGCAAGATTCGAGACAGTCCTTAAAGATTTAGAAAAGCAAAATCTGGATATCTCTATAGTGCATGCGGCCAACTCGGCAACTGCGCTAAAAGAACCAACCCTACGATATGATATGGTGAGATGTGGGCTACTACTCTATGGTCTCTACCCGAATCAGCTACTTAAACGAAACATCTCTGTTCGCCCAGCCTTGACTTGGAAATCACGAGTAGTGTTCTTCAAAGTTATTCCTGAGAATACTCAAGTCAGCTATGGAGGTAAATGGAGGAGTCATAAGATGACTCGGATCGTGACGCTGCCGGTGGGTTACGGTGATGGATACATGAGAGCGCTCAGTAATAAGGCAGAGGTTCTCATACGTGGCAAAAGGTATCCCGTAGTAGGAAATATCAGCATGGATCAAATGATGGTAGATATTTCTTGGGAAACCGCCTACAACGATGATGAAGTAATACTCATAGGGCGACAGGGCAATCAAGAGATCTCCGTCGAAGATCTTGCCCAATCTGCCAATACTATTTCGTACGAAATATTGACTAATATCAATAATCGCGTCCCAAGGGTATATCTTCACTCGTGAACAATAGAGACAAAATCTAATTGATGTGATCGGGCTTTACGTCGCAATGCGGTATCAAATTTGATAATAAATGACTAAAGAGGTTCAGATTAATTCACAATGAGAGCGTTAGTTATATCAGGTGGTGGCAGCAAAGGTGCATTCGGTGGAGGAGTAGCTGATTACCTCATCAATGATCTAAATCGTGAATACGATATACTCGTGGGCACCTCTACCGGGAGCTTACTCATCCCACAACTATCGATAGGTAAAGTAGAGAACTTGAGAAGGGCATACACCTCGGTAAGCCAAAAGGATGTCTACAGTACGTGTCCATTTATCATCAAAAAGAATAAAGAGAAAGTGATCTCTACTAAGATCAATCACTTCAATGTATTAACGATGTTCTTAAAAGGTAAAAAGACCTTTGGTGAACACCAAAATCTCCTTAAAACTATCAGACGTACCTTTCCCATCGAGGATTTTGATATGATCAAGACGAGTAATAAGAAGGTAATCGTCACGGTTGCCAATCTCTCTTTAAATATCGTTGAGTACAAGTATATCGCAGACTGCACCTATGAAGAATTCACAGAGTGGATGTGGATTTCTACCAGCTTCATACCATTTATGAGCCTGGTCCATAAAAACGGCTATGACTATGCCGATGGAGGATTTGGAAGTCGCATACCTATCGAAGAGGCTATCAACGCTGGTGCCACAGAAGTAGACGTAATAGTGCTCAATCCAAGATACTCTATTCCTCAAAAAGAAAATATGAACAATGCTTTTGATGTCCTACTCAAAGCTATGGAGTTCATGCATAATCGTATCGGGCGCCATGATATCTACATAGGTCATCTACAAAGTGTATATGAGAACAATGTTCATGTCAACTTTATATTCACACCGAGAGTCTTGACAGAACACTCCTTTATATTTTTTCCAGAAGAAATGAAGGCTTGGTGGGACGAAGGTTATGAATATGCCAAAGAATTGCATAAATCAGGTAATCTCGAATAATAGTGTGGCATAGTATATGATTTAATCGAAAAGAATATACTTTTGACTCGTGAGAAAATTGTCTATCATCAACAGATCTTCAGCAAGGCGCTGTAACAGGCGTAGGACCACTTGGTCCTAAATATTATTTTCTCTTAAGCAGGAGTGTAGTACCCTGTCACATAATATTTTCCTTTTTACTTTTTTCTGACTACAATGAATAATAACGTAACGATTAGGGTCGCTGACGCCCAAGATCTCATACATAGCAAGACCATATCCGATTGGTATGTGGTATCCTCCAAAGAACGAGGTACCGGCATAGCAACTCGGTCACCTGAATACTTAGAAGAGAAGATTAGAAATGGTAATGCGATCATAGCCTATGTAGGAGAGCAACTTGCTGGATTCTGCTACGTAGAGGTTTTTAGCTCTGGCGAATATGTATCCAACTCTGGACTCATAGTAACTCATGAATTTAGAGGCAGAGGCTTAGCAAAAAAAATCAAACAGGTAGCTTTTGACCATGCTAAAAACACCAATCCAGATGCCAAGGTATTTGGTATTACGACCAGCGACATCGTAATGAACATCAATAGTGATCTGGGGTATAGGCCTGTCTCATTTAACCACCTAACCACTGATGAAGAGTTTTGGAAGGGCTGTAGCAGCTGTCCCAACTACGATATCCTAACCCGAAATAATAAAAAATTATGCCTCTGCACTGCGATGGTGGCACCCTCAAAAAATAATGACATGAAAAAAGATTTAATCCTCGCCTATAGCGGAGGTCTCGATACCTCATACTGTATCCTCCACCTCAAAGATGAGGGTTATAATATCCATGCCGTCAATGTGAATACTGGGGGATTTTCGGATCAGGAAATTGATGAGCTCAGGGAGCGTGCATTATCTATGGGTGCGGCATCATTTAAAAGCATCAACAACGAGCAAGAGTATTATGCCCAGTGTGTGAGGTATCTTATCTACGGCAATATCCTGCGTAACAATACCTATCCCCTATCAGTAAGTAGTGAGCGCGCTTTTCAGGCCATAGCGATATTAGATTATGCGGTAGAAAAAGGATACAAGTATGTTGCCCACGGCAGTACTGGCGCTGGTAATGATCAGATCAGATTTGACACCGTATTTGAGAGTTTAGCAGGCGATATCGAGGTGATCACGCCAATCAGAGATAAGAAGTTGTCTCGTCAAGAAGAGATTGACTTCATCAACTCTAAGGGTTTTGACTGGAAGTCGGAGAAGAAAGATTACTCCATCAATCAAGGATTATGGGGAACCAGTATAGGTGGCAAAGAGACGCTGACCTCAAGAGAGACGCTACCAGAGCAGGCCTATCTCCATCACTGCGAACAAGAAGAAGCGGCCGAAATCAGCATTACATTCAGTAAAGGTCAGCCGATTGCCCTCAATGGTGTGAAGACGGATACACCAGTTTCACTGATTAAAGAGCTTAATGCCATCGGTAATCAATATGCCATCGGACGTGATATGCATGTGGGTGATACGATTATTGGGATCAAAGGTCGAGTGGGATTTGAAGCTCCAGGAGCGCTGATGATCATTAGGGCCCATCACTTACTCGAGAAACATACCTTGAGTAAATGGCAGACCTACTGGAAGGAACAACTGGCTAACTGGTACGGCATGTTCTTACATGAAGGCAAATACTTCGAGCCTGTCATGAGGAACATCGAAGGTTTTCTAACAGATAGTCAGTATACCGTCAATGGTACCGTGTTCATAAAGCTATCGCCATATAGATTTGACTTGATCGGAATCGAATCAGAAAATGATCTTATGAATACCTCATTTGGACAGTACGGAGAGATGAATAATGCTTGGACTGGAGAAGACGCCAAGGGCTTCACTAAGATCTTCTCCAATGCCAATAAGATATATTACGCAATCAATAAAGATCAGTCGCCATTATGATAAATACAGGAATCGTCGGAGGGGCAGGATATGTAGGTGGTGAAGTGATCCGTCTCATCCTCAACCATCCTCAGATAGACATCAAGTACGTATCCAGTCGTAGCCAGGCAGGCAAGGCACTTCATGAAGTTCATCGAGACCTACTTGGAAGTACTGAGCTCCGCTTTAGTGATAGCTATGATACAGACGTGGACGTGTTGATACTTTGCATGGGTCATGGCAAGAGTAGTGAGTACTTACAAAAAGTCGAAGTCTCTGAAAATACAGCCATCATCGATCTGAGCAGAGACTTCAGATTGAAGGACGATGCAGGAGACTTCGTGTATGGCCTATGTGAGATGAACAAGAACGATATCAAAGGCTCCAAGAGAATTGCCAATCCTGGGTGTTTTGCTACTTGTATTCAACTAGCGCTACTACCTATAGCAAAAGCGAATAAATTGAATAGCGCAGTACATGTAACCGCTATAACGGGCTCTACAGGTGCTGGACAGAAGCCAGTAAGCACTACGCACTTCTCATGGCGTAATAATAACATTTCGATCTATAAGCCCTTTACGCACCAGCACCTCGGTGAGATCACTCAAAGTGTGACAGAGCTCCAACCCTCCTTCGACCAGGATATTAACTTCATCCCGATGCGAGGTGATTTTACCCGAGGCATTTTTGCCAGCGTATACTTCGATAGCGACCTCTCACAAGATACAGCTGTAGATATTTACAAACAGTATTATGCCGACTCGCCATTTGTGCATATCAGCAATGCTCCTATCAGCGTCAAGGATGTCGTCAATACGAATAACGGATATCTCTACGTCTCCAAGCATGGTAGCAAATTGAGGATCGAAAGTGCGATAGACAACCTACAGAAGGGAGCCGCTGGACAGGCCATTCAGAATCTCAACTTGGTTTTTGGATATCCAGAAGATTTAGGCTTACGACTTAAGCCAAGTGCATTTTAATACTTGAGTTATGAATATTTATGACGTCTATAGTTTTTATCCAGTAGCGCCTGTCAAAGGTCAAGGAGCCTATGTATATGATGCTCAGGATCAAAAATATCTGGACTTTTATGGTGGACATGCCGTCATCAGCATCGGACATAGTCACCCACATTATGTGAAGTTGATCTCTGAGCAACTACAGCAGATAGGATTCTATTCTAACTCGATTGAAAATCCACTACAACTGGAACTTGCCGATAAGTTAGAGCAAGCAGCTGGTATCTCTGGTTATGATATATTCTACATCAACAGTGGTGCCGAAGCTAATGACAATGCACTGAAATTAGCCTCATTTTATAATGGTAGGACCAAAGTGATAGCACTGGAAAACAGTTTTCATGGACGAACCTCTGCGGCAATTAATGTTACCCACACTGGTATCAAGCATCAAGCTCCTATCAATCATGGATTGACACCGTCATATGTACACTATCAAGATATCGATGCGATCATCACAGAAATCAAAAAAGGAGATGCTGCAGCAATCATTATCGAGGCGATCCAAGGCGTCGGTGGTTTGGATGATATCAGTGCAGAGGCATTAGTAGCGATACGAGCAGTATGTGATGAGACTAACACCATCATGATCTTGGATGAGGTTCAATGTGGCTATGGACGTACTGGACATTTCTTTGCCTATCAGATTGCTGATATCGAGCCCGATATCATAACCACTGCCAAAGGAATGGGAAATGGGTTCCCGATAGGCTCGGTGCTTATCAAGAGTAATAAGATCCCGCCGGCTAACGGGCGCTTAGGAACTACTTATGGTGGCAATCATCTGGCCTGTGCGGCAGGTATAGCTGTACTCGATGTAATCAAAAATGAAAAGCTCATCGAAAATGCGAATCGAGTTGGAGAGATGCTATATGAGATTTTGAATCATATGCCTGGCGTCAAAAAAGTCAAAGGAAGGGGCTTGATGTTGGGTGCTGAGTTTGACTTCGCCGTAGCTGCCATGCGTAAGTCTCTGGTCTTAGATCATTTCTTATTCACGGGTAGTTCTGCTAATCCCAATTTGCTAAGAATATTACCTCCAATTAATATCAACGAACAACATCTGGAAGAATTTGAATCAAAGCTTAAGTCCGCAGTGGATCAACATATAACTCAATCATCATGAAACATTTCTACTCAGCAGCGAGCCCAACAAATGTAGGGCAACTTATAGAGACGGCACTACGCCTCAAAAAAGACCCTACCCAATATCTCAAGATGGCTGAAGGCAAATTGATGGTGCTCTTATTCTTCAATCCGAGTCTGAGAACTAAACTCAGTACTCAAAAAGCAGCTATGAACCTCGGTATGCAGGTAATCAGTATGGATATGAAGGATAGCTGGGCATGGGAGTTTGAAGATGGCGTAACCATGCGCTTTGACAAAGCAGAACACGTCAAAGAGGCGGCTAATGTCATCTGTCGTTATGCAGATCTCATTGCCATACGATCGTTCCCAAGTCTAACCGATCAAGAAGCGGACTATAAAGATCAGGTGATCAACAACTTTATGAAGTACAGCTCTAAGCCAGTGATCAACTTGGAGTCAGCTATACGTCATCCATTACAGTCATTCGCAGACCTCTTGACGATCCATGAGAAGGTAAAAAAGCCGAATCCTAAAATTGTATTGTGCTGGGCGCCTCACCCTAAGGCACTGCCGCAGGCGGTATCTAATTCATTCTTAGAGTGGATGCATAGAGCTGGGCATAGTGTAACAGTCACTCATCCGAAGGGATATGAACTCCATGATCAATTCATGGCTGGGCACCAAGTAGAATACAATCAAGAAAAGGCATTTGAAGATGCTGATGTAGTTTATGTGAAAAACTGGTCACCATTGAGTAGTTATGGACAAGTGGTCAATCAATCCGAAGAGTGGATGATCACTAAGGCAAAGCTCGATCTTACCAATGATGCCAAATTGATGCACTGTCTACCTGTCCGCAGGAACGTAGTTATAGCTGATGACGCCATGGACAGTGATCACTCGGCGATATATGACTTAGCAGAAAACAGATTACATACTGCGCAAGCGGTGATCTATAGTTTATTAAACGGAGAACTCTAATCATGCCCCAGCTACATGTAATCAAGATAGGTGGCAAGCTCATCAATGAGCCAAATGAGTTAGATCGATTACTCACAGCCTTCGCACAATTGAAAGGACCCAAAATCCTAATCCATGGTGGAGGACGCAAGGCAACCGAACTCTCTCAACAGATGGGACTGGAGGTTAAGATGATCGAAGGTCGTCGCATCACCGATAGAGATACACTCGATGTAGCTGTTATGGTCTACGCCGGTCTCATCAACAAGCAGATCGTCGCTCAACTACAAACTAAAGACACCTTGGCCATCGGCCTTTGTGGTGCAGACGGCGACATCATACAAGCTCATAAGAGACCTGTCAAAGACATCGATTATGGATTCGTCGGAGATATCGATCACGTCGCAGGCAATCGGATTAATAAATTGCTCTTAGCGGGGTTCTGCCCGGTATTTTGTGCGATATCACATGACCAGAAGGGTCAGCTCCTCAATACTAATGCTGATACCATTGCATCGGTCGTAGCACAGAGTATGGCACGCAGTTATGAGGTCTCACTCAAGTATTGCTTTGAGTATCAAGGCGTGCTTCATGACGTCAAGGATCCAAGCAATACTATCGCTCAAATCTCCGCCGAGCAGCTCGATCAGATGAAAGCAGCAGGTACCATCAATGCTGGGATGATCCCAAAACTGTCTAACGGCATGGACGCTCTACATGGAGGTGTACAAGAAGTGGCTGTATGTGGTATAGATAATTTAGTAGACCTAAACAATGCGACTCGCCTAAGTCTCGGATTATGAAAGAACTCGTAAAAGAAGCCATCAGTCTGCTGCGATCCATGATCCAAGTACAGACATTCTCTGGGGAGGAAGGTCCTACTGCAGATCTCATAGACACATATCTCAAGACTAAAGGGGTTAAGACCGAAAGGCTTCATAACAACATAATTGTACGTAACAGTCGCTGGCATGAGGAAAAGCCTACCATCATCCTCAACTCTCACCATGATACGGTCAAGATTAACAATGGATGGACTAAAGATCCATTTGGTGCAGAGGTCGAGGGCGATAAGCTTTTTGGTCGAGGTAGCAATGATGCAGGAGGAGCATTAGTATCATTGATTGCCACGTTCGTGCACTATTATGATGCCACCCTGCCCTTCAACTTGATGCTCATAGCTTCGGGGGAAGAAGAAAACTTTGGCCCTAATGGAGTATCATCAGTATTAGCAACCTTAGATTTCGAGCCTGCATTGGGGATCATCGGTGAACCTACCCAGATGCAATTAGCTATTGCAGAGAAAGGCCTCATAGTGATCGATGGCACTACAACTGGCAAGGCTGGACATGCCGCTCGCAATACAGGTATCAACGCATTATACCTTGCCGCAGAAGATATCAATTGGATCAAATCATACGAATGGCCTAAAGTATCTCCCGTACTTGGACCAGTAAAAACTACGGTTACACAGATCGCATCAGGAAGTCAACACAATGTGATCCCAGACAGCTGCACCTATGTCATCGACTGCCGTGTCAACGAGCATTATACGCTCCAAGAAGTATTGGACATACTGAACGATGGCACTCATGCTGCGTTAAAACCCAGATCACTACGATGGCACCCCTCAGGCATTAATGAAGGACATCCGATAGTCGCACAAGGCAAGAAGATAGGTCGTGCAGTACTTGGCTCCCCTACTCTATCGGATCAAGTACACTTTACTTGTCCGACTATAAAGATAGGGCCAGGCATATCTGAGAGATCTCATACTGCCAACGAGTTTATCATGCTCAGCGAAATTGAAGAAGGAATAAACATCTATATTGATTTATTGAAAGGATTAGAGATATGAAGCTTTGGGACAAGGGATATACTATAGATGATCGGATAGAGCGATTTACAACTGGGCGCGATCGTGAGCTTGATATCGATCTGGCTCCCTATGATGTCCAAGGGTCTATGGCTCATGCTAATATGCTTGCTCAAATCGGACTGCTAACCCAAGAAGAAAACACACAACTACAGGCGGAGCTCAAAAATATCGCTAAAGAAATGGCTGATGGCGCCTTCACAATTGAAGACGGAATAGAAGATGTCCATAGTCAAGTGGAGCTCCTGTTGACACAGCGCCTCGGCGATGTAGGAAAGAAAATACACCTCGGTCGAAGTAGAAATGATCAAGTGCTCGTTGATCTAAGACTATTCTTCAGAGCACAACTCAGTGAGATGGGTAGTTTAACAGGTCAACTCATTGAATTGCTTCTTGAGACCGCGGCTCAACATAAGGACTCGCTTATACCTGGCTATACGCACATGCAGATTGGCATGGTATCGTCATTTGGGATGTGGTTCAGTGGATACGCTGAGGCATTACTCGATGATCTTGAGTATCTGCTATCAACCAGGAAGAGCATCAATAGGAACCCACTGGGTACAGCTGCAGGATATGGATCATCAATTCCATTGGACAGGCAACAGACTACTGATGAACTGGCCTTTGAGGGCTTGTGTGTTAATCCTATAAATGCTCAGATCGGACGAGGTAAAACCGAGCTGATGGTAGCAAATGCCATCAGTACTATGGCACTCAGTATCAATAAGATGGCCATGGATATCTGTATGTTCTCCAATGAGAATTATGGCTTCTTATCCTTGCCAAAAGAGTTCACCACTGGGTCTTCGATTATGCCACATAAGAAGAACCCCGACGTCTTCGAACTGATCCGTGCTAAGTGCAATACTCTTATTGCAGTGCCCGCTCAGTTGGCGATGATGTTGAGTAATCTGCCATCGGGGTACCATCGAGATTTTCAACTTCAGAAAGAACTGATCTTTCCAGCAATCGAAGATTTAAAAGAAATACTAAGCCTAATTATCCATTGTGTTCCTAACATGATCATCCGTGACACTCAAGTGTATGACGATAAGTATCAATATCTATTCAGTGTAGAGTTGGTCAATCAGTATGTGCTGGATGGAATGTCATTTAGAGATGCCTACAAAAAGGTAGGCTTGCAAATAGAATCGGGAACGTTTGAAGCTCCTAAAGAATTGAATCATACTCATATCGGAAGCTTGTGCAACTTAGGATTAGAATTGATGACCAAACGCTTACAAGAATTAGCTAAACTATAGACATGGAAGTAACTGTAAAAAGAATCGACGACGCCTACAAAATGGAGGCGACTAATGAAACTGGAGAAGTCCTGCACATGGATGGTAGCAAAGCACTGGGTGCCAGCGAGTCAGCCTTTAGGCCCATGCAATTATTATTGACCAGCTTAGGAGGTTGCAGTGCCATTGATATCATTAATGTACTGACAAGAGGGCGTCAACGGATCGATTCATTTGAGATGAAATTATCTGGGGACCGAGTAGAAGGTACTCCTTCGCCATTCTCCACAATGAATGTACATTTCATCCTTAAAGGAAAAATCAAAGAGGAGAAATTGTTAAAGGCCATCGAGTTAGCAGAGACCAAATACTGCTCTGTCTACTTTTCTCTCAATCCAGAGATCGATATTAGATATAGCTACGATCTGGAGTCAGTAGAATAGCACATCTTTGAGTTTAAGTCAGTCACGTCATCCATGAAGGACAGCAGCAAAAGTATCAGGATCCAAGCGGATCGTACAGAATATCGAGAACATAGCTCTCCGCTATTTCTCACTTCAAGCTTTATATATCATGATGCAGAGCATGCCGCTGCTATGTTCAGAGGTGAGGAAACGGGAAATATATACTCTCGATTTACTAATCCTAATACCACAGAACTTATCGATAAGGTATGTGCATTAGAGGAGGCCGAAGCGGGGATTGCGGCTGCCTCAGGCATGTCGGCGATATTCAACACCCTCATCGCTCATCTTGTCACGGGAGATGAAGTTGTAGCCTCCAATTCTCTATTTGGTAATACGACTTATATCCTACAACATATCTTACCCAAATGGGGGATCCACAGTAAGTTCGTCGGATTGACAGATCAAGCCGGATGGCAAGCTGCCATAACCGATAAGACCAAGATGGTACTCGTTGAGACGCCATCCAATCCGGGTCTCGAAATGGTAGATATCGCTTGGCTCAGTGGATTATGCCAAGCTCATGATGCCATATTTGCTGTGGATAATTGCTTTGCCACACCGATACTCCAGAAGCCGATGTTACTGGGAGCTGACCTAAGCATACATAGCGCGACCAAGTGGATGGATGGCCAAGGAAGAGTCCTCGGGGGACTGGTAGTCGGTCATGAGCGTTATGTGACGCCTATCAATGACTTTCTGCGTAGGACGGGGCCTTGTATGAGCCCGTTTAATGCATGGGTACTCTCTAAGAGCATCGAAACGCTGGAACTCAGGATGCAGCGACATTGTCAAAATGCCATCGAGCTCACTCAATACCTATCGCAGCATAATAGAGTGGACAGCGTCGTATACCCTTGGCTGCCGAACCATCCACAACATGACTTGGCTAAGCGTCAGATGACGATGGGTGGCGGTATAGTAACCTGTCACCTCAAAGGATCACAGAGCGATTGCTTCCAGTTCATCAATAAACTGAAGATGTTGAGCTTAACCGCTAACCTCGGTGATAGTAGAACGATTATAACACATCCCGCTACAACTACCCACTCCAAACTATCCTCTGAGGATCAAATAAAAGCTGGAATCACACCAACTACTCTGCGTATCTCCGTAGGTCTGGAGCATATAGAAGATATTATTTCGGATATTGCGCAGGCTTTATAATTACACCTTTTAGCATTGGATACGCTTACCTACAATTTGACCGAAGAATTTGTGCTGGACTCCGGTCAGCGGGTCAGTAATATGCCGATCACATATAGTACCTCAGGACAACTCAATGCGGACCGCAGCAATGTCATCTTAGTATGTCATGCCCTTACAGCAAGCAGCCGAGTTCATGACTGGTGGGACGGGCTATATGGACCAGATAATGTATTCGACCCAGAGCATTACTATATCATCTGTATCAATAACATGGGGTCGCCATATGGTAGTTGGTCGCCTAAGAGTATCAATCCAGATACTGGTACAGCCTATGGCATAGATTTCCCTTTTTTCACCCTAAGGGATAACGCACGAATGATCATCGCCATGTTATCCGAACTGGGTATCGATCAGTTAGATATGCTCATCGGTGGATCATGCGGTGGCAATATCGCTCAGGAGATGGCCTATGTGATGGGAGATGCCATTAGGCAGCTTGTATTGATGTGCTGTTCTTCAAAGGAAAGTCCTTGGGTAGTCAGCATACATGAGAGTCAGCGCATAGCGCTAAGAGCTGATCCTACATTTGGAGCAACTCTCGATGGAGGAAAAGAAGGCATCAGAGGAGCACGAGCGTTTGCCCTACCATTCTATAGATCGCATGCTTCATTTACAATCCGTCAGACTGAGGAGAATGACGATGTCATTAAAGACTTCAGAGCTGCCTCATACGTCAGATATCAAGGCCAGAAGTTCGTGGATCGATATGATCCTTATTGTTATTTCCATCAGCTCAATGCGCTTGATACACATAATATAGGCCGAGATCGAGGAGGTATCCCGGCAGCACTGGGCACCATTACCGCTCAGACCTTATGCATTGGATTTAGCTCAGATGTATTAATACCTGTAATCGAGCAGCACAGCTTAGCAGAGCATATCCCTAACGCCCAGTATGGCGAAATTGAGACCGACTTTGGTCATGATGCCTTCCTTATCGAAACTGAAGCGCTTAAATCCCTTGTTCTTCGTTTTAGAACAGATACCTAACGACTATGATAGCCTTATGTGAACACAGCCGCCTCAAAGTATTTAAAGAAACTAAACACGGTTACTTTCTGGAGGATAGCGATGGCGATGAGGTCTTACTTCCGTTTAGGTCCGCACCAGAAGACTTAGAAATTGATACTCGCATCGAGGTCTTCACCTATCTTGATAATCAGGGCAGGATGATCGCCACGACTAAAACACCGAAGGTAGGTCTCTATCAATTTGCCATATTGAAGTGTATAGATCTGGCGCCATTTGGGGCATTTATGGATTGGGGCTTAGAGCGAGATTTATTAGTCCCTAACAGCGAGATGGCAGAGCAGATGTTACCAGGCTCTTATTACATCACCTACTTCTTTCTCGACAATGACGACAGACCTACTGGCTCTACGCATATCGAGCGTATACTCGATCGAACGAACATAGAACTTCAGGAAAAAGAAGAAGTTGATTTACTCGTCTGGGAAGAAACAAAGCTAGGCTACAAGGTGATTATAAATCACCTATATGAGGGCCTTATCTATCACAATGAGATCTTTAAAAATGTCTTTGAAGGCAAGCCCATGAAAGGCTATGTCAAAAAGATCCGTGAAGACAACCGTATAGATGTCTCTCTTGAGCCCATCGGATATAAGCGAGTGGTAGGTGATCATAATGATAAGATTCTCGTTGCTCTCGAAGATGCAGGAGGTTTCTTACCACTACATGACAAGTCCAATCCTGATGACATTAAGGAACAACTTAAGATGAGCAAGAAGGCCTTCAAAAAAGCGATCGGAGCACTCTATAAGCAACGATTGATCACAATGGAAGAAGGCGGGATACGGCTGACAACGTGATTGGAAGTTTGGGTATATTTATAAAAAACCCAGCAGATCCTATGCACATACAGAAATGGAATTTCATTCTTCCTTATTTAGTGTGCACGCTCTGTACAATCACCTGTCTATCCCAAACAGCTTCTACCCTCCAACTTGTCCCTGGCACAAAGAACATTTATACCGATGGGACTACGCAGGGTAAATTTCACAAATTCGAATATGTATTCTTGGCAGAATGGGATCAGGCTGAGACATTTTACAAGTTTAACAGAAATCGTAAAACTCAGCGCTGGGTGAACTATATCTCCAGTGCAATAGTAGTAGGAGGCCTCATTGATGGCTTGAGAGATGCAGACCAAGGGAATGATGTATTTTTCAATAGACTTGGCACCCAAGTACGCAATGCAATTCTGGTTGGTGGCATCGGTAATCTATTTACCGGTATAAATAAAAAACGAGCTAAAGAAAATTTGCTTTCGTCTGAGATATATTATTCAACTCTCGAGGACCCGGATTATATTATTGTCGACACACTGATATCCAATAAACTTACTCAAGTCTCAACTAATAAGTTCATGGTAAATGGTCAGACAACACGCCTCCATAAATTGGATTATTTATTTAGGAATAATCTGACATTAAAGGAGTCATTTGATTTATTCGAGCATTATCGAGCAAAACAAGTCAAGACAAATACAACGGCGATTACCATAGGTGCTGTTGGTATTGCAGGTGGTATTGTTGCTGCTGGCAGCAGTGGTGACAGATATGCTGCACTTTTTGGGGCACTAGTTTTTGGAACTGGCATCGGAGCAGGTGGATTAATCGCAATTATAAATAGTGCCGATAATGGTTCTCAAAAAAAACTACATAGATCGCGATTACTATCTCAGATTGATCCATCAATGGTTTTTTCTCCTCCAATAAAGCCATCGCTAAACTTAGCATTGACTCAGAATGGTGTGGGAATGGTATATCAATTCTGAGTTCTCAAAATAAGTTCACATCTTAACGAACAAATCAACTAAACATGAGCTGGATCATCGAATTCTTGATATGTGCTGCGGCATTCTTAGGAGGAGCACAATTGCTACGAGGTGTACATATAGAGAGTTATGTGCAAGCGCTTATGGTAGTAGTGGTAGTAGCAGTATTAGACATGACCTTAGGTACAGTACTGAAGATCGTAACCCTCGGCATACTCTCCTTAGGTGTATTCAACTGGTTCCTCAATGCATTACTAATACAGGTTGCCGATTGGTTCTTACCAGAATTTAAAGTCGATAATTTCTGGTGGGCACTCGGCCTTGCTGGCTTTGTAAGTATTGCAACTGGAGTAGCTGGTTACTTTATTTAGATTTTAGACTGACCCTTCCAATTTCCTTTCGATAAAACCTAAGTGCTCCTTTGTAGTAAACTTCACTATTTCTTCGCATATGTTTTGATCGAACTTTTGCCCATAATCTATTTCAGTAATAAATTCATTCCAATAGCGATCCTCAATTAAGTAATTAAAGTCAATATTGATAACGTTTGGTACGAATGAGATTTTCAGATAGCAGTAATACCTAAAAGGCTCGACATTCTTCCTCTGGAAAATTCCAAAATCTAATCTTAACAGGATTGCATTTGGTTTGTCCTCAACTGTAAGTTCGATTTTTGGATTATACCATTTTTGAAACTGTAAGTGAGCTGAGGCATATTGACTTTGAAGTTTTTCGAGCCATACAGTCTTGAAGAACTCTACATCTTCCCTATTCCGTGTTTTCTTCTCACCCTCGCTAATTTCATTTATCCGATCATTAAGAAGCTTAAATCGCTTCTCTATATCATTGTCATCAGGTAATTGGCCCGACTTGATGGCATCAATCATCAATTGTAATGACTCCGATAATCGATCGCAGATAAACTCAATAAAAGGATCGATATCTCCAGCGTCGGCTTGTTCCAAGGTGGATAAGTAGCCTAATTTTTGGACCTCTCTGATGATAACTGGCGGAAAACCGAATTTCATTAGAATGAAATTCATCAATATTCTGACGGTTCTACCATTGCCATCGTCAAATGGATGAATCCTGATGAACCTATAATGAAATTCTGTAGCTAATAATATAGGATTATACCCCTCCTCCGACTGTGATCGATACCAGCTGATCATATCATTCATCAGTGCTGGAGTCTCTTCTACTGAGGCAAATCGGAAGATTTCTCCCGTTCGGGTCTTGACATGGTTATTCGAGCTTTTATACTCTCCGACTCGAACCTTTTTAGATGTTTCTGTCCCTTCTGGTGTGATCGCACGGGTCTCATAAGGTTCTTTTAAAATCATCTTATGTAGCTCTCTAATAAAGCTTTCTGACAATTGTCGTTCACCTGTAACAATATCAAGGACCCACTTTACCGCCTCATTATGACCAGTTATTTCAAAATGATCTTTTAGTGGTTTTCCTTGAGCTGTAATATTATGCAGGAGAAGTGCTTTCGTCTCTCCGTAAGTCAGACTATTACCTTCAATCTTGTTAGAGTGGTAGTTCCAATCCAAGCGAAATCTATCCCAAATTTCTTTTTCTAATTCGGGGTTGATTGGCCTATGATCATCCAGCTTCTTTTTTAACCGTAATACCTGCTGAATCTTATCCATTAGTTAATATTACTAAAAGTCCAGCTCTATCGTATCTCCTGGCTTCAGGCTATCATCTGAATCTGACTGTTCACCTTCATCCTTTTTAGGGTCTTCCGCTTTCGGCTCTTCCTTCTTCGGCTCTACAGGCTTTGCTACTGTCTTACCCTTAGCGGATAACACTTTAAACTCACCGAGCTTATTACCCATAGCCTTCCAGCCTTTGACATCGATGAACTCTGACAGATCTTGCTCTACCTCTTGACGCTCGCCACCAGCTTTATAGGTATAGATCACTACCGGAGGATGATCAGTTGTCGCATAAAATAGTTTGGACCCACTGGACTCTGAGATAAACTTAAAGCGCTCATTAAAAGTGTTGGTCTCTATCTGAAATCGCTTAATCATGGACCAGCCTTTATCTCCGACCCAATGGATAGCAGAGATAACGGTATCACAATTGATCTTGCTGACTTCTACCTTACCAGACATTTCAATCTTAGATCCAATCTCTGGCTCACGCAGCTCATAAGTACCGTTGCTATATAGCGCTATGATATTATCTCCCGTGTCAAACTCTCCAAGGTATTTACCACGCTCCTCCTTGTTAAGTCTACCACTGACCTCGTCGATCCATATTTTGATAGCACCAAGGGTGGACTTTCCGATCGATACTTGTGTAATCTTTTTGACCGGATACTTCGTAATTACATTTCCGCCTGCTCCTCTGCCCTTAATAGCGAGCTCTCCAAAGTCATATTCAAAGACCTTCTTTTTGGCGCTACTCCCTGGACTCAGTTGAATCTGAACCGTCTCAGCCTCTCCGTTGGGATGTGCATTGAAGTACAACATCTTGGAGCGCTTACCTCCTTTAGTCAATTCGTATGGCTTATCTCTGGTGATCGCTGCGACATTAAATCGCTTTGCCATGGACCTGCCATTCTCTGCGTTGACATAGATCATGTTGTAGGTCGTACGCTCATCTCCTTTCTTCCAGACTTGGGCATGTATGATGCCCTTACCTACGAAGATCTTATCTCCTATCCTGCTCACTTGGAAGGTACCATCCTTATTAAACACGATGATATCAGCGATGTCCGAGCAGTCACAGATATACTCCTCTTTCTTAAGAGAAGTCCCTATGAAGCCTTCCTTACGATCAATGTAGAGCTTGGCATTATTGGCCACTACTTTTGCTGCGGCTATCGTTTCAAAGCTGGCAATCTCCGTTCTACGCTCTTTGCCTTTACCATACTTTTCCAGCAGTCGCTCGAAGTAGGCTATTGCAAATGCCGTGAGATGAGCCAAGTCATGTTTCACCTGCTCCAGTTCTTCTAGAAGCTTGGTCATCGCCTCCTCGTGCTTAAACTTATTGTACTTAGAGATTCGTCTGATTCTGATCTCTGTGAGCTTAATTAGATCCTCCTCGGTGATATCACGCATGAGTGATATGCGCCCATCTCCTGATTTAGCAGGGTCGTCTGGAGTCGCTACATATTTTCGTAGTCCTTTGTCGATAATCTTGAGGGCATCCTCAAATGACTCTGCTTCCTCGATGTCTCGATAGATCCTATTCTCGATGAATATCTTTTCGAGGGACGCCATATGCCACTTCTCCTCCAGTTCACCCTTGCGGATCTCCAGCTCTTGTCTGAGCAGTTCCTTCGTATTATCTGTAGAAATTTTAAGAATCTCTTCTACCGTAAGAAAATGCGGCTTGTTCTCAATGATTACGCATGCATTCGGCGATATAGATACTTGACAATTGGTAAATGCATAGAGCGCATCAATCGTCATCTGTGGCGATATCCCACTGGCCAGATCGATCTGAATCTCTACATCCTTAGCCGTGTTGTCGACGATCTTTTTGATCTTGATATGACCCTTATCATTCGCCTTTAAGACACTATCGATCATGGATGTAGTCGTCACTCCATAGGGAAGCTCCTTAATCAGAAGGGTCGACTTGTCTTTGACTTCCACCTTGGCTCGTACTTTAATCTTGCCCCCTCTCTTACCTCCGTTATACTCTGAGACATCTACTTTTCCCCCGGTCATAAAATCTGGGTAGATCTTGACTCGCTTATCCTCTAAGATCTTGATTGAAGCCTTAATCAGCTCGATAAAATTGTGAGGCATGATCTTCGTCGAAAGTCCTACTGCGATACCTTCTACTCCTTGGGTGAGGAGCAGCGGAAACTTCATCGGTAGGTTGATCGGCTCCTTATTTCTACCGTCATAAGAAAGCTGCCATTCTGTTGTCTGCTTATTAAAGGCTACATCCAGTGCAAACTTAGTAAGGCGCGCCTCGATATATCTGGGCGCAGCAGCTGAATCCCCAGTGTTGATATCGCCCCAGTTACCCTGCGTATCTATGAGTAAGTCCTTCTGCCCAAGATTGACCATGGCATCACCAATAGCGGCATCACCATGTGGATGATATTGCATTGTGTGACCAATGATATTAGCTACCTTATGAAATCGCCCATCGTCCTTTTCTCTTAGGCTATAGAGAATTCTGCGCTGCACAGGCTTTAGCCCATCCTCGATAGATGGAACCGCTCGCTCTAAGATTACATAGGATGCATAATCCAAGAAATACTCCTGATACATGCCATCGAGGGGGATAATCTTATCATCACCATCTTCCTCAACCTTGATATCACTCATAACCACTGATTAGTACACAAAAATACATAATTGAAAAAGATTATATGATCTGTAGTTGGCGCATATTACTCAACCAAAATTTTCATCAGCACAGCGTATGATAACAGCGAAATAGGCCTACCTAAAAGTTAAATAAATGGTAAGGTGGTATAATGTTAGTTTAGCGGACAATCATACACCGAACAAACAAGTTTACTATTGTTTAATACAACAACAAATACTCAATAACATGAAAAATTTACAAATTCTTACCATAATACTTTTATCCACACTCCTACTGGCTACATCATGCAGTGACGATGATGACATAGTGCTCTCTGGAACTTATGAGGCGACTTCTCTCGATGTAGATTGTCCAAATGGAGATGATAGTTTCAACACTTCTGCTACTGCCACTGAGGACCTCTGTCTCCTGGTCGCTGGTGTCAAGACGACAGCAGTAGTAAGATTTGTATTTACAGGACAGAATTATACCACCTTCTTCATTCAAACTGATCTCGCTGGAAATACCACCACGATCGAAGAGTCAGGAACATTCGATCTAAATGACCCGAACAGTAGAGTAAACATAATCGGTATCGCAGGTGAAGTAAGCGCTTCCAATGGAGGTGATAGAATCACATTTGAAGGTGTCAATGGTGACGGATGTGATGTTACACTCGAGCTATCTCGTGGATAATTGATCAATCCATTTTGCAAAAAAATTTATAAGGGTTGTCTCACTTGAGACAGCCCTTTTTTGGTTAAAATGGGATATATTGACTACCTTATGAATCGTCGCACTATACTCAGACAATTGCCCTTCTTAGCTGGCATACCAACTGTCTTGTCTGAGCTGAACTTCTCCACGTTAGATCATAACCAAATGGACTGGGATCGAGTTAAACAAGCCTTTCCAATTAGCAGTTGGGAAAAGCTGCATCTGAATTCTGGTAGTGCAGGCGTCATGCCCATTCCCGTGCAGGACTATGTGATCGAAGCCATCAATTATATGAACCGCAAGGCACCCTATGAAGTGTGGAACGAGTGGCAAGAGATCAAGCAAAGCAACCTACTGCGGTTACGAGAAATGCTCGGTGCTCCTGAGCGATCGATACAGGTCGTACGCAATACTACTGAGGCGCTGAATATGATCATCACGGGCCTTCAACTCAATAGCAAGGATGAAATCATCATCAGTAATAATGCCTATCCATTCGCTGTTAACGCATGGCTTAATAGAGCACAGCGAGATGACCTAAACATCAAAAAAATCGAATATATCCTACCTCTGAGTGATGATAAGATCATCCAACAGTACAAGGCTGCTATCACTCCTCAAACCAGAGTTATTCATATCACCCATATGACCCACCAGCAGGGGCATATCCAACCTGTTGAGAAGCTCATTAAGTTGGCACGTCAGCACAATATCAAAGTTGTCGTCGATGGGGCTCATTGCGTAGGACAAATACCCTTAGACTTGATCAAGTCCGATATGGATTACTATGCCAGTAGCTTACACAAGTGGCTCAATGCCCCACATGGTACTGGCTTAATCTATGTTAGACCTGAGTTAGTGGGTAGCCTGTATAATCATCCCTCATCTTATCCTGAAGCCACTGATCAGATCGAGAAGTTCGAGCATATCGGAACCCGCGCTTTTCATCAAGAGATCGGAATACATGCAGCCTTAGACTTCCACGACAACATCGGATTAATCAATAAGATGGAGCGCCTCCAATCGCTCAAGGAATATTGGGCGGGTGCATTACAAGCTTTATCTAAGGTTCAACTCCATACTGATCTTAATGCACAATATTCGGGTGCTATTGCCACTATATCGGTTGATGGTTATAGGGCTCAACAACTCGTCAAGCTATTAGATCAAGAGTACAATATCCACATCAAAGGAGTGTCAGGAAAATGGGGCTCTGGACTTAGGATGAGTGTTAATATCTTTCATGATTTTGCAGACATGGATCGATTTATCGCAGCCATATCAGATATTGCGGCTTAATGAATAGTATAGTCAGTTGGTTAAGTCAACGTAAGTGGATTAATGCGTTTATCCTCATCGGATATTTTGTAGCAGTTGTACTTCCGCATAAGCTTTTTGGTACTTTCTTAAATACTCAAGTATTTAAAGGTATCACGAGAGCCGAGTACAATCAGATCGTGCTTTCTTTTGCTATAGGAGTATTACTACTATTCTGCACTATCTTATTTAGAAATATCTACCGGCACATCAATAGGAACCTGATCCTTGCGTATCTCTCCATCAACGTGATTTTCGCGGCATTAGTCATGAGATACTTATTTGTGATTAATATCGAGGTGATCCACTATCCACAGTACGCCCTCTTTGCTTTACTCTGCTTCCCATTAATCAATAATTATCATCAGACGCTGATCTGGACAACCATAGCTGGTGCTATAGATGAGGCCTATCAATACTTTTACTTGGCACCAAAAGACACATCATATTACGACATGAATGATGTGGTCACAAACCTCATCGGGGCTGTATTTGGTTTACTGTTTTTATGGAGCTTTACTATTCCTAACAAGAACCTACAGCCCTTCTGGAATTCCAAAGGTTTCTTTGGAGTAGTTGCAATAATCATTTTAGTCTTAGTACTCAATCTCTCAGGTATCTTGAGCATCCACCCAAGCGATGAGACGCCCTATCAACTATTACGCAAGTGGCCCAAAGGATTTTGGACCAATGCTAATCATGGTGTCACTTATCATATCATTCAACCCATAGAAGGGGCTATAGTTACACTTGGGCTATGGGGTTTATACTTTAAACTTGGGAACTCTAAAACTTAAATTTTCAAATTTTATAGCTAACTGATTTTTCTTATCATTGACCAGATTTAATCATCTCGATAGAGATGAATTTTTTTTGGCATGTTTAGAAATAAAAAACGACATCTTGAATTCTAAGTATCACGGATTAGAACAGACTTGGAGATGGTTTGGACCTAAGGACCTGGTATCACTATCTGACATCAAGCAAGCAGGAGCCACAGGTATTGTGACCGCTCTACACCATGTTCCCAATGGAGAGATCTGGTCTATTGATGAAATATTAAAAAGAAAATCTGAAATAGAATCGAATGGCTTAAGCTGGTCGGTAGTGGAAAGTGTGCCCATCCACGAATCTATCAAAACACAGAGTGGCAATTACCTCAAGTACATCGATAACTACAAGGAAACAATTAGAAACTTAGGTGCCTCTGGTATAGATATCATCTGTTATAACTTCATGCCTGTCTTAGATTGGACTCGAACCAACTTAGCTTATTTGCTCGAAGACGGCTCATATGCATTACGATTTCAGAAAGTGGCCTTCGCTGCATTCGAGTTATTTATACTCAATCGGCCTGGAGCTAAAGCTTCCTATAGCGCCACCGAGTATGACGATACATTAGCATACTATAATACATTAAGTTCGTCTGAGATTGCACAGCTCAGCAATAATGTAATTGCAGGATTGCCAGGTGCAGAGGAGGGATATACCTTAGACGAATTCAACAATATCCTGGCGACTTACGATGCTATCGGATCGACAGAATTAAAACAACATCTATTTGATTTTTTAAGGCATATCATTCCTACTGCTGAGGAAGCAGGTGTGCTCATGTGTATCCACCCAGATGATCCTCCATTTCCAATTTTAGGATTACCTCGGATCGTCAGTACAGAACAAGACATCATGGATATCTACGGCGCAGTAGAGTCTATACATAATGGTCTCACCTTTTGTTCGGGTTCCTTAGGCGTCCGAGCGGATAATGATCTAAGCGGCATCATCCAAAGGTTAGGGGATCGAATACATTTTATCCATTTGCGCAGTACAACCAGAGATAAAAGTGGCAATTTTTACGAGGCGGATCATTTAAATGGGGATGTTGATATGTATCAAGTAGTACTAAGTCTTATTTTAGAACAACAAAAAAGAATTAAGCATAGCCGACCAGATATCAGAATGCCGATGCGTCCTGATCATGGTCACAAAATGCTCTCAGATATCCATACAAAAAGTAATCCTGGATATTCTGCTATCGGTCGCCTCAGGGGTCTTGCAGAATTGAGAGGGCTGGAATATGGTATTAGAAAATCACTATTAAAATAAAAACATTACATGTCTATAGTTTACGAATCAAGATATGCCTCAAGTCCAAAGGCTGTTAAGAAATATGATACAACAGAACTCAGAGGCGAGTTCTTGATTGATGATCTGATGCAAACAGGTAAGATCAAAATCACTTACACTCACTATGATCGATATTTAGCAGGTGGTGCCGTGCCTACCACTCCACTTATATTAGAAACTATAGATCCATTGAAATCCGAGCATTTCCTTGATCGTAGAGAAATAGGAATCATTAATGTAGGGGGCTCAGGTAGCGTAGAAGTAGATGGTACAACGTATGAATTGAACTTAAAAGACGCGCTCTACATCGGCATGGGAGCTAAAGAGGTCATATTTAAGTCCAACAATGCTGATCAACCTGCCAAGTTCTATTTCAACTCAGCACCCGCACATCACGGCTATCCAACTAAAAAGGTAAGCTTGGCTGAAGCCAATAAGATTGAATTAGGGTCCTTCGAAACGGCCAACCACAGGATCGTCAGTCAGATGATCATAGGTGGAGTTGTTACTACTTGTCAGTTGCAGATGGGTATGACAGAACTCAAGGCTGGTAGTGTGTGGAATACCATGCCTGCGCATGTACATGACCGTAGGATGGAGATCTACTTTTATCTCGATGTGCCAGAGGGCCACTCTGTGTGTCATTTTATGGGTCAACCTCAAGAGACCAGACATATCTGGATGCAAAATCATGAGGCAGTTATCTCTCCGCCGTGGTCTATACACTCTGGTTCAGGGACATCTAACTACACATTTATCTGGGGTATGGCTGGGGAAAACCTGGACTACAACGATATGGACAAAGTGGATATCCCTAATTTAAAATAATCAACCATGGACTTATTCGATCTAAAAGGGAAAATAGCATTGGTCACCGGTGGCACGCATGGACTCGGTATGGCCATGGCCAAAGGTATAGGTGAAGCAGGGGCGACCATCATCGTCAATGGTAACTCCTCAAGTGAAAAAATCAAAAAAGCTGTTGCCTACTATCAGAGTCATGGCATCCAATCGCATGGATACAGATTTGATGTGTCTAATGAAGCTGAGGTTAGTGCCGCTGTAGCGAAAATAGAGAAGGAGGTTGGACAGATTGACATCCTATTGAACAATGCTGCTATCATCAAGCGAGTGCCTCTTGCTGACATGGAGGTGGCCGACTTTAAGGAAATTATAGAGATAGACCTGGTCGCACCATTCATCGTGTCTAAGCATGTTGTCAAAGGCATGATCAAGAGAAAACAGGGGAAGATCATCAACATCTGCTCGATGATGACAGAACTGGGGAGAAATACCGTTGGCGCTTACGCATCGGCGAAAGGTGGACTGAGGATGCTCACCCGCAACATGGCTACAGAGTGGGCTAAACATAATATCCAGGTCAATGGTATTGGGCCGGGGTACTTTGCGACCTCGCAGACTGAGCCAATCCGTAAGGATGGACATCCATTCAATGAGTTCATCATCAATAGGACCCCCGCTGCAAGATGGGGTGATCCCAGTGACCTGGCTGGCTCTGCTATCTTTTTAGCGTCTAAGGCCAGTGATTTTGTCAATGGACATATACTCTATGTTGATGGTGGCATACTAGCGACTATAGGTAAACCAAGTAATGAAAATTAGCATCTAACATTATGGTTTCGTTCAAATATTTCATGCTTTCTTTCTTAATTCTATCCTGCATCGCCTGTAACCCTACTCAGGTGCCGTTGAAGACAATTGTTATTACTAATGCACTGCCTTTTGAGCGATCAAACGAAACGGTCACAATAGACTTGCAAGGGATTGCCAGTCAGAGTGAGAAGGCCTTTTCTATCGTTCAAGCTGGAAGTGAGACACCACTGCTCTCCCAGATTGTGGATATCGACGAGGATGGCGTGCCAGATCAATTGTTATTTCAACCTAGCATAGCAGGAGAGTCAAGTGAGACTTTCGAATTGCTCGAATCATCGGCTGATAGCTCCAGTACTCAGGACCTAACGTGCTTCTCAAGATTCGTCCCCGAGCGCACTGATGATTACGCTTGGGAAAATGATAAGGTGGCGTTTCGCACATTTGGACCCGAAGCACAACGGATGAAAGAAGCCGGTATAAAGGGCGGCACCCTCACCAGCGGAATTGACGGATGGCTCAAGCGTGTTGATTACCCGATCATCGATAAGTGGTATCATAAAGAGACATCAGACTTAGGATCTTACCATGAGGATACGGGCGAGGGCTTGGATAACTTTCATGTCGGAGTAAGTAGAGGTATAGGAGGAAGTGCCGTCCCAATTGGAGGTAACTATGTCGTCTCTAAGAACTTCGTTACGTGGAAAACGCATAGTGTAGGCCCTATCAGAACCAGCTTCACCCTCACCTATGAGAATTGGAGCGCTGGAGATAAGACGGTTGAAGAATCCAAAACAATTAGCTTAGATCGAGGATCACATCTGTCTCATATCCAGCATAATATACAAGGTGTTGATACCATAGCGATAGGTTTGACCTTGCATGAAAATGATGGAGAGGCTACAGTCAATATGGACCAAGAGTGGTTATCCTATTGGCAGCCTCATGGAGATTCTGATATAGGTATGGCGGTGGTCATCTGCGATGGCGCCATGGTCGACTCAGACAAATACATCACTGATGCTAAGGATGAGAGTCATCTCTACGCTTGGGTTAAGGTGAACGGTAACGAGGCTTCCTATTATTCGGGCTTCGGATGGCGTAAGAGTGGTCAGTTTAATAGTTCTGAAGAATGGAATAATTACATTCAACAGTTTGCCCAGCAGTTGGAGACACCTTTAACTATAGAAGTACAGTGATATGACACTTTATCGGTTCGCAATACTATTCATACTCCTTACGACTTTCAACAGTTGTCATCAATTGAATGGAGTTACTGTACTGCGACTCGGTCATGGTTTGGATGTCAATCATTCGGTGCATAAGGCGATGGTCAAGATGTCCGAAGAGCTGGAAGAACTGTCCTCAGGACAGATGAGTATCAAGATCTATCCCAGCCAGCAGTTGGGTACTGAGCGACAATGTCTCGAACTATTACAGATCGGGAGCTTAGATATGACTAAGGTATCTGTAGGCGTACTCGAGAACTTTGCCCCACAGATGAAGGTTCTGGGCCTACCCTATATGTTCAGAGATAGAGCGCATTCTTTCTCGGTTTTGGACGGGCCGATAGGCCAGAGGCTCCTGGATGAAGGCGAACAGTATTGGCTGAAAGGCTTGGGATATTATGATGCCGGCAGTCGGAGCTTTTATACCAAGGAGAATCCTGTAAACAGCCCCGAAGATCTTAAGGGACTCAAAATCAGAGTAATGGAAAGCGTCACCGCTATGGATATGGTTAGAGGATTAGGTGGATCGCCTACTCCGATATCATGGGGCGAGCTGTATACGGCACTGCAGCAAGGTGTGGTAGATGGAGCAGAAAACAATCCGCCCAGCTTTTACCTCTCTCGACATTACGAGGTATGCAAGTACTACTCTCTTGACGAACACACCGTACTACCTGATGTCCTCTTGGGGAGTACTCATATGTGGAACAAGCTCAATACACAAGAACAAGCATGGCTAAAAGAAGCCGCAGCGAGGTCCATCAAATATCAACGTAAATTATGGATGACCTCCGAAAATGAAGCCTTAGAAGCCATCACAAAAGCTGGCGTACAAATCATCAGACCCGACAAAACGCTCTTCTCCGAAAAAATCAAAGATACTTTTGAGAAGTATCAGGACGATCAGGCTATATCAGAGCTCATTCAAGCAATTCAACAGACGAAATAGATATCAGCAACTAAAGGGAGTAAATGAAATATCTATCATTATTTATAATATCAATATTTGGATTGAATCTTAACGGTCAAACAAATTTCCAAATGGATGTGATATCAAAGTTCTGGATAGAATTCGAAAAAATTGAAGAAACTTTATCTGAGTTACCCCCTAATGAAAGGCTTGATCTAATTTACGAAGGGGTTAATGAGAAGTTTGATGCCTTATATGTTGAATGCTCAGCAGAGAGATACAATGAAGGTAAATTCCATGTAGTATTCTCGGCTAATGGAAATAAAAACTACTTTGATTTGGTGAACAACATTATAAAAGCTCAACCGAAGTTGAAGCACTTTATAGCAACAGGTTTTAGACAAGCCAATATAGAATACGAGGGAATCGTGTATGAAGATTTAAATCTAAGAATTGATGAGATGTATTTTAGTCCTCTTGAGTTTGAAGACGGTTTAGGTATGTATTTCTACGTGCCAAATTCAAATAAGGTACATAACAATAATACGATCCTAAATTATGGCGCAATAGCGATAGACAACCTAATAGGAGAAGTAGAATTTGCGACTAATATTGTAGCCTATGATTTCTTTCTGATAGAACAAGCAGAAGAAGGAACTCAATTAATACCACTTAGGTCCCTTTCAGTATTTATTCAAAAAAGAAAAATGGAATCTAACAAGCAATAATAACGTCAAAATTAGCTATGCCCCGAACCGCCAGATACCAACAACTAACATACTTATGACCCAAGTCAGAAATACTATCGATCTTATTCTTGCCAGGACACTTGTCTTCCTGATGGCGTTAATGGTCATCAATGTATTATGGCAAGTGGCGAGTCGATTCATTTTAGGATCGCCCAGTTCTTTTACAGATGAGTTAGCTCGATACCTAATGATATGGATCGGCATCCTGGGAGCGGCGTATGTGTCGGGCAAGAACATGCATGTATCAATAGATGTGTTAGTGAGGAAATTCAGTGATGTTGGACAGCGAAGGCTCAAGTTTTTAGTTACTGCCTTGATCATTTTGTTTTGTCTGGGTGTCATGGTAATCGGTGGGGGCAGATTAGTATATATTACTCATGTCTTGGACCAGCACTCTCCAGCACTACAAATGCCACTATCAGTGGTCTACAGTATCATCCCGATCAGTGGATTGCTGATTGTCTTTTATAAATTATCGGACCTTCTAAATAATGAGAGATGGAGTTAATACCGATACTGGTTCTTGTATTAGGCTTCATAAGCCTCCTCATCATCGGCATGCCTGTGGCATGGAGCATCGCTACATCGTCTTTGCTGACCTTGTTAGTGAGTCTACCGACTATGCCTGCCCTAACTACAGTAGCACAACGGATAGCAACAGGCTTAGATAGCTTCGCATTACTGGCCATACCACTGTTTATACTCTCGGGAGAACTTATGAATAAGGGAGGGATCGCTAAGCGGCTCATTGCCTTTGCTAAGACATTAGTCGGATCACTCCCAGGTGGTCTGGCACTGATTAATATCATATCTGCTATGCTGATGGGTGCCGTTGCGGGTAGTGCTATGGCGGCAGCATCTGCCATGGGAAGTATCCTCGGACCAGAGATGGAACGAGAGGGGTATTCTAAAGAATTTGGTGCAGCGGTCAATATTACTGCCTCTACTACAGGACTCGTGATACCGCCGAGTAATGTGTTAATCGTGTATTCCTTGGCCAGCGGTGGTGTATCGATTGCAGCCTTGTTCTTAGCAGGATATATACCAGGCTTGCTGACTGGCTTATTCTTGATGATCGTTGCCGCCTTTTGGGCCAAGAAGAAGGGCTACAAGGTGGGTGAGCGCAGCTCATTTACGCAGATTATCAAGAGCTTCTCCAGTGCGCTGCTGAGCCTATTTTTATTAGTCGTTGTCATCGGAGGAATCGTCACAGGTATATTTACCGCCACTGAGGCGTCCGCCGTAGCAGTGCTTTACAGTTTGATTCTCGGATTCTTTTACAAAGAGATCTCATTCAAAAACTTACCTGGCATCCTACTATCTGCATGCATCACCACATCAATTGTGATGCTATTAATCGGTGCGTCGATGAGTATGTCATGGGTCATGAGTTACGAAGATATCCCTCAAGAAATCAGCAATGGCCTATTAGCCTTGAGCGACAATCCAATCATCATACTTCTCATCATAAATCTCATATTGCTCTTTGTAGGCATATTCATGGATATGACACCTGCTGTCTTGATATTCACTCCTATATTCCTTCCGGTCGTTGTCAAGCTGGGGCTGGATCCAGTACATTTCGGGATAATCATGGTGTTAAATCTATGTATCGGGCTATGTACACCGCCAGTGGGATCGGTGCTCTTTGTGGGTGTCGGGATAGCGCAAACTACTATAGACAAGGTTGTAAGGCCCTTACTCCCTTTATTCATTGCTATGATCGTAGCACTCTTTTTAGTGACCTATTTCCCAGAATTAAGCCTTTGGTTGCCAAGACAATTTGGCTTTTAGAGGACCTTTTCTTTAGGACTATTTGAGTAGCTCGATTGTATAAGACCTATGTGATCCTTGACTCCTAATTAATGTGATCAGATTTGTAGGCGATCCTCTTCCCTTGTTATGTACATCGTTTGTCGGTTAATTCAAATCCTGCGATCTTAAAAAGACATTAAAACTTATATCTTCAAGCACCATTTCACAAGACTTATCTCATGAAGACGAAACTACTATTAGCCCTTTGTTTTTGTTACGCTTTAGTTGCTCAAGGACAACTGCAGCACCCTGATGACTTTCTTCCCCATAAACTCGGTGAGCAGTTCACGCCACATCATATGCTCATAGACTACTTTGAGCATGTCGCAGAAAATAGTCCACTGGTCAAAATAGTGGAATACGGACGCACGAGAGAAGATCGCCCGATGATGGTCGCAATCATCGCATCAGAAGAAAATCACAATCGACTCGAGGATATCCGCCTTAACAATCTGCGTATGGCAGGGCTCGAGGATGGCGCAGTAGATGAAGACTTGGCTCAGGCCATCGTATGGCTCAGCTATAGTGTACATGGCAATGAGGCAGCAGGTAGTGAGAGCTCACGCATCGTACTGTACAAACTGGCAGATCCAGATAATGAAGCCACCAAAGAATGGCTCGAAAACACAATCGTAATCATGGACCCCTCAGTTAACCCTGATGGCTTCGATAGGTATACGCATTGGATACGAGGCAATGGTAGCCTGAGCAATAATCCAGACATCAATGATATAGAGCACAATGAGCCCTGGCCAGGAGGACGTGTCAACCACTTCTACTTTGACCTCAACAGGGATTGGGCATGGCAGACGCAGATCGAGAGCCAGCAGCGCATGGTGCTCTACAATCAATGGTTGCCACATGTACACGCCGATCTCCATGAGATGGGCCATGAGAGTCCTTATTACTTTGCCCCTGCTGCAAGGCCGTACCATAAGTTTATCAGCAAGTGGCAGCAAGATTTTCAAGTAACAATTGGTAAGAATCACGCTAAGTACTTTGATGATCGAGGGTGGTTATATTTTACTAAGGAGGTGTTCGATCTCTTCTATCCGAGCTATGGAGATACCTACCCTACTTTCTCAGGAGCCATAGGTATGACCTATGAGCAAGGTGGTAGCCGAGTCGGTGGTAGAGCGGTAGATCTCCGCAATGGAGAAGAACTGACCCTTATAGATCGCATCGACCATCATCGGACGACATCACTGAGCACTGTTGAGATAAGCTCTATCAACAAGGATGAACTGATCCAGCAGTTTAGGGATTTCTTTGAGACCAGCTCTGAGAATCCACTGGGGGAATATAAGTCGTACGTCATCAAGCGAGATGCCTCAGGCAATCGCCTCGAGGAACTCGCTGAGTTACTCGATCGACAGGGCATCACATATAACACGGTGGGTGCGAGTCAATCAGGATCAGGATTTAGCTATCTATCAGGGGAGGAAGAGGACTATACAGCTGAGCCTGGAGATATGGTAATCTCAGCCTATCAGCCCAAGTCTGTGCTTACACAAGTCTTGTTTGATCCAGAGAGCGAACTCGAAGACTCGCTCACCTATGATATCACAGCATGGTCGCTACCCTATGCCTATGGGCTTGAGTCCTATGCGACAACCAAAAATGTCAAAGCAAATCAAAAATTACAGTTCGACAAATCCAAGAGCACTCTTGATGCACAGTATGGATATATCATCCCCTGGTCAGATATGAATGGAGCAAAGGCTGCAGCTACGCTTGCTGAAAATAATATCAGTTATCGAATAGCTTCCGAAGATGTGCAGTATGGCAACCATGCCGTAGAGGCTGGTGCCCTACTCATCACTCGTGCAGACAATCGCTCCCAGACTGATGTTATGCTCTCAGTCCTTAGGACGATTCATGATACGGGTACTACGATCCTACCCATTGATTCAGGATTTGCCAATGCGGGACCAGACTTAGGGAGTGGCAGAAACTATCTTGCCGCAGCACCTAAAGTGCTCACCATCCGGGGAGATCGAGTAAGTGCCTATTCATTTGGTCAGATTAAATGGTACTTCAACACTGTCATTAATTATCCGCTGACTATTATTGACATCAATGGTCTCGGTCGGGTGAATCTCGATGACTACAACACGATCGTGCTTCCCGATGGATTCTATCGCTTGTCCAATATGGCCGAGATCACTGATTGGGTGAGCGACGGTGGCAAACTCATCGCTATAGGCGGTGCTAACAGGCTATTATTAGACAACGATGATTATGCTCTCAAGAGTCATGCGACAAGTGATGAGAAGAGTGCTGAACAAAAAGAAAATAGACAGGCCGATCTTGCAGCCCGCTACAATCACTATAGTGAGCAGGAACGTCAAGCCATCTCTAACTTTATCCCTGGAGCTATATTCAAGTTGCAGCTTGACCCAACACATCCCTTAGCCTTTGGCTTGGGAGATCACTACTTCTCACTGCGTACCAGTAGTACTCACTATCCGCTGATGACCGATGCTTACAATGTAGCTTATCACCCACAGGATGAAGAAATGGTACTCGGATTTGCGGGAAATCAGATCAAAGAAAAACTCAAAGACACTGTTGTGTTCGCCGTTGAAGACTCTGGACGAGGGTCCGTCATCTATATGGTAGACAATCCTCTGTACAGAGGATTTTGGCACAACGGACTGTTTTTGTTTAGCAACGCCTTGTTTATAGTAGAATGATGAGCTTGTAAGCTTTAATTCTTCTGCTCTAATCGTTCGATTCTTCTGATCAAGTCGTCAATCAAGGTCTTCTGGTTTTTGATCACTTCTTCTTGCTCTTGATTGGCTCTGATCAAGAAGGGGATCAACTGGATATAGTTTATGGTCTTGAGTTGATCAGTACCCTTAGGATTCTTCATATTGTCTGAGACAAGCGCTGGCAAATATTGCTCTACATCTTGGGCTAGCAATCCATATTGCTTATCTGTAGGGAGATTGAGCTCCTTGTACTCCTCTGTCTTCATATCGTAGCTGACTACGTTGAGCAAGTTAAGCACACTTGATGCACTCATGAGTGGTGCAATGTTCTTCTTGAGGCGCTCATCAGATGCGGCCTCGAGCTCTCCTGTAAAGATGCCGCTACCCATCACATGGAGTTTAACGGTGGGGTTACTTATACCTATACCAACTCTACCTTGGTCAGTGACAAAAAAGTCTGTATCGTCAGTAGATGCACCAGCATTCTCAATATGTAATGCAGCGGCAGGATTAAAAGTCCCAAATCCTACATCTCCATTTGTTTCGACTACGATGGCGTTATTATTTGATCCTGGTTTAATTCTAAAAGGAATATTAACTACACTCGTAACATCTCTGATAAAAAAGTTAGTCTCATTACCTGCGAGATCCCAAGTTTGAGCAGTCCCTCCATTACTTTCATCTTGTTCTAATCTAATAGTCGGGGAGTCTCCATTTACGATGTGGAGGTTAACCAAAGGACTCATCGTGCCAATTCCGATATCTGGTTGAGCTATTATCGCTATATAACTTAACAAACAGAAAGCACCAGTAGTAAGGTAATTTAGTTGCATGCGTGTTGATTTTGTAGGTTTAATATAACAATACTTCCAGCGTTATCTTGATCTCGCCTAATGAAATAGAGCTTGACAATATTTAAAGAGGATTGCTCCGAGATTCATTTTGATGACAAGCTTGAGTTACGCTGATCATGGTCTAATTTTCAATTGGCATCAGTCTCCCCTTTTCTTAGTTTTCTCAACTGAGCTTCCGAACTAAATACAAACTAATGGAGTAACCATGATGTAATAATATGCAGTTAAGGTTAGATAGGTATTACTCTAAAAAGTACCTGTTAATAATTCATACAACTGCTTCAACATGTAATTGAATCATAGAAATTATATAATGACCGTAGCTGAACTATGTATTAAAGCACTGGAAAATGAAGGCGTAAAACACATATTTGGAGTGCCCAGTGAAGAGAACGAAGCCTTATTGTTGGCGATGAGAGACCCATCTATTGAGTTCGTCCTGGTACGGCATGAGCAGGGTGGAGCCTTTATAGCCAATGTTTATGGACGTCTTACGGGCAAAGCGGGAGTATGTCTATCAACATTGTGCCCTGGAGCAACTAATCTTCTAACTGGCGTAGCAGATGCTAATCTGGATAGAGCACCACTCGTTGCCATAACAGGGCAGGGAGGTGTCGATCGTCAACACTATGAGAGCCATCAGATGATAGATGTGATACAGATGTTCAGACCTGTCACCAAGTGGAACGCACCTATACTATCCCCTGATGTTACGACAGAGTTAGTATCTAAAGCATTTACGATAGCACAACACGAAAAACCCGGTGCTACACACTTAGAATTAGCGGAGGATAACGCCGAGATGACCTCAGAGATTAGCGAGGTCATCGCAACTATCCCGTATGAGTTACCTGTAGCTGATAGACAAAGTATCTCTCGAGCTCGCAATGTCATAAAGGCGAGTAAAAGACCCCTTATGCTGGTTGGTAATGGAGCCGTCAGGACTGAGTGCGGGGGTAATATCAAGATGATTGGGGAAATCACTTCTTGCGCTTAATTCCTTGTAACTCTCTACTTACTCTAAAATGCTCTTATCGGGTGTTCTCATCTGGTAATGTCTCCATAAATTTAGAATATTCATTTCACTATACTTTATAGCAACACATGGGCCTTCGGCCTCTTATTTGTATTTGAGCAATTAGGCGGACATTCATACTATTGAAATACAGAAATGGACTCAGGAGAATAGATTAGCTTATTTTTATACCAACATTGATTTATTTCTCAGATTATGACACTTCGACTTACAAGCTACTTTTATTCCCTATTGATAGGACTCTTCCTACTCTGTATTTCTCAAGGTGATGTCATCGCTCAAAAGCAGATCACAGTAGAATCCATCTGGCAAGACTATGAGTTCTTCCCCAATCGGGTACCAGGGTTCAACTTCTTACAAGACGGTCGGCACTTTACTCGTCTTGAGGACAACACCATCAAGAAATATGATATCACTTCTGGTGCTTGGGTAGAAGATATCTTTAACGCAGCAAGCCTGGAGGGAGAGGATATTGAGATCGATGGCTATCATTTTAATCACGACGAGTCTGCAATACTGATCGAAGCCAATAGCGAGAGTATCTACCGTCGATCATACTTGGCGAACTATTATGTCTATGACTTTGCCACCGAAAAGCTATCGTCTATTTACGATGAAGGGAAAGTGATGAATGCTACGTTCTCTCCGGACGGCACTCACGTTGCTTATGTCTGGGAGAATAATCTCTACTACTTCAATATCGATGAAGAGCTTACACTGCCAGTTACATTTGACGGTGAGACAAATAGCATCATCAATGGTGTAACTGACTGGGTATATGAGGAGGAGTTTTCTATTGTTAAAGCCTTCTGGTGGTCACCAGATAGCAAGCGTATCGCCTACCTGAGATTTGATGAATCCGAAGTGCCAGAGTATACGATGACCTACCATAAGGATCAGGTATATCCGGAGTACTACACTTTTAAATATCCCAAGGTTGGAGAGAAAAATGCTGATGTAACAGCACATGTCTACAGCCTGGAGAGTGAAGAAAGCGTGACACTTGATCTTGGCGATATGGATGATATCTATATCCCGAGAGCAACATGGACTACTCAATCTGATGAGCTATGTGTATTCAAAATGAACCGTCACCAGAATCACCTGCAGCTCTATCTGGTAGATACAGAAGACAATAGCTCAAGAGTATTACTCGAAGAGAAGAATCAATATTATATCGATATCCATGATCACCTCAACTTCCTCCAAGATGGTAAGCACTTCATCTGGACCAGCGAAAAAGAAGGCTACAACCATATCTACAAGCATGATATGAGTGGTCGTGAAGTGACTGCACTAACCAAAGGTAATTATGATGTCACCAGTTTCTACGGTGTAGACGAAGCTAATGGTGTTGTCTATTACCAAGCGGCGGAGCAATCACCCTTGCGCAGAGAAGTGTATCAAGTTAATCTCAATGGCAAGCAGAAAAAACTCCTGACGCCTAATGGCGGTACTAACAGTGCGGCATTCAGTAGCACCTACGACTATTACACGCTCAATCACTCTACGGTCAATACGGCATCGACGTATACAGTATTTGATCGAGTTGGTAATCAAATAAGACTGCTGGAGGATAATGCAGCGATCGCACATAAGCAGCAAGAGTATGGTGTGCAACCTGTGGAGTTCTTTGATTTTACCACGTCAGAAGGCGTACAGTTGAATGGCTGGGCAATCAAACCAAAAGATTTTGACCCAGCTGGATCATATCCAGTATTTATGTTTCAATATAGTGGACCAGGTAGCCAGCAAGTGCTGGATAGCTACCGCGGTGTGAATTACTGGTGGTTTCAGATGTTGGCACAGCAAGGGTATTTAGTAGCCTGTGTAGACGGTCGTGGTACAGGCGCTCGTGGCGAAGAATTTAAGAAGATGACCTACCTACAGCTTGGCCACTATGAGACCATCGATCAGATCGAAGCCGGTAAGTATCTGGCGGGATTACCATTTACGGATCCAGAGAAAGTCGGCATCTTCGGATGGAGTTATGGAGGATATATGTCGTCACTATGCATCCTTAAGGGAGCCGATGTATTTAACACGGCGATCGCAGTTGCTCCAGTAACTAACTGGAAGTGGTATGACACGATCTATACAGAGCGATTCATGCGCACCTCTGAGGAGAACGAAGATGGATATAAGGATAATTCACCGGTATACTTTGCAGATCAATTAGAAGGCAACTATCTACTCGTACATGGCAGTGGAGATGACAACGTGCATCTACAGAATAGCATGGAGATGGCCAACGCCCTAATCGCTGCCAACAAACAGTTTGATACATATATTTACCCAAATCGGGCGCATGGCATTTCACGGGATGGAGCGAGATTACACTTGTACAACAAGATGACAAACTTCTTGAATGAGCATTTAAAGAAATAAATCCAGCTATCTGGAAACTATATAGCAGTCATCGATGGTTGTAGCGCATCATCCTATGAACAACTAAATGAACAAGGTCAAAGAAATTGTAAATCGCAAGGCGAAATTTTCATACAGCTTCATCCAAGAGTTTGAGGCTGGCATCATGCTGACGGGTACGGAAGTAAAGTCCCTGCGCAAGGGTGAGGCCAATCTCAATGATGCCTACTGCGTATTTAAGGATGATGAGCTCTATGTGCATAGCTTGTTCATTGCGGAGTATGACCATGGCAACATCTATAATCACGAGACACGCCGTACTCGCAAGCTCTTACTCAAGAGGACGGAACTCCGCAAACTTGACAAGCGTACTAAGGAGAAGGGATTTGCCATAGTACCCTACAAGATCTACTTCAATGAGCGTGGCAAAGCCAAAATATTGATTGCCCTTGCTCAGGGTAAGAAGTCCTATGATAAGCGTAATAGCATCAAGGAGAAGGATATGAAGCGTGATCTCGATCGGGCGATGAAGGGGTGATGAAAGATTAAAGTATCAAGTTGGGAGGTTGAAAGTTTGTCTAATAGCTCAAAAGATAATCGACCAACGAACAAGCAATTCACCTCTAATTTTCCTCTTCTCAACTCGGTCAGTACTTCTCTGAAGACCTATGCCTACTTTATTGTAATTGCTGAAAAATTGGTTTGTGTTTTTAATCCTCCTCTTCCTCAGGAAGCAGCTTGACTCGGATTACTTCGATTTTAGTATCACTGAGTTTCTCTATGGTGAACTCAAAGCCGTCTTGCTCGATGACCTCCCCTTCTTCCTCGGGGATCTTACCACTGGTCATTACGATATATCCTGAGAGTGTATGATACTCACCTTCTGGTAAGTTCAGAGCTACAAAGGTCTCATTAATATGGTCGATCTCCAATCGCCCTGAGAATAAGAACTCATCCTCGCTAATCTGGCGCTCAATCAACTCTTCGACGTCGTGCTCATCTTCGATCTCTCCAAAGATCTCTTCCAAGATATCCTCGAGGGTGATGATCCCTGCCATACTCCCAAACTCATCTACGACACAGGCTATGTTATGATTTTCATTGATGAACTCCATCATCAAGTCCCTGGCATTCATGGCTTCTGGCACATATGGGATATCAAGTATGAGGCGTTTCAAGCGCTTAGGATTATCCAGCAATTGCTGATGGTGGATGTAGCCCGATACATGCTCGATGTCGCCATCTATAATCAATACCCTCGACAACTTGCTTGAGATAAACAACTCTCTCAGTTCATCCAGCGAATCCTCCTGATCAAAGGATATCACCTCAGGCCTCGGCACCATGCAGTCTCTCACCTTCATCTGATTCAGATTGAGGGCATTGGTGAAGATCTCTTTGTCGATATCCTCATTAAAGTCTGATATCGTCTCACTGATATAGTGGACCAAGTCCGTACGAGTCAGCGCTTCGGTGAGTGACTTGTTAGGTGACTTGATAAATGCACTCATGATCAGATTAGTGAACTTGATCATAATCCAGGTAGGAAAAGCAAGTATGGACTTGAAGATGCGCAGCGGATAGGCGAAAAAATATAGGGCCTCATTAGAAAACAGGCGAAAGATGGTCTTAGGAATATACTCGCCAAAAATGAGGACGACGATGGTCGTGATCAATGTGATGATTAAACCCACACCCACATCACCAGTGATGAGTTGACATATGAAAGGGCTGAGCAACTCAGCCATGAAGTATGTGAAGACGACGAGCGAGATGTTATTGCCCACCAGCATCGCTCCAAGGAAGTCATCTGGCTTGTCAAAAAACTTGCCCAGGATGCGACCTCGCCGAGATCCCTCATCACGCTTGATCTCTACACCAAGCTTGCTTGCTGAGACAAATGCTATCTCCGCCCCCGAAAAGAAGGCGGAGAGTAGCAAGAATATTATGATAATTAATGCAATACCCACTGATACTATTATCCTTCAAAGATAATAGGGCTACCGAATATTAATCAGCTGATGGATCCTCGGGATCCATAATGATCTCTATGTAGTTGTCATAAGAGAAATACTGCCCGATAGCACCCTGTATATCCGCAGCGGTGAGGCTGCTAATCTTAACCTCGAGGGCCTCTAATAAGATATCATCAAAGTTCTTCTCATCATCATACTCTTGTCCGATGCGGCGCTGCCAGAATCGATTTTCCTTGAGACTCTTGATACGCCCTTGCTTTTGCGTTTCTTTTACCTTAGTCATATCAAGATCACTCGGACCTTCTTCGATGGCCTTTTGGATCACCTCTTTAGCGGCTTCCACGAGCTTATCTGTCATCGGCGGATCTGCGTTAAATGAGATGGTAACACCATAGTTCTCGATCGGCTTCTTACTTCCGCCGCCAGATACTCTTACGCCATATACGCCTCCCAAGTCTTCACGGAGAGCTTCTCGCAATTTGATCCGTAGATAGGCCAATGATGAGGACATGATATAATTGTTCTCAGCATTGTAGTTATAGTCGCCATGGTAGTACATGTTCACATTAGTCTTAGGAGCTTCACCGTTTTTAAATCTATCTTTTATACCTCCTTTTACTGCTCTTATGCCTACATCTTGCCAGTTTTCTTCACGTTCCATGACAGGTAGGTTACCCAGATATTTTTGCACATAATCCATGATAACTGGCTCATCAAAATTTCCTACGAACGTAAAGGTGAAATCCGAAGCATCTCCAAATCGCTCGTGGTAGATCTCCATAGCTCGACCATAGTCCAGGTTAGTCCAATCCTCCGCAGATGGGAAGCCCACTCTTGGGTGACTATCAAATTGCTTATTACTGACATAGTCACTGAAGAAGTACTGCGGATTGGACATAAGGTTCTTGTACAGACCGCTCTGTTTAGCCACAAATCCCGTGAAAGCCTCTTCATCAATCCTTGGCTCATGGAAATACTTATAGACCATCTGGAACATAATCTCCAGATCGTCCGGTGACGCTGAACCATTCATCCCCTCTGATAACGTGCCTACATACGGGCGTACAGAAACGGTTTTACCAGCCATGAGCTTTTGCAGTTGTGTCGGACTGAAGTCTCCTATACCCGCCTCACTGACGATAGATGCAGAATTAGACGCATTGAAATACTCCTCATCACTATATAGTGATGATCCCCCCGGACTCGTCGCACTCATCAGGATCTCATCATTTTTAAAGTCTGTCTGCTTGAGATAAACCTCAACACCATTAGCCAGCTCGACATATCGGATACCGACATTATCAAAGCTTTCATCTTGAGCTATGTCAACTGAAGATAGCTCATGCTCAAAAAACGGAGTCTCCACGACGTCATCCTCGTAAGGCTCAACATCAGCGGCAGCTACCTCACGAAGCATATTGCGAACAGCAGCCTCATTAGGTAGTGGACTTTCTTCTTTTTCTGGGCCAGTAACCACCACTACTCTACTTTCCTCTCTGATCCACTGGCTAGCAAGACTATTGACCTCATCTAAGGTGATGGTCGGTAGGTACTCATCATAGAGCCCGAGAGTCTGCTGTGGACTTGGTGTAGGTATGTTGTCCAGATACTTATATACATACCTCATGACGAGCCTTGCTGACTCTGTCTTATCCATTTCTTTAAGATTCTTTTCGGCACGTTCCATGACCACCTTCTTGGCACGCTCAAGTTCTCCTGCAGTATACCCGTGAAGGAGGACTCTCTTATTTTCAGTGAGCAGTGTCTCCAATGCCGCAGAAGCCTTACCCTCAGGCACGAATGCGAACGAAGAGTAAGTGTCTAAGTTTCCAACATCCCCTCCATATCCTGTATAAGCAAATAGAAATGGTGGATCAGCACTCTGTGATAATTCTTGGAGTCGAGCTCCGAGCATTGAGTTGTACAGGTTTCTGACTAATGATGATCTAAAATCATCTACAGTTTCGGTTTCAATCTTATCATGCTTGTACATCAACTGTACATTAGTAAATGAAGCCTCTTTATCAGATACTACACTGACTAAGGTTTCGGGGTGCTGTGGCACATCAAACTTAGTTCGTGGCCTTGGATCAGTTGCCACAGGTATATCACCAAATAGCTCAATGATCTCAGATTCTACATTGTCTACGTCCACATCTCCTACCACAACGACTGCCATCAAGTCTGGTCGATACCAATCTTTATAGTATCTCTTTACGGTTTCGTAATTCGCATTTTTTATGATTTCTGGATCTCCTATAGGTAGGCGCTCTGCATATTGTGATCCCTGATACATGATCGGAAAATATTGGTTCTGCATCCGTTGATCTGGGCTCAAGCGACTACGCCACTCTGACTCTACGACTCCTCTTTCTTTATCTATTTCTTCATCATCAAATGTGATCCCTCCTGCCCAGTCTCTTAGGATTAACATGCCTTTGTCAAACAGTTCTGTACTATCTGTGCGAACTTGGAGCATATAAACCGTCTCATCAAAAGAGGTAAAGGCATTAAGATCAGGACCGAATCTTGTACCGATTGATTCGAGGTAGTCTACTAATTCACTTTTTTCAAAATTCTCTGTTCCATTAAATGCCATATGCTCAACGAAGTGTGCGAGACCAAGTTGGTCTTCATCTTCTAATATTGAGCCTGCATTGACGGCTAATCGCAGCTCTGCACGGTTTTCTGGTTTTTGATTGGGTTGGATGTAATAATGAATGCCATTGTCGAGGACACCTTGTGTTAGGCGTTCATCTGAAGGAATAAGGTCAGATGACATATCTGTCGCCATCTCTTTGTCAGTCATAGTATCTTCTGACATGGTCTCTTTGACCATTGCTGGCTCTGTAGGAGCTTGTGTAATCACTGCAGATTGCTTCGGGCTGCAGGCAAATAAGAATATGACAATTAGGGCAAATACAAAATGTTTTGTTGTGTAGGTCATAACAGTTAGATTGGTTATAAGAAATAACAGTATTGTTAAAATATTGATTACCGTTCAATAATCAGCATCTAAATCCCTAACGAAACGTTAAAGACGTCTTCGATTATTATTTTCTACCTCAAGAAAAGTGCTGTGGTCAATCTGAATTAAGGTTGAATACCTTTTCGCTTGCCGATATACTTGTTTACTCTGAAGCTCGTAAAATCCGAATTAGCACTAAATCCTCGGCCATATATGGTGTCTTTAGCAGGACCTTGCACAAGCCTAAAAAACTTGTTAGTAGTAATAGAATTATTAAGCTCGTCAATGGTCAATGCGTTAGTCTCAAGTATATCTTTCTTCTCATTGACATAAGTAACACTGTCTCGCAAGATCAAGAGGCCTTCTTCGCTTACTCGCTTAGCATAATTAGAACTGAGCTTGAATATCACATTCTGCTGTTCATCGAAATACTCGATCAAGAATCCTGCTGGAAACTCCTCAACGAGTACGCCTTCATTAGTGTATTTCTCTAATACGGGACTCTGCACTCTAAACTCTACCATCGCCGAATCAGAATATATCATCTCGATATCGTAGGCGACTTCCTTCTCTAACTCTGCAGGGTCATAGCGCTCGATTTCACCTCCAGAGTCTTGACAACTCCATAGCGTAAGAGCGACTATAGCAATTATGAAGTACCGCATCAATTGAGAACGGTTATGGTACCTGTGAATGGAATTGTCACGCCATCCACAAATCTAATCTTGGCAGCCCACACAAATACTCCTGGATCAACAAACTCATTATTAGGGCCCTCTCCAAACCATCCTTGGTCATCATTCAAATCGAAGAGCAAATTAGTCCTATGGTACAACCTCCCTCCATATCGATCAAATACACTCACCTCCTCGATAATGTCTGTAGCGGGGTTCGTAATGATCTTAAACTCATTGTTACCTGCAACAGATGATAGTGATAGCACATTGGGTGCATGAAAGTTCCTATTGAGTACAGTAAATAACGTAAGCATATCAGATGCCATACAGCCATCTTGATCTGTAATCGTCAGGGTATATGTGATGTCTCCGACACCAAATACCTCAGGATCTGGGCAATCAGTACACTCCAAGCCATCTGGTGGCGACCACTCATAAGTTACTATGCGATCCGAAGGGTCAAACTGCGAACTGAAGAATGTAGCAAATCCTAAGTCGACAGATTCATCTTGCGATGCTACCTCTACTGTTAGCTCTACGGGTTGCTCGAGTGTCACTAAATCAAAAACCTCACAGCCCTTGATATCTTGTATACCGACAGAGAAATCACCGGCTTGCAATCCTGTTATCTGAGGACTCGGTTGGAAGTCACCACCATTAAAGCTATAGAGATAATCAGGCGAACCATTGATCCCAGTAAGCGAGATCTCGCCATCACCACTCTGAAAGCAGGTTAAATCCACACCGTCAGCCGTAAAATCAAGATCTGAATCCAGTTGACAACATGAGGCTACTTCTATATTAAGTAGTTGTGTTACCAAACAACCCCTCGATGTCTCCACAGTGAGTGCTACCACCTTAGATCCGAAGGAATCATAGATCACCTCTTGGACATTATTTCCTTCTGCCATCGGAGGATCGGCACCTTCACCAAAATTCCAAAAGAAGTTAACAATTGGATCTCCATTTGACTTGGACTGCTCGGTAAAGAATACAAGCCGATCGCATTCTATTTGCTCCAAGGCATCTATAGTAAAATCTGGTTCTGGCCCGAGGAATGTACCCGTACCACCAAAGTCTATTGAAAATCCAGAACCTGACTCACTAAAATTATTGACTACAAGGGCGTATGATTCTCCCTGCACCATCTCAAGTGCCGCTACAAAATTGTTATCTCCAGGTTGACATCCTGCCGTCTCCTCGAGGTCAGTCTCTCCAACCCTGAGTCCTGTCGCACCCATACATGGCTCATTCTGTCGATCTGACGCACCTCCTGTTTCACCCGATGCCATACATCGTACTAACTCCTTATTGTCACATTCATCTAAGCCGTTAGGCAATCTGAATACCGCAAAGTCGAGATCGTCTGCTATATTATTAGGGGTAAGGGTGAACTCGAGTGTACCTGATTGATCAGCAGTCCACTTGTACCACGATGATGCGGTCTCTCCATTGATACAAGTTCCATCGACCTCGTCTCTATCCGAGCCTACACTATTGAGGTTTTCTATCAGAAACGGCGACCGATCGCATAGGACAACGGCTGCACTACAGTCCGCCTCAGGAGATGGCGGCGGATTAAACTGTCTGAGACATAGTCTAAAATCTCCCACATTGTCATCACGCCCATCTACTCTGAGGAAATAAGATCGACCTATGATGAGATCCGTAATCGTTAGATTCAACACATTGGGATCTCCAGGCTGTATGGTACTACAAGCCTCCTCTTGAAATCCACCTCTACAAGTTCCGGTAAATACTGCCACGGCAGGCAGCTCCAAGGTCCCGACACCCTCATCTGTCATTCCTGTTACTTGGATAAAAACAGCTGTAGCCGTAGGATTAAACACAAACCATACATCATTAGATGCTGTTCCTTGAAACCAGCAGCTCGGATCATCTTCAACTCCTAATGTGGCACCCTCAGTAGTAAACTCATTAGGACCCGAACAGTAATCAGTGATATCTGGTATGAAGAGCGCAGCTGTACAAGCATCGTTGTCTACCTGAGCGTGAAGACCAAAGCTGATTAAAACAAAAAATAGGATGTTGATGTACTTCATAAAATTCAGACGGTAGGCATTATAACGCCAATAAGTATAGGACAGTTGGTAAGGAAATCTTAAAATAATTTCCTTCGTGCATGCAAATTTACCAAACCACGCTGTAACCAGCACGGCTTGATAATTTTGCAGTGTAAAACACGCCGAATGCACAGCACCATCCCTACTCCCGTCGGAAAAACTACGAGATCTGAGCTAAAGCTCTTATAAGTTCACTCTGAATTGAATAAGCCATAAGCCTATAGCTCTAACTAATTTAGCTTATTTGCATAGATCAGTAACCCTATCAAATATGATTATAGGTGACGTCACATAGCATCAGTCTACATCAACAACACCGTTCCAGATCACTTCTGCCCCTAATTGGATATCTACTTTATCGGATGGGCTCAGGATATCAAAAATGTTAAACTGTCCATCTAATCTGTTCTCTAAAAATCCACCGCTTTGAACTTGTAAACCATCCCCCGCAGTATTGAATATCTCTATGAGACCAGAAGGGTCATTATATAATGAACTGTTATTTAAAATTTGCATTCCGATTCCTCCATTTAGAGAGTTCCTCTATTGAGCAGCGCAGATGCAAGAGCATTTCACCCTTGTGAGGAAGATGTACCCTATTTATTCGATTCATAGAATAAT
>CAYPWL010000024.1:0-57381 GCA_964414425.1 uncultured Saprospiraceae bacterium
TCTCCTATGACCTCCTATCAAATATTCAATGTAACTTAAGTGCGCTATTCAGTTAAGTTAAATGGAAATGCATACCCCTCTGGGTATAAAGCGGGTGACTTGGTTCTACTTTTACAAGCAAATAAAAGAACAATAAGACTAAATATTATATACCTTATGGTCATCTGGAAGCAAGATAAGTATTTTGATCACAGTACAGTCTAATAGATCCTGCCTCAAGCCGAACCTACTATTCTATGGGTTCGGGTCAACAGTATTGCCCATTTCGCCTTACTAATTGTAGTGACGCACCGACTAAAGATACATGACGGGAAAGGATCTGCGGCAGCTTGTTTGTCAGCACAGTTTTGACAGCACAAGTGCAGCTGACGCAATCAAAGTCTACTAACTAAAAAAAGTACAAACATGAACGAGATTAAATTTTATGGAGCCGATTGGTGTCCTGACTGCCGGAGGGCTAAGGCATTCCTGTCAGAAAACAATGTTACCTACCAATTTATCGATGTGGACTTAGACAAAAGTGCTACGAAGCTGGTAGAATCTATTAATAAGGGCAAGCGCATCATCCCTACTATCATCATTAATGAGACCTCGTATACCAATCCCGACAATGAAGAATTGGCATCTGTATTGGGTATAAATGAAAATCATCGAATCATACTCTATGGGGCGGATTGGTGCCCTGATTGCCGCAAATCAAAGGCATTTCTCAACGACAACAACGTCAACTACCAATACATCGAAATTGACAAAGAAAAAAATGAATGGGCCATCCCTGTGATCACCAAAATCAATAATGGCAAAAGAAAGATTCCGACTATCATCATTAATGACTACACGGTGTTAGTCGAGCCCGAAAATGAAGAATTGCGTCAAGCTCTACAATTGGACAAAGTCAAAGAGAAACACTTATTTGATACGGTCATCATCGGAGGAGGCGCAGCGGGCCTGACTACGTCGATCTATGCGCAACGGGATCGGTTTGATACGCTGATACTCGAGAAAAAAACCATTGGCGGTAACGCTTTTCTAACAGAGAAAATCGAGAACTATCCTGGCTTCACCTCTATCTCAGGTCCAGCCCTCATGGATAAAATGGAGGAACAAGCCAGAACCTACGGAGCCGTCATCAAAACTGGTGAAGACGTCATCTCAATCGAAAAAGACAAACAAAACTTCGTCATAAAGACTAAAAGTAATGAGTATATCGGCAAGTCGGTTGTCCTATCCACTGGCTCGACCTATCGCATGTTAGACATCCCTGGCGAATCCGAGTTAATCGGTTCGGGGGTGCATTTTTGCGCAACTTGTGACGGTGCATTTTATAGGGATCAAGATATTATTGTCATCGGTGGCGGCAACTCAGCTTTGGAGGAAGGTATTTTTCTATCTGGATTTGTGAAGAGTGTCAAAATCATCCACAGAAGTGCTGAATTTTCGGCATCAGAAACGTATACCGAAAAATTACCCACCATCAAGAATATCACAAGCCATATGAATAAGACTTCCATCGAGTTTGTGGCTGATGACAACGGACTGTTCAAAGGATTGCTTGTCGAGGACAACGAAACAAAAGAGCAGGAGTTAATCACCGCAGATGGGGCTTTTATTTTCATCGGCTTAATACCAAATACCGATTCATTCAAAAACTTAGTTGAGTTGGACGAACGGGGATTTATCAAAACTCAAGATTTAGCACAAACATCTGTTAAGGGGATCTTTGCCGCTGGCGATTGTCGAGAAGGAGCCATAGCGCAAGTAGCTGCTGCTACAGGTGAAGGCGTATTGGCGAGTTATGGGATTAGAAAATATCTAAAGTCATAACATCGACACGGGGATATTCTTTCTAAGGATCAACAAGCGTCACAGCTAGTTAATAAAAACTGCTAAGACAGTGCTATACTATGGTAATTAAGGGCAGTAGGTATATACTACTACATCATGGGAGCTGATCGTATATAATCGATCAAGAGCCCACTAAATGATTAAAAAGAGGCATATTGAGGAGATAGGATACTCAGTGACAGACATCAATAAAAACGTATAAAACCAAACCCGTAATGAACAGAGAAATAAGATCAACACTCAGCAAAGCAGGCACACTATCACTCCAAGTCATCGAGAGGCCGATGCCAGAACCTGCGGCTCACGAAGTGGTCGTAGAGATACATGCCGCACCTATCAACCCCTCAGATGTAGGTGTGCTATTTGGACTGTCCAATATGATTACCACAGATCTCGTAGGCACAACCGCTAATCCAAAGACGATCACATACCCCTCTGCCATAGTCAATCATATGAAAGGAAGATGGGATAAACCACTACCAAGTGGTAATGAAGGGTCCGGCATCGTGGTAAGCGCTGGAAGTGACATGCAACATCTCATGGGTAAGGTGGTCTCATTGTTCGGTGCGAACTGTTTCTCAAAATATCGATGCGTACCTGGTCTATCCTGTATGGTCATGAATAAAGGCACTACCCCAGATCAAGCTGCTGCGAGTTGTGTAAATCCATACACAGCCCTTGGTATGGTCGCCACTATGAAAATGGAAAACCATAAGGCGATCATCAATACGGCTGCCGCATCTAATCTGGGTCAGATGCTCCTCAAAGTCTGTAAAGCTGACGGTATACCCCTGATCAACATAGTCAGAAGACAAGAGCAGGTAGACCACTTAAAATCAATAGGTGGCGAATATGTGCTCAACTCTACTGATGATAATTTTAAGAGTCAACTCATAGATGCCATCACTGAGACCGAAGCCACTTTGGCCTTTGAGTGTATAGGTGGCGGCAACATGGCAGAACAGATCTTAGATGCTATGGAGAAATCACTCGCCAGCAAAGCAGACAACTACAGCGTATATGGAACCACGACCCTCAAGCAGGTCTATATCTACGGCAGTCTGAATCAGGCGCCAACCACATTTAGCAGATCATTTGGTCTATACTGGAGTATCAGCGGCTGGTTGGTCACTCCTATTATTCAGAAGTTAGGGATGGAAGGATTTATGGCCATGCAAAAAAGAGTAGCGGATGAGATCCACACCACCTTCAAGAGCGAATTTCATAAATCGATATCTCTGGATGAGATGTGTGAGCCAGATCATATCATAGAATATGTTAAGGCTCAGAGTGGTAAGAAATATCTGGTAAAACCACAGATGAGTTAGGTCAAATCGTTAGATGTATTATTGGGATAGTTATTTGGCACTTGGTCCTACTACACTCCACGCCATTTCCTAACCCCTATATATCCCAACACAAGTAATAGACCTGCTATCAACCATGGTCTTACAGCACTTGCTATGCGAGCTACCAATTTATTAAAAAATGCCAATGAACGCGGCCAGGTTAAACACTAAAAAGACCGTAAGGAAAGCTCGAGTCATTGTCTCATTATCAAAATTGCGCCACACCTGAACCGCAAAGACCCCTAAGCCCAGTGCTGCCGCCCCATACATCCTGGCCATAGCCATATGACTGCTACTACCTACGGCTAAATCAGGTACCTGCTGCGGTGCAATGAATAAGATCGCTCCTGCCAGCAACTCAATGATGGCAGATATTAAGATGAATTTTTTCATAGATCAGGTTCTATAGTTTGGATCAAAATCGTATTCGATATGCTACTAATTCTATGATTCGCTTTGATTGATTGAGTATTTATTTTAGGCTCCCTTCTTATCGAGGCCATCTTTGAATGGTGCAGCCAATTGACCGATATATGATTCTGGATATTCCGGATTGAGCAAACCGATTTCTTCAATGTGCCGACTCGGCGTTTCTTGGCGCTCTGGATGAAAATAGGTGCCAAACAATCGATCAAATACGATGAGGTTATTGCCGTAGTTGTTATTGGACTCTTGGATCTCTTTAGAATGATGCCATCGATGTAAGTCGACCACATTAAACAAGTAATACAAGGGCCCCAACTTGATATTGATATTGCAATGCTGCGAAAATCCACACACCACCGTTACCCCAAAATACATGGCCAATACAATCCCGTCAGCACCTAACAGCACTGGGAAGAGCATTTCTGTAAAGGTGAACCAAGTCTTATCTACCGGGTGTTGCCGAGTGGCATTCCACCAATACAGTCTTTTAGTGGAGTGATGCACTGCATGAAAATTCCATAAAATTGGGACTTCATGCGCAAGCCTATGGCCCCAGTAGCGCCCTGCATCACCTAATAGGAGCATCAATATCAACTGAAAAACGACTGGCCAGTGGCTCGGCCATATAGACCCGCCCCATTGTGTCGACAGCCACACCGTACCTCCTGCCAACATGGCGATAAAAAGGGGCTTCAAAAAAATCGGTAGGACGATATAAGCTACCGTGCCACTCACTAAGTCAGTAGTGATATCATCGTGAGAATGATTCCATTTTTCCTTGAACGGCATCAACCATTCTGCTAACCAAAACACCAAGCCCACCGCTACGGCTACGACGTAGGTGGTAATGGCGACGGACGAGCCATTGTTGACCAGTAAGTAGATGATATAAGGAGTCCCAACCAGCACCAATGGAAAAAATGCCCATTGAATGAAATGATATAGCGGACTGCCTTTTTTGATGATAGATTTCATTCTCTTAAGTTACTACTTGTTCGTTATTTAAAGAAAGGAAGAGCATGATGACAAACAAAAACGGAAAAGCATAATTGACTACTCCGCCGGGCGCTTGCCCCGCAGTCTCAATTGACTTAAACAGTGAAATGCCAAATCGGGCAACATATTCAAATAGCAAAAACACATACATCAGCGGGATCATGCTCTTATACTTCAGTGCAACGATCCCTTGGATAAGGCCAAACATCAGCTGACTCAAGCCCCAGTATGCGAACAAAAAGACGACAGCCTCGGCACCTCCATTGCTGAAGCCTTCTAAGGGTATCGTAGCTATGCTCTGCGCTCCCCCGTCAGACTTAAAAATATGTATGCAACTCCTTATGATGGTGACGGCAGTTATTAAGTAAAATAACCATAGCGCTATCTGATGTCCTCGATAATTGTTGTTGATCACGGGAGGTAGTATCTTATGAATCATAGACATAGCTTTTAAATCAGTATGATGTGAAGTATTGCCGCCACTAATGCAATTGCCAAGGCCACTATTGTCGCCAACCGTCCCAATTGAAACTAAGGGTCCACGGGATAGGCGATGCTCTTCGCTAAGGCAGCAAACTTGAATTCGTGTTTCTCAGTACTACAAACTCACTCACGGTTCTTCAACATGTTCAAATACAGGTATTCAACCTTGGTGCGAGCCCAAGGTGTCCGACGTAAAAATTTCAAACTTGATTTTACAGAAGGGTCATGCGTAAAACAACGGATGTTGATATTGTATCCCAGATACTCCCAACCATAATGCTCTACTAACTCATTGATGATTTGTTCGAGCTTGACACCATGAAGTGGATTATTGGGCTGAGACATCGATATTATTACGGGATTAATACATCAACTAACGCTTATTATTCTTGCGTCTTCTGTTTTTGTTTCCGTTGGCATTTCTACTATTTCCGAACCGAGAACCACCATTCGCTTTTTTAGAGCCTTGAGATTTTGACTTATTAGATCTAAAATTTCTTCTTCCTCTTCCTTGGCCCTGTTTTATAGGCTCCGTTGAGGCATTGGGATCAGGCTCGAAACCCTCTATGATTTCAACGGGGATTTTCAGATTGACTAACTTTTCAATATTTGCCAGATAGGAGGTCTCATCTGCACTTACCAGAGACATCGCTACCCCACTCGCTCCTGCTCGCCCCGTACGTCCGATCCGATGGACATAGTCTTCTGAGACATTAGGCAGCTCAAAGTTGACGACATGTGGCAATAGAGGAATATCTAAACCTCGAGCCGCAATATCTGTGGCAACTAAAACTCGTACCGAGTTATTCTTAAATCCTGCCAACGCCTTTGTACGTGCTCCTTGGCTCTTATTGCCGTGGATGGCAGCTGCGGATATCCCAGCGCTGATCATTTTTCTCGAGAGTTTGTTGGCACCATGTTTCGTTCTGGTAAACACCAGTACTTGCTGCCAGTTACCTTCAGAGATCAGCTTGATGATCAATCCTGTTTTAGACTTTTTAGCTACTCGATATACCTTTTGCTCTATCACATCGACTGTAGAGTTTTCAGGGGTCACTTCTACTGATACGGGGTTATGCAAAAAGTCTTTTGCCAGCTTTTTAATCTCTTTGGAAAATGTAGCAGAGAACATCAGGTTCTGCCTTCGCTCAGGCATTAAGCTAATGATCCTTCTGATATCTCTGAGGAAGCCCATGTCGAGCATTCTATCGGCTTCATCTAAGACTAAGATCTCGATCTTAGCAAGTGATAGGAGACCTTGGTTTTGCAGATCTATGAGACGTCCAGGAGTGGCGATTAGTACATCTACACCTTTTCGGATGGTCGCTACCTGTGCTCTTTGCTTGACACCTCCGAAAATAACGGTAGAGCGAATGTCGAGAAATTCACTATAGGATTTTACGCTGCTATGCACTTGTGCTGCTAACTCACGTGTTGGCGTCAATACTAATGCTCTAATCGGTCGATGACCTGACTTTTGTCTTTTAGACAAGTTTTGAAGCATTGGCAAGGTAAAACCAGCTGTTTTGCCAGTTCCTGTCTGTGCAGAGGCTAAGATATCTTTACCATCTATGATTAGCGGGATCGCTTTTTCTTGTATTGGCGTCGGTGAGGTATACCCTTGTTTATTAACGGCTTTTACTAACGCTTCTGATAAGCCTATGGATTCAAATGACATATAAATTATTGTGCAAATGACATATTATAATTTATCGTCATTTTCTAATGAGCCGCAAAGTTAGGTCTAATTATAGCTAAGTTCTTGATTTTGGGTGATATTATGATAAATAAGATATGTTTTGCTTCATATATAAGTAACACTTATCTACATTTTCTAATGACATCAGCGCTATTGTCTTATCATATAGGATGGACATAAACAAGTCTACGGTGAGCCGATCTCCTGGTGTCCCCTGCCTTACTGGTCGCTCCCATCCTAATATGGAAATGCACTTAACGAATACCCAAGGATTAACTCCAGGCAGAAATACACGAAGCCCCAAATCATCACAATCGAGATCAGGTTCAGACGTAGCCCTGCCTTAGTCATATCAGGTATCGTGAGTAGTCCTGAGCCAAAGACCACAGCATTGGGCGGTGTAGCCACTGGCAACATAAATGCACAAGATGCTGCCATAGTAGCCGGGATCATCAGCAAAAACGGATGCACGTCGATGCTCATAGCTATTGGCGCAAGTATCGGCAACAGCATAGCTGTAGTTGCCAGATTAGAAGTGATCTCCGTGAGGAAATTAACTGAGATCGTGAGCACCAAGATCAATGCAAAAATGGGAAAGTGGTCCAGTAAGACAAACTTACCTCCGATCCATTGGGCCAGTCCAGTCTCCGAAAATCCTAAGGCCAGGGCCATCCCTCCACCAAATAGGATGAGTACACCCCAGGGCATTTTCACAGCTTCTTTCCAGTTCAAGATATTGCCTGCTCGTTCTCTCGATGGCACGACACTTAGGGTTATCCCAGCTACCATAGCGATGATGGTATCATCTAACTGCGGTATGTAGGTCTGCAACCATTGTCTTAGAATCAGCATAAGCGCTGTCAATGCAAATACGACTGCTACGACTTTCTCGCCTTCCTTCATAGGGCCGAGCTCCGCCTTGAGTCTCCTAATCTCCTCAGCTCCCCCTGGAAACTCCTGTATGCTTAACTTGAAAGCCACTTTGGTCATATACACCCAGGCAATGGTCAATAGTGTGATAGAGATCGGCAGTCCAATACACAGCCACTTGATAAAGGAAATTTCTACATCATAAAGCTCCTTGACAATCCCTGCAAATACAAGATTAGGTGGTGTACCAAACAAGGTCGCAATCCCTCCTATCGACGCACTATAGGCAATAGAGAGCATTAGCATCTTACCAAATATCTTGTTTTCATCCTCTTCGGTATCGGGGTGATCCTTGAGTTGCTTGATGATAGCGAGCCCAATAGGTAACATCATTACGCTCGTAGCGGTATTGGATATCCACATGGACATAAAGGCCGTGGCGAGCATAAAGCCCAATACGATCTTGGAGATACTTGTTCCTACTATGCCGATTATGTTGAGTGCGATGCGCCTGTGGAGGTTCCATTTTTCTATGGCGATAGCCAAGAAGAATCCCCCCATATACAAGAAGATATATTTATGTCCATAGGCCGCGGTAGTTTCTGATAAGCTCAGTGCTCCTGCCAGTGGAAATAAAATGATGGGTAATAATGCCGTGATGGCAATATCCGTAACTTCAAAAATCCACCATAGTGCAATCAGAAATGTAGCGGCTAAGATGGCCACCCCTGCCTCTGAAAGCCCTTCGGACTTGAAACAAAAAAGAATCAAAAAGTATCCTACGGGCCCTAATACTGCACTAATCTTCTTCATCTCCAATTGATCTTAAAAAAGTAATCCGAATAAAGTTAATACTGATTAGGAGATTACTATCGTTTCGCATCTAATCAAACTCGTAAGATTGCTACGACTGGATTATAAAAATATATAGTTTAGTATCGATGGATCGCCAATCAACTCTCATCAATTCTCTATCTGCAAGGTGCGAGATATATATACCGAATATGGCCTGTACCAGATGATAAGGGTGGCTGAAGCTCCTAAAGAAATCGACATCCACTTTGTGGAGAATGATATCGATCCTACGGATTTGGGGGAACCCACTTTCCCTCCTGTCTTTGGTACATTAGCGAATGCGCTATATAAGGCAACAATGAAGCGCTTCTGCGATCAACCATTTACAGTAACATAATTGGGTCAAGACCACTCTATATCAGATACGGCAAGGTCAAACACGCGAACATCGATAAACTTAGATAGCCAGATCATGTTCAGTGGGTAGTATTTTTGAAACATCAACAGTGCATATGGAGACTTTGAGTGTGTTTGACATATTTAAGATTGGAGTAGGCCCATCGAGCTCTCATACCTTAGGACCATGGCTTGCGGCAAAAGACTTCATCTCGGACCTCCCCGCTATTGATATAATCACCATCCATCTCTATGGTTCCCTATCCAAAACTGGCATCGGACATGCAACAGATCAGGCCCTGGTATTGGGACTACTGGATTATGACCCTAAGACCATTGATACCCGCAGCATCAATAGCATCATCCAAGCTGTAAAAGATGACCAGGTGATCAAGATAAATCAAAGAGAGGTTGCTTTTGACTTTGATCGAGATATCCACTTCGAAGGATTCACTCATGAGCTCCACCCTAACACCTTGAAATTAAGCGCATTCAGTAATAATACATTGATTAAAGAAAAGCTTTATGCTTCTGTAGGTGGTGGATTCATTGAGTCTCCAGATGACCAGCCACAGTCAAAGCAAAAATATAACCTACCCCATCCGATACAAAAAGGTTGTGAGCTACTGAAATACACCGCTGAGCACCAGTGCAACATATCGGATATCGTCCTCCAAAATGAACTGAGCATTCTACCTCAGCAAGAGATCGACCAGCGTATCGAGGAGATCGAAGAGACTTTCTTGGATTGCATTTATGCTGGATGCACCACAGAAGGCATACTGCCTGGTGGCTTAAACGTAGTCAGACGTGCGTCTCGCATCTGTAAGAGTCTGCTCAGAGTGAATTCATTTGAGAGTAGACAGGATTGGTTAAGCCAAGTCAAAAAAGTCGAAAAATCATTTAACTGTGTCAATAAGTGGATCAGTTGTTTTGCTCTTGCTATAAATGAAGAAAATGCCGACATGGGTCGTGTTGTAACCTCTCCCACTAATGGTGCGGCAGGGGTAGTACCCACCGTGCTGATGTACTACTATCTATTCTGCAAGTACACTGGCAAGGAATCGATCAGAAACTATCTCTTCACCGCTGGCGAAATCGGTTGTCTATTCAAGAAGGGAGCAACAATATCTGCGGCCGTCGGAGGATGTCAGGCGGAGATCGGCGTATCGTCAGCGATGGCAGCAGCAGGTCTTACAGAAGTGCTCGGCGGCACACCAGAGCAATGCTTGATGGCGGCAGAAATCGCTATGGAGCATCACCTCGGGCTGACATGTGATCCAGTCAACGGGCTCGTTCAAGTACCGTGTATCGAGCGCAACACCATGGGAGCTATGAAGGCGATCACCGCAGCTAACTTAGCCTTAGAGAGTGATCCAAAAGACAGCAAGGTATCGCTCGACGCTGCAATCGAGACGATGTGGCAAACCTCATTAGATATGAACTCTAAGTATAAAGAAACCTCTGAAGGAGGACTCGCTATGAGCCTGCCGGTTATTAATCCTAATTGCTAACTGTGTCGTAGCGAAGTTAGAACTATCCTTCTCGATCAGACAATTGTAGAAATACTAAGGAGGACAGCGTGATCATGGCGATGAGATAGAAGACCATGTCGAAGTTAGCAGGGTCATTATCATACACGAATGCCGAGAACAAGGCACCCCCACCGATAAAAAACTCCAAGAATAAATATACCGTAGCCATCGCCGTACCCCGTCGAGCATCATCAGAACGATCGATCACCCAAGCAAAAATCGATGGTGAAGCGACTCCGATAGAAAACCCTATCGCACCTGTTGCAATGAGGATATCCGCAGTAGAATCAGCCGTACCCAATATCACATATGACACAGCAACCAACACCATAGCAACACTGATCACTAACTTGCGACCATATCGATCCGATACTTGACCTGCCACTAAGCGTGACAAAACAGAGCATAGCGTAAAACTGGTAAAAAAGAGCCCTTTATTATTCATCCCAAGATAATCTGCTTGATCTGCTACTATAGTCAATAGTGCTCCGAGCCCAAAAAAGGTCAACCCAGCTATGATTGCTGGGACCAGTGATACAGGATCTATGATCTCACTCCGCTTAAGTTTAAAATGGATCAGCTGCAGCCGCTGTGGATTAGGTAGTGTCTCTCGCATGCGCATCACAAGCAATACAGATATCAGGGCCGTCAATGAGCTCGCATAAAACATCGCCATCAGAGAAAACTCATTAGCGATCCAACTCCCTATCGGTGGCGTCATGGAAGATCCTATGTTGATACTCACGCCGATAATGCCCATCGCTTCTCCTCGCCTTGCGATGGGAGCAATATCTGCCACGTAAGCAGAGATCGCTGTAGGTGTAAATCCTGTCGAAAAGCCATGCATCAACCTCAGCATCAAAAACATCGACACGGTAGACAACAGCGGATAGAGACTACTACATATAATACAGACAACTGCGCCCACTGCGATGACGGGCATCCTCCCAATATGATCTGCCAACTTACCACTGATAGGACGCGACAAGCCCGCCGTTAGCGTGAATAGTGAGATAATAAACCCCTTGTAATCCTCCCCTCCCATCTCAGAGAGAAATGCCGGCAACTCAGGAATCATCATATTGAAGCTGCCGCCAAATAATGCGAAGCTGGTACAGAGCAGTATAAACTGTTTGGTATATAGTTTTTCGGTGGGACTACTCATGGTGCTTTACTGACAGAATCACAAAGGTCTTTTTTATCAATGAATAGACAACTAAAACTGTCTTAAGACTATATAATAAATGAATGATGCCACCATGAACCAAAAGCGGAATAAAGCATTATTTAACTTATAATGAATTATTTTTAAGTTATAATAACTTTGTAAATGCTTTTAGTAAGCATTATTTAAACCAAAAGTAAGCTAAGTCATATGATAGTCGGAGTACCAAAAGAAATAAAGAACAACGAAAACAGGGTCGCTATGACTCCCGCAGGGATACAGGCCATGAAACGATCTGGACATCAAGTTATCGTGCAGAAAACTGCCGGTATCGGAAGTGGATTTAGTGACGAGGATTATGTAGCTGCAGGTGCAGAACTAAGAGATACGATCGAAGACGTCTATGCTGAAGCAGAGATGATCATCAAGGTAAAGGAACCTATAGAGTCTGAGTATGACCTTGTTCGTGAAGGGCAGATACTCTATACTTATTTTCATTTTGCATCACATCGCCCACTGCTTGATGCGATGATAAAAAGTAAAGCGACATGTATCGCCTATGAGACTGTCGAAGATCCCGATGGTAGTCTACCGCTACTTATTCCTATGTCAGAAGTCGCAGGAAGAATGTCCATACAAGAAGGTGCAAAGTATCTCGAAAAGCCCATGGGAGGCAAGGGTGTACTATTAGGTGGTGTACCTGGCGTACCTCCTGCCAATGTGATGGTTATCGGTGGTGGCATAGTAGGAACTCAAGCGGCTAAGATGGCTGCAGGATTAGGAGCAGACGTAGTGATACTCGACGTAAACTTGGATCGGTTGAGGTACTTAGAAGATATCCTCCCACCAAATATCAGCACGCTATACTCTAATGAATATAATATCCGCAAGCTCATAAAGACAGCTGATCTCATCGTAGGTGCCGTCTTAATCCCAGGAGCTAAAGCCCCTAAGCTCATCACTCGTGAGATGCTCAAGGATATGGAGCCAGGAACTGTCCTAATTGATGTAGCGGTCGACCAAGGTGGATGTATAGAAACCTGTAAGCCGACTACTCATGCTGAACCGACATTTGTCATAGATGATATCGTGCACTACTGTGTAGCCAATATGCCCGGAGCAGTGCCGTATACCTCGACCTATGCACTGACTAATGCAACCTTACGTCAGGCCCTGAGCCTCGCCAACAAAGGATGGAAGAAAGCCTGCAATGATGATCTATCACTCCGCAAAGGACTCAATGTCATCAATGGAGAGATCGTATACGAGGGTGTCGGTAGCGCATTTGACCTGCCCGTGACGCCTGTGGAGGGGTTCCTCACCCAAGGGGTTTAAACCCCTTGGAGAATTGGTTATGTCAAATCATATATTCGCAATAGTAACAGATTGTAACATCTATGAATCACGGAGAGATCCCCATCGTATCTCTGGGTAGGTCAACATCTGCACAGGGCATCCATGTTCAAGGTATTATGGGCAATGAGATTAGTGATATCCACATTGAGTCCGTCTCCATCCCTCCCGATCTCAAGCTCAACGATGTAATCAAGGATAATGATAAAGCGATCTATATTGGACTATAGGGCAAGGCACAGCAGTAATCGCTCCAAGCGATTATGAGCTTACCTCCGAGACTATATTACTGCCTAATGCTGCACAAGAGGTACACATCAAGAATACTGGAACCACCATGCTGCATTATCTGAAATTTTTATGTCACTTGTCTGATCAGGACCGAATAGGCATCCTGGGGTTTCCCACGGAGTTTACCCAAGAGGTGTACAATGCCAGATTTGAAGAGTGTCAAGGATACACTGAACCTATCAAAAGTGCAACTACAGTAAGCCGTACAATCCTACCTAATAGGATTATCCCACGAGTAGCCATGGGCACAGTGCAAACGAATGGGCCTGATAAAGTCGACGTACTTAAACATCCCATGCTGGAGCAATTGTTTCTCGGTTTAGCGGACAATCAGTGAATCGTACATGTAGATGAGGTGGCTCAATCGTTCGCTGAGCATGATCTCCTGCATATCCCATTAGGATCTATGCAAGGTGGGGAGGTAGCCGATCAGCATACGATGTATTATGTCTGGATGGATTTCTTCCTCAACAAGGAAGGTGAAGAGTGGCTCAAGACACACATCACCGAATAAAACGACAGGGACAAAGCACCCAAAACCCCGCCCATCAAAGCGAAAAATAATAATAGGTATCCTCCATCGATTAACATAAGCTTGACAGATTTCTTCTGATAGAGGTAGTGAATCACCATCGCTGGTAACGCAAAGAAGACCGCCGATATCAGGCCGTGAAATCCTCCATGAACAAAGGTTTGTTCCTCGGGAGCATGCAGAGGTACAAAGACTCTTGGTGCAATTTCTGTGGATTTAGATAATAATGGTTTCAACGACTTGCTCCTCTCTGGAGAGTATGGTCTCTTATGGTATCGCAATGACAATGGGGCACTCGTCAGTGAAGCTATTCAGGCTGACTTAACCGCCAAGTCAACCGCAGCGACTACTACTGTGGGTGATTACAATAATGATGGCCATCTCGACATCTTTTTGTCAGCTTACATCAAAAAGGATCAGATGGAAGGACAGACGATCTTCAAAGCTCCAAACTATGGTGCGTCGAGCATCCTCCTAAAAAATAATGGTGACAACACCTTTACGGATGTGACTGACGCCCTCGGACTTACCTATATTCATAACACCTTCCAAGGCATATTCGTTGATCTCGATAAAGATGGATTCCTTGACTTGGTGGTCGCCTATGATACGGGTGAAGCCCGCACTTATCACAACCGCAATGGTCAAAGCTTTGAGCTAATCAATAATCCGCTTACCGGCAAATATGCATATCCAATGGGCATCGCTGCCGGAGACTACAATAATGATGGTCACATGGATCTTTTCTTTTCTAACACAGGCTCCTCGGTACCAGAGTTTCTGGCTCGTGGCGATCTCCCAGAAGGTGATATCTTCAATAGTAAATGGATACTATTCAGCAACAATGGTGATTTGACCTTTACTGATGTTGCAGCAGAAACTAAGATCGCTGATTTCGAATTTTCGTGGGGAGCAATATTTGAAGATTTCAATTTAGATGGCAGGCAGGATCTCGTGGTAGCCGAAAACTATGTGGACTTTCAGCCTCACAAGCTTTTTAAGCTCCCTTGTCGATTCCTCATACAGCGCCCTGATGGCACATTCTCAGCAGTAGAAGATCAAGCAGGAGTCATCAATAAAAATTATGCTATCTCTCCCGTCACAGCAGATTTCAATCAAGACCGCTACCCAGACTTACTTTACTCCAACCTCAGCGGAACAGTAAAGGCTTTTATCAATGACGGTGGTGACGCCGATTACATAAGTTTCAGATTTAAAGAAACGTCTAAAAATGTAGGTTCTATGATTACGCTGACCTTATCTAATGACACCACACTCACTGATGCCTATATTGTCGGCGAAGGGCTCTCCTCAGATCAGACAGCTACATTAACCTTTGGTTTAGGAACAGGTAAATCGGTCCGTGCAGCTACTATCCAATATCCTGGAGGATCAAGCAAAGTGATTGAGAACCCTGCCATCCGGAAGTGTCATCTTATTGAATAACCGCATGTTAAAAATGTAATCTCGAATTAAATAAGGGTCAGCTATTACGACATACATACCGATGTAAACTTACTGATCAGATCAGAGGTCAACCTAACTAACTGATAATGATAATTATAGCAGACTGCTCTGGCGGGCCAAGACTACTCTGTTTTAGTTTCCCTTCTGTTGTCATCACTATTACGATCAATTAAGATGTTATAAGGATCGATGCCTACCTCTTTGGGCTCGCTATCTACCGTGATCGTCCATTGATTTTCTATTTCAGTAATCTTATGTTTCTTGATATACAGCACTTGTTCCTTCTCGACTCCATCGACCTCTTCCACTCCAAATATGCCCACATCGACATAATCACTTAGTGGATAGGATTTGAGCGGCTTCTTCTTGCCTTCTATAGCTAAGCTATCAGTGAGACCCGACTCGTCCTCAAATACTTGTCTACCTCGCTCATCCGTCCGATACTTGCGGACATGAGCTGTGATATCTACAGTATAAGTTCCATCCCCGTTATCTGTATACTGTGTCTCTTCGATCCTGTTGTCATACAGCGTGATCGCCATGAAGTTGTCATCAATAAAGTAGTCTAACGAGTCAGGGGTGGATTCTCTGAGCATACCTACTAATTCCAAAGCATTAGTATAAGGTGGCTCTTGAAAGGCTACACTATCGATATAAGCACTGAGCACATTACTCAACTTCTGCTCACCGATCAGGTCTGACAAGGCATAGAATACAATCGAGCCTTTCTGATAATGGATATAAGGTTGATTTTCGTTGAGCGCGAGTGGCAACTCCTTAGAAGCTTCTACACTTCTGCTGAGCAAATACTTGTCCAGTGCGTCCTTGAGGAAGATCCGTTTCTTCTCGACGCCATATCTATGCTCGAGCACCTTGAGAGAGGAGTATTCGGATAGACTCTCAGATAGCATCGTGGCTCCCTTTACATTGGCCCCAATAACCTGATGTGCCCACCACTGGTGTGCCAACTCATGGGCAGTAATGGAGTAAGCGTAGTCTACTCCCCCATCTTCGCTATCATCGACTTGAGCCATGAAACCTACATTCTCAGAGAATGGTATTGTCCCTGCGAATGACTGTGCAAATGACGCTCGAGGAAACTCCAATATCCTCACATAGCTGTGCTGATAGGGGCTATAGTTTTCGGTAAAATAATCCAAGCCATCCTTAAGTCCTCGGAACATCCTGTCCAGATTATAGTCATGGCCTTTATGATAGTATATGGTAAGATCGATGTCATTCCACTTATCCTCAGCGACCTCATAGCGGGCTGATGAGATATTGTAGAAATTGAGCATCGGACGCTCCATCTTATAGTGGAAGTAGTTGCGCCCTTCTTCTTGCCACTCCTTCTGTAGCACACCAGGTGCTATCGCTGTCTGATCTCCAGCAGTACTCAGTTGGATTTCGAAATTGATCCAGTCCGCACTATTAGAAATGTAAGTATTAGCATATGCCGAAGTATCGGTGATATCAGGCATGCGCTCTTTCTCGGGCAAGTCATACTTGGTGCGTGTCTTATTCGTCACAAGCTCATAACCATCTTGATATCCCAGAGTAGGAAACATACTACTATTAAGGAATGTACCATTCTTACGCACGGTGATAGTGCGCTTAAAGGCATCGTCTTCTGCATTGTCAAGAGCAAAGTTTAATCGCATGGTATCACCAGGCAGTAGTGGTTCAGCAAGTCCATAGATCTTAATATTATTCAACGAATCATGTATTGCCAGCTCGGCGCTACGATCCATCGATAAGTCTCTGATAAATGGAGCAAAGTCTATGTATAAGGTATCAATCTGTTGAGCTGACTTATTCTTCAGGAGATAATAACCTTCAGCTTGAATCCTGTAGTCTTCAGGATAAAGATCTGCTGTGATGTTGACGTCTATGATACGAGGCTGTGACAAGCTGGCATAGCGCTTATAGGTTTTCTCATATTCGACCGTTTGCAGTTCACGCTCCTTGGATGAATAATAATCTTCAGCGATATTGTTCTTGTAATAGATGTAGTAACCTAAGCCCCCAAACAATACTACCGAGACCAATAGATTTAGGACTTTTGGCAGAGACCATGAAGCCCCTTTAAATGCTGTAAGTGCACCTCTGGCTACTCCTCGTCTCCAGAATACCCATGCCAAGCTCGCAAATACTAAACCGCCAAAGATCCAATAGAGTCTGTAGATGAAATATCTCGTCTGTAAATAGCCGTAACCATCGATATCTGAGTAAAGAATATTTGGTCCCTCATTAAACTTATAGATAGACTGCTCAACACCAGCAAAACCTAAAAATGTAGTGCCTATACCAACAATAAGCACCGCCACTAATCCTATATAAAAATTAGGAATTATGGTAAAAATAAATAATGCAAAAAGCGTCCATGGCATGAACTGAATCCATCGCACAATCCACGAATCGTAAGCATACAAGCCTAATTCAATCGTGTAATAGCCCTGACTAATTTGATAAATAATCCCCGCAATAATCGGTAGGACTAACAAGACACCTTGCATCAAAGTGATACTCAGAAACTTAGAGGTTAGAAAGCTGAAGCTTGCAGTATTGGTAGTATCCTCGAGCTGATAGATATTATCTGTGGTACGACGATTGACAATAAGACCAGTGTACACCATAGTCAGTAGCGTCACAAAAAGTCTGAATGTGGCAGCCGGGATACCAATGACTCTTGAGGTCGATGGCCATGTAGTCGTTTGTAATATCTGTGCCCCAAATGCAAGCATGAGAATCAACATCAACAAGCCCAAGATGCTAATTACCAAAAATGGTCCACCCTTCAGGATATACTTAAGATCTATCTTAGAGAGGTTGATGACGCTGCTGAAGAATTGCCCCAATCCAAAGTTACGTTTGACATCAGGCAGGTCCAGTGTAAGGTTTTGAGTACTCTTATGAGCGGCACTTTTCAGCTCAGCTTTCTTCCAAAACTTCCATGAGAATGTCTTTGGTGCCGTATGAAACTCAAAGGCCCTATAGCTCATTGTTAAGATCAAGACACCCACAGCCGTCCATAGGATGCGATTCCATATCACATATCCTGTGAATGGGACCAGCGAGGTGTTTTCCTCCGATATCGTCCAATACTTAGTATAGTAAAGACTGGAGGTCATCCCAAAAGGATCCGCCATAGCTGCAAAAGCTTGATTATCCAAGTCCGATAGGCCGCTCTCTATGATGCCCTGTAGTATATAAAAGGCAATCATCACCACGAATCCCGCCACAATATTTCGACTGAATGTCACGACTGCAAAGATCACTGCGCTAAACAGAAATGTACCCGGCAAAACATATATTGCATAGGTATGTAGATATGGCATCAGTCGATGTGGCCCAATCATATCAGCATTGACACCTGGCACGTTCATCCCAATCATGATGCCGGCTGCTATGAACACCGTGAGTAGCAGGCATATCGTAAGCGCACTCAGATACTTACCAAAAAAATAATCCCGCTTACTGAATGGAAACGAGTACATCACCTGATGAACATTGTGCTTATAATCCTTGTAGATGCTCGCTCCAGCCACATTAGGAAATAATAGGAATAAGATTACGGCGATGCCCATCACCAACCCTAAGATGCCATTAGGCGAATTGATATACTTCAATGAGTTCACACTGGCGGTATTGCCATCAAAAGCTCCAGATGATGCAGCTGTCATCAATGCAGAGAATGCCATGACTAAGATGGCATAAACAAATATCGCTGGCCTATTAAACCAACTGTTCAGTTCGAACGAATAGATCTTTCCGAGCATACTTATTATGGTTTATACCGTGGCCGCAGCACGCTCGTTGAGATGATAGAAATAGACATCTTCTAAGTTGGGAGTGGCATGAGAAAAGCCCTCTCCCGGATGTCCATCAGAATAGATACGCACAGTAATACTGTGATCAGGGTTATATGAGTTGGACAAGAACCTGTGGTGCTCTTGAACCTCTGTCAGGTCATCCTCGATACGCTTGATCCATATCTTGCCATCCATCTCTGCGGCTGCTGATTCTGGCGATTGTCGCAGCAATATGGCCCCCTGATTCATAATCGCCATATCGAGACACAACTCCTTGACATCCTCTACGATGTGCGTAGAGAATATTACAATATGCCCTCTGCTAATCTCTCTAAGAATATTGAGAAATCGCTTGCGCTCGGCAGGGTCTAATCCAGCTGTAGGCTCATCTACTATGATGAGTTGAGGATCATTGAGCAACATCTGTGCGATACCAAATCGCTGCTTCATCCCTCCTGAGTATCCCGACACTGCTCGACGTCTGACCTCTGATAGATTAGTAACTTCAAGCACATAATCGACCAACTTCTTACGGTCTTTACTACTCCCTACCCCCTTGAGGCTTGCAAAATAGTTGAGCAAGTCTAACGCCGATATATTAGGATACACACCAAACTCCTGAGGCAAGTACCCCAATGTCTTACGCAGTTCTTTAGGTTGTGCAAGCACATCAATCTCATTGAATTGTATAGATCCGCTATCTGGCTCCTGGAGCGTGGCGATAGTACGCATTAGCGAGGACTTACCCGCTCCATTAGGCCCAAGTAATCCAAACATCCCTTGACCAATAGTCAAGTCGATATTGTCAAGTGCCTTGACACCATTGGGATAAGTCTTGGAGAGATTCTGTATCGATAGTTGCATCATATAGTCTGTGATAAATAAGATGAAATCAAATATGAGCAGAAAGATACAAAAGCGAATAAGTATAAGATCAACGCCACCAGAAAAGGGATTAAAATAGTGATTCGTCGATCTTCGAAAGTCTATTGCCAACGTAAGCGAAAATCTCGCATAGCTTCGGAACTAAATTGTTCAATTAAATATTTTTAGATTAGTCTAAATTATTATTTTTACAAATCATTAAATGATTTTGCAATTAAGCAAATTATGAAGGATTTAAGAAACCTTGTCATAAGCTTTTTAGTAAGCCTTATGACGACTATAACGCTGTCGGCTCAAGCAGGGGCTTTATATGGTGTTATAACCAATGAGCTTAACGAACCTCAACCTTATGTTCATATTACATTATCTGAACAATATGGGGCTGTAACCTCATTGGATGGTTCATTTAGAATCGCATCAATTGAACCTGGGACTTATGAGTTAAGAACCTCCTTATTAGGATACAAGAGTATGGTACGAGAAGTGCTGGTCGAGGTGGGCGACAATAAAATTTCAGATCTCAGCTTACGTCCTGACAACAACACACTAGATGAGATAGTGGTAACTGGCACCTTGAAAGCTGTACGAAAATCGGATAGTCCGGTTCCTGTTGACGTATATACGCCAGCATTCTTCAAGAAAAATCCGACGGCCAATGTCTATGAAGCACTCCAAAATGTTAATGGGGTAAGGCCTAACCTAAACTGTCAGGTCTGTAATACAGGAGATATTCAAATTAATGGGCTTGATGGCCCATATACGCTCGTGCTCATAGATGGCATGCCCATTGTCAGTAGTCTTGGTACCGTCTATGGACTATCCGGCATACCTAATGCCATGATAGAACGAATGGAGATCGTCAAAGGTCCAGCTTCATCACTCTATGGTAGTGAGGCCATAGGTGGACTGATCAATATTATCACTAAGGATGCATCTAAGGCTCCAGTTCTCTCGTTAGATCTAATGGGTACATCTTGGGCAGAGTATAATGCCGATGTAGCCTTGAAGCTTAATCTGGGTGAAGTAGCCGATGTATTCACAGGAGTCAATTACTTCAATTACAGCAATCCGCAAGATCGCAATAATGACAACTTTACGGATCTGGCGATCCAGGATCGGATATCTATATTTCAGAAGTGGAACTTTAAGCGCAAGGACAATCGCTTGTTCAGTTTAGCGGCAAGGTATTTTCACGAAGATAGATGGGGAGGAGAATTAGACTGGACACCAGAATTTAGAGGGACTGACCAAATCTATGGAGAGTCCATATTCACAGATCGATTTGAATTATTAGGACAATATCAGCTAGCTACAGTCAACAACATGATGTTGACCTTCTCATACAATTCTCATCAACAAGATTCATTTTATGGAGATGAACCATATCTGGCTGATCAGGAGATCGCATTTACACAACTCACTTGGAATAAGCAGCTTAACAGTCATGACTTATTAGTGGGATCATCATTCAGATATACCTACTACGACGACAATACGACTGCTACAAGCAATGGAATCAATGATTTGGACAATGACCCAGATCATATTTATCTGCCAGGAATATTCGTTCAAGATGAGATTAAATTCAATCCAAAGCACACATTGCTACTCGGATTGAGGTATGATTATAACGATGATCATGGCAGTGTTTTTACGCCAAGAGTGGCCTATAAGTGGGGGCCATCGACGACAGACAATTTTAGAATCAATATTGGCACTGGATTTAGAGTGGTGAGTTTATTTACTGAAGACCATGCCGCTCTAACTGGCTCACGTGATGTAGTCGTTGCCCAAGAATTACTACCCGAGCAATCTATTAATGTCAATCTGAACTATACCAAGCGGCTCTATATGGTCAATGGTGGCTCTGCTAATATTGAGCTGTCCTCATGGTTCACACATTTCAGCAATATCATACTGCCTGATTATGACTCCAATCCTAATCAGATCATCTATGATAATCTTAATGGGCATGCCATCACCCAAGGAGTAAGCGTAAGTGGAGACTTAACCCTGCCATCTGGATTGAGCTTTGATCTCGGTGCTACCTTGATGGATGTTTCAACAACCGAAAATGGCGTTACGCAGCGCCAGATTCTCACCGAGCGATTTGCTGGTAACTGGTCTGCCAGCTACAAGTTGCCCAATAGAAAATGGGGCATCGACTACACTGCCAATCTATATGGGCCACTGAGGCTACCTCTATTGGGGGAGCTCGATCCACGTCCAGAGTTTTCGCCGTGGTGGAGCATTCAAAATATCCAGCTTACTCATAGACCTAATGACGCTATAGAATTCTATGGTGGAATCAAAAACATCCTGGATTGGACACCTTGGAAGAATCTCGAACAACCTATCATAGCTCGGAGCTTCGACCCTTTTGATAGTGAGGTATCATTTGATGCTGCTGGAGAAGTAGTACCAACAAGCAATAATCCTTTTGCACTCACTTTTGACCCTGAGTATGTCTATGCCCCAAATCAGGGTCGGCGACTATTTTTTGGATTGAGGTATACCTTCGACTAGTTATGACGAGATCTAAAGTCTTACCAATTATGTTCTTTATGCTCTGCTTGATGTCGTGCTCGAGTAACAAGATTGCACAGCAAAATGCTCTGACCACATACGATATCACTGAACTGGACTCCCTAATTGATAAAGGTGATAGACCAATAGTGATATTTATGCATGCCCCTTGGTGTACGTTCTGTCGCAATATGGAACATACTACCCTCCGAAATGAACCTGTAATAGACTTGCTGTCTACAGAATTCTATTTCATCAGCTTTGACGGCGAGGATAAACGCAATCTGGAGTACGACAATGACATTTATGAATATCGCCCACACAGTCATACAAGTGGAACCAATGAGCTCGGCAAATATCTCGGTGCCATTGATGGACAACTGATCTATCCTACTCTTGTTATCATGTCACCTGCCCAAGAGATCATTGAACGATACGGAACATTTTTATCATCCAATGAATTACTGGCTATTCTGAAGCCCCTCTCCCTCAATTAACCATACCATTAGTAATCTGGGGTGATAGCTTGAGGCGAGAACCTGTTTTTGGTTTGTTAGACGAAGAGTAACTGTAGTAGTCTAAACTGCCATCCTAATGTTGCTTTCAGATAACTCAGACTGCATATTGTAGTAATCTGGATAAGCGCATCTGACTACCTCGCCAACTATGATAGTTGCCGGTCCCGTTGGAAGATGGTCTTTTTCTATAAGATCATGCTCTATCTGAGTAACAGTAGATAAGATCATATCACTATCGCTACGAGATGCATTCCATACAATGGCTATTGGCGTATCGGCCGACATAAATTGGAGAAATAGCTCAGTCAATAGTGATAGCTTTCTGAATCCCATCATAATTACCAATGTGGCGGATGTTTGGCTTGCGGTCGAAATATCACGTGACAATTGATCCACGGAGGTCGTTCCTGTAAGCACCCAAAAACTACGACTGACATTACGGAGTGTGATCGGTATATCCATAGAACTGGCCGCTGCGATTGATGAACTGATCCCTGGCACGATCTCAACATTTATATTGTTCTCTTTGGCAATCAATTGCTCCTCGTGACCTCGGCCAAAGACAAAAGGATCACCTTCCTTCAATCTCACGACATGGTTATAGTGCTTGCAAGCATGGACAATTAAATCATTAATGCGCTCTTGAGAAAATGAAGGCTGCCCTGCTCGCTTACCTACGTATATTTTTTTCACTCCTTCTTGACAATAGTCTAATATCTCCTGACAGGTCAAGGCGTCATATAATACTACTTCAGCTCGTTGAATAACCTTGAGTCCTTTAATGGTCAGAAGTTCGGGATCTCCAGGTCCTGCACCTACTATTGAGAGCTTTGGATGGTCATCTCACGTGGATTACTTGGGGATGATAATGGAACACCTAAATGAAAAAAGCCCATCTACTATACGTAAATGGGCAGATCCACTTTAGGAATGGAACTCACACTAAAACTTTCAACGATTCTGCCAGACTGATATGCCCACCATGAGCATAGAAATGTGAGCTATCAAACTGAGAACCTTCTCATAAACCATTACGAGGGAATTGATAATAAGGATGCGAGGCACCCAAAATTTTTAAAGAAAAAGAGCGCATCATACGATGCGCTCTCTTGGTTATAGAAACCTCTTATCCTTAGTAAGAATTCACCTAATTAACTTGGGTCAACCTATTATGATGGTCAAGATTACCTCACTAGTGATATACCCATTCTAAAACCTACACTGGTCAGTTTCACGTCGCCATGACCAACACCATTAAGGGGAACTTTAAGGTAAGGTCCCGCATCTATGAAGAAGCCCCCTTTGGTTCTTAATTTATAAGCCGTTGACAACTCTATCTGGCTTAATAATGTGTTGCTATCTCCTAAGAAAAGACCTGTAAAATCATCACTACTCTCAGCGAAGCGATAATCGTATTCCTCTCTCAACATAAAATTAGACAGTAGATTGACGTGTGCCACTATACCGTTACTTTGGACATCGGAGAAATGATAAGACGCACCTATTGACACGTCAATCATATCACAGAGTGCTAATATCTCTTCTGGTGGGACACCTTCACTTGCTGCCCAGAAACCTACTGGAGGCCGATAGTCATCGCCTTCTGCGAGATAACATTCTCTGATGTAGTTCAGGCCAGCATTGATGACGAGCTTAGAATTAGCAATATATCCCAATCGAGCACCGAAACTGTAATCTACATCACTGAGCCCACCCATAGGCGTTTGTGCTATTTCGATACCCGCATTGAGATTTAATAAAAACTTAGGGCTCTTTTCCAGATCATCAGCGTCATCATCATCAGCGCTGTGTTCAAAAGGCTTCACGCCATCATAATTGATCTTGTCAAGATTCAAAGGTGCTATCATGATTACCGCTAAATCTGAAATTGCATTCTGCGTAAGCGGTAGACTCTTTGCCTCATCGCGGCTGGAGGAAACATCATATGCTGAAACCAAGTCTAATGGCTCCTCGATAATCTCTTGACTATTGTTCTGTATGACTCTATCTCTGTCAGAAAATTGATCATCGGATCTATCTGCAACTTGATCCTCTGTTTCTGGACCGACAATGCTTGATTGATCGGATGGCAACGGATTGTTGGTGTGAAGACGTACTGCATTAATTACTTCTCCGCTATTGCTTGAGTCATACCTCCTGACCTCTTGATCATTTTGAGTATTAGATGAGTCGTTCTGACGTGTAGCAGCGACTGAGTATTGCGTCTTACTCTCACTGAGTGGCACTATATCTTTCTGTTCTCCACTGACTGAGCTTGAAGCTGTTTCCGCTTTAACTGTCTTAGTAGGAGGCGTCTGATTAGTATCCTCGTTAAGCTCAGATTGTGATTCTCTTACATCAATCTGATTACCTGATCTATCCGTAGTAGTGTTACCTACAGATAAAAAATTGCTTTCATTGGCTTCTATAGTATGATATTGATTCATGCCAGTGCCATCCTTTGTATTGAAATCGGATAGAAAAAACCAAGCAACCACTCCCGACATCACGAGAAAACCTGGGAGTATAAACCAAAGACCTGTTCGATCTTTTTTATCCTCGTCTAACATTTTTTGTACTGCCGTCCAATCATCAGCCTGGTAATCAAACTTTGTATTTTCCGAAAGTTCTTTAAACCTTGCTTCTAGCTTGTTATAATCTCGATCACTCATAACTATGCTGCGTTTAAGGTTATCATTTTGCGCAGATTCGCTTTGGCGCGACTTAAATTAGATTTAGATGTACTCTCAGTTATGCCCAATTTTTCTGCAATCTCATGGTGCTTGTAGCCATCGATAACATAAAGGAGAAATACGGTCCGGTATGCTGTCGGCAATTTATTTACCACATTGAGCATATCTTCATATGACAAGTCGGATATGGCTGTCGGGTCAATTGTATTATTGACTTTTTCATCTATGGTATCATACTGAGAAACCCTCTTGTTAGATCTCAGATAATCTAATGCCGAATTGACAACTATGGTCTTAAACCATGGTTTAAAATCCAGCTTTGCATCGTATTTCTGTATGTTCTTAAACACCTTATAAAAACTTTGATTAAGTATACTTCGTGCCTCAAGAGGGTCATTAACATATCTTGAACATATGCTTAAACCGTATGAATAAAACTCCCTATGTAGTTCATTCTGGGCTTGCCGATCCTGTTTGACGCATTTATTGATTATATTTATTAGGTGTGAGTCCAAATCAATAAAATTTATCTTCTCATAAGTAGAGTACGTGTGATAATTGTAAAGGGATGCGTGAGGTGGGCTAAATATGCTTTTTGCTGATTCAAAATGAGCCGTGTCTTTCTCCAGGTGTTAAAAGTAAAAGTATTTTTTTCTCATCACTGTTTACAAAAACTCTCCTTAAGTCGGGATAAATACGGTTTCTGATTAAATAACTCATGTCATTGTTTAAGCTAATAACCGTGCACCTCCTGCTTCACTCAGGGACTTATTATCAAAATGGTCAATAAATTCCTCTCAGCTTGGGAACCCTTATCCACCGTAGATTTTGTGATTAATCGATATATTGCTTTTAGAATACATCGTTATGAAAAACTCACACTATATCGCTGCAGGATTAATTGTAATATTCCTCAGTGCATGCAAGACCACACCTACAGCACCTCAAGCGATGTCTGCTGATGAGGTCGTATCAAGTCTACAGAAAAGATTGATAGAAGCTCAGGAGGGCGAAATAATATTACTTCCAGAAGGTACTTTTTCATTTAAGCGACCTCTATCGTTTATGGATGTCTCAGGTGTCACGATCAAAGGTACAGGCATGAAGAAGACTATCCTTTCATTTAAAGATCAAGTCGAAGGAGGTGAAGGAGTCAGCATCAAGAGTGCGAAAGATATTACTCTTGAAGACTTCACTATAGCAGATAGTAAAGGTGATGCGCTAAAGTTACACGAATGCACTAATGTGGTCATCCGAGGCATGGAAACTACATGGACAGGAGGGGCATCTGAGAAGAATGGTGCCTATGGATTGTATCCAGTATTCTGTACTAATGTACTTATGGAAAACTGCGAAGCCTCGTACGCCATGGATGCCGGAATCTATATAGGCCAATCTACTAATGTGGTAATCCGCAACAACTATGCTCATCACAATGTGGCAGGTATAGAAATCGAGAATACCCGTGTCGGAGAAGTTTATGGCAACCGATCTAACGATAATACTGCGGGTATGCTCATATTTGATATGCCGGACGTACCACAAGCCAATGGACATAGCATCAAGGTATATGACAACGTCATGGAGAACAACAACGGAGATAACTTCTCTGCACCAGGCATTGTGGTGAACACTCTTCCTCCAGGCACAGGTATGGTCGTCATGGCAAGTACTCAAGTGGAGGTATACGATAACACCATCGCCAATCATAAATCTGTAGGTATCGCTGTCAACACATGGCTATTTACAGGACTACCATTTGAGTCTGACGAATATGATCCATACAATAGTTATATCAGCATCTATGATAATACGATCACAGGAACTCAAGGACCACCGGACATGACTACAGACCTTGGCAAGTTGTATACTGCCATATTTGGCGGTGAGTCGTATGATATCACGGTGGATGGAATCTATAGACCTGACCTTGTCGATGAGGATGGCAAGCCTACGGATATATGCATCAGTAACAATGGTGACGTTTCGTTTGCTAATCTAAACGCTGGTATGGGTGGTACTCCAGAGGCCATCATGCAAAATGTTAGTTATGACCCTTCTCTATTTGATTGTACCATACCGACACTGGACTTAGGGGAATATGACAGGTGGATCGCTGCACAATAAGACCGCAACGATGAAACTACCGATAGCAGCAACTATCCTATTGCTACTCTGGGTGATCTTGTGGAGTTGCAGTTCTTCAAAAGAGGGAGTGCTCTTCGATGTAACGCCCTATGAGACGCTGGCGGAGTATGGCTTTTTTACGGGGGACATCGCTGAGATGAATCCTGCTGATGGAGTCTTACCTTATGACTTGAGCAATCCGCTATTTTCGGACTATGCGCATAAGGCACGGTTCGTATGGATGCCTGAGGGAACCTCTGCTCAATATACCGATGAAGGCATCTTGGACTTCCCAGATGATGCAATTTTGATTAAATCATTCTACTATCAGCATGATGAGCGAGATCATGCTGCTGGTCGGCGTATCATAGAGACCCGACTACTCATAAACAATGGTGATCATTGGGAAGCCAGATCCTATGTTTGGAATGAAGAGCAGACCCAAGCCGTCTATGATGTCATCGGCGATATCACTCCTGTCTCCTGGACAAACAGCTCAGGACAACAGATGAATGTCGACTACATCATACCTAATAAAAATCAATGCAAAGGATGTCACTACTACGATGGCAAACAAATCCCAATAGGTCCTAAAGTCGGAAATCTCAATAAATCCTTCGCCTATCTTGATGGCACGATGAATCAGCTTGACAAGTGGCAGCAGGTGGGATACCTCACTGGTGTTCCTACAGACGTTACTCCTCATCAATGGGCAACTTGGGATGATCCAGACTCTGGCAACTTGCATAGCCGTGCCATGGGATATCTCGATATCAATTGTCGACATTGCCACAATCCTCAGGGTCCTGCTAACACTACAGGTTTAACCCTCCGAGCTGATGCTCCCTCGGATGGACAGATAGGTATCTACAAGTCGAGCGTCGCTGCTGGTGCAGGCACTGGTGGTAATGAATTCAACATCGTCCCAGGGCATCCAGAGCAATCTATACTATACTATAGGATGGCGTCCACAGATCCCGCCGCTATGATGCCAGAATTGGGTCGGCGTACCGCACATGTAGAAGGACTGGCGCTGATAGAAGATTGGATAGAGGGGATGGAGTAGAAAGTTGAAAAGTAGAAAGTTCAAAGTAGCTGCGGGTGACAAGTGACAAGTTGGATAGTTTAAAGTTGTTAGATACAAACAACTGAGTTATTCTTTTACTTAGTACTTGTTACTTGACTCTTGAAGCTAAACTTGACGTTTGCACTAAATCCTTGAGTCTTCTTACTTGAAACTTGCCTACTTGATACTAACCTCCAACTTCCTCAACACAAAATCCACATAACTCTCCCCACTCGGATCTTCGTATAGTATTGGGTCTTTGCCATAGTAACAGACATTGGATAAGCCAACTTTATCTGCTTGCTCCTTGAGTGCTTTGACATGATAGGCATGGTGATAGATAACGTCTGGAGTTATGGGTGGCGCCACAGCTGTTAATACATTCTCTGCCCAAAACTCAGGATCGTCAGCACTCAAGAAGTCCATCATATCTACACGATCTCGGTATTGTTTGATCTCGTCAGTATTGTATTCCTCTAAGGTGCTTACTCCATAAAATTGAGCTATCCCAGCAGCATTCACAGCAGTCACCATCGACCAAGGAATACCATACTCTGGAAACACATCATTGATCCATCGATCTTCGATATCATAGCTGCACTGCGTCTGAAAGATGGCGATACCGCTTACCCTTGTGGACTCCCGAAAGACCGGATCAGGACTATCAGGATCTTTCATATCGTCTTGCATAGCCACCCATAGCGATGCTCCAGCACCCGCTGAACCGCCTGACATGACGATTCTGTTTTTGTCAATGTTGTAGGCAGCAGCGTTGCTTCTGATATATTGCAATGCTCGCTTGGCATCCAAAAGACACTTTATCACACCTACATCCTCACCTGCAGGATTTAATAAACTGTAGTTGATACTCGCGACAGCCACTCCTTGCTGGAGGAGCGATCTGATGTTCTGGAGGTTGTAATCTCCAAGAACTCGCTCCTTGTCACCATTGATAAATCCACCACCATGTATGTATAGCAATAGGCCCATGGGTTCAGAGCTCTTCGGCAAGATGAGATCAAATCGGGCTCTCTCATGATCATCATAGGATAGATCCTCCACGAAGCTTACATCGAGATCCGCTATCTTCTGCGGAAGCGTCGTGTACTCCAATTGTGCCATTATAGTCTGCGCAACTAAAACAAAGGGAAGCACCCAAATCAGACGTTGAAAGACTTTATTCATGTATATCAATTCTATCTACAATATTAATCATTAAATCTCCTGAACTCAACACTCAATACTCGATACTAATCACTCGATGCTTGACACCCACTACCCGCTACTAACTAACCGCCACAGATTTATCCCTACCTTTCCACTTCAAAACATTACAACTTCTAACTAATGATAAAAGTCTGCGGTATCGTACTAAAAGCTAACGAAATGATCTCTGTTGTCCTCGAAGGGACTGTGGACGATTATCAAATTGTCTCTACCTCATTTGACAAGTATAAGTTGGCAGAACCTAAGGATCAGGAGGCCGTCAAAAAATTTAAATCAGACATTCACGAGTTTTTTGATTACGAGGACTTCCACGCCATTGGGATCAAGGAGCGCATTGCTAAAGGGAGGTTTGCAGGTGGCGCTATGACATTTAAGATGGAGGGTTTGATACAGATTACGGACTACCCCGTACAGATCATACATAGCAACCGTATCAAAGCAAAAACCAAGGATAAAATCATCCCGATCGATGAGGTCAAGAAATATCAAGAAGACGCACTCTTGACTGCTTTCTATCTTTTGCATGAAGCTCAGTAATCTGTAGCGCTGTTATGGCTTGAAATGCTATCTTTCGCCTAAATAACTCTACATGAAAGCCATACATCTCACTCGTTACGGCAATAGTGATAAGGCATTTGAAATACGCGACATCGACATCCCCTCGCCAGGACCACAAGAGGTTTGTATCAAGGTCGTATCCTCAGGGCTCAACTTTGCTGATGTAGTTGCACGTAGAGGACTCTATGATGATGCCCCACCTAATCCTGCCATTATCGGCTATGATGTGGCTGGCTATGTCCATGCAATAGGTAGCGACGTGGTTGACTTTGCTGTCGGACAGAAGGTCGTGGCACTCACCAGATTTGGAGGATATGCAGAGTATGCCGTATCACAAGTTGAGGGCGTTGCGGTGTTACCTGACGACTATGACTTTCATCAAGCCACTGCCTTGGCTACACAAGCGGGCACCGCCTATTTTTGTGCGGAAGAGTGTGTATCTCTACATGAAGGAGACAATGTCTTAATCCAAGCTGCAGCTGGCGGTGTCGGCAGCATACTCGTCCAGATCGCCAAGCATCGTGGCTGTCATGTTTATGGCACTGCTTCAATTAAGAAGCAAGGCTTCCTCAAGCAAAATGGTGTTGACACTCCAATAGATTATACATCTCAGAGTTTTAAGGATATCATCAAGCGAGATCATCCCAATGGTATTGATGTGGTCTTCGATAGTATCGGAGGCAAGAGCTTCTCCCATGGAATGAAAGTTCTGGGACCCGGAGGACGCATGGTTAGCTATGGTGCAGCCTCACAGATTAATGGTAATAAGACGAATAAGCTCAAGGCCGCAGGAGTGGTCTTTGGTTTTGGGATATTTAGCCCTATTGCGCTATTACTACAGTCCAAAGCCATCATCACCGTCAACATGCTCCGTATAGCAGATCACAAACCTAACGTCCTCCAGTATGTGATGAAAGAAACGGTAAAGCTGGCAGAACAAGGGGTAATCAGTCCAACGCTAAGTAAGACTTTTAAAGCAGAAGATGTTGCTCATGCTCACGACTATCTGGAGAGTAGGCAGTCTATTGGTAAGGTGACCTTAAGTTGGGAGTGACCCAGAATTGTATATTCTTATAATCCGCCCAATATCCTTTCTGATTGATTACGATCAGTCCTTGGGGGTAATATGATTACATAAGAGCAGCTGTATATGCTCTATCGCAAGCACTCGGATCTTTCTTGTAATTTGTAGGAATATAGAACTGTCAAGCGTTACAGCATTAATCAAATAAACCGCAAATAATATTTGAAAACTTGCACGAGAGCTGCGGAATCTTCGCCACTTTTTTAGGTACGCTGATCGGAGGAGAGATTTTGCTTCTAAGGTCAATCTTTAGTGCCAAGCTAGGTATGTTCAGCTATTCCTGGACATTAGTTGCGGGATTCTTAGGTGCTTATATACAAGCTTGGATTAAGTTTCTGATTGCTAAAAAACATGTCGTTAGATTGTTGAATAAGAAACCGTCATTACGGGCAAAATTAGACAAAGCTAGTGTTTGGTTTGACAAGCGCCCTTATGCCATTCTATCGGTTTATAAGCTATTTTATGGCATGACGACCATCATCATATTGATGGCAGTCTTAAAGGACATGAGTTATGTGAGATTTGGATTTCATCTGGCGATGGCAATCGGTATCTGAGTGACCATACTGGTCGGGTTCGGCCCTCCAGGTTCTGTCGGGATTGATGATATCACATTTCATGGCACCAACTCTACGATAAGTCGACCAGGCCCCATAGTATTGGGACCTAATGGTAGGCTTTGGCTAACAGAACAGCAGAATTCTCCAAATTCGATTACCGCTGGGATGTATGTCATGGAAAATCCTACCACCGATGCTTCATTCAACAATCTTAGGACGCATGCCTACAAGAACATGGTAATCCACCCAAGCTACATCGATGTCTCAAGTGATGGATACATCTATATTGTCCAAAACGGAACAGGTATTACCAAGATTAAATACAATGAAGAAGAAGACGAGTATATCAGTGTCAGCGATGTATGTATCGAACTATTAGAGGAACCTCTGTCTGATATCTACGCCATAAAGGATTCGCTGAATCATTATGACATTGACATCTTATATGCCGATGGTACGATTCATTCCAGCCTCGATAACTCTTGCCACAATAGATGCTATGACATTGCCTCCGGATCTATTCTTTGTTAGAGTGACAAGGATAGGCAATAGTGATCTTCAATTGCAGACGAACATCAAGGAATAACTGACTCATATAAGGAGCGAGGTGATTTAGAGATTACACGGACACCTTTAGGTGGGCAACATAAATTACAATAGGTGACTATGTCTATCAATCCTAAGTGGTTAGGGTACTTAGGATCTATCTCTTATCCACTAGAGGCAGGTAAATCTGTTGATATGACTAATCGTCGCAGTTAATGAAGATAGCGCCTAAGACTATCCGAAAAATAGTCAATCCATAGCCAAGGGACCTTATAAGCTACAAGTGATTGGCAATACATATATAAGTTTTAGTCTATCTTCACTGACTAACTATGAACTTGGCACAAGGAAACGAAGGAACTGAAAGTCTCGTTGGTTAAATATGCATCAACGAAGAACATAATATGACCATAATTCTATCCTACTCAGATAGTAGTACATCGCCATCTTATATTCATCCACCGTTACCTCAAACTTTGAAATTAACTTGTCAATTAAAAATGACATCAAACTATAAATATTTCTTGTATGTGTAATTTAAAAACTCTCACAGCTGTCTTTATCGTTCTATTGTATTCAGTATCATGTTCAAACAAGAACGATGAAACAGTAATTCAAAATACGGATCCCCTCTTTCCTAATTCCATCGTTTCTACCGAAATCGATTTTATTCGAGAAATGGATGAGGACAAGTTTGAATCTATTCTTTTTCTAGGCCGAGAAGACAAAGAGATGCCAGATAAAAGGACAGATCAGTTGTTTGATACGAATACGTTTGTCTTTCAAGTGAATTTTACAGAGGGTAATACCATTGAAATTTGGGCACATAGTAGCTTTTCTACCGAAGAAGCAGCAGAAGGCTTCGCACAAAAAATAGTTAATCGATTGGGTAAATTACCTGATAATATGAGGAATAATATTTCTCATGTAGTATTACATAGAGGTAATGAGACTGCGTTTGCAGAAGCCGAGGCAAACTTCTTTGTTGTTTATTCAGAAAATATAGATGTCAGAATAAGTAATAATGATTTTGAAGAAACTATATTTCACGAAAGTGTTCACGCCACTTTAGATGCTATTCATCTTCAAAATACCCAATGGTTATTAGCTCAACAAAATGATAATTCATTTATTACAGAGTTTGCAGAAAACAATCCAAACAAAGAAGATTTAGCTGAAACAGCACTATTTGTATATACCTTTAATAACTTTCCAGAAAGATTACCTCAAAATGTGAGGGAATGGATGAGTAATAACTTAACTAACAAAATGAACTTTATCACGACGACTATTTTCAATTAAGTAGTAGCTTTTTTTATGTTCATTGGTCAATAAGATTTGAATTCATTTACATTTTTATCGATCTCCGATAAAACGAAAAAATGAATAATCAAAACATTCATTTTATGACAGAAAAATGAATAACCCAAACCACTAATTAAGACTTTGTCGATTAAATCGGCCAATACTTGAAATGAAAGCATAGATCGTAGGATGGATTAAGATTCGAGAGTTAACTTAATGTAATCGTAATCCAGCATTCCTAAGTCAGAGATAAAATGTAAGATTTGTTAAAACCATTTTTATTGACCTGATAATGAGTAACACAACTTGCCAGTAGAACTATCAGAATCGAGAGACAACTGTTATCAATGCATGAGGCCTGCGAGCACCTGTATCTGTTCACGGTTGAACCCTCTGCAGACACGGACACGGTTTGTTGTCCTGATGCACCCCAAGGAGTACAGAAAAGAGAGGATAGGTACTGGTCGCATCACTAAGTTGCAACTTGAGAATTCGGAATTAATAGTGGGAGTAGACTTCACCCAAAATGAACGCATCAACGAAATATTATCTGACGAGCAGAATAGGTCATTTTTACTTTATCCAAGTATAGATAGTTTTAATCTATCTGTAGCCGCAAGCACTGAAACAAAGGCGTTTTGGGGAGTAAGACCATACCTGTTTATACTAGATGGAACATGGCCCTGCGCCAGAAAAATGTTAAAGAAAAGTAAGAATCTTCAAAAACTTAAACGGGTAAGTTTTGATAATGAAATTACCTCCAAGTTTATTATAAAGCAGCAACCTGCACCATTGTGCCTTAGTACAATCGAGTCGGTTTACACTGTAATAAATTTGCTTAGAAGGCTTGATGTGGAGCAATCAGATACTCAAGACTTCCTGACCCCATTCGAAAAATTAATAGAGTATCAGCTGGATTATAAACTCAATCCAAGTAGTAAGCACTATCGCTCGACAGAAAGTAAAGAAGTCCTACCTAAGAATCTATACAAGAAGAATGGTGATATGAACATCTTGCGTGAATAAGGATCAGTCTATCATTAAGGCCTTCGACAAACTGCTATATTTTAGATGCTTTTGATAGATTTGGTCTGTAATTATGACGTCAAGTTATCGTTCTGGAGTTATTGCAACCATCCTCGCCGCTATCATATGGAGTACTGGTGGTCTGTTTATTAAGCTACTACCACAATCCGCCTATGCGATTTTGTTTTATCGAAGCATCTATGCTGCGATATTATTTTTAGTGGTATTCCGATCTAAAGTATTTAAGATCAACCGACTGACGCTTATAGCCAGCTTTTTTTATACGATACTCTTGATATCATTTGTGCTCGCTACTAAGCTGACCACCGCTGCTAATGCAATCTTTCTGCAGTATACAGCCCCAGCCATGGTGCTACTCTTGGAACCGCTATTCTTTAAGATCAAGCTGATCAAGATTAACGTAATCACTGTAGTCATATCGATCGTTGGTATGTGTTTATTCTTCGTAGATGAGTTTTCGGGAACATTCAACTGGGGGATTGTGTATGCGAGTATATCTGGATTTGCATTAGCAGGGCTGGTTATCAGTCAGCGACTTAACTATCAGTCTGCGCCTGAGTCTTCGATCTTCTTGGGTAATATATGGGTGGTGCTGATTATGCTACTATTTGCTCAACCTGACTTATCTGCTACTGAAGTCGAGCATAGTATGTTGCTCTTCTTAGGATTTATACAAATCGGTGTAGGATATATGCTCTTCACCTCTGGACAGAAGATCTTGAGTGCCTTGGAGAGTTCACTCATCGCCCTCCTCGAACCCATATTGAATCCTATCTGGGTTGTCATTGGGTATGGCGAGTATCCGTCTGTCTACGCAATTATAGGAGGATTAATCATCATAGCGGCTATAACCTTAAGGATGGTATTACTGAGATCAGATGAAACTCGACATCCTCCATTATCGTCATAATATTACTACCCGTCTAATTGTCTATAACTATGTTAGCTTGGGTCTTATCGCAGATTCGTTCTTTAATCGATAGAGTATAAACAACAGATGATTGATTGTAACATGATGAGTGGCCAAAACTATATATTGGCTATAAGTTTACTCTAAAACCTCGAACCCTCAATGAACATCATCAAAGCATCTTTAGACCATCTCGATATCTTAACTGCACTCTTCGATGGATATATGATATTCTATAAGCAAGCATCTAATCATGACAAACATCGTGCATTCTTGCAGGACAGGATAAGCAATGAAGAAGCACATGCCTTCATAGCCTTAGATACGGATGGTGCTGGCATGGGCTTCACCCTACTCTATCCATCATTCTCCTCGGTGAGTCAAGCGCAGATCTATGTGCTCAACGACTTGTACGTGCATCCTGATTATCGTAGGCAGGGAGTTGCTGCGGCATTGATGGCAGCAGCAGGAGCTTACGGCAAAAATCAAGGTGGTATCCGTCTCCATCTGGAAACTGGTAGTGACAATGTATCTGCGCAAGCGCTATACGAGAAGGAAGGCTGGCTCAAGGAGACCAACTATTTTTACAGTTTAAATCTATAGAGCTAAGGCTTTCATTCTTCCTTTTGATCTCCACGACTCTCCATGACATCATCTTCTATTCTTCTTTGCAATTTCCGCGACTTAGCATGACATAATTTCTCGCTAAGGCACAAAGACACTAAGGTTTATAGATTACATAGACTGATGTAGCCACTCAATATCACTACCTTTCATGTGTGAATAAGACGGTGTCATCATTACCCCTATTCGTTGCGATTTGTGTGCTCATGATCGCATACCAAAGGAAAGAAAGAGCACAAGTTGTGTTGCCTAATCTATCCCCTACGGCTACCCCCTCAATTAACAATGGGACACTGTATGACGCCCAGCTCGTCTACCATAATAATTATGGGACCAGCATACATCACTTGCAACGACAATCAGATTATATCTTAAGGTCAAATGTAGATACAACTCAATCTGTTACACCTACGGTCACCTTTTATGCTAATGTTCAATTGGAGTTTGAAGTAAGGATAAGTGAACATCATGAACCCGCTAATAGTGAGTTTAGTGAGATAGACACAGTATTCGTATCCTCTGACATAGAAGGCTACTATCAGGCCTTTGTATCCCTCCTCCAAGGCAATGGCATCATTGATACCGAGAAAAACTGGATCTACAATGATAACCATCTGGTCCTAATCGGAGATATGTTGGATCGGGGTAATGAGGTTCTACAGGTCTTATGGCTGATCTATAAGCTGGAAGCTGAAGCCGAACGACAAGGTGGAAGGGTTCACTATTTACTGGGTAATCATGAGCAAATGAATCTTAGAGCACGCTACAAGGCTCAAAACATAAGCTATGTGCATCCTGAGTATAAGAGATATGCCAGATTGCATGATATCCCCTATACAGAGTGGTTTAACAAAAATGCAGAGTTAGGTCGGTGGCTCAATACCAAGAATACAGTTTTGTCCATTGACAAAATCTTATATGTCCATAGTAGCATGGCCTCACATCATCACGTAAGTTTGGTATGATCGAGTTCCTGGATGAATTCTACGTAGAAATCAGTAGTGAGGGTTTTTATGAATAGTGCTTCTATAAAAAATGCCTCAAATCTCGACGACTTGAAGCACTTAACTTATTGTTAATATTTCGCTTAGCTTAAGCGTATACGGACTCCTTCTTAAACTTCTTAGTGAGTAAGTAGTAGAACATAGCTCTGTACTTGTTTCTGTTAGATGAACCAAACTGATCTACAACACCAGCAATAGCGTCGTCTAATTCAGTACCATCTTTTAGGCCTAACTTCTTGATTAAGAAATTATTCTTTACTCTGGCAAGCTCTTCTTTATCAGCAGAAGATACTTTAGATGCATCAGTATTGTAGATAGATGGGCCACAACCCTTTGCAACCTTTGTTAATAGATCCAGATCATAAGAGATCTTCAATTTGTCAAATTCCTTCTTATAGGTTTCGATACATTCATCAAATTTGCTCATAATGCTTTTTGATTTATTGTTAAATAATATTCTCCAGTAAAACTTAAAGAAAACGAATTTTATTGAGTTATACCCTAACAACTGTATATGAATGATGTAAATAAAATATATGTGTGTGACGAAGTCCGAAAGATCAGAGAGCTGTATGACGATATTATTTCGTGGCCCTATGAATATGGCTCCACTTTTGCCCTGATCAATGCGCTTGCTACCAGCCATTACAGACAGTACGCATTAGGTCATCCTATGAGCATGATAGAACTGAAGAGCTGGCACCCTGACTGCATCAGTCAAAGCTATGAGCATATCATATCTCTGGAGTTATCACAAGAAGATGTTCAGCTTGCTCAGGCTCGCCAGTTTGGCTACAAGGACTGGCAAGATCTAATCCTTAAAGATAGCCCTCTGGATCTTAACTTTGAGCGGGCCGTAGATGCTATCATATCTGGCGATGAGGCTACCCTAAGTCAACTGCTCAATGAGCACACTGACTTAACACAGGCTTCATCTAAGTATGCCCATAATGCTCAACTCATACATTATATCGCCGCCAATGGCGTAGAGACCCATCGTCAGATAACACCTTACAATCTGCCAGCAATAACACAACTACTCTTAGATCATGGCTGCGACCCATACGCCCATCATAATATCTATGACGGCAATGGTACAGTGATCGATCTCATAGCAACCAGTGCTCACCCAAATGATGCTGGTGTAGCCCAAGAGGTAATCGCCTTGATCCAGAGCTATGAGGCTTAAGTATGTAGCCTATTTTGTGTAAATTAACGTTATAAATAAAATCCATGATGAAACTATTTCTGGTCTTCTTACTCTCTCTCTGCTTTTCTATAGTTGTGCAAGCACAATCATCTCTACACTCAACAATAGATAAACTGGCCTTGGAAATTAATGACGATGTTATTAACTGGCGCCGACACTTCCACGAAAATCCAGAACTCTCTAATCGAGAGTATAAGACAGCCGAAAAAATCGCAGAACATCTGAACAAGTTAGGTCTGCAGGTAGATACAGGAATTGCCATAACAGGAGTAGTAGGTGTATTAGATACAGGTAAGCCTGGGCCCACAATAGGACTAAGAGCAGACATCGATGCTCTCCCTGTAACGGAGCGCACAGCTATACCTTTTGCCTCCAAGGTTACCACGACATTTCTTAATCAAGATGTAGGCGTCATGCATGCATGCGGTCATGATACACACATCGCTATGCTATTGGGTATAGCAGATATCATGGTCGAGATCAAAGACCAACTTAAGGGCAAAATCGTATTCGTGTTTCAACCAGCAGAAGAAGGTGCTCCTCCTGGAGAAGAAGGTGGTGCTAAGCTCATGGTCAAAGAAGGACTCATCGAACGATATGGTATCGAAGTCATGTTTGGTCAGCATATCAACTCAGCGACACCTGTCGGTCATATCAACTATAAGCTTGGTGGCATTATGGCTGCGGCGGACAGATTTGTCATTAAAGTGAAAGGTAAGCAATCTCATGGCTCACAGCCCTGGGCAGGCGTAGATCCTGTCACTGCAGCAGCACAGATCATACAAGGGCTCAATAACATTGTGGCTCGTCAGACTATGCTCACTAAAGAAGCTGCCGTAATCAGTGTCGGTAAGATCTCTGGTGGTCAGCGTAATAACATCATACCGGAGGAGGTCGAATTGATTGGCACCATACGTACCCTTGACGTAGATATGCAAAATACCATACACGAAAAAATTCATCTGACTGCTCAGTCCATAGCTGAGAGCTCTGGCGCTACAGCAGAAGTCACCATAGATAAATATGCACCAGTAACCTTTAATGATCTCGACCTGACGCGCAAGATGATCGGATCGATCTATGCCGCTGCAGGAGAAGATAATGTACACGTTATCCCAGCAGTGACAGGAGCGGAGGATTTTTCATTCTTCGCGGAGAAGGTACCATCCTTGTATTTCTTTACAGGAGGTCAAGACCCGGATGCTAAACCCGACGAAGTATTCCCTCATCACACCCCGGACTTCTATATCGATGAGCGTGGTTTGATCACGGGGGTCAAGGCGATGAGTTATCTGGCAGTAGACTATCTCTCCGCAGGACAGTAAAAAATAATAAGATCTGGTGGACTCGACATTTCAAGATCAAGTAATCGTCATCACTGGCGGGACTCGAGGGATCGGTGCTGCGATCTCTCAGACATTTGATGAGCTCGGTGCGACCCTCTTACTCATCTATCGTTCTGATGAAAAGGCAGCTATCAACTTCCTCAATGAATTGAGCGGCGATCACCAGATCTATCAATGTGATATCAGCGACCCTGAGCAAGTAGAGGAATTAATAGACGATATCAATGAGGAGTTCGGACAAATAGATCTCTGCATCAACAATGCAGGAATAGGATTTCATCACCCTATAGATGAGGTCAACTATCAACAGTGGCGGCAGAGCTGGCAACAAATTATGAATGTCAATCTCATCGGACCATCCAATGTGAGTTATAAGGCAGCACAGATAATGATGGCTCAAGGCAGAGGCAGAATTATCAATGTATCCAGTCGAGGGGCATTTAGAGGGGAGCCGCTCATGCCAGCTTATGGTGCATCTAAGGCAGGCCTAAATGCAATGACCCAATCCCTGGCACATGCATTATCTGGATATAACATCTTCGTGGGCGCAGTGGCACCAGGATTTGTCGAGACTGATATGTCACGACCTCGATTACAAGGTGCTGTAGGCGAAGCTATCAAAGCACAGAGCCCTATGAATAGAGTCGCCAAGCCAGAAGAAGTCGCCCAAGCAGTGTTGCTTATGGCGCAATCTAATCAATGGATGACTGGAAGTATCTTTGATGTGAACGGGGCTTCATACTTCAGAACCTAAGATCTACAGCTCATCTATGCCCACACTACTGTATGGACATAAAAAGAATGGAAGCTCTCAGGCAACGTTACCATAGTTCACAACATATTGAGTATAAATTATTAACATAACTATGAGACAACCACTATTAATAGTTCTATTGAGCTTGCTTAGCATCTCAATTTTTGGACAAACGAATTATGTCCAAACAGCGGCAGATTTGGTATCGGCATTTAAAGATGGAGAACCCTACGAGCAGTATGTTGAGACCCTGCGCAATTCTACATTTGACGAGTTGCATGCAGAACTGGATACAGACGCCAAGAAGTATGCCTTCTGGATCAACGTATACAATGGCTACATACAAGTAGAACTGAGAAACAAGCCAGAGCTTTATGAGAAAAGAAATAAATTTTTTGGTACTCCAGCCATTGAGATTGGAGGAAAGACCCTGAGCTTTAGTGATGTAGAACATGGCATTATCCGTAGAGGAAAATGGCTCGCTGGATTGGGATATCTACGTAATCCCTTTCCGAGTAAGTTTAAGAAAAAGCTTAGACCTAAAAAATCGGAATACCGAGTTCACTTTGTCTTAAACTGTGGTGCTAAGAGTTGTCCACCGATAGCTGTGATGGACCATCTTATATTAGAGGAGCAGTTATCAGAGGCCATAAGACGCTACCTTCCTGATTATACGAGCTATGATGAGAGTACTAATGAAGTACTGACTACACCGCTCTTCTCATGGTTCAGAGGCGACTTCAAAGGCAAGAGAGGAACTAAGCGAATACTTGAGGAGCAAGGTCTAATCCCTAATCGCAAAGTCAAACTAAAATATGACGGATATGACTGGAGTCTGATGTTAGACAACTTCATAGAGCTTACAGCTAATAGCAATGCTTATCAGCAGGTAACCCAATAATAATACTGATGACATCATCACTTGTCCTCATGAACGAATACTAAACAGACAGCTGCGAACACTTCTTCGCAGCTGTTTTTATTTTCACGCCTTTCCTACTTTACTCTGCTCGCAGTGCTCCTCAATAGAAACTAATATTGAACGGATTGTCTGATGCATCACTGTTACAATTCAAAACACTATGGGTAGCTTTATGTCGTGATATCAAGCGTATACCGCAAATATAAAGATGACTTTAGAGCCAATACCACTCTGGCTATACCCATCGTATTGGGGCAATTAGGACAGATAGCCACTAACATCGCTGACAATGTGATGGTAGCTAAGTTGGGAGCTGCTCATCTGGCGGCAGTATCACTCTCTGTAGCCATCTTTATCATTTTTGTGATTGTTGGTATAGGAATTTCATTTTCGTTGCCTCCACTGGTTGCAGAGGCCCATAGCGCCCAACTGAAAGACAAGATTGGACAATACTTCAAGCATAGTCTACTGATTAATCTGAGCTTTGCAGTAATCGGATTAATTGCCATGCTCCTACTGATTCCATTGTTAGGGCAGATGGGACAAGAACAGGAGGTAATCGAACTTGCTAAGCCTTATCTCGAGATCTGTGCTTACTCATTGATTCCGATGATGATCTTCCAGACTTTACGATGTTATTCGGACGGCATGTCCGAGACTATGCCGCCTATGATTGCGATGATTGCAGGAAACATCCTCAATATCGGACTCAACTACATGTTGATCTTTGGCAAGTTTGGAGCTCCAGCCCTTGGAGTCGCTGGCGCAGCATTGGGCACCCTAATTGCACGGGCCATGATGATCTTGATCCTCCTTGGCCTCCTGGTGAGGTGGAAGGATCTTTGGTCTTATATAACGGGCATTGATTATAGGAGTTATCAACGTACACTTATTAAGAAGATGCTCAGTATCTCCATCCCTATATCACTTCAGCTTTTCTTTGAAGTATCAGCCGTTGCTGGAGTAGCTATCTTGATGGGGCTCTTAGGCAAAGAAGCTCAAGCAGGACATCAGATCGCTATTAACATTGCGTCTATTCCATTTCTGATCTGTTCGGGATTAGGCATGGCAGCATCTGTCAGAGTCGGTAACCAGCTGGGGCTGAAAGATCCGCAGGGGATGTATAGAGCTGGAGTCTCTAATTTTATCCAAGTGACATTTCTGATGATACTTGCGGGCACCTTACTTTATAGTTTCCGTGGAGTACTCCCAAGTCTATACTTGGATGATGCTAAGGTGCTAGCAGTGGCAAGCACCCTATTGATGTTCGCAGCACTCTTTCAGATCCCTGATGGACTACAAGTCGTTATACTCGGCGCTCTCAGAGGCGCACAAGATGTGAATATCCCCACCCTTATAAGCTTTATCGCTTACTGGGTTATAGGTATCCCTGTAGGATGCCTCTTGTCATTTTACTTTGAGATAGGACCACAAGGGTTGTGGATAGGTTTGGTTGTTGGATTTGCGATTGCAGCTCTCCTATTGCAATGGCGATTTAGGTATATCATAAATCGCCATCACAATTAAGAGTTATTAAGCACTCAGCAATGATAGAAATCTCGGCTTATGTGCATACACTAAATATAACCCCATCAATAACGCACCAATAGCAGGGCCTATGTTAGCTATGTCATGTAGCAGGTGAAAGATTGTCGCATTAAATAAGATGGCGATCAAAAAAGTAAGTGCTAATGGCACGTACTTGTTAAGTAATAATGCTAGCCCGAATACGACCTCGAGTCCTCCAATAATCTTCATAAAGCCCGAGGCAAAGTATATCCCCATAAGCGTACCTCCATCACCTGGTATTACAAGTGGAGGCATGAAGTCAAGAAACTTGTTCAATCCAAAAACGAACATCATCAGTCCTAGTAAGATTCTGATAGCAAGAGGTAGTTTATCCATAACAGTATTTAATTGTGTTGTGTGTTAAAGTAAGGAGTTAACAACGAACTCTATCTTATATGGCATAAAAAAAGCCATCAAGAAGGATATTCCTGATGGCTCATTATAATTCTATTGATCTCCTATTACTTAAGGACAATCATCTTTCTCGTTAATATGCCACTATCTGTCTTCATCGTGTAGATGATTAAACCTGAATCCTGTAGATCATCTCCAGTGACCACAAGGCTGTTAGCCCCCTTACTGAAGAATGAAGTATTACGAAATACTTGCTGACCTGCAGAATTGAAGAATGAAAATTCGACATTCTGATCTTTATCCAATACGAAATCAATGGTCGTCTGTGCACTGAATGGATTCGGTTGATTTTGGATCAATTGAGTTGTTAACTCCTCGTCTCCTATTACCTTATTAAGTCTCACACCCTCGGTGCTTAAGTTTCCTAACACAAGAGAAGAGTAATCACTATTGGCAAGAGTAAGGCTTGGTTCTACCATAGCATTAACTCTAAGCGTCAAGATATTACTATCATCACCTACTGTTGTACCATTGTGGCCTGATAAAACAACTTTCACATTATCATCAGTGATATTGTAATTACCCTCATTAAGTGAAAATACATCAGAGCTCAACGCTGCTATATCACCTCCACGAAGGTCCAGATCAAACTGTAATCCCATCAGCTCGAGTGCATCTGCAGAAGATAACTTGATTTCATAAGTGCCCTCTGCAATCGATTGGATACAGTAATTGATGTCCTTACTGCCAGATCTGATCACAGCCTTGAATCCATTGATATCGGCACTACCATCAACATCACCGGCCTTGATACCCACGAAGTCATGAGCCAACTTATAATTATCTGGGGTAATAGTTACTTCTTGAGAGGCGTTGAATATATCGAGACCTTCATATTGTGCCATACTTTCTGCGCTGTAGAATACCCACTCGTTGCCATCAGTATACTCATCATCGGTGCCTAATAGTACTCTTCTCATCTGAACAAGGTCTTTAGCTGTCACTTGGCCGTCAAAGTTGACGTCAGCAGCGATAAGTTTACCTTCCTCCTCAAATGTAATTAAGCCTAATATGTGTCTCTGTACTAAGATGATATCTAATACTGACAGACCATTAATCGCTTCATCTTCTTTGCCAGAAGTCAAAGTATAGGTCTCATTTATCGCAGGAGCTTTGATCTGGTATCTACCTATGTTATTAGTTAAGGCTAAGCCCGCATCTCCCAGCTCCACTGCAACGTGAGAAATATCCTCACCATAGAATGTCTTAACTCTTCCTTCGACGATTGCACCATTAGCCGTAGCAGTCTCGATACATCCGCCATCCGTCGAACAATCCGACTTCACTACAATATCGTCTACGTCCCAGACAGATATAGGGCTGCCGTTTTCATCTGTTAAGCAATAACCTAACAACTCGAAAGAGAATGTTGTGGCTGTCGTCACCTCGAAATCAGGTAAACCTGAGAAGTCAAACTCTTGCAGGCTCCATGTTCTTCCAGTAGGATTTTCAGCCACAGAAAACACCTCTTCGCCATCTCTCACCACTCTAACCCCATAAAATATTGGGAATCTATTTTGTCCACTCTCCCCTTGTATCCATGCGAACTCTTCTGGAGCTTGCTCATAGAAGCTTAGGCTGGTCAAAGATGCACTCGACGCACCTGCATTAGGTGCAACTGACACATCAAATCTGATTGCAAAATCGCTATCATTCTCAAATACACATTGATCAGAAGGACTCACGCAAATAGCCGTCCCTCCGTTAAAGCCTGGTGTACAAGAATGAGAGAATGTCTCAGGATTATTTCTAAATGGAGCATTTACCACATTCAGTTGAGCGCACCTTGCATCATTAGCAACGACTCCACCAAATTCTGAATAATCTTGATTTGTAACACTATTTATAAATGAATTACATTCTTCTAACGCAAACGTCACAGTTGACATCGCCATAGATGCCTCCGTCGGATCTTGTTTTGTAACAGTAATAGGATTAGATAATGCAAAGCATCCTGTTATATCAGCGGCATTCGCTCCAACAGCAAATCCCGTAATCTCACCAAATGATGTTATTCTCCAGATTAGACAACTACCAATACCTCCCGTTAGGCTAATGGTGCGACCACTTTGGATAGACAGTATGTTTAAGTCTGCGTCCGTAACAAGATACTGTGCCGCTCCTGAGCCTCCACCAGAGAAATCAACATTGACACTCGTACCAGAATCATCTGCACAAACTGTAATATCAGTAGAACCATTGACACTGATTGTTCCAGCATCAGGCGTATTACGCACTACTCTAAGTGCATTGGAAAGCACAAAGCAACCCTCCAAAGAGGACAACTGCGTGCCCACTATACTTGGGTCCAACGGCATATCCGAAGCTACGTTATATACCAAGCAAACACCTGACACTATCGATTCGAAGTTAAGCGGGCTACTTGCAGGTAGTGCTAAGATCATCCCTGCTTCATCAGTGACAAGAAGCTGATTGACGGCTCCACCCGCACCAGCAACTGACACGGCAACAGGGTCATTTGTTCCTATGCCTACACATATCTGCAATTCGTTACTCGGAGTGTCAACAAATGACAACGTACCTCCTACAAAGTTTAAGTCTTGTGATACCGTAATACCATTACTCAATGAGAAACATCCGTCTATCTGATTAATATTATTCCCAACTATAGCGTTTCTTAAAACCCCATTAAACGAGGCTCTTAAAATCTGAAACATTCCAGAATTAAGACCATTCAAAGCAAACGAATTAGAAGTACTGGTTCTTAATATCTGTCCTGAGCCATCCACAGCTAAAAATAGCGCTGATGATCCAACACCACCAGATACATCAAACTGGAAAGCTTGTCCTACGTTATTGGGACAAAGCGTAAGGCTTGAACCGCCATTTACACTGATTGCACCTCCCGCTGTATTACCATCCGCAAGGGATACTTGGACAAAGTTAGTGAGGCCACCACAAGTAGAGGATAGACTAAATACGCTTGATCCAATTGCAAATGCATCTAAGGTGCCATTATAGGCAAATCTATATACTCTGTAAGTGCCCGGAGCTAAACCAGACAAATTGAAACTATTTGAATTTTGTGAGGATAATATACTTCCGTCAGTGGTCGTCACTAACCATATATTATTTTCACCATTTAAGTTAGCACTCATCAACTGAAACGTCGGGTCGTTACTGCATAATCTTACGTCAGAAGTATTATCCAGTGTAGCTATAACACCTGGATTAACCGATGTTTTAGTAACGTTGATTGGATTAGAGAACTCGATACAACCCATTATCTCGCTGACATTTCTGCCGACCGCAAGGTTTTGAGTCCCTATACCATGTCTTATATTCCAGATCTGACATTCATCACCGAAGCTACTGTTGACAGTTACATTAGTACCGCCACCCTGAAAACTCAATATATTACCTGCGAGGTCCGTGACTATATAATTAGAGAACTCTGAGCTCCCACCTGTTTCAGTGATAGATACAGTACTATTTTCTCCTTGACCTGTGAAACACAACTCTGTGGACGTGGCACCGTCTATAGAGATGCTCGAAGCGAATACCTCACTTATGTTAACGCCAATTGGATTAGATAATACATCACATGATGGTGCTAACAGACTAATATCTGTACCTATCACTGCAGGTGGATTATCTCCATCAAAACTGAGCGCATAGATCTGGACTCGCCCTTGCGGTAGTGAACTTAAGTCAAGCGTTGGACCATCAAGAAACCCAGTCACGATATCATTTTCGTCGACTACAGGATAGATGATGTTTGGAAAAATATTATTTCTTAGGACCGTCTCGAGTATCATGCTGGCCCCATCAGTACGACATATATTTACTGAGGTCGTGTTAGCTGCTGTTGCAAAAACTCCACCGCCAGTAGCTCTCTTATTAGCCTGAATAGCTGTTGGACTGACTGCGAAACATCCTGAAAGGTTATCAATATTACCTCCAGGTACGAGACCAGCCACAGTACCTTCTGATACCACATATCTTATCGAGCAATCTCCTAATGGAAGGCCGTCACCATTAATATCACCATTAGACCTGATATCTATAATGCGTCCAGCGGAATCCAATATGACAAATCTACCTTGTGCCCCTGGTGGTACTGTAGATCCAGTAACTTGAATAATGTCCTCTATTCCGTCACGAGCACATATGTCAAACGACTGCTGTGCTGCACTGATAGATGGTGTCGGCAGTCCTTGACGCTGAAATCTGATCCGATTGGAGATTAAAAAACATTCTGTAATGGCATCTATAGCCCCTCCTGCCTCTAAGCCGCTGATTGCACCTACAAACTCTACACGAGCTATATCAAAACTTGCTAAATCCGTAGAGAATAAATCTCCAACATTATTAGCCGTAGCTACAATCATATTCCCATTGAGTGCAACGAATACACCTTGAGCTCCTGCATTAGTAGCGACTACATCTATCCGAGACATAGGGACCACACAGAATGTCACCGTTGTTCCACGAGTCGAGAATATTGATGGTGTAACATCTAAGCTTACACTATTAATAGTTATCGCATTAGAGAAGGCAAGGCAGCCTGTTACATCTTGAAGATTATTACCTATAGCAGCATTTTCTATGACTTCATCATAAGAAACATTAATTACTTGAAAACGGCCTGAACCAAATGCGGCAAAGTCTATAACACTTGCTGAAGTGATCGCAACAATGGTTCCACTCATATCGGTCACGACCAAAGTGCTGTTAGATCCTGAGTTTCCTGTGACGCTAAAAGCAACACTCGTGTTATTAGATGAGAGACAAATATCTGTAGGACCTGCAGTTGTCAATGAACCACCTTGAGGTAGATCTGTCGCACATGACGCATTGATCATTAAATCATCAATATCCCAGACTCTTACATCTCCAGTTCCCACTACACAATAAGGCAGTATCTCTAACTGAAAAGACACTGAGCCGTTAGTTGTGAACGCATCTCCGTTGTCAAATTGAAAATTTGCCAAGTTCCATGGATCGTTAGTACCATTACCTTCAGATCTGAATACTTCAACACCATCTCTTAATAGTCTTATGGCGAATAGTGATGGAGCATTATTGTCTCCTGATTCACCCTGGATCCATTCGAAAACGTCCGGGCTCCGATGTTGGAAGCTAATCGACGTTAAGGTGGCATTCTGATCTGCTGCTCCTGTAAGACTGAACGGAACTATGATTCTATTTTCTGAGCTAAAATCAGCCTGGCATTCTATTGATGCACCGACGCACATAGCCGTACCGGTGAATCCCGGTGTACAAGAGTGATTATTAACCCCAGGATTAACTCTAAAAAGAGAACCACTCGACGATAAAATATTACACTCAGCATCTGAGTCGGCAACCGCCGTAAACTCAGAATAGTCTATATGCTGTTCTGCTCCTATTAACGCCTGACAATTGTCAAAATCATAGGTAAGTTTAGCACTTCCGACGTCTCCGTTACCGAATGCAGAAGTGAGGGATAAACACAGAAATGTGATAATAATGTAAATGGGAAATTTAGTCATATCGTAAGACTTTGGATTTTGTTTACAGAGCAATAGTATAAAGATTATCAAGTAGGAGGAGTAAATTCTCAAGGTATACCCTATATTATTTAAATGATGAATCTTTAAGAACTTTAACAAGTTGTAGATCAGTAGTTTATAAAAAGAGAAATATCAAATAAGATTATTATTTATACGTGTATGTCTATGATACGACCATATGCGCATACAGATATTACGGTACTGATCACTTACTCGATATTTATATGTGTTAATAAATGAAGGGGCTCCAGCAAATCAATATATATCAGACCCCGGGGTAAACCCGAGGTACTAAAAGTGTAATAGCCTAAAAGAAAGCGCTATACATCACTAAGAACACTCCAGCTCCAGCTAAGAATCCGAGCGCGGCAAGCCAAGTAATATTCTTCAGGTACCAGATGAAGTCAATACGCTCCATACCCATAGCAGCTACTCCCGCAGCAGAACCTATGATAAGCATACTACCTCCAGTACCAGCAGAATAGGCAATGAAGTGCCACAACTTGGTATCAATGGCTTCGGTGTACATACCCATAGAAGCGGCAACTAATGGAACATTGTCTATAATCGCTGAGAACACGCCTAAGAGCATAATTACAATATCTTGGGATGGTATAGAAGCATCTAACCAAGCTGCAAGATTATTGAGAACTCCTAAGGACTCTAATGACCCTACCGCCATCAGAATCCCTAAAAAGAAAAGAATACTGGACATCTCAATACGAGACAAAGCCGTATGAGCAGAATATAGATGCTTGCGTTCTTCTTCAAAATCCTCCTCTGGATGTATGTACTCTGACACTAACCATACAATACCCAGCGCTAACATCATACCCAGATATGGCGGCATGTGTGTGATACTCTTAAATATCGGAACCGATATGAGACCAGCGATGCCTACAAATAACATCGTCTGACTACTTAATACATCTCTTTCCTTTTCTTCTTTGTCAGAATCTACCTTGGCTAACTGCAATGATCCTTGAAAAGGCTTCGTTAATGACGCAATAAAGGTAGGCACTGCAAAACATACTAAAGAAGGTACTACGAGGTGTGTAATAAGTCCTCCCGTCGAAACTCTATCGCCGATCCAAAGCATCGTAGTGGTAACATCACCAATAGGCGACCATGCGCCACCAGCATTAGCAGCGATTACACCCAAACAAACAAACCAAAGTCGCTCAGTTTTATCAGGTACAAGTCGTCTTAAGAGTGAAACCAATACGATCGTCGAAGCCAGATTATCCAAGGTGGCAGATAAGAAGAAAGCCAATATACAGATCAGCCAAAGCATCTTCTTCTTGCTATTAGTTGTGATCTTATTGGTGATCACGGAAAATCCCTTGTGAAGGTCTATCAGCTCAACAATAGTCATCGCTCCGATCAAAAAGACCAATATTTCAGCGGTTTTACCTATATGATGCAGTAGAACTCCTCCTAAGAAATCGTAATAGTCGCCCTCTCCGTGATCCATCCCATGACCGTGGTGATCTATGATGTCCAGATGTCCCACAGAGATAAGTGCCCAACAAAGCGCACCCATAATTAGGGCAGGTACCGTCTTGTCTAAATGAAGTGGATGTTCGAATACAATTATCAAATATCCGAGGATGAAACAAATTATAACCGCTGCAATCATATCTAATTCTGTCTTGAGTCTGTAATAATATTAATTTCTTTAAACTACTGATACGATTAAGACAATTAGCTCTGCTAAGAGCCAGCATTTTTTATGTTATGATATCCCAACGAACCCAATTCCTTAATGAGGCGAATTCGTTGATCCCCTTGGATGATGATTTCCTCGTTCTTGATATAGCCCCCCACACCACATTTGGACTTGAGCAGTTTGCACATATCACTCATAGCGCCTTCAGAAAGCGTCAATCCCTTGATGACACTGACCACCTTGCCTCCTCTACCCTTTCGCTCTAAGTATACTCTCAATACATCATCAAGAGCTTTTGGTTTTTCAGTCTGGCCTTCATCCTCTGTGGGGATATCAGGGTTTTCAGGATTACCCATGGATTGAAATACATCCCAACCAACAGAGGTTTTAAATTTATCTTTTGCCATGTTTTTGAATTTATGATCGCATTTCACGCACAAAATGCGAAGCTTGCGGTTATAAATTATAATTAAACAATTATTTAATACTATGCCATCTAAAAAAGTCCAATTTCTCAATAGCGACGGTGTCAAATTATCAGCTAAAATTGATTTGCCGTTAAGTAGGTCACCGTTTCCATTTGCGCTATTTGCTCATGTGTTTACAGGCAATAAGAATCTTACCTCTGCACGACACATCAGTCGAGAACTGACACAGCATGGTATAGGAGTTATGAGATTTGATTTCACTGGTCTGGGAGAAAGCGAAGGGAATTTTTCAGAGACTAACTTCACTTCTAATATTAGTGATCTCGAGTCAGCTGCCGCTTATCTGGCTGAGCATTACGAGAGCCCTTCTATTATCATAGGGCATTCCTTAGGTGGTGCAGCAGCATTATTCGCCTCACAAAAGATAGATAGCATAAGTGCCGTGGTAACGATAGGATCTCCGTCATATCCAGAGCACGTTACCCATTTACTCAGTGACAATATAGAAACCATCGAGAAAAACGGATGTGCGATTGTGAATGTAGGTGGTAGAGAGTTTACCATCAAAAAACAGTTCTTAGATGATCTACGCAGCCAGAACCACACTGATATTATCAAAAACCTTGGCAAAGGCCTGCTCGTTATGCACTCTCCACAAGATATGGTCGTCGGTATAGACAATGCTGCTAACATATACTCTCTGGCTAAGCATCCTAAAAGCTTTGTCACTCTTGACGGTGCAGATCATATGCTCACTCATAAGGATGATGCTAAGTATGCAGGAACAGTGATCTCCTCATGGGTACGTAGATATGTCAAGTTCCCAGAAGAGTTGCAGTTGAAAACAGATAAGGATGTCGTTGTTAGATTAGAAGACGAAGACATCTATACGACAGATATCTTAGCAGGAAGTCATAGTATGATTGCAGATGAACCTGACTCTATAGGCGGGCACAACTTTGGCCCATCACCTTATGAGTTACTCAATAGTAGCCTAGGCGCTTGTACTGCCATGACGCTGCAGATGTATGCAAGGCGCAAAGGGTGGGACCTACAAGAAGTAAAAGTACATCTCTCTCATGCCAAGACGAACATCCATCAAGATGACATGCAAGATGTGGATAAGAAGAGCGGGCGCATAGATCGCTTCGAAAAAGTCTTGGAACTCGTAGGGGACTTAGACGAAGAACAAAAGCGCAGGCTTCTACAAATAGCAAGTAAGTGCCCAGTACATAGAACACTCGCAGGACGCCAGGAGTTTGCGACTAAATTAGTCGAAGACCAAGACTGGACCATTTACTAAGACCAGATCACTTGATCTGGTGCCTCGTGCCAGCTTAAGTATTGCTGACCGTACATATCATCAATCTTACCACGCTTCACCTTAAGTGTAGGGGTAAGGATATCATTATCGACCGACCAAGAATTAGTATCAATTATGGCTGTCGAAATGTGTTCATATTTAGCGCGATCCTGATTGGCTGCGATTACACTGGCTTGTATCGATTTTATCACTTGGTCTTTGGATGTTTTCTGGCCGATCTCCGACAGGTTGAGGAGAGCAATAGGTTGAGGTATACCTAAGCCCGCCACACACACTTGCTCAACAAAATCATTTTTCATGATAACCTCTTCCATAGGGTTAGGTGTCACATAACTTCCCTTAGACGTTTTGAATGCATCCTTGACACGTCCGATGACTTTTACATATCCATCGGCATCGATAGTCCCACGATCACCACTATGCATCCAACCATCTATGAGTACTTCATTAGTCTTTTCAGGATTCTTATAATACCCCGTCATCATATATGGCGTCTTCATCAATATTTCATCCGTGTCAGGATCGATCTTCACCTCTCCATATGGAATCGCCTTGCCCACAGAATCTTGTGGTGATTTAGGGTCAGGACTGTTAGTCATAGAACCGCAGACCTCGGTCATCCCGTATGCTTCTACTAAGTGGATATCCAGTTTTTTGTAAAAGTCTTTGATAAATGCTGGTGTAATAGCAGCGCCTGTAGCAGCAATCTTTATGTCACGCATGCCTAAGGCTGTACGAAGCTTCTTCTTGATGATACCTGACACTATAGGTATTTTGAGTAATCTATCCAGCTTCTTCTGTGGCATCTTAGCTAATACTCCTAAATAGAATTTAGTCCAGATCCTGGGCACGGCGAAGAACAAGTTAGGCTGCGTATCCTGAAGATTTTTGGCAAAGGTGTCCAGATTTTCAGCGAAAGAAATTGAGCCTCCCATTGTGATACAGGGCAGCTCTACACCTATACGCTCCCCGACATGGTTGAGTGGCAAGTATGAAAAACTCTTTAAGTCCTTGATTCTATCCATACCGAGCCAGCCCGTTTTAAATTCATTGGCCATTATCAGTCCTGGAGTCTTATGGACATGCATGACTCCCTTGGGTGTCCCGGTAGTTCCTGAGGTAAACTTGATCGTCCAGAGGTCATCCCCATCAGGGATATAATTTTCGGTGACGGGATCATGTGCTTTAAGAAGTGAGTCCCACTCATCGCCCATCGTAATCTCGGCATTGTCGGCATAATGTGGAAACTTAATTACTCCCACATCATCGGGTATGGCTTCCCCCTTACCTCCCCAACTATCTAACTTACCGACGAATATGAGCTTCACATCACTCAACTTAACCACTTCGGCTAACTGCTTTTTAGGGAGGCTTGCATAATATGGCACAGATACATAGCCGCCCATCATAATGGCTAAGTCTGCCAGTATCCAGTGATAACAATTTTTGGATAGGATGCCTATATGATCTCCCTTTTTCAGGCCTTTGGCGGATAGAGCCGTTGCTATCCGGCGAGCTTGCTGACCAGCTTCTTTATAGGTGATAGTTTTCCAAGTGTCTCCCTTCGACTGTCTCAGAAACACCTTATCAGGTGTGGTAGCTTCCCAATGATAGAAATGTCCGATAATAGTCTTGTACTCTGTATTCATCACGATCGATTATTTGATGAGAGTAAAATAGTACTGATTTTTAATTTGAGATAAGGATTATTAACCAAATATCTTTTTTATTCGTACTTGGCCATATAGGATTATTGTTCTCTGAACAACTTATTCTAAATTTAACTCCAACGTTGTTTAGGCATACATCAAAATCGATATGGCTCCATATCGCTCATACAAGCGCATATAGCCAGCACCTCAATATATCATGAAGAATAAAATAACAGTGATCGGAAGTAGCAACACTGACATGGTCATCCAATCAGATCGATTGCCAGCACCAGGAGAGACGGTAATAGGCAATCGATTCAGCAGGCATCATGGTGGAAAGGGCGCTAATCAGGCAGTCGCAGTCGCTCGACTTGCCGGTGACGTAACTTTCGTTTGTCGAGTGGGTAACGATGTGTTTGGTAGGGAGGCTATCGCTCACTATCGCCAGTCTGGGATAGATACTTCATATATTACTACTGATCCTATTGAACCATCAGGAACGGCGCTCATATTAGTCGACAGTCATGGAGAGAATTCTATTTCTGTTGCCCTTGGTGCAAATCAAAATTTAGATGGAACCTTGGTTAAAGAGTCTGCAAGTGCTATACAAGACAGCTCTTATGTACTCACACAACTGGAGACCCCACTCAAGGCTATTGAAGTAATCGGGGTAATCTGCAAGCAACATAAGGTTCCATTAATCTTAAATCCTGCTCCCGCACTGGAGCTATCCGACGAATTACTATCACATGTTGATATCATAACTCCTAATGCCATCGAGGCCTATCACTTGACAGGAATCAAGCTTGATGATGACAACAGTTTACAAGATGCCTGCTCGCAGCTACATGAGCGTGGTGTAGAGACGGTGATCATCACCTTAGGTGATAGGGGTGCATACTTGAGCGATCCAAATTATCGTGGAAATATCGCTACTGACAAGGTAGATGTGGTAGACACCACGGCAGCTGGTGATACATTTAATGGTGCATTAATTGTTGCGCTCTCCGAAGGATATAAAGTACCCGATGCTGTAAGATTTGCTAATCAGGCTGCAGCATACTCTGTAGGCAAGCTTGGAGCACAATCCTCTATACCCTACCGCAAGGATTTATAGCTATACTCAGAAAAGCTGATCTCTAAATAAAAGTTAGCGTAGATCTTCTTATTACTTTACGTGCAATAATCTAATCGTCATCATGAGAAATAAAAACCCTATGCTACTCGCTTTATTAGCACTTATGTCTTGCGACACTGAGCCTCAAGTCACACATGAGAATATTGCCGTAGGCACATACACTCGAATGGAAGGCCATGTATCTGGAGATGCTCAAGGTATATACTTAGGTCGCCTCAATACCCAGACTGGTCAGATTACGATACAGGATACCATATATGGCGTAGTGAACCCTTCCTATATTCAAGTAAAAAATCAAAAAGTCTATGCCGTAAGTGAAGTGGCTAATGGCACGACTAACCCAATCGGGAAATTGCACATCATAGATCTTAAGAGCAAAAAGCAACAGGTCGTTATGGTAGATGGAGATGCTCCCTGTCATGTAAATATCTCAGACAACGGCGAATACGCCATTATCAGCAACTACCTGAGTAAAGTGTCATTGGTTCATCTCATGAATGAGCCAAAACTCAGTGGCGCAGTTACAGTAGAGGGGGACACACAAGGCCCTCCTCGACAAGAGGCACCACATCCTCATATGTCCGTATATGCACCTGACGGTGAGACTATATTAGTTACGGACTTAGGTCTTGACGTGATCATCCACTATAGGCTTAATGATGGCGGGTTAAAAGAATTAACCAGAACCAACATCACAGCTAAAGCAGGTCCAAGGCATATGGAGAAAGATCATACTCATCGTATTGTCTATGTCCTCAATGAACTGAATCATAGTATAGAATCTCTTCAATGGATAGATGCCTCTACACCTATGAGTAAGCTTGGGTCTATATCGACATTAAAAGAGGGCATAGTCAACCCAAATGTCAATTGCTCTGCGATACACATGCATCCTACCAGAAAGTATCTCTATGCGGCTAATCGTGGCATCAATGGTGATCCTGAGCAAAGTATCTCTGCATTTAAAGTCATAAAGCCCGGTCAACTTGAATTGATTGACACCTACCCATCACAGGGATTAATACCAAGAGATTTCACAATCAGTCCCGATGGTCAATATCTCCTGGTCGCCAATCAAGAGAGTGACAACATCGTAACCTATAGGATAAAACAAGATGGCTCCTTAATCAGCACTGATCATATAATTGATGTAAGGACTCCAGTATGCCTTAAGTTCTATTAGCACACACTTCTCATAAGTGATCGTCCATATAGGACCTGTTTAGCTAAATTGATATGGCACTCATATTATAAAGCTATAAATCGACCTCTCCACCTTCACTTATTCCAATAAAAAGGAACATCCAAAAGTCGTTTACTCAAGTCTTATGTATTGATAATCAAATCATTATATAAAGAATCGAGAGTCAGAGCAAGAACTACATCAACTTACCATACGCTAAATACTCACTAGTCCGACCAACATTAACACGCACTAAAAAGAAAAAGGCCACCTGAAGTCAATCAGATGGCCTTTATATCTATTTAGAGTTTCTAACTCTACTCTCTTTCTACTTCGGAGAAGAGACCGTTATTCTCTAAGAATAATCCCTTATCCTGAACATTGACGTCACCGCTTAAGTCAAAGTCTGTCAGGAAGTAACTACTGTTAAGTCCATCATCCATTAACCATACACGTAAGTCATTAGAGTTAATATCGATCGCATCCTCTAATGCTGACTGCTGATCTCCATTAGCCGCAAACATCGCAAATACGCCTCTCTCTAATTCCTTCTGTCCTACGC
>CAYPWL010000025.1:0-55029 GCA_964414425.1 uncultured Saprospiraceae bacterium
GTTCAACAAAAAGAACGAGATCAAGCCCGAAAGGAAGCGGAGAAGGCCCGAGAGGAAGAGAAAAAAGCTCGTAAGAAAGCCAAGAAGGATCGAGAGAAAAATGGATCAAGAAAGCGTAAAGCTCGAGAAGTCATAGAAGACGCTAAAGAAAAAGCAACAGGCATCACCGATAAAATCGAAGGTATCGCTTCGAACGATGTATCTCTCGAAGCGGCTCCAACCGAACTTGATGAGGATGAAGCTTACTTAAAATCAATCGAGGAAGAGAAGAAGAATAAGAAGAAGCTTACCGAAAATCCTTTTGATGCAGGATTCCTTAAGCATGGACCTGCCTACTACGAAGGCATGATGTGGCTCTCCAAGTCATATATCAAAAGAGACAAATGGCTTGATGCGAAATACTATTTAGATAAGATAGTAGAAGATGGTTTTGCCACAAAAGAAATCTTGGCTGAGTCACATATCGTAAGAGCAGACATGCATATCAAAATGAAAGACTACAACGAGGCCTTAAAGAGTCTCGACGTGGCAATTGAGGCTAATAAAAACAAAGAATTAAGAGCTCGCTTAACCTTTATCAAAGGACAGATTCATCAGATTAAAGGCAATGCTGCACAGGCGAGTGAGGCATTTTCAGCAGTAGACGACTACAAGCCTTCATTTGAGATGGAGCTACATGCAGAGATGAATCAGTTACGCAATGGATGGGCCGCAGGAACAACCACCAGTGACGCAGCCATCAAAAAACTCAAAAGATTATCCAACGAAAGTAAAAACGAGCCGTACTTAGGCTCTATATACTTTACTCAAGCCGAGATACTCTTAGCTGATGGACGCACATCTGAAGCTTTTGAAAAATTCAATGAAGCACTTGCCAATAGTAGCGGCACTAACAAAACAGAAATATATAATAGGCTTGCCACGCTCTACTTGTCACGTGAAGAGTATGTCAACGCTAAAAACTATTTTGATAGCACCTTGACTATCATGCCTAAAGCCGATGAGCGGTACCCAACTGTCGAGAGATACGCTACCAATCTTAAGAGTATCGCTAGTAACATCCGCATCATAGAGTTCAAGGATAGTCTCTTAAGACTGGGTAATCTAAGTCCGAGACAATTAGAAGCTTATGCGCTGGAGGAAGCTAAAAAATTGAAAGAACAGCAAGAAAAACAAGCCGAAGAAGGCAATCAGATATCAATTACGACCTCTGTATCTTCCGGTAATAGCCGATTCTTCGCTTATAATCCCTCTACTGTACTCAAGGGTCGTCAAGACTTCAACAAACGTTGGGGCTCTCGACCACTCGAAGACAACTGGCGCCGATCTAACAAAAGCTCCTCTGAAATAGATGAAGAGCTTGATGTTGTTGTAGTAGAAGAGGAAGTCGATTATACCGAAGAAATCAATAAAATCATTAGAGATATTCCTACGGATGAGGCATCTCAAGCAAAGGCTAATGCACAGATAGAACAGGCCTTGTTTGAACTGGGCACGGGTTTTAGAACTTATATAGAAAACTATTCTAAGTCTAATGAGACCCTCACAGAGCTCTTAGAGCGATATCCTGATACGGAGCATCGAGTAGAGGCGTACTACTATCTACATCTCAACCATGTGGATCTCAACGATCAGAATAAAGCAGATATCTATAAAAGAAAGCTGATCGGTGAATTTCCTAATTCGCCTTTTGCAATATTTCTCACAGATCCAAGCAACGAGAAAGCCTTGTTGACTGATGAAAAGAAAATTGAGCTGTACTACGAAAATACCTATGAAGAATTTGAGGCTGGCAATTTTCAGTTAGTGTTCGATAGACTTGAGCAAGGCAGAAAGGACTTTGGCCAAGAGCATAAGTTAGCTGCTAAGTTTGATCTCTTACGTGCTATGGCTATCGGTAACATCGATGGTCAAAATGAATATATCAACGCACTAAGAGGAGTAATCCTCAAGCATAATAATACAGATGAACAAACCTACGCTCGAGAAATGATGCGTTTCTTAAGAGGAGACCAAGAAGCTTTTGGTGAGCAGTCGGCGGACCAGGATGTATCTAAGTATAAGGTCGAAAAAGATAAGCTACACTACGTTATATTCTTACTCTATGGAGGTGATGGCAACCTGGTGAATGACTTTAAGACGGAGCTTAATAAATACAATGCTGAGACATTTGCTCAATTAAGAATCCGATCTACGAGCTTGTTTCTTAATCAAGAAAACAAGACTCACTTGGTATTACTTAGGAGATTTAGCAACGCAGAGCAGGCCATGGAATACTACCATCAGTTCAATGCAGACTCAGAAACTATATTTGATGGGTCTGAATACTCCTATGATCTATATGCTGTAAACCAACTCAACTACCGTGAGATCATCACCAGTAAGTCGGCTAATGCGTACCGTGTATTCTTTGAGGCCAACTACTTGAACGATAGCGCTGAGGATAAGTAGCCTTGCTGATGTGTGTTAGAATTTGGTCTTCTTAGCCAGTATGGTCAGGAAATACACCTCATATATGGTGTAGATGGCATAAACCATCAAGTACAAAAGGATATGGTGGTTGTTGCTCGGCTTATAGTAATGGGCCCAGCCCACTAAAAAACCCAGCGACATCATTAATTTAATCAAGAATGAGGCGGACACCAACCCAAAAAACGAGTAGTTCGTAGTACTATTAGATATGCGCTGTGCGGCAAAAAAAATCCCAACACAAAAGATAACATAGAGCGCAACTGATATCGACGTTAATAGATGTAAGTGGTCAGGTGAATCGCTAATAAATACAAAACTCAATCCGAGTAGTACCGCAGAGATCAGAGACATATGAATTGCAAGGTCTTTTACACTCATTGTCTATTAGTATAAATCCTTGATCAACTTATAAAATATCGCAAAAAGAAAAAGAATCATTAAGGAAATCGCTACGTAGGGTTGCGGCGAACCTATCAGTCCATCTATATAACCTCCTAAAAACCATCCTACCAGGAGTAAAACGAACATCTGGGATACCAGTCCTATATACTTAAGATACTCCTGTGAGGGTTTAGCCATGGCAATTGTGCTGGTTATGGCTATACTGATTTTTTCGTATTAGCTGGGACGATCTTCTGGCCGCCCATATTACACTTGACGTTAAAGATTGCACCGGGCTGTACCATCAATTTAGCGGTATCGATTTCTCCAGCAATCTTAGCTGATTCTTTTACTTGAAGTAGTTCTTTTACTCTAATGGTCCCTTCTATACTTCCTTCGATTACTGCATTCTGACAATCGATCTGACCTTTGATCATACCCTTGGGGCCGAGTATTAACTTTCCTGCACAACTTAAGTTGCCTTCTAATGTGCCATCAATTCTCATATCATTCTGAGCATTTAGATCGCCGACGAGCTTTGTGCCTTGACCTAAACTGTTGATACCTCCTTGTCCAGAGCTATCAGTAGATGCAGATGCCATATTGCTATTTTCTTTCTTTGAGCTATTACCAAACATAGTTAACTTGTCTTGAGCGGATTAACCCTTAAACATAGGTTCTTCCAAATCAAAAGATAAGCTAATACTCAGGACATCAACTAAGTATTTACACCAATATTTGATATAATTTATATCCTAATGTGTTCTTTAGAATACTGGGCAGAATACGCCGCTATTCACTTTGCCAAACAAGTAACTGAGTGATAGCTCAAAAGATCCATTACCTGGCGATGAAGCACTCAATCCAGATACGTTGTAATCATAGCTCAGACCGATACCATATACATCGTAATCAAGTCTTGCTGCAACGATCACAGCATCTGAGTGTACTCCTCCAGTGATCTCTGTGCCGACTCTATACCAAGCACCAATCTCGAAAAACTGTCCGAAATCAGTGCCAAATGTGGAGTTTAAAGATCCTGTTTTAAATCTTACACTGGCCCCACCATTCAATTCTGTATGAGGACCTTGCTTCAAATAAATGAAGTTTGGTTTAACACTGATCTTTCTATTTACTGGATACTCGCCACCAAGATGAGCTGTAAGTCTTGAGAATAATAGTTCCTCTGTGTTGAGGAAAGATACATTAGGCTGATTAAGGTGATGTAGTGCAACACCTCCAAATATATTTTTGCGATCGCCTAAGTTACTGAACCACATCAATCCTCCGGATACATCTGGGTATGTGATATTAGTATTGGGAATAGCTTCGGCAGCTCCTTGACTTGGGTCGAACTCTGCATTGCCATTTACTTGTGTCAACCATCTGAAGTCACCAGTTCTTACTCTGCGTTGAGTGATGCCTGCATCGGCACCAAAAGATATATAGTGCGACTGTCTTCTATTGCCAGCAATCTTCTTGCTAAATGAAAATGATAATCTTGCTTGAGTCGAGCCAAAGCTCGTCTCTCCGGCAACATCACTCCATAACGTGCCTCCTACTCCGACATAATCCTCTTGACCCACTGAGAGTCTCCTATCATATGATGCAGAATAAGTGTTGAAAGCGGCTGAGCCTACAGCTCCTGCCCATTGGTTGCGATAATTAATCACCACTCGCTGTCCAGCATTAATCAAGCCAGTCATGGCCGGATTAAGATTGAGCGGGGATGAATAAAATTGTGAAAAGTGAATGTCTTGTCCATTCATGCCGAATGAGCAAAGTAACATTACAATCGAAATTAGTGTAGTCTTTTGGATCATGATAGGGTTTTTTAGTATAGCCTGTCGATTATAATGACATTCTTTTTTGTAAACTACCCTACGTTTACCAGTAATTATTTCTTAAAATCTTGGACTTAAGTAACCTTTGAAATTAGGATCGAATAATAAATAGGTCAAAGACAGTTCAAAAGCACCATTGGCTGTAGCTGCTTGACTTAAGCTTGAGGTATTGAAATCATAGCTAAATCCGATGCTGTAATTACTAAAAGAAAACTTAGAATAAATTACCAATGCATCATTGCCAATAGACGTGGATGTCCCTCCATTAGGAGAAGCATTCTTTACGATACGGCCCCACAAGCCCAACTCAAAGAAATCTTTTACCCCTTCGTACTCTCCTGTATTAAATCTCACTGCAGAGCCCGGGAGAATCTCAAGATGTGGCCCTTGAGAAATATAGACGATGTTAGGAACTAATGATATGATTCTATTGAGCCTATACTCACCGCCAGCGTGTATCGTCAATCTCGAAAACAAACTTTCTTGTCTGTTTAAGAAGCTGATGTTCGCTTGATTTAAGTGGTGTAGTGCCGCTCCGATGTAAAAACTATTTTCATCTTGATCTAATCCATAGATTACAATACCTCCATTGATATCTGGATATAAGAAACTGCCGTTGGGTATGATTTCATTAAATCCTGCTGAGGGATCAAACTGACCATTAGTCACTTGTGACGGCCATCTCAAGTCGCCTGGCGTCAATCTCCTCTGCGTTATACCTGCGTCAGCACCGATAGAAAGATAAATACCTGACTTGCGCAGATTTTTTCTGACTTGCTTACCCCAGCTACCTGCGATCTTGCGGGTATAGGCAAATGATACTCGGGCTTGTGTGGTTCCAAAGTTTGAATCACCGGCAACATCATTATATAATGTACCTCCGATACCTATGAAGTCTGTTGTTCCTACTTCTACACGTTTGTCGTATGATCCAGAGAATGTATTGTAAGCACTCGATCCAGCAATAGCCGCCCACTGATTACGATAATGTACCGTGACTCGCTGCTCCGCATTCATGATACCCGTTAAGGCCGGATTGAGATTTAGCGGTGAATGGTAGAACTGAGAAAAATGTATATCCTGAGACCTAAGTTCTTCAGTAAGACCTAAAGACGTGATCAATAGTACAACGACTATCAAAGTCTTCAATAAAGTATAGAACCTGTTTAAAATCAAAATCAGTGTATTTAAACTACGAAAACGTGACCCACTCAATCTAACGACTCACTGAAATCATTATTATTAGGTGAATATATACCAATAATAAGTCAACCCTGTATGGACGTTAGAACAAAATTGAAAATTGAGCAATCACCTGACAAAATAGATTTAAAGTCTTCAATAGTTACCATTGGGTCTTGCTTCGCTCAAAATATGCACACTGCCCTGAGCAATGACAAATTTAATGTTTATCACAATCCTTTTGGCACTTTATATAATCCAGTCAGTATAAGTCAACTCCTCAACGCTACCCTCAACAATCTTAAACTTGACAAATCCTTATTCATCAGTAGAGACGCCATGAGTGTTCACTACCATTATCATTCCGATTTTAAGGCCTCAAGTGTTACAGGTCTTCAAAATCGCTACGAACAATACAATAACGCATTGCGCAGTCAACTCGTTAATGGAAATGTGTTAATAATCACACTCGGGACAGCTTCAATATTCAGACACACTACTTACGACTGCATAGTTACAAATTGTCACAAGCAAGCATCATCGCTTTTTGAACGAAATATGCTAAGCATACATCAGATTAAAGAGGCACTCACTGCATGTCTGACATCATTATTCAATCTGAATAGTACAGTGAAAGTTATTCTCACAGTGAGCCCAGTGAGGCATGTACGCGACAATCTGATTACTAATAGCCTGAGTAAAGCACGATTAATCACGGCTTGCCATTATATGGCATCAGAGATAGATAGGATCGATTACTTTCCTTCTTATGAAATCATGGTTGACGACCTCAGAGATTATAGATACTACCAGAAAGACCTGATCCATCCCAATGAGATCGCTTTAGAGTATATCTATGATCTCTTTCAGCAGCGATATTTTGATGCTCATCTGTCACAGACACTACTGGAGATACGTAAAATCAGAAGTGGTCTGAAGCACAAGCCCTTTAATCCTAACTCAGAGCAATATCATAAGTTTCTTGCAGATCTCTTAGATAAGTGCGAGCAATATGAGCAGACTATAGAACTTGATTATTCGAAAGAGAAAGCAGAGTTGCAGCGGAGACTTAGAGATCTAAACGCCTGATAGAGCGTGCACCTTGAAGATCAAAATTATTGGATATAACATCCACATCTATGAGGTTTATCCCAGGTGATTTATCCCGAGCAATAGACCCCAGTCGATCATCATACTTCAAGGCTTTTGCCCCATTGTAGGTGGCCCATTTTAATAGCTCCCGATCCGCAACTTTAGATTGATATTTCTTAATCGTCTTGATTTCTTCTAAGATGCTCAACCGCCAGTTACTGCTCAGACTATCTGTACCTACACACATATTGACTCCAGCCTCAATGAATGTCTGATAGCGAGGTAAGCTGTTTTCGATATATAGATTGGCATTGGGACAGGTGACCCAGTATACGTTGTCGGACCATTGTGTGGCTCGAGTTAAGTCGATCGCGTCTGTCTGAGTGTTATGGACCATCAGCGTATGGTTAGCTGGGTTCATATGACTCATGGCATAGTCTATGGATCGCTGACCCGTCTTACGAAATTGATCCAAGGGTATCCCAAAGTTTTTGTAGAAATCAATAAATCCACCCGATTTACTTTTGAACAATTCATTTTCTGCGGCAAGCTCCTGATTGTGTATGCTGACTACAGCATTGTTATCATTGACCTTGTTAATCATACCATACAAACTCTTACTTACCGAATATGGCGCATGAGGGACACAACTCACTCGATTATGTCCTTTACGAGATTGCCCCAGGTAGACTTCGTGATATTGCTCAAAGTTTGCAGCTGCCTGATCCTCCTGTAGAAAATCAAACATCTCAACGAATGTGTAATAACTTATAGGTGAAGATTCCTTAATCGAAAAAGTATCCAGCTTATTGGAGATATCACCTACGGCGACTATCCCATTGTCAATCATCTGTTGATCGGCATTCTTAATAGCCTGCGAGACCAGTTCTTCAGGGAACTCTCGTAGCGTAACGACATTCTTAATGAAATCTATTAAACCTGTGCCAGTATCAATAGCTCCCAGTAAGTGCGATAACTCTAAATGGCAATGCGCATTGACAAATCCAGGGCATATTACCCCTGAAAATTTTTGTATATCATTTTCTGAAGAGTTGGGGTATACACCTTCTATACGGCTACCATCCATAAGGATATGATGATCCACCCACTCCTGTCCATCGCACGAGACGATTAGATCAGCGGAAAGCCTTTTAATCACGGAATGCAATATTAGAGAACCAGTCCATTTTAGAACTGGAGATTACGTTGAACGCCCGATCGACCTTATCTGTGTAGATTCCTATTTTGTTGATTACGGTACAGAATTCATTTGAATCAGGACACAATGGTTGAACCTCTTTTAAGTCATCTACCAACTTACTTAGTGGGTCAAATTCTTTTTTCTTCCGATTTTCTATTACAATCTTGAAGACCTCATTGAGATCTTTCTGGGCTTCGTAATAATCTTTTCTGTCTCCCGGTATGTGCCTCTTTTCAATTAGGCGCCATTCAACTAAAGCCCTAAGATTCATGTTGGCATTTCCTCTCGATATCTGGAGCTGCGCCATAATGTCATCAGCACAAAGGTTTCTACAAGAGACAAGCATTAGCGCATGTATATGACCCATCGTTTTATTCACTCCCCAATTACTACATAGGACTCCCCACTCTTGAATAAACTTCTCTTTCGCGCTCTGTAATTCCATTATTTAGTAAAAACTATACAAATGTAAATATAAGATTCCGCCAAATTGTTTAAATGTTGGGGTCAAAAAGATAAACAAACGTTAAATAAAAAAGAAGTCTGATGCTTAATTGATGGTTATTTTATGATCCTGATGTCCGTAATCTTATCTCCTTGCTGGATCTTGTGCACTACATCCATCCCTGCTACCACTTTGCCAAATATGGTGTATCGCCCATCTAAATGGGGAGCTGGCGAGTGAGTAATAAACCATTGAGTAGACTCCGTATCTGGTCCTGCAGAAGCCATACCGATATATCCTCCTTGATCATATGATATGGTGCTAAATTCTGATCTAATAGTATAATCTAAACTGCCATAGCCATCGCCTCGAGGACAGCCCGTCTGTATCACAAAGTTAGGCACGACTCGATGAAAGACCTTGCCATCATAAAAATCCAAATCAATAAGCTTGACAAAATTTGATGTTGTCCCGGGAGCTTTATTAGGATACAACCTCAGTTCAATATTACCCCGATCTGTCAATATGTAGACAACGGATGAGTCAGTAAGTCCCTCGATAGCAGTCCAGTCTATCGGGTTGTTATAATCGACTTTGATGTCGTCATAGCTTTCATCCTTGAGATAGGCAATGGTTTTTTCAATCTCAATTTTTGTTTCGAGATGCTCAGGGATCTTCAGATTGCGAGACGCCGCAAGGAGCGGCTCGAGTGATACTATATCATCCTTAAACCCTAAGTCCTCGTCTCTCAGTACAACACTTGCAATTGCTATCGCACCAGAGTTATCCGTCTTATAGATGTCGAGCAGATAACCTAAGATATCTGCCCTGACTTTTTCTATTGCACTGGTAGTCTTGTAGACATTTTTGAATTTATCTGCTTTTAAGATATTAGGGACGGCTCCGATAGCTGCGCTTACTACAGGCAAGTCTCTCGACTTAATTCCCTTCTGGTAAAAGACCTCGTAATTTATGGGATCATTAGACAAGGCTTCCACATAGCTCGCTATCTGATAGGGCGAACTCAGTTTGCTCATCGCTATTTGGATTTCATCTGCAACCCTCTTTCTCGTATTGGACAAGTAGTAAGGTGCTGCCCTCAATACACCAGCATATAATCTTGCTTTGACTTCTGGCCTCAGCTCCTCTTGGCATAATCTTATGATTGGCTTGATGCCGTTAGATGGAACCGTATTTTTTATTAATTCTGCTGTTGTGATAGCCACATGTACGTTGTCATCCGATAGATAGGTGATCACACTATCACGAAATGCGTAGTAAGGATAACTTGCCAACCCTCTGATACCATTTACTTTAGTTCGATAGTCAGTCGCTTTGGCGATTTCAGCTAATATGGGTTGCAAGAGCTGTTGGTCACCTCCACTGGCTATAGCAGCAAGAAGGCACATCTTGATCCTCGGATCTTCACTCTCCTTGTAGGCTTGAAATAGCTGCTCATCAAGAAGCGTTAAGTCTAAATTGCGAAACCGATAAAAATAGTTCGCAGCGATCACCCGCACATCAATCGCAATATCTTGATCTAACAAAAATGCCAGCATCTTTTCAGTCCCTTTAGGGTCTGTCATACCCCTCAATCCAAATTGATATAATGATTTGGCCTGTCCCAGTAATAAGTAATCATGGGTCTTGAGATAAGTGGACTGTTCGGCGATAAAACCAAGCATTTTTTCATCCCCAACTTTACCCACTGCCTCCAAGATCCTCATTCGGCTCTCATTATTAATATCTACAGAATCCTGATAAGCAAATGCTGCAACGAGCATATCACGACTTATATCAGGTTTAGCGCTCTGCCCTAGCGCAAAAGCAGCATTTTGTCTGCAAGCCTCTGATGGATCTGTGGTTAATATATTATTGAGCTCATCATGTACGTCATGATCTAAGATTGAGCCATATACCTGTGAGGACAGATATCGTTTCGTTGCATTGGGCTCGGCCAGGTATGTACGTAAGACATCCTCCCGTCTTTCATCCCCGGCATCTAAGATTTGTTGGATATCTGCTTTGGACCAGTCGATATCGATACTCGTATTGACTTCTCCTGATGGCGGTATACATCCAAGAGTACATACTAAAGTGCAGACAACGATGATGATATAATGGGATCGGTTCATAGCAGGATCATTAAGTACACAAAGATAATCGAACACATAAAATGACAACAGATGTGCCGTTAAGTGGTAGCCTGTGATTATCTCACGTCAATCGTTTCTTCGATAGAACGATAGGTAAAACCTAAGTTATCAATCGATTTCTGGTTATCGTAATCCATATTCGGCTTGGGTTTTATAAGGTTAGGACTCTGGTAAGCAGAGTTTAATCCTAACATATCAGCTATCTTCTCTCTCCATCCTGATAGGATGTTCATCTTGCCTTTGTCGTCAGCACGTGGCAAGAGCGTTTCGCGCAACTCATCATGAGCGATGCGATGAGCAGAACAGATATATTTTTCTCCATCTAAGCCACGATCTACAAGTACCCTGACCATATCAACCACATCCTGCTCACTAACTATAGTCTCAGTATGTTCGCTGGAGTTACTCTTTACTCTGAGATCCTTGGATACAACTGTACTATGGGCAATGATATTGACCTTCAGGCCTTCTGCCTGTCCACGCCAGACCTCCTGCTCGCCAAGATACTTGCTATGTCCATAAATCGACTTAAGCGGCTTATCCATCCAGATATCATCTTCGGTAAGGGGCCTGCCACGATCTCCTCCTAAAGCACTGACGTGACTAATATACATGAGCTGCCTTACCCCATTCGCCAGGCAACAATCCACTATGTGCGCTGTGCCTTGATGATTTATATCAAAGAAGCTCTGTTTATTTTTCTTCAACGGAGATCTACATTCGGCTGCATGGATGATGAGATCTACATCCTTACTAAGTTCTATTAAACCTAATAGATCAGCAATGTCGCATTGATGTTGGACGATATCGTAACCAGAATAATCAACAGTGCCCGTACCAGTGAGATCCGTGTTCAGCAATATGATCTGATGATCGGTTTCTCGGGTAAGCTTCTTAATGATGTTACCCCCCAGAGAACGGGTATCCGTGGTTACTAATATGTTCAATTGACTATTGATTTTTGTTTGGGAGATTCTTCCTGTATCGCCATATAGATAGCACCACCACAAGTCACACGACTCGCGCCAGTAACAGATGTGATGGTATTCGATCTTTCTTGCACCCTGAGGTAGCCCATCAGGGCCATGAGGATGGCTTCTTTAGCATCGATTATTGCAGGATCCACATCCATTATGCTGAGGTTTCTTGGCAACCTGTCGGCGATGCACTTGATGAGAAATTCGTTATGGGCTCCCCCACCAGTGATCATTAATGTAGCAGGTTCTGTTGTGTTGGCACCATACGTGGTAACAGCCTCGACTACCTGATCTGCTACGAATACCGTCACCGTAGCCAGTGCATCTACTGCTGACAATCCTGCATCCTCAACATATTGATAAAATATAGTCTGCACCCATGTATTGTCAAGGGACTTTGGTGGTGGCGATTGGATATACTCTATGTTTTTAAGTTTATCGATTAGGTCTTGATCTACCTTGCCGCTCGACGCCAGCATTCCTTTGTCATCATATGGTTTCCCTTCTTTACTAGCAAGACGATTTAATACTTGATTACACGGGCATATATCATAAGCTATGATAGATGATCCATGAATGCTGATGTTAGCAATCCCTCCGAGATTTAAAAAATAAGTGGCGTCAGGAAATAGATGCTGTTCAACGATCGGTGCGATTGGTGCCCCTTGACCACCCAGAGCCATATCATTGACCCTAAAGTCACAGATGGTAGGGATATCACTGACAGCAGCAATGATGCCACCATTGCCGATTTGAAGTGTATAACCCTCTTCCGGCTCGTGGTAGACCGTATGACCATGTGACGCTATATAGTCTATTGAGATGTCTTGTGCGCTCGCAAAATCAGAAACAACCTGAGCGCAATAAGTGGCAAACTCACGATCTAAACTAACCAACTCCTTAGCTGAGAGGCTTGTCACTCTTTTTAACTTCTCAGTGAGATTAGCTGTGAATGGGATGGTAAGACTGGCTTTTAAACTCCAATGAATCCCACTGTCTCCATCACTAAAATCACAGATAGCGAGGTCCAATCCATCTAACGAACTCCCAGACATTAAACCGGCTATGACCATATCACACAATTAGGCGAAAGATAGATTAATTTATACTGTCGAGCGATCGAAAACTACGAGACAAAAATTTAACAGAAACTTTTAAACCCTGTGGAGTTTCCTAAGTTTTTATGGCGTAATTTTGTTTTGTGGAGAATTCAACATCCAAGCAGATAATAGATCTGGCGATCACTCAATTCATGACCTACGGCGTAAAGTCCGTATCAATGGATGACCTTGCAACTCAACTTGGCATGTCTAAGAAGACCTTGTACAAGTTTTTCGACGGCAAGCAAGAATTGATCGATAGCTGCATATCGGATTATCTGCGTCAGGAAGAACAACTGCTCAAGCATCTTGAACAAACCTCAACGGATGCTGTGGAGGATATGATCAGGATCTCGCAGCACTTCATGAATAATTTTAGATCCATGCAGACGGGTGTGATCTATGAATTGCAGAAGTACTATAGGATCGTATGGCAGAAGGTCATCGATTGGGAGTCTGAATTTATCAAACAGCGGATCTCAGACAATCTCAAGAGAGGAATATCTGAGGGACTGTACAGGGCCAATATAGATCCAGAGATCGTGTCTGATCTCTATGTCCAACATACTTATCAGATCATAAGCAATATCCGCAAATACGAAAAATTAGGTATCGACAAGACATTGCATCAGCATCTGTTGTACCATCTCCATGGTATACTCTCAATAGCGGGGATAACCCATCTAAAACAATTAAATCTTATACCAAGAACTAAGGATTATGAGGCGGTATAAATTACTATCAGCAACGATAGCACTATTTCTGAGTATTCAGATGATCGGTCAAGAGAGGTTTTCTCTGGCAGACGCTATAAGGTATGCACTCGATCATCATCCCTCCCTCGAAAATTCTCGACTCGAAGGGGAGGATGCTACCTGGCAGTATAAGGAGGTGTTTGCATCTGGGGTACCTAAGTTAATCGGAAACGTCAATTATAATTACTTCTACAAACTCCCCACAGCACCTGTTGTAGACTTCATATCTCCATCTGTGTATAGCGTGCTGATCCAAGAGCAGGTCAACACAGAGAACGGGCTTCTGACTCCAGCCGATGTTCCTATTCCAGAGTCATTTGATGTGACGTTTCAGCAACCTCATTCACTCAATTTGGGCTTGAGTACTGAGTTCTTCTTATTTGATGCCAACTATCTCAAAGGGCTCAAAGCCGCCAAACTTTTCATATCGCTAAGCGAAGACCAAATACAGCTGACAGAACAGGATATTGTCCAAAATGTAGCCAGGTCTTACCAAGCCGTATTGATCGCACTTAAGAATGTTGACATCATAGATAAAAACATACAGAACATAACGTCATCTCTGGCAGAAGCCAAAGAAATCTACAAAAACGGATTCATAGAGCAGTTAGACGTAGATCGCTTGGAGTTATCGCTGGAGAACCTGAGGCTGGAACAGCAAAAACTGTCCGAGTTGATCGAGGTGAGCTATACCGTATTGAAATATCAGATGGCTTACGATATGTCAAAGCCCATTGAAGTAACAGAAGATCTCGAGACAGTCGTTAACCTCATGTCACTGGAGCCACAGCTATCAGATACAATCGATGTAGCAGCCCGCCCAGAATATCGACTTTTGTCCAAGGCTATCGATTTAGATAATGCAGATCTCGATCGCATAGAGCAAGGTAACTTACCCACCCTGCGGGCATTTGCTAACTATGGCCAAAATCTCAATCGTAATAATCTATTTGATGGATCAGAAACAGGCTTTCTCCCAAATGGAGCTGTAGGACTGAGTGCAAGAATTCCGATTTACAATGGTGGATCAACTAAGGCAAAAGTTCAGCAGAAAAAAATATTGATCGAGCAACGAGAAATAGAGCTGTCAGAATTTGAGAGAGCTATGAGACTACAAGTCATTAATGCGCGCACACAGATGAGCAACGCTCAGAGAACACTCACAGGAACGAAGCGAAGTCTCGAACTGAACGAAAAAATCTATAGCACAACTCAGATAAAATATCGTGAAGGTGTAGGAAGTAGCGTTGAGGTCACCCAAGCCGAAGCATCACTCTACCAAGCTCAAGCCAACTACATCAATGCATTATACGACCTTCTGACCTCTAAAACTGAACTTGATATTGCGACAGGCCAGATCCTAAAAACATTCAATTAGACTAAGTAGATCATGAGAATTATAGCATACATATTGATTACCACTCTGTTACTCTTAAGCGTAGCGTGCGCCGACCAGACTGTTAAGCCGACATCAGAACTCACCCTCGAAGAGCAGAAATTGCGATTGAAACAGAAGAAAGACGAATTATCGGCATTACAGGAAGAGATAGACGAACTACAAAATAAAATTGTCGCTCAGAGCCCAGAGTTACAAGAGAAAGCAAAGCTGGTAGACACTTTGCTGATCAACAAGCAAGATTTTAAGAGATATATAGATATACAAGGCCGAGTAGTCGCAGATGATATCGTCAATGTAGTCAGCGAAACCGCTGGCAGGATATTGAATATCACCGCTAAGGAGGGAGATTATGTCTCTAAAGGACAGGTAATTGCCAACATCGACTTAGAGTCTCTATCTAAACAGAAAATTGAGCTTGAAACAGCACTCTCTCTGGCAGTGGATATGCACGACCGTCAGAAAAGATTGTGGGATCAAAATATAGGAAGCGAAGTACAGTACCTCCAAGCTAAGAATAGTAAGGAGCGCTTAGAGAAATCGCTCGAGACCATCGATTTTCAATTGACTAAATCGACTGTCACGGCACCGATCTCTGGCTCGGTAGATCGCGAAATACTAAAGGCTGGCGAAATTGCATCTCCAGGGGTGCCGATATTAACCATACTGAACACACGCAATCTAAAAGTTGAGACTGATCTACCAGAACGCTTTCTCACTAAGTTGGATCGTGGCGATCAGGTATCCATCAATTTCCCCAGTATCGAACAAGAGATGAACGGGCGAGTAGCGATGTTAGGTAGAACTATAGATCCTGCCAATCGTACCTTGAAGGTAGATATCAAGCCCGCTAAGTATCATAAACTGCTCAAGCCAAACTTACTCGCTGAGATAAAAGTGGAAGAATTATCTATAGATGATGTAGTCGTGATCCCATCGGTGTATCTATTGCAGCAGGTCGATGGTCAGGAATATCTATACACGGTTAAGGAGGAGAACAACAAGTTTAGAGCAGAAAAGACATATGTTACCACGAGCGAATCAAGTGCAGATGGCATCATCATAACAGAAGGATTGGAATCTGGAGACATAATCGTATCCAAAGGAGCTCGAAATATTTCGGATGGAGATTTGATCATATTTGAATAAGGCGCTGATGAATACGGAACAAATCAAGGAGAAACTTAGAAATTTTGGGCTGACGGATCTGGCTGTCGACAATGGCACCAGTATATTCATCTTGGCCTTCATGATACTCATCTTTGGACTGCGATCTTATTCTGCTATGCCTAAGGAGTCTTATCCCGAGGCGAGCCTTCCCACGATATTTATCAACACACCATATTTTGGGAACTCAGCAGCCGATATCGAGTCCTTGATTGCTCGCCCACTTGAGAAAGAACTCAATACAATCAGCGGCATTAAAAATCTGAACTCGACTTCTATCCAAGACTTCTCGGTGATCTTAGTTGAGTTTGATGCTGATGAAGATCAAGATGCTGCCCTAAGCAAGGTAAAAGACGCCGTTGATAAAGCTAAAGGTGAACTCCCTAATGATCTGGACCAAGAACCAGACATCAAGGAGATTATATTCTCGGAGTTTCCGATCATGACGGTCAATGTATCAGGAAACTATGGTATGGATGAACTCCGTACAATCGCAGAAGATGTCCAAGACAAAATAGAAAGTCTCAAATCTGTCAACAAGGTTGATCTCAAAGGAGCACTCGACAGAGAGGTCAAGATCAATGTCGACCTGATTAAGATGCAAGCTCTTCAGGTTTCATTTAATGATATCGAGGCCGCCATTGCTAATGAAAACTTATCACTATCAGCGGGAGAGTTAATCGCCAATGACTTTAGGAGGTCTATACGGATCCTCGGAGAGTTCAAGGATGTCAGTGAGATTCAAAATATAATCGTTAAATCTGAAAATCAACGCCCGATTTACCTTAAGGATTTTGGATCTGTGGAGTATGGATTTGAGGAGCGCACGAGTTATGCCCGGTCTAACAGTCTGCCTGTTATATCCCTCGACGTCATCAAGCGTCGAGGAGGAAACGTGATCGATATCGCCGAGACCGTCAAGCAACTTGTAGAGGATGAGAAACAAAATCTCCCCTCTGACGTCAATCTTGCCATATTCAATGATCAATCTCAAGCTACTAAGGAATCCGTAGCGACGCTCGAGAATAGTATTATCTCAGGCGTCATATTGGTGGTATTAGTGTTGCTATTTTTCCTCGGTCTGCGCAACGCCCTATTCGTAGGGATTTCGATACCGCTTAGTATGTTGATGGGCATCTTGTTCCTTGATATCACAGGTACATCACTTAATATGGTAGTGCTCTTTGGGCTGATTTTGGCGCTTGGTCTACTCGTTGACAATGCCATCGTAGTAGTTGAGAATGTATATCGATACATGCAGCAGGGATATTCCGGATGGAAAGCCGCTAAATATGGTGCTGGCGAGGTCGCACTACCGATCATGGCCTCTACTGCAACTACTCTTGCGGCCTTCATACCATTGGCCCTTTGGCCAGGCATCATGGGACAGTTTATGGTATATCTCCCGATAACGCTTATAGCCGTCTTATCATCATCACTATTTGTGGCCTTAGTGATCAATCCAGTATTTGCCTCAAGGCTTATGCAAGTTGATCAAGGATCACTCGACAACTCTCAGTGGCGTAGAAAAACGAGAAATGTGCTCATAGGTGTGCTTATCATGATTGTTATCGCCATAGCAGGACACTTCACCGGTATCATGTGGGTGAGAAACCTCTTTGGTATCATAGCCATTGTCTCAGTTATCAATCACTTTTTATTTAGACCCAGCGCAGTATGGCTACAAGGGAAGGGTCTTCCCTTCTTGGAGCGACAGTATGATCGATTTATTCAGACTGTGCTGAGAGGTCCAGGGCCCTACATTACGTTCTTAGGATCTATCGGACTCTTTATAGGCTCAATCTTTTTATTTACCAAGTTTATGCCTGATGTGGAGTACTTTCCTGTAGGCGAGCCTATATATGCTAATGTATTCGTCGATCTACCCCTAGGCTCGGATATAGAAGCCACTAATGAGATCGTCAAGAAAGTAGAGGAAGATGTCAAGACTGCGATAGAACCATATCAAGAGATCGTCGAGGAGGTTCTTACTCAGATCGGTGAGGAAACATCGGATCCAAATTCACCGCCAGAGCCGGGATTAACTCCGCATAAAGCTCGTATCACGGTTTCTTTTGTCTCATACCAAGATCGTGATGGCATGAGCTCAGCTGAAGCTATGGAAGCGATCAGAGATGGTATAGAAGAAGTACCAGGAGTCAATTTTGTTATTGATCAAAATTCTGATGGCCCTCCTGTAGGTCTACCGATTAATCTCGAAGTAATCGGTGAGAATCTGGATGAACTATCTGAGGTCAGTCAAAACATAGTGGACCACATCAATAGAAATAAGATAGCGGGTATAGAAGGGCTCAAGCGTGATGTACGCCTTGCCAAACCCGAGCTCGAAGTATCTATAGATCGAGAAGCGGCGAGGAGATTCAATCTATCTACCGTGCAGATCGCTCTCGCCTTGAGGACGTCTGTATACGGTAAGGAAGTATCTAAATATAAAGTTGGAGAAGACGAGTATCCGATCATGCTCCGACTCAACGAAGACTATCGCTATGATGTCAATGCACTCATGAATCAGAAGATTACTTTTCGCAATCAGTCCAATGGACGTATCGCACAAGTACCTATCAGCAGCGTAGTCAACTATAAGTATACTACGAGCTACAATGCAATCAAGCGCAAGGATCAGAAACGAGTGATCACCATATACTCTAATGTGCTCCAAGGCTATAACGCCAATGCTATCGTAACTGACGTCAAGGATCTGATGAGCGATTATGACTTGCCACCAGGCATCAGTATAGAGTTCACAGGTGAGCAGGAACAGCAGGCTGAAGATTCCGAATTTTTGATGGGCGCATTTATTCTGGCACTCTTCACCATCTTCATCATTTTAGTGGCACAGTTTAATTCGATTTATAGCCCGTTCATCATCATCTTGTCGATTGTGTTCAGTACGATTGGTGTATTCTTAGGGTACGTAGTGACTGGCCGTACCATCGGTGTTGTCTTTACAGGGGTTGGTATTATTTCTCTTGCCGGTATCGTGGTCAATAACGCCATCGTACTTATCGATTATATCAACCTCCTCGTCCAACGAAAGAGAGAAAGTATAGGTGTTAACTCTATCCTTGATCTCACGAGTGATGATGTCAAGCAAGCGATAGTCAGCGGAGGTTCTACTAGATTGAGACCAGTTCTCCTGACGGCCATAACAACTGTACTAGGACTTATCCCATTGGCCATTGGCTTTAACATCAATTTCTTTACGATCATAAGTGATTTAGATCCGCAATATTATCTCGGCGGAGACACCACCGCCCTATGGGGATCTCTGGCGTGGACGGTAATCTATGGGCTCGTATTTTCTACATTTTTGACTTTGGTGATCGTCCCTGCGATGTATTTCTTAGCGTATAAACTTAAATACAAGACGGAGGGTTATTTCTATTTTAAGAAAAGTAAACCACTAGCGATTGAGCAGAGATAATGATCAGATCAGATCCCTTCGGATATCATATGAGCAGGGTTATCTACTTGAAACAGAAGTAAATGCAAATCCGCAAGAGCAATTTAAATCTTGGTTTGACTATGCTCTGGATCAAGATGTCTTCGAAGCTAATGCTATGACCTTGGCAACCTGTGGATCAGATGGTCAACCCGCTGCAAGAACGGTTCTACTCAAGGAAATCACTGACCAAGGATATATATTTTATACCAACTACGACAGCCAAAAAGGTCTCGACATAGCTCATAATAATAAGGTATCACTTTTATTTTTTTGGAAAGAACTGGAGCGCCAAGTCAGAATACAAGGTATCGCAAGTAGGATCAGTCGAACGCATTCGGAGCAATACTTCCATTCTCGTCCTAAAGGCAGTCAGATCGGCGCTTGGACCAGTCCACAAAGTCAACATATCACTCGTGAAGAACTGGATCAACAGGCAAGTTCTATCCAATCTAAATATGCCGAGGATAAGCAAATTCCCCTGCCTCCATTTTGGGGAGGATACTGCGTAAGTCCCACGTCTTATGAGTTCTGGCAGGGAAGAAAAAATCGCCTGCATGATAGAATAGTTTATAGTCCTATCGGAGATTCTAAATGGCAAATCGAGCGGATAGCGCCCTGAATAAATAGATTTTTACGAGTTCAGCATGTAGTTGTCCTTATGTTGCGTAAATTGGTGAACCAATTTACGCTGTTATGAAATTTTACTACGCAGTTTTCTTTTTTATACTCTCCTTTCAATTGACAGGGCAAGAGACCTTTTTTGTCAATTCTCAAGGGTCTTTTGATAGCGCTCTTAATAGTGCTACCGCTGGAGATACCATCTATTGGGAAAATGGTGAGTATGACGATATCGTCATGGACGTCGAAAAAGATGGATTGTATATAGCAGCCAGAGAACTGGGAAGAACAGTCTTTGCAGGAGAGTCATACGCTCGTCTTGATGGAGATGATATGGTCTTCAGAGGATTTCAATATGTGGGGGTAGATATCAGCAGAATTGATATTGTTGAGATCAGAGGAAGCAATATCCTATTTGAGCAAGTCAACTTCAGAGCTAATACCAGTTACAAGTATCTCCGTATCCGAGAAGAGAGTCAGTTCGTGACTGTACAGTTTTGCAATTTCGAACGTCGACTTAACCTTGATGATCAAAATATCTTATCAGTACTCGTTGACGACAACCAGCCTGGTTTTCACAAGATACAGTGGTGCTCATTTAAGAATATAGATGGTCGAGGCGATGACTTCGGTATAGAACCAATCCGTATTGGTGTAAGTACGCAGGCTGACTTCAACAGTCGCACATTAGTAGAATTCTGCTACTTCACTAATTGTGATGGAGATGGCGAGTTAATCTCCAGTAAGGCAAGTCAGAATGTTTATCGATATAACACCTTTGAGGATAATCCTGAGGCAGAGCTCGTGCTGCGCCATGGCTCTGAGAATGTAGTCTACGCTAACTTTTTCTTAGATGGCAAAGGTGGAGTACGTGTTAGAGAGGGACAACACCACTATATCTATAACAACTACTTCTATCAGATGGACGATCGTCCCTTATTTATCCAAAATGAGGACTCAGATCCATTAGACGATATCAATATCGCTTTTAATGTAATCATCGATAGTAGAGAAGTTGACTTAGGTGGCAATGGAGGACCTAATCCTCCGACCAATGTCACATTCGCTAACAACATATTCTTTGATCCACAGAGAGACTTATTCGAGGATCCTACTGGGATGGAGACATGGGTCAATAACATTTCATTCGGACGACTCGGCATGTCTACCGTTGAGGGCATAACAGAGGCAGACCCATTGCTCACAGCTAATGATGCTGGATTTTTTGCCATCGCCGAAGGCAGTCCAGCAATAGATGGCGCTGTGAGTGGATTTAAGCCCATTCCTCAATTCGAAGGTATGGATCCTGTAGATTCTAATGTTGATCTCGATCTCTTAATCAACGACCGGCCTACCGCCATTGGTGATAAAGATCTCGGACCTAATGAGTTCCCACATGATACTCCCATCCAACCTATGGCTACAGAGGAGAATACTGGACCTCACTATAACACGTCAGAGGTCACCTCTACTAATGAGCAGCTACTGACAGCTGTCAATGTGGAGGTGTTCCCTAATCCAACAAGTGATATGATCTCTCTTAGTATGACAATAGAGGAGTCAGTAGATCTTGATATAACGCTTATCGATCTACAAGGTAGAATCGTGCAGACGCTCTATCAAGAAGCCAATTTTTCAGGAGAGCTTACCTTGTCTAAATCTCTGTCTGACTTGCCAGATGGTACATACATTACCAGAGTATCTGGCTCCGAAAACGGAGTGCTGAAGATGGAAGAGAATATACCAGTTGTGAAACTGTAAGGACACAGCTATAGATCATAGTTTAAGTCGCTGATTAATAATCAGCCTTACCGTAAGTAGCTTTCTTCATTCTTTGTCTTATAGCTTTTCTATCTATATCATAGGAGAGCAGTATCTACGTAATTTACCTATACGCTTATAGGCTATTCAACCGATGATTAATAGGGATTTATTGATCACTTTTGAGGTTAAATCATCATTTTGATTAAACCCGTCATCCCTGCAAATGAAAAAGAACGCCTCGAGGCGCTTTACTCCTATGAGCTATTAGATGACGAGAACAAAAAAGAGTTTGACGAGATTGCTCGTTTAGCCGCATCAATCAGTGAGACACCGATATCCTTGATCACCTTAGTGGATTCTTCTATCCAATGGCACAAGGGCAAGTATGGTGAAATTGGTTCATTTATCGATCGCGACAATTCGTTTTGTGCACATGCGATCAATGACTCCGATAATAATCTGATCGTACCGGATGCTAAACTGGATCCAAGATTTTCGCTCAATCCACTGGTTAATGGCGAACCGCATATCACTTTTTACGCTGGCATACCACTTACAAGTCCTGATGGTTTCCCATTAGGTGCCCTGTGCGTCATCGATACGGTACCACGTGAGCTCAACCAGTCTCAGATCAATGCCCTGACAACCCTTTCGAAGCAGGTAATTCGCTTGTTTGAGCTACATAAGACCATCAGAGAAATGCGAGCTAAAGAAGAGATTCTTGAGTTAAACATTAAAAGCCTTGAGGAGTACACGGCATTCATTGCTCATGATCTCCGTAATCCATTTAGAAACATAGAACTCATCACTGAAGTCCTAATCAAAAGAAACAGTGAGGTGATCGATCAAGAGAGCCTGAACTACCTCAGAGATATCATCAAGGAATCAGCCGAGTCCAGGACATTCATTAATGACCTGCTGAAATACTCCAAATCTATCTACTCCATCAACAAGGATTCTGAAATGGTAGAACTCCAAGAGCTCTTCGACCGAATACTCCAAAAATTAATGCCCCCTGATCGATTTACCATCGAGATACCCGAAGATCTGCCTCAGATATTCTATCCTCGATTAGCCTTGTATCATGTGTTCAGAAATCTCATGGAAAACGCATTCAAGTACAATGTGAAACCTAATCCTGTTGTGAGCGTAGCATATACGGAAACCGATGACGATCATGTTATCAGTATCAGCGACAACGGTATCGGTATCAAGGAAGATTTACATGAGATCATCTTTAAGTTATTTTCGGGGAACTTGGTCAGCGACGGGAAGTTTATCAAAAGCATTGGCGTTGGCCTTGCAATTGTAAGTAAACTGGTCTCATTAATGAATGGTACGGTCCGAGTAGCACCAGCCAAGAAAGGATCCACATTCATAGTAACATTACCTAAGATTATAGACACCAATGATTAGTGTAGGAATAGTCGATGACCACAAGATGTTTAGAGATGGTGTTAGTGCTATCGTAAACACAAGCGATTTTGCCCAAGTTATCTGGGAAGCAAGTAATAGCCAAGAGGCGTTTACACAGCTCGAGCGAGCAGTACCCCAGGTGATACTGATGGATATTTCTATCGGATTTGAGAGTGGCGTTACACTTTCTAAGTCAGTTTTGGATAAATATCCAGATGTCAAAATCATAGGGCTCACCATGCACCACGAAGAGTCATTTGTCATACAAATGCTCGAACTGGGAGCCGCTGGATTCTTACTGAAGGACGCTGGATCAGATAAGATGGTTGAAGCCATTCAAAAAGTCGCTGAGGGTGAAACCTACTATGGCAGCCATGTCTCACAGATCCTACTTAAGCATATCACTAAAGGTACTCGTGCTAAGGTCAAGCCGGACAAGCAACCACTAACCAAAAGAGAAACTGAAATCTTGACACTCATTGCTCAGGAATACTCTAATCCAGAAATCGCCAAAGAGCTCTTCATAAGCATTCGCACTGTTGATACCCATAGGCGCAACCTCCTCGAGAAACTGCAGGTACGCAATACCGCCGGCTTAGTCAAGCACGCAATCAAGGCTGGATTATTCGAGCTCTAAGTGATTTACCTACTACTCTACGTGTTATGCTGATTTTTTAAAATAGGCTTTTCAGCTTATGGTTTAGGGTACAACTGATCTCATCTTTATGTGACTAAAGGATTAAACCTTTATCATTTTAAACGATCATAATAACCAGAAATAAAATGTTTGCATTTGAGATAAAATCTGAACAATTTCATAGAACTCAGAAGATATTTGAAACGTTAACAGAACATAAATCACTTGCAATGAATCGATACTTTACCATCTCTCTTTGCTCGTTATTGATGACAAGCGTGTTCACAAGTCTGTCAGCACAGGTTTCTACAAGCCATAAAGTCTTTATTAATGGAGATTTCAGCATACTCCCTAACATCGATACTCCCGAACCCATATTGGAGGTAGGTGACACTTTCGAATACGAAGGTGAGCTGTACGATGTCGTAAGAATCCGTCAAGTTGTATGGCCACCATGTTGGATCTACGGCCTCAGTAATGAGTCTACAGAGGTAATTGTAGAAGAGGTATTTGATAATAATACTGGATTTATAGATTTAACCAGGCCAGGGGCTCCGCAACCCATACCAACTTTAGGTACTTGGAGTTTGATTATCATGTCAATCTTATTGACTATAATCAGTACGGTCTACATACGACAACAGAGATTATCAACTACCAAACTGTCGGCACAAAGAGTTATCTAAATCTAAGGAGTAATACTTTTAGTTGTGTGATATACTGAGCACGATCAGTTCTAACTCAGCAAACCTTAGATCAAAATAAATCAGGCTCTTCAATGTGAATTGAGGAGCCTGATTCTTTTCCATCGGTTATGGAAACATTTTCAATTGCCTTCCTTAGAAACCGTAAACTGCTGCCACTAAGAATGAGCTTAGTGATCCACTCGTGCCTCCATCAAAAACATCACTATCTGTAGAGTCAATTCTAAATTCTGGGATAATCGTTAAGTTATCTACAGTGTATTGAGCAGAGATCGTAAAGGCTACAATACTCTCATCTGGAATACCATATGTCAATCCAGCCTCATCATTAAAGAACTCTATTCTACCACCAATCTTGAATGCATCAGATGTAGCAACTTGTACATATCCTGCTACACCAGAAAAAGCATCCTGAGCAGTCGTTGCGTTAAGACCTAAGTAAATCGCATCTGTGATGTCGATACCACCTGTAAAGTCCAACTGGAAGAATCCATCAGTGAACAATGCATTAAGCCATGCACCTCCATTGTCAAACTCATATCCTAACTGTGCTCCACCAAAATAGTCAGCATCTTCTTCAAGACCGAACTGACCAGCTACTGGTTGGAAATCCGTGAAGTCCGTGCTATTAAATACGCCGAGCATCAATGAAAATCCTCCATCAAATGAGAAATCTGCTTTTAAGCCAGTATGGCTAAAAGGACCATATGAAAACATATACGAGGTGCTATAATTAAAATTACCCGTAGGAGAGATGACCTCATATCCTAAGAAGGTGTTGAAGTTACCCAATGTCAATGTTACGTTGTCAGAAACGTTGAGGTAGGCGTACAACTGGTTTACAATATTTGAACTTCCCTCAGAAAGAAAAACTGCATCAGCACCTCTCGGTCCGAATACTAAGTCTCCGACAAATCCCGCTTTCTTACCTTCGTGAGCGGCAACGAGGTTCACCATACCTAATGCAAATCCATTGAGATTAGCGAATGAGGTTGCCGGTGCCTCGCTATTACTCCTAAAGTATGCGTCGACAGAACCACTTAAGCTCACAGGAGGAATCTTGAACATTTCCTCTTTTACCATTTCCTCAGTTTCCTGAGCGAACAATCCAAATGCCATAAAGACAACTATAAATGCAATAAATGACCTTTTCATTATTATGAATTTTAAATTTTGATAAACTTGTAGAATGATATTATGCCGAGATAATTCGGACTTAATTTTGTGAAATAGACTTAAATCTTAATTTTGTGATAAGTCGTATGAAAAAAGAGTCGAAAGACTCAAATATTTGTTTTGATAAACTTACTTGTAAAAGCTCCTCAACTTCAGATTGAGGAGCTTTTTTTATGCTCTATTATGAATACGCTCTCATAGAGTGTTCTGCCATATCCAATCCTCTCTCCTCTTCTTCTGCGGATACTCTGATACCCATCACTGCCTTCAAGATGAAGAAAATTATAAAGGCTACTATAAATGTGAATACACCGATAGCAAGTATACCTGTGATCTGTGCTCCAAATGTACCAACACCCTCGTCAAGATCTCCAAAAATGGCTACCGCCAGTGTCCCCCAGATACCACATACTAAGTGTACCGATGTAGCACCTACTGGATCATCAAGCTTAGCCTTGTCAAATGCAGTAACTGATAGTGGAATAATAAGGCCTGCAATAAATCCAATGATAATCGCATCGGTAACAGACATGACATCAGCGCCTGCGGTAATACCCACAAGGCCTCCTAAGAATCCGTTGAGTACCATAGATAAATCATGAGATTTAGTCATGATGTAACTACAGACAAATGCTCCTATACCACCAGCTGCTGCTGCGAGTGAAGTAGTAGTAAATACTAATGATACTAACTCAGGATCTGCACTTAACACTGATCCACCGTTAAATCCGTACCATCCAAACCATAATAAGAATACTCCGATAGCTGCTAACGGAATGCTATGTCCTTGGATAGGTCTGATACCTTTTGATGTGTACTTACCCAATCTTGGGCCGAGTAAGATGATTCCTGCCAGTGCAGCCCATCCACCAGCTGAGTGTACAAGGGTAGATCCTGCAAAGTCATAAAAACCTAACTGATCTAACCAGCCGCCGCCCCACTTCCAGCTACCTGTGATTGGGTAACTCAAGGCTACGAATATTGTAGAGAAGAGTAAGAATGGCATCAACTTAATACGCTCTGCCACAGCTCCAGATACGATCGTAGCTCCTGTCGCAGCAAACATCGCTTGGAAGATAAAATCTGACCAGTACGTATAATCCGCATACGCTGCTGTCATATCATCTGGACCAGGAAATAATCCTGCACCAGAAAATCCTACATACCCGTTAAAGTCTCCAGGGTACATGATGTTAAATCCACATAAGCAGTAAGTTAATAAGCCGATGCATATGATCATGGCATTCTTAAATAAGATGTTGACCACGTTCTTTTTTCTAACGAATCCAGCCTCTAATGCAGAGAATCCCAAGTGCATGATGAACACCAACGCTGCTGAGACAAGAATCCAGAGATTATTGACCGTAAACTGCGCAAAATCTGCACTTGACTGAGCGGCCTCTACAGCCTCAGCCAGTTCGGCAGTTGATTGTATAAATGATAACATGTTTTTTCTTTTAAGCTTTTAGTAATTAAAGTGCGTCGTTGCCACGTTCTCCCGTTCTGATTCTGATGAATTGCTCAACAGGTGTTACGATGATCTTACCATCACCGATACTACCCGATCTACCTTCTGCAAGGATGGTATCAATGACATTATCGACTTTCTCGTCTGGTACGATGACCTCCATTTTTACCCTTGGGATATCTCCAGAATCATATACTGCACCCCTGTAAGTAACGGTGTCACCTTTCTGTTTTCCGTGACCATTGACCTCAAAGTAAGTGAAGAATAAGATCCCGTTTTTCTCCAAGGCTTCTGTGATATCCTCAAATTTTGAGAATCTTACAATAGCTTCTATTTTTTTCATGTGTAAGGATTGAAAGGGTTTCCTATTAATTAATTTCGATTGCAATTTTAACTGAACGTTAAAGCTTACAGTAGGATCATTCGTATTGGTTTGTTATCCTTAAGATTCAGACAAATAAGCTTATCTTACTGATTTTCAACGTTTTAACTGGAAAGACTCTGTTATGCCGATTAGCAATTCTCAAGACCTTTTTGGCCTCGTCAAGTCATTAACCAAGGCTGACAAGAGGAATTTTAAGCTGTATGCTAAGCGTGTTCAGAGTGATGATAACATGAAATTCATTCAGCTCTTCGACGTCTTGGATAAGATGACCGAGCTGGACGAAGACAAAGTCATAGAGCGATTAGATGGCATACCCAAGGGTCAGTTGTCCAATCTTAAGCGGCATCTATACAAGCAACTATTGACCAGCCTACGCTTGATCAATATCAGTCGTATTAAGTCTATAGAGGTTCGGGAGCACATAGACTTTGCTCACGTCTTGTACGCTAAGGGTCTGTTCTTACAGAGTCTCAAGATCCTACAACGTGCTAAGAAAATAGGCATCAATGCAGAACTGGAACTCGAGGTCCTCCAGATCATCGAATTCCAAAAACTCATAGAGTCAAGACACATCACTAATACAGGTCCCGTAAGAAACAAAGCAATAGTCGCAGAGGCCAAAGAGCGACTCGACAAGGTTAAAACCAGTACCCTCCTATCTAACCTTAGGGTAAGGCTGCACAGCTATTACATTACCAATAGTCATGTCAAGTCCGCAGAGGAAGAGCGAGAGGTGATAGATTTCTTGGATGAGAATATGCCTGATGTGCCGAGCGATGAGCTCGGGGATTTTGAAAGAATCTACCTCTACCAATGTATGGTATGGTATTATTACATCCTTCTTGATTTTGGGGAGTGTTACAAGTTCGCCCATAAGTGGATCGGTGTATTTGATGATAATCCACATCTCAAGTTTGTTGATACCGATCTCTACATGCGAGGATTTCACTATGCGCTAACGGCTGCATATAACTTACAGGATGTGGATAAGCTCCAGAGAGATTACGATGTCCTGCAGTCATTCAGAAAAAAGAACTACGCCAAGTTTAATGAAAACTCTAAGATCTTCTCATTTCTGTATACGCACTGGGCGAGGTTTAATATTCACTTTTTAAATGGCACATTTGATCAAGGTATTAAGGATCTGGCCAGCACCCAGAAGCGTATCAAAAGATGGAAGAACACGATCGCTCCGCATCGGATTATGGTATTTTATTACAAGATAGCGTGGATGTACCTGGGCGCTAATCAACCTGGTAAAGCAGTAGATTATGCCAATCTCATCATCAATGCTAAGCACAATGACTTTAGAGAAGATATCCAATTATATAGTCGGATATTATATCTGATGGCCCACTATGACTTGGATAATATTGACTTGATGCCATATCTGGTTAATACAGTGGAGTCCTTCTACAAGAAAATCAAGTCCAAGAATAAACTTCAGACGAGCGCCATACAGTTCTTCAAGAAGGTCTCTACGATCGGGATATCTGATAGAAATGAGTTGCTTGCATCCTTTAATGATCAGATCAATATGATCAAAAAGGATCCATTTGAGAAGCGAGCTTTAGTTTATCTTGATATTATGACGTGGATAGATGCTAAGATTAATAAGCGCACCATAAGCGATGTCCTGCAGGCAAAAAAATAGGGTGATCGACATGCATCAATCACCCTAAGAAATATATCTCTGAAGGATAGGCTTCTATTAATCCCTACCCATAAATTGCATTAAGAAGTACAAGAACATAACTAATGCTGATAATGCACTTGCTACGTAAGTCATTGCAGCCCACCACAACGCATCCTTAGCGCCGTCGTACTCAGCACCTCGAGTAGTTCCCGTATTATCCAACCATACTAAAGCTCTCTTACTTGCATCAAACTCTACTGGCAGCGTAATCAATGAAAAGAGTGCCGTCATCCCAAACGTAATCACTAAAGCAAGGGAGAACCATGTTCCTAAAAATGACGATGTCGCCGCACCAAACATGAATCCATAGAATAAAAGTTGCTGTATTCTTGATGATGCTTGAACTACTGGTACAAGCGTAGATCTCATCTTAAGCATACTATAAGCCGTTGCATGTTGTACAGCGTGACCACACTCATGTGCTGAGACAGCGGCAGCAGCAACACTGCGCCCTCTGTATACATCTGGACTTAGTGCTATAGTCTTACTTGCTGGGTTGTAATGATCTGATAGAAAGCCTTTACCCTCGACGATCTTCACATCATTGATACCATAATATGATAACATTGACTGGGCTATTTCTGCTCCAGACTGCCCAGAGCTAATCCCAATTTGGCTATACTTTTTGAATTTTGACTTTAGTCGTCCACTTACAAGCATCCCGATGAATGTGAAGATTCCGACTATAATCATATAACCCATGTAACCCATACTTATTGATTTTATTTGTTTTTAATTTATTTTTTCAAATCCAGTATACGGCACCAATGACGCTGGGATATTGATACCATCAGCAGTCTGATGATTTTCTAATAGTGCCGCGACTATACGTGCCAAGGCCAATGCACTTCCATTGAGTGTATGGGCCAGCTGTTTTTTACCATTTGCATCTTTGAATCGCAACTTTAAGCGATTGGTCTGATACGTTTCAAAGTTTGAGACCGAACTCACTTCGAGCCATTTCTTTTGCGCTGCAGAATAGACTTCAAAATCATAAGTCAGCGCAGAAGTAAACCCAAGGTCTCCACCACATAAACGCAAAATTCTAAATGGCAGTTCCAACTTCATCAAAAGTCTGCTCACATGATCCATCATCTGATATAATACATCATATGATTGATCAGGATGCGTGACTTGTACAATTTCGATTTTATCAAATTGGTGCACTCTATTCAGTCCTTTGACATCCGAGCCATATGAACCTGCTTCTCTCCTAAAACATGGTGTATGACCCGTTAATTTGATAGGCAGATCGCTTTCTGATAATATGACGTCTCTATATATATTCGTCACTGGCACTTCTGCTGTAGGGATCAAGTATAAATCATCCTTGGGCATATAGTACATCTGTCCTTCTTTATCAGGCAGCTGCCCTGTTGCACGAGCGGTGTCAGCATTGACTAACAGGGGTGGCATGATCTCTTCATAACCAGCCTCTGTGGCCTCGTTAAGAAAGAAATTGATCAACGCACGCTGCAGTCTTGCCCCCTTGCCTCTATATAAGGGAAAGCCTGAGCCTGTAATCTTAGTTCCTAACTCAAAATCAATTAAGTTGTACTGACTCGCCAACTCCCAGTGAGGCTTAGCATCCCCTGACAGCACAGGTAAGTCTGACTCCCACGATTTATACACTTCGTTGTCATCTTCTGTAGCACCAGATGGAACACTCTCATGAGGCACATTAGGGATCTGTAGCAACAAGTCTTCGATAGAACCCATGAGCTCTTTTTGTTTTTGCTCGAGACCTGTAGATCGCTCTTTGATCTCAGCTACTTTACTCTTACTGGCCTCTGCTTCTTGTGCCTTACCAGATTTATACAGCTGTCCTATGTCCTTAGATATGGTCTTAATCTGATTGAGTAATCCATCGAGCTCTGTCTGAGTTTCTTTGCGCTGATTATCGAGACTTAATACGTCATCTAATATCGCTGACCGCTCTGCCGACCATCCTCTTTTGAGTAATCGTTTAGCGATATCTTCTTTCTTGTCACGTATGGCGTTAATCGTCAGCATCTTATTTTTTTAGCTGGGGCAAATGTCCAACATTATTTTAAAAAGGCATTTCATTTACAATAATTTAATGTAGTTTTGCACACGCAAAGACCTGTGTATTCCTTTCTGCAGTTCTTCCATTCTTTAACCAAGTTGGTTTTCTGAGAAGCATAAGGTCATATAACTATTACACAATTCTTATTACAAAGATTTTCCACTTATAACATATCACATGTACGACATTCTGCAATTAAATGAAATGCTAGTACCTGAGTTAAAGGATATTGCCGAGAACTTAGGAATGAAATCGTATAAAAGATTGAGCAAAAAAGACTTGATCTATAGGATCTTAGATGAACAAGCAGTAACTGATAAGGTAATCGAAGCACCAGCCAAGCCTGCAGCTAAGGAAGAGCCAAAGCAAGAAAAACAAGAGCGCAAGCCTCGGGCTCCTAAAAAAGAGCATACACCTAAAGCTGCAAAAGAAGAAGCTCAAAGTAAGGATCAAGAAAAACCTGAAAGAGAAGAGCGCCAAGAGGCTAAAGGTCGCAGAGACAATAGAGACAACAACAGAGATAGCAGAGACAATAAGCGGGAGAACAATAGAGACAAGAGAGACCAAAATAAAGATAGAAATCAGCGCAATAACGCTAATCAAGACGACAGAGCTCAAGAGAAAGAAGAAAAGAAGAAGAAGAGATTTGATGTTGAGCTCGAAGGTATAGTCGAGGGTGGTGGAGTACTTGAGATGATGCCTGATGGTTATGGATTCTTGAGATCATCGGATTATAACTATCTGACGTCACCAGATGACATCTATGTGTCTCCATCACAGGTAAAACTATTTGGACTTAAGACAGGAGATACTGTACTCGGTGCCATAAGACCCCCCAAAGAAGGCGAGAAATACTTCGCCCTACTTAAAGTATCATCGATCAATGGTCTCGAGCCTGGTCAGATCAGAGATAGAGTACCTTTTGACTATCTAACTCCATTGTTTCCAGAGTCTAAGTTCCAGTTAACTTCACATCCAGCTGGTAAAGATTATGGAAATCGTATGATCGACTTATTCACCCCGATTGGTAAGGGGCAGAGAGGTCTGATCGTTGCACAGCCAAAAACTGGTAAGACATTCTTACTAAAAGATATCGCTAATGCGATTGCAGATAATCACCCTGAGTGTTACCTCATCGTATTACTCGTTGATGAGCGTCCAGAGGAAGTTACAGATATGAAGCGAAGCGTACGAGCAGAGGTTATCTCATCAACTTTTGATGAGCCAGCTTCTAATCACGTGAGAGTAGCTAACATCGCGATCGAAAAAGCAAAGAGACTTGTTGAGTGTAAGCACGACGTAGTTATCTTATTAGATAGTATCACAAGATTGGCAAGAGCCTATAATACCGTAGCACCATCAAGTGGTAAAGTATTATCAGGTGGTGTAGAAGCTAACGCGCTACAGAAGCCTAAAAAATTCTTCGGCGCTGCTCGTAAGATAGAAAATGGAGGATCTCTAACGATCTTAGCTACAGCCTTGATCGATACAGGCTCTCGTATGGATGAAGTCATCTTTGAAGAATTCAAAGGTACTGGTAACATGGAGCTGCAGCTTGATAGATCACTCGCTAATAAGCGTATGTATCCATCTATCGACCTTACTAAGAGTAGTACTCGTAGAGAAGATCTATTATTAGATGATATGACGCTTAAGCGTATGCATATCTTAAGAAAACACTTGGCTGATATGAAGCCGGATGAAGCAATGAACTTCTTGAGAAAGCATATGATAGGCACTCAAAACAACGATGAATTCATGGCCTCAATGAATGGCTAAATCATTTTGCTAATTTAGATTTGATCAAATAGTCTAAATGGGCTACTTTTGCAGCCCTTTAGAAATTGAACTACAGCCTCAATTTATATTAGGCGACTAAAAATTCGAAATAATGAAAAGAACGTACCAGCCATCTCGACGCAAAAGAGCTAACAAGCATGGATTTAGAAGTCGCATGAGTTCTAAGAATGGTAGAGCAGTGCTCGCCAGCAGAAGAGCTAAGGGCCGCAAGAAGCTTACAGTTTCTGACGAGAGATCTCATAAGTCATAGGCTTATACCCCACTTTATATTCCTGTCTATCTTGGGATTAGTCAATACCTTTGACAAGGACTGATCATGGATAGACCAAACACATTAAACAAATCAGAGCGGCTTAAGTCTCGCAAGATTATCGGAGAATTATTTTCCGTAGGTCAATCTGCATTTCAATATCCACTGAAATGTGTATACCTACAATGCACTCCATTGGATCCAGCATCCAGTTCTCTGTTATTTGGTGCGACTGTATCCAAGCGCAATTTTAAGCAGGCTGTCAAGCGCAATCTCATCAAGAGACATATCAGAGAAGCCTATCGCCTCAATAAGCCAGTGATCAGTCAAGAGGAACCTAAGCAGACACACTGGGCGCTGATGTACATCTATGTATCCAAGAATCAAGAAGACATCAGTATGATCCCTGACGCCATGCGCAAGATCAATAAGAAAATCCTAAAACGAATAGCGCCATAAATCAAGTGGCATCATATCTTGTACCTTAATGATCATGACTGCTACAAGACTAATGCTCATACTGAGCGTGATAATATTATGCTCTATCAGTGGACAGGCCCAAGTCTTCCTTCAACTGGAGCGTGCTGGTTCCCTCAAGGTTAAGAAGTATCCGGCTGGGGCAGATATCCAATTCAAGACTTCGGCATATCCTGACTATTGGCAGAATGGGCGCATCTATCAGATCCTACCCGAAGAGCAATCAGTAGTCTTCAGCGATCGCATCACGTATCTTAAGGACTATACCCACTTTAGATTTCAACGAGGATGGCCTAATGCCATAGGTACTAACTTGACACGCTTTGGAGTTTCCTGGTTTGCATTTGCAGGTCTACTGGCAGGGTTAAATGAATTCGGCGTACTCGAAAACGAATTCAACTTTGGCAGAGACACCGTCATAGTTGGAGGCACAGCCTTAGTTACCGGATATCTCACCAAAAGGTTATTCACCACGGTCACTCGTCAGATAAATGGCAAGAATCGCTTACGCATCATTGACCTACGCCTGTAGACCAATAAGATAGTCTACAGCATGTCGATACCCGTCTAATCCCTGCCCTATGATACTATGGGCTGCAACTGCCTTGATATAAGAATGATGTCTGAATGCCTCACGCTCATATATGTTAGAGATATGCACCTCTACGACAGGAGTCGTCACTGCACTTACTGTATCCGCTAAGGCTACAGAGGTATGCGTATACCCACCAGGATTGAAGACAATGCCGTCAAAAGAAAAGCCGACTTCTTGAATCTTATCGATTAGAGCACCCTCATGATTGGATTGAAAATAAATGAGGTCATGATCTGAGTACTGCGGAGTTAACTCTGCAAAGTAGTCTTGAAAAGTCTGGCTCCCATAAATCTCAGGCTCTCGCTTACCGAGAAGATTGAGATTGGGACCGTTGAGAATGAGATATTGCATCCTCTAATTTACCTCTTGCGATAGAAATTTCAATCGTACTAATCTGATCTCTTCTCTCGTGATATCATCTTCCTCAAGCTCTTTGAATGCATCTTCGATAGATTCACTCTCTGCATCACTGAAGTAGTCGTAAATGTCATCTACAGTATCCTCATCCATATTATCCTCGAGATAATAGTCTATGTCCAGTTTAGTACCTGATAACACGATCATGTCCATCTCATCTATGAGCTGCTCCATATTCATCTTAGCGGATTCTGCAATTTCCTCAAGTGGCATCTTACGATCCACTCCGAGTATGATAGATACTTTGGCCTTAGACTTATTAGCAACCTGCTTGACGACGAAGTCTTCAGGCTTCAAGATATCATGCTCCTCTACATAGTCTTGGATTAGCTCGACGAATGGCTGTCCATATTTCTTTGCTTTCCCTTCTCCTACACCACTGATGTTTTTCATATCATCCATCGAGGTAGGATAATAAGTAGCCATGTCTTGAAGAGATGGATCCATAAATATTATCCAAGGATTTACATCGTGCTTCTTTGCCTCTCTTAATCTTAGATCTTTCAGCATCTTCATCAAGGTATCGTCTAATGCCGCACCTTTAGATGATGTACTTGTTGCTATGTGGTTGTTAGCTGCTTGGCTATAATCATGATTGAGGCTGATCTCAAACTTGCCACCTGACTTTATGAACTCCTCTCCTTTCTCAGTGACCTTAATCAAGCCATACAATTCAATATCCTTTCGGAGATAATTAGCCAGTATCGCTTGACGCAATAGGGAGTGCCAAAATAGATTATCCTTGTCCTCGCCTGCCCCAAATGACTCCTTTACATCATAGCGGAAGTTCTTCATCTCTTGGGTCTTACGCCCAGTGAGATATTCTACTAAGAACTTGATGCCATAGTTTTCATTAAGTTCTTTGACTATGCTGACCGCGGTTTTTAATTCAGCACTCGCATCCTCCATAGGCTTTGGATTGCTGCAATTGTCGCACATCTTCTTACAATCTGCTGTTGCAAAGTGCTCACCGAAATAGTGGAGCAAAAACTTCCTGCGGCACTTAGTAGTCTCAGTGAATGCGATCACCTCATCCATCAACTGTACGCTGAGCTCACGCTCAGAGAGTGGTTTATCCTTGAGGAATTTTTCAAGTTTAAGGATGTCTTTGTGCGCATAAAAAGCAACACACTTACCACTCAAACCATCACGACCGGCACGACCGGTCTCTTGGTAATAGTTTTCTATACTCTTAGGGATGTCATAGTGGATCACGAATCTCACGTCGGGCTTATCGATGCCCATCCCAAATGCTATGGTAGCAACGATCGTATCGATCTCTTCCATCAAGAAATCGTCTTGAGCCTTGGATCTTGTCTTGGCATCCAGCCCTGCATGGTATGGAGCTGCCTTGATACCATTAACCTGAAGGATCTCAGCAATTTCTTCTGTTGACTTACGAGACTGTACATAGATGATCCCTGACTCACCAGGCATCTTCTTGATAATTTGTACGATCTCTTTTACCGTCTGATCTTTATTGATCTTGGGTCTCACCTCATAATAGAGATTAGTCCTGTTGAATGAAGAGATGAATGGGATCACATCCTCCATCCCCAGATTCTTCATGATATCCGACTTCACCTTAGGTGTGGCTGTTGCCGTCAGCGCCATGATAGGAATAGTCTTATCTATGGCCTCGATCATCTGCCTGATCTTACGGTACTCTGGACGGAAGTCGTGCCCCCACTCCGAGATACAATGTGCCTCATCTACAGCTACGAACGATACTCCTGTCTGGCTAAAGAATTCGATATTTTCTTCCTTGGTCAAAGTTTCTGGTGCTACATAGAGTAGCTTAGTCTTTCCAGCTATAATATCCTCCTTGACCTTTTTTATTTGAGACTTGTTGAGACTACTATTGAGAAAGTGTGCTATGCTCTCATCTTGGCTATATCCTCTGATTGAGTCAACCTGATTTTTCATCAGAGCGATCAGTGGTGAGATAACAATGGCTGTACCTTCTGAAAGTATCCCTGGCAACTGATAACATAATGACTTGCCACCTCCAGTCGGCATGATCACCAATGTGTCCTTGCCATCTAAAATGTTCTGAATGATAGCTTCTTGTCGATCTTTGAATCCGTCGAATCCAAAGTACTTTTTTAAAGCTTCATTAAGATTTAAAACTGTAGAAATCATGGTGTATGAACTGAACAAATAAATTAGAAGTAGACTGCGGTCTACATTCCTAACTTTTTTGCATTTGATTAGTGTCTTTTATAAATGGTCTCAGATGACTCTCAGACCTACATTCGCTGTAAGACGTTTCGTATTTTTTACAGCCGCCGAAAATAACTCTTATAAATGGAGTGTGCAACAGAGATTCCTCTTAAAATAGGACGGCAATTGGTCAGTTTTCAAATACCTCTTCAAATCTCGGGGCGAACGACTCAGCTGTAGCGACGGACCAAAGGTATTGCCATTTTTCTGGTACAGATTCTTGATCCAGCAGGCACCCTTTAGGGATGTAAGGATAGATCTGATCATAACGTTTGGCATTCTCTGAGTCTATTCTTCTATACACTGAAGATCGGTTGATTTGCTTCATGTTTTTAAAACCCGATGCGGCTTGTAACTCTACAAAGCTCTTGAGGGTCTCCTTATGAAATTGAGCTACTCGTTTCTTTTTATCCTCCACCACTAATCCTCTCATAAGATGTGGATCGTTAGTTGCTACACCCACAGGGCAAGTATTCTTATTACACTCCAATGCTTGTATGCATCCGAGGGCCATCATCATCGCCCGAGCGCTATAGCAGATATCAGCACCGATAGATAGTGCCCGATAGATATGAAACCCCGTCACGATCTTGCCCGATGCTAAGAGCTTAATATCCTTCTTAAGATCAAATCCTGTAAGGGCATCAAAAGCAAAAGCCAGGCCTTCTCTAAACGGCATCCCTACCGAATTACTAAACTCAAGCGGTGCCGCACCTGTGCCACCCTCTCCACCATCTATAGAAATAAAGTCAGGCTTGATCCCCGTCTTTACCATCGCCTTACAGATGGCTAAAAACTCTGATTTCTTACCTATACAGAGCTTAAATCCCACTGGCTTACCCCCGCTGAGATCTCGCATAGTCTTGATAAAATTGAGCAACTCAATCGGCGTACTAAATGCCTTGTGATAAGGCGGAGATAGCACATCCTGGCCTATAGGCACATTTCGAATCTCTGCGATTTCTTCTGTAACCTTCTTGGCAGGTAATATTCCTCCATGACCAGGCTTGGCCCCTTGCGAAAGCTTCAGCTCTATCATCTTGACATTGTGATCCACACAACGCTGCTTAAATAGTTCTGGGCTAAAGTTTCCATCCTCTGTTCTGGAACCAAAATATCCCGTACCCAGCTGATAGATGAGATCCCCACCATGCTTGTCATGATACGGCGATATACCTCCCTCTCCGGTATTCTGAGCAAATCCGCCAAGGGCAGCGCCTCCATTGAGCGCCATCACAGCATTTTTACTTAATGACCCATAGCTCATCGCTGACACATTGTAGATGCTACACTCATAGGGTTGCAAGCAATCAGGGCCACCCACTGTGATGCGTGGATTATCCTCGATCATATGGTGATCTAATGCAGCTATGCTATGCTCCATCCATTCGTAACCTTCTCCGTACACATCGAGCTGAGTACCAAATGGTGCGGTATCTACGGCGTCTTTTGCACGTTGATATACTATGGATCTAAAAATGCGCGAAAACGGTTTACCATCTATATCCGACTCTATGAAATATTGAAATAGCTTCGGACGTAACCATTCTGCCACATAGCGTGATCGACCAATCAAAGGAAAGTTACGAGTGATACTATGGCTCGGTTGAAAATAATCATACAACCCTATGGCACATAATAAGAGAATTGGAATTCCCAACAATGCAAATGCCCAATGACCTAACAAAGCAAAAACTAATAACATTACACCCAACAACCCTAATACGATGACAACTATCATAAACCGACTTTTAAATGTTTCTTGCCTTAATTTCGTTAGAGCAATACTTCGGCGCCTAAGGTAAGCATAGCACATCATAATTAGAGATTGAGATAAGAGACATATGAATTGGGATATATATAAAAATGGTTTCTTGTCTTATCTGATGCTCGAGCGCAGCCTTTCTAAGAATAGTATTGCCGCTTATGAAGATGATGTGAACAAACTGATCAGGTGGATAGAGATCACGGAGAGGAATATCAGCGTGGAGCAAGTAAAATATAATGATCTTGAGACATTCGTTCATTGGCTTAATGAGCTTGGCCTCGGTGACAAGAGTCAAGCAAGGATTATTTCTGGTATAAAAGCTTTTTATAGATACCTCCTACTCGAAGACATCATCTCTGACGACCCTTCTGAGCTGTTAGAAGGTCCTAAGCTGCGTCGGAAAATCCCAGACATCTTAGCCGTTGAGGAGATCGATCTCATCCTGAGTAGTATCGACCTCAGCCATCCTCAAGGTCAGCGCAATCGTGCTATTTTAGAAACACTCTATGCCTGTGGCCTAAGAGTTACAGAGTTGGTCAACCTAAGACTGAGCAACTATTATCCCGATCTTGGTCTGGTCAAGGTCATTGGTAAAAATGATAAAGAACGAATCATCCCAATAGGAGATAGCGCCATAAATTATATCAACATATATGTCCAGAGTGTAAGGAGGTTGATGAATAACATCCATCCCGATCACGAGGATTTTGTTTTTCTCAATCGCAGAGGTAAACAGTTGACAAGAGTGATGATATTTCTGATGATAAAGCAATCCGTTAAGGACGCAGGGATAGACAAGTCGATTAGCCCCCATACCTTCAGGCACTCATTTGCCACACACCTTGTGGAGGGTGGCGCTGACCTCAAAGCTGTCCAAGATATGCTCGGTCATGAATCAATAACCACTACAGAAATATATACTCACCTCGATACGCAGTACCTTAGAGATGCAATTATGAGTTTTCACCCCAGAAATCGGACTGCTTGATGAATAAAGTGCTCGCTATAAGCCTTGGCATAGTCGCAACGCTGATCATACTATCTCTTGGTTCGTGCCATAACCAGATTCAGTTGACGGGAGGACCTAAGGATGAAAATCCTCCAGTATTGGATACGACGATATCTACTCCCAACAATCAAGTCAATTTTGAAAAGCAGGATATCACCTTGTATTTTGATGAGTTTGTCACAGTCAAAGATCCTATAAAACAGATTCTTGTCACGCCACCATTGATCTATACTCCAAAGGTAACGGAGCGATTAGAGCGAGTAACTTTTGAGTTTGATGAAAAAGAAATACTGAAAGAGAATGCCACTTATGTCATCAATTTTGGTGAGTCTATAGTCGACTATAATGAAAGTAATAAGCTCGAAAACTTCACCATGGTATTCTCGACAGGGGACTACATTGACTCATTAAGCATCCGTGGCAGTGTTATCGATGCTAAGACTCAGGATGCCTCGGCAGAGTACTTAGTGATGCTTTATGAATCAGTCTATGACTCCGTCGTCTATAAAGAGAAGCCATTTTACTTCGCCAGGACCGATATGGAGGGGCAGTTTGAAATCAGTAATCTCCGAGCAGATACCTTTAAAATCTTCGTATTGAATGATAAAAACGTCAACTACACCTATGACTATGGCGAAGAGATAGGATTTTCTGATTCATTGATCTATCTCACAGATAGTAGCAGCTACGATATCGCCTTAGAGTCATTCTTGGAGCAGAGCAAGGCCAGATATCTTAGCTACGAGTCGATCCTACAGGGGCAGCTCAGACTTGAGTTTGATCAAGCCCCGAACTTAGATTCTCTCGCCATACTCAGTGACAATGTAGACTTTACCCTGACTCAACATGCCAACAAGTATATCGATGTATGGTATCGCCCTGCCAATCTCACCAAGTTGAATATGGCTTATCGTCAGGATACCATTAAGACAAGGATTAATCTAAGGGCATTAGACCCGCTCGAAGAACTCATCAACATTACAATCAGCCAGCCTAAAGGCGACATCGGTCTATATCCAACAGATCAGATCATCCTAGATACAGATTATCCTATCGACTCAGTTAGTGCTGACCTAATCAGTGTCCGGGATACATCTGCTGACGAGTTACTGATATTTGATCTGCGACCTGTCGTAGATGAGCCTATGCAAGTAGCCATCCAGGCAGATTACTCGATCGATCAGAATCTCGAAATCATACTTCTTCCGGGAGCCATCACAGATCTGTGGGGCCATACCCATGATACGACACAATACAACGTCTCAATAGGGAATCCGGAGGACTTTGGCACAATAACGTTACAGTTCGTCGAGGCAGATTCCTCCGTAGCTAACTACCACGTGAGCCTACTCGACTCAAAAGAGGATGTGGTTCAAGCTATCAACGTACGTCGAGATACATCCATAACTATCTCTAAGCTATATCCCGGATCTTATAAATTAGAGATCATAGAAGATCTCGACCGCAATGAGCAGTGGAGTGCTGGCAACTATCTCAATAAAGTCCAATCTGAAAGGTTCTTTGAAGTACCTTTAGACGAGGTAAAGGGAAACTGGACAGTTGAAAAAGAAATCATCCTTAATGCCCTGGGGAATACTAATAACGGCCCCTTAAGCGATAACGATACAGATGAAAGTACTGAAAGCGACGAACCTAAATAAAGTCTACGGCAACCGAACCGTAGTAAAGTCTGTCTCACTCGAGGTGAAGCAGGGTGAGATCGTAGGCCTATTAGGGCCTAATGGCGCTGGCAAGACGACCAGCTTCTATATGATCGTGGGTTTTGTTAAGCCTAACGGTGGACAGGTGTTTCTCGAGGACCAAGAGATCACATCCCTGGCGATGTACAAGCGAGCCAGATTAGGTATAGGCTATCTACCACAGGAGGCTTCTGTATTTAGAAAGCTGAGTGTATATGACAACCTGATTGCCGTACTCGAAATGACAGATCTCAAAAAAGCTGATCGTATCGCCAAAGCCGAAAGTCTAATAGAAGAATTTGGCTTAGAGAAAGTTCGTAACAATCAAGGAGACTCTCTATCTGGTGGCGAGCGCCGTCGTACAGAGATCGCAAGGGCGCTGGCTACAGATCCAAAATTTATACTACTCGATGAGCCATTTGCGGGTATTGATCCGATCGCAGTGGAGGACATCCAATACATCGTCGCTAAGCTCAAGACTAAGAATATTGGGATCCTCATAACAGATCACAATGTGCAGGAGACCCTCTCGATTACAGATCGGTCCTATCTGATGGTCGATGGCAACATCCTCCGTACGGGCACGTCAGAACAACTTGCCGAAGACCCCGTGGTGCGAAAGTTATACTTAGGAGAGCAGTTTGAACTAAAAAGGAAAAACATTGAGCTCTAAGATTTTGGTTGCGGCAATCATTGTGCTTGGATTAACCTTCTGTTCGTGCAGTGATACGAGGAGCACGCAGAGCCTCAGCCCAGAAGTTAAGTACATGAGTGATACGATGTATAACCGTCGTAAAAGTATCATAGAAGACGAGCTCGATTCCTTATGTCTCGAGCGAATACCCCTCTTAAAACAAAAGGCCATAGACTCTCTACTCATCATAGAACAAGAACGAATCCGTGAACTCAGCGAATAAATACATACAGTTTATAGTCACCGTAGGATTAGTCTCCATCTTGAGTTCATCATGTATAGAATCCAAGTCAGAGATACGTGAACAAGCACTTAGGGAGTTAGATATAAAGATTGGGATCCTAAAGAAGAAAAAAGAGCAGGAATGTCGAGAGCAAGCCTTCATTGAGGCCGAGATATATGTCGACTCATTAATCGGTACCATGTTGTTGTCTCCGATCGATGATAGTCTCTACAAACCGCCGATCCCGCAGAAACCAGAATTTATACAAGTTGACAGCAGTGTATTTAATTCTCAAAGTTCTGTTAAACCCGTAATCGAAAATTAACTTTGTAATCTTGTCACTAGACATTTGTGGAGATTGAATAATAACCATAAAACTAAATTATACCATACTTCTCATGCAATCAGCAGTAGATATAGAAGCACTAAATCAGCAGGCGCAGTCCGATAGTGCATTCATAGAAGACATAAGGAAAGAAGCTAATCAGGTTATCGTGGGTCAAACCCATATGATGGATAGGTTGCTCTTAGGATTACTCAGCGATGGACATATCCTATTGGAGGGCCTACCGGGTCTGGCTAAGACCTTAGCAATTAAGACTCTTTCGTCGATTATTGACGTCAGCTTTAATCGGATTCAGTTTACCCCGGATTTGCTGCCAGCAGATATCTTAGGTACGATGATTTTTAATCAGAAGACTAATGAGTTTTCGATTAGGAAAGGACCGATCTTCTCCAATTTTATCCTCGCAGATGAGATCAACAGAGCCCCGGCCAAAGTCCAGAGTGCCTTGCTTGAATCCATGCAAGAGCGACAGGTAACGATTGGCAAAGAGACCTTCAAGTTGACGGAGCCGTTTTTGGTCTTGGCTACTCAAAATCCAATCGAGCAAGAAGGAACATATCCTTTGCCGGAGGCACAGACGGATCGTTTTATGTTGAAGATCAATGTAGGATACCCTACTAAGACTGAAGAACTTGAGATCATCCGTAGAAATATCGGCGGCCATATCAATAAGAAGGTCAATACAGTCGTCAGCCCAGCGCAGATCCTCAAGGCACGTCAGACTGTACGAAATATATACATGGACGAAAAGGTCGAGCAATACATCCTTGATATTGTATTTGCGACTAGGAATCCTAAGGATTACAATCTCGAAAAATTAGATGGCCTCATCAGTTATGGTGGATCGCCACGGGCAAGTATCAACTTGGCACTTGCGTCGAGAGCATATGCATTCATGCAGCGCCGAGGATATGTAATACCAGATGATGTACGAAGTATCTGCAAGGATGTCCTCAGACACCGTATAGGAATCACCTATGAAGCTGAAGCAGAAAATATCTCGCAAGAAGATATCATTACTGAGATCCTAAATGCTGTAGAGGTACCATAAACCATACGCTCAGGACATGCGATACATCGGAATCATCATATTATGCCTAACTGGATTGTGCTCATATAGCCAACCCTCCCTGATTGCTACTAAGCAGTCTGCTACATCTGTGTCAGATTATATGCAGTGGCATGGTGTATTAGATGGACACATGCCTGTGAGGATTTCGTTGAACTTAGACCAAGATGAAGCCAGTGGCTATATAGAATACGGGGCGAACAAAGATCGATACGAACTGCTCGGTGCTATAATGGAGGACCAGATGGATATCTATCAATATGATGACTATAGCAAAATCATGGGTAAGATCACTGGTGATCTGAGTGATGCAAGACACAATTGGACTTGGTCTAATGAGGCAGGATCCTCAATCAAGTCATTGCAACCGACGAATAGTAGTGATAATTACGTCGTATTATATGAGAGTTCAAAAGATGACCTTTTCCTAAGACCTAATACCAGATCCATCATTGGCGGTGACGAGGTCGATGACTTGAAGTGGGCTTCTTATAATTGTGACCATCGAGATTGTGAGGTGATAGATCCTATGCACAATCAAGATGACAAGTTCCAATGGGACGGATTAGAGACAGTAGCTATTGATTTTAACAATCAAGAGTATACACGAGCTCATACCCTCAATTATGTTTCCGAAAGCTACCATGACTCTAAGGTCACTTACAGCTTCTACTATCCTGTCTTACAGAATGAAAAGTTTGATAATTGGATCAATCAACAAGTAGCGACTTGTAAGACTAACTATCAGAGTTACCGTGATAAAGCAATCGAAGCCTCTGACCAGCAATCATTTGTAGGAGACTTTTATATCTCAGCATTAGGGGATCGTATCATGAGTGGATACCTCAACTGGTCATGCAATGCTACGGCATCTGTGGAGACGATACCATTTATCTATGACATCGATAAATCCAAGTTTTATGAGATCGACGACCTATTGAGGTCAGATTTCGATTATGCTTTCTTCTTGGAGCAGTATCTGAAAAAAGAGAAGAATCAAAGCCTCAAGGCCGAAGATCAAATCATCCGATCTGCATTAAAAAGAAATCACTTCAAACATTACGTGTTGACTCATCAGGGTATCGTATTCTTTACAGAGTTTAACACGTTGTTTGGTCGCAGATCTATTTTGGTTCCATATCAAGAAATCCAAGGATTCGTCGATAATAAGAATATCAATAACTACTTCAATAAAAGGGCGTAGATATGGATACTGCAGAAATACTAAAGAAGGTCAGAAAGATAGAAATCAAGACCAAAGAGCTAAGTAAACACCTATTCTCAGGTGAATACAGCAGCACCTTCAAGGGGCGTGGGATGTCATTTAGCGAGGTGCGCAACTATCAGTATGGCGACGACATCCGCAATATAGATTGGAATGTTACCGCTCGAACCGGCGATCCCTATATCAAGGTTTATGAAGAAGAGCGTGAGCTAACGGTGGTCTTTCTGATTGATATGAGTAAGTCCTCATTCTTCGGAACTGTCAATCAGTTCAAAAGTGAAATTAACACAGAGATCTGTGCTACACTCGGATTCTCGGCACTTAATAATAATGATAAGGTTGGCGCAATACTATTTACCGATCAGGTAGAAAAATATATACCTCCTAAGAAGGGCCGCCAACATATCCTGCGGATCATCAGAGAGCTCATTTACTTCAAACCAGCAAGTAAGCAGACAGATCTATCAGAGGCTCTCAAGTATCTCAACAACGTAGTGAAAAAGCGGTCAATAGCCTTCGTACTATCTGACTATGTGAGCAGTGCTTACGAGGATGCCCTGAGAGTATCTGCCAAGCGGCACGACATCATCGGTGTTAAGGTATATGATGATCTCGAGGAGAAGCTACCAAAAGTGGGATTGGTACGAGTACGAGATGCGGAGTCGGGAGCAACACAACTCATCGACACTTCTTCGAAGTCGGTGCGAGATGCCTACAATGAGCACTTCAATAAGCACAAGGAGTATTATACTACAGCATTCAGAAAGGCAGGGGCCTCGACCATAGACATCAATACTCGTGAAGACTATGTCAAGCATTTATTGAGATTCTTCAAAAGCCGCCATCGATGATCAGAGTACTGATTGTCATATTATGGGCTGTCACCGCAGGTTACGCACAAGTAGAGGTGACTGGTGCATTTGATCGAGATACTGTTCCTATCGGGAGTTCCGCCATCTTCACATTGAGTGTGGAGACCTCATCAGATGAGGACATCTTGGCTGTACAGTCTGTATTTCTGGATTCAGTTTATTCAGCATTACAGACGTTTAAGTCCAATCCTAATGATACGACGGGAAGCGCACCGCCCGTACTATCGGATTTCGAGCTACTCGACATGGGTCAGTGGCAAAAAGTTGATGACGATCCATTTTTCTCGGGCGAAGAACTCAAGTGGACCGTTAATACCATAGGTAGTAAAAAGCTTTATGAAAACTCATTTGAGTTTAAGTTTTGGGATCCTGGTGCCAATGTCATTATCATTCCTCCAGTAATCGTTAACTCCGCTACTGGACAAGACCAAATCTATGAGGGTCTGCAAGCGAGTGTATTCATCGCACCACCTGTCGGAGCAGATGTATCATCCCCAGATTCCTTGGAGATTGAACCTATTAAGCCAATCCTTACGGAGGCTAAAAACATCAGCGACTACCTGATCTATATTTATATCATAGGTGGTCTGTTACTGGCAGCTATTGCTTACTGGTTATTCGTACGCTGGCAGAAAAACAAGGAGTCTGTCCCTCAACCGGTCGTCGAAGAAGTCATACACATACCTGCACATACTCAAGCGCTCACGGCACTCAGTAGCTTAAGAGAAGAACAATTATGGCAAAAAGGTGCCGTCAAAGAATATCAAAGTAGGCTCACCTTCATCATCAGAGAATATCTTGAAAATCGATACGATGTGCCAGCACTCGAATCAACCACTGAGGAGATCGTACGCAACATCAGTACAGGAGATATGGAGCTCTCCGATGTGGATTCACTCAAGAGAATCTTGCAGGTAGCTGATCTTGTAAAGTTCGCTAAGGCGAAACCTGATGAGAGTATCCATGAGCGATTTATGGATGAGGCCGAAGGCTTTGTAAATAGAACTAAGAAAGATAATACTCCGAGCACTGATGGGTAGTCTTTGGGGAAATATCGACTTCGTTAATCCAGAAGCATTTCTGCTACTGTTGTTGATTCCATTATTAGGAATCTGGCATTTCCTCAAGTTAAGAAAGCGTCAGACTGTATTCACAATATCTGACAGTACCCCAATTAAAGAACTAAAGACTTGGAGAACTACTTTATATCCGTTCCTCCCGATACTCCGAGCGCTGAGCATGGCGGTGGTGATCGTGGCAATCGCCAGACCGCAGCTAACACTTAAAGAGGAAGAAGTGAAAGCTGAAGGGATAGACATCGTACTCGTTATGGATATCTCTAGTAGTATGCTCGCTCAGGACTTTCAGCCTGATAGGCTTCAAGTAAGTAAGGAGGTCGCCAAAGACTTCGTAGATAAGCGAGAATTTGACAGGATCGGTCTTGTAGTGTTTGCGGGGGAGAGCTTTACGCAGTGCCCCCTAACTACGGATCATAGAGTGGTCAAAGACTTCTTAGATGGGCTACAATGTGGTATGCTCGAAGATGGCACTGCCATAGGCATGGGCCTCGCCTCTGCCGTCAATCGTATGAAGGATAGTCCATCGAAAAGCAAGGTCGTGATACTCTTGACCGATGGGGTGAATAACTCAGGGTACATAAAGCCCTTAACTGCTGCAGAGATCGCCGTAGAACTGGACACTAAAGTCTATACGATAGGCGTAGGTAGTCGGGGGCAAGCACTCAGTCCAATCAGTCGTCGTAGTGACGGTCGATATATCTTTGGCATGGCGCAGGTCGAAATTGATGAGTCTCTCCTTGAGGAGATAGCCAACATGTCTGGGGGCGAATACTATCGTGCCACCGATGAGCAGAGCTTGCAATCGATCTATGCAGAGATCGACAGGCTCGAAAAAACAGAAATAGAAGTCACCAGCTTTAAGAGATACAGTGAAGAGTTCAGACGGTTTCTGAGCATCGGATTAATCCTATTACTCCTTGATCTACTGCTGCGTATGACAGTGTTTAAAACTTTGCCTTAAGCTATGTTCAGATTTGAATACAGTGCTGCTTTATGGTTTTTATGGGTGATTCCGATCCTCATCGGGTTGTATGTCCTTTATACGTTCTGGCGCAAGAATCAGCAGCGCCTACTGGCTACTGATGATCTTTTTGGACGACTGGCAGATGGTTGGAGTGTACTTCGACACCACTACAGATTTGTTGCAATTACCCTGGGGCTCTTGTTTTTAATCTTTGGGTATGCTAATCCACAATGGGGCAATAAGAAAGAAAAAATAAAAGCTGAGAGCAGCGACGTATTCATAGCACTTGATATCTCGCAGAGCATGATGGCTGAAGACATCTCACCTAACCGCCTCGAGCGTGCTAAGCGACTGGTACAAAATATCATCCAAGATCTCAAGGGCAATCGAATTGGGCTGATATTTTTCGCTGGTAACGCCTACTTACAGATGCCACTATCCAATGACTATAGCGCCGCTGAGCTATTCATCGCTGCTGCTAATACCAATCAGGCTACGACGCAAGGAACTGCCATATCAGAAGCCATTGATCTCGCACTCAGAGCCTATGAAGAAGGCAAAAACAATCAGCGTGGGTTGATCATCATAACTGATGGCGAGAGCCACGATGATGACGCCATAGCCAAAGCTCGAGAAGCTAAGGATAAGGGTCTCAATATATTTACCATAGGAGTAGGAACATCTGAAGGAGCATTTGTCCCCTATATCAATCAGGGACGCCAGCAGTATAAGCGTGATGATCAAGGCAATCCAGTCACCAGCGCACTCAATACGGACTTGATTACAGACCTTGCCAATGCAGGTGGTGGTAAAAACTACTTAATAGGTGAAGGCAATAGTATACTCGTAGACCTCCGAAAACAAGTCGCTCGCCTGCAAAAACAGGAAGTAGAGACCAGAGCATTCACAGAGTACGCGAGCTATTTCCAATACTTCTTGATTTTGGGTCTGTTATTTATGATCTTAGAATTCGTGATTCCTGAGCAATCCTCAAAATCAACATCATGAGACACATCGGTACCATATTATTACTCCTCATAGGCAGCATTGCCCTGACTGCACAAAGTGCTCACAAGCTACTGATCGAAGGTGATGAGTCTTACCTTAACGAGGAGTACTTAACTGCCGAGGAGAGCTATCGCAAAGCACAAGAAAAGAAGAGTTCGACTAAGAGCAATTTCAATCTCGGTAATGCCGTCTATCAGCAGGAACGTTATGAAGAAGCGATACAGCATTATGAAAGCACCTTTAACATTGCTGAAGATGATCAGGAGCGAGGTAATGCGCTCTACAACCTCGGTAATGCCCAACTCAAGGCTGGACAGATAGAGACCGCAATAGATAGCTACAAACAGGCAAACGGCTTCAAACCCGATGATAACGATATCCTCACAAATCTCTACATGGCTAAGCTGATGATGAAACAGCAGCAGCAACAAGAACAGCAAGACCAACAACAGCAGGAGGAGCAAAATAACGAAGAGCAAGAGGAGCAACAAAGCAATGATCAACAACAACAAGATCAACAGCAGCAGGGCGATCAGGAACAACAGCAGCAGCCTCAAGACTCTGATATAGAAAACCAATCAAACGAAGAACAACAGGCTCCGCAGGATCAAGAACTCAGTAAGGAGGATGCCCTCAAACTCCTTGAAGTAATCGAAAACGAAGAGAAGAACGTCCAGGAAAAATTGAGAAAGGTTTCTGGCAATAAAACCAAGCCTAAAAAGGACTGGTAATCAAAATCTACCATAACTCCTGTTACATTCGTAGGAGTCATAACGTTTTGGACATAGATGAGAGCTTATAAATCATTGAGGCTATTGGGTATGATCGCCATATTACTAATGCTAATCAGCAGCTCTATCTATGCGCAACGTGGATTTAGATCTTATAAAGTAAAAATCACGGGTACCGATATCCAACTCAAGATGGTTCCCATCAAGGATGGTAACTTCAACATGGGCAGCACCTATAGTGCAGTTAATAGTGGAGAAGACGAGAGACCTATACATCATGTCGAGTTAGATGCCTTTTGGATGGCTGAGCATGAGACTACCTGGGAGCTCTATCAACTATTTTTAGATCGATCTGTCGATAGTCTTCGGCGTGAGGGAGAGAAAAACCCCATGCTCATAGTCAACGTTGACCAGATACCAAGACCAGATACCATCTCAATGGACTCCATTGAGATCCATGGCAAAGCTCATCCTGCCACAAATATGACTCAAGATGAGGCATCGGCCTTCTGTGAGTGGCTCAGTGCTATGACCGGTCACTACTATCGCCTTCCTACCGAGGCGGAGTGGGAGTATGCTTGCCGTGCTCATAGAGAAAGCGAATATCACTTTGATAAAACTGAAAGCATCGATGTCTTTGCCTGGCATAGATTTACCAGCAATGGATCGGCACATATGGTCAAAGGCAAGAAACCTAATCGGTGGAAACTCTATGATATGCTCGGCAATGTGGCAGAGTGGACCATCGATGATTATGCTACTCGAGGCTACGACGATCACAACACTAAAAACCCTAAGATCTTATTAGAGGCTGATGCTCCAGCTGTCATCCGTGGCGGCTCTTGGAAAAAGCATCCTTCAGCACTACGTTGTGGCGCTCGAGAAGCAATGGATCCTCGATGGGAAGAATATGATCAGCCACAGGAGCGAGAGCGTCATTCCGAAAGTGTTGGATTCCGAGTGGTTCGGCCTTATTTAATGCCTGTCACAGAGCAGGAACGGGTATCGTTTTGGTCGCATCGGAGTCCAGAGCAATAATCCTTTTAAAAATTTCTAAAAGTGATTCCGCTGCTTTGACCTTTAGCTTTGTATTCGGCTATATTTGATTTCTGGTAAAATTATACGTGATGAAGGATTGTTTTTTGATTCTTATCCTCTGCCTTGGATCGCTAACCGCCATGTTTAGCCAAGAGGTGGTATTTAAGCAAGAGCTCAGCTATGATAGCGTGTACATGGGCAATGTGCTCCAGATCAAGTACAGTATCCAAAATGCGAATGGAGACTTTCAAGCGCCAGATTTTGATGGCTTCGCTATCGTCAGTGGACCAAATGTATCGAGCCAGTTTAGCATGATTAATGGTGCTGTAACTCAAAGCGCCTCTTATGTGTATTTTCTGCAACCCAGGTCACCTGGCGTATATACCTTAGCACCAGCAGTCTTGGAGAATGGTGATAACCTCTGGTCTACAGAGCCGATAGTGATAACAGTATTAGACAATCCCGATGGCATCCGTCAAAATCCTCAAGGCTTTCAAGTCATTAATGAATTCATTCAATCTGATACCACCACCATGACGATGGAAGACTCGTTAAGAATGAAATTTAAAAAGCTCAAGACCCGCAGAATATAGATGTTACAGCGATTCTCTCTCATTCTTGGATTCTTACTCATTGCAGTTGTAGTTACTGCACAGGAAATAGAATTTTACGCCCAAGCCGATGCTCGACAGATCGTCGTGGGCAATTATTTTGAAGTGACTTTCACGCTCGAGAATGCTAATGGTGAAAGCTTTACACCACCAGATTTTGGGGATCTCGAAGTGCTCTCAGGACCAAGTCAGTCATCACAGATGAGCATCATCAATGGTCGTAGAAGTCAGAAGATTAGTTTTGGCTACGGACTGACAGTCTCCAAACCTGGCAAGTACACTATAAAAAGTGCTACTATCAAGGTAGCCGGCAATACGTATCGTAGTCAACCCATCACCATAGAAGCTGTAGCAGGCAAAGCAGGTACAAAAAATACCGCCACTGGTGTCGCTGGCTTAACGGACTCAGATATATTTATAGAGGCGGTGGTAGATCGTGACACGGGTTATATCGGGCAGCAGATAACGCTTAAGTACGTCCTCTATACCACTAAAGATGTCAGGTCGATTAATCTTGCACAGAAGCCAGAGTTTGATGGATTCTTTGCTCAAGAGATCAACAACTATCGGGAGCGTTCCCAAAGGGTCGTTCGTGATGGGGTACAGTATGTGAGCAGAGCTGTAAAAGTTATCTCCCTATTCCCTCAGCAGAAAGGAACATTTGATATCGACCCAGCACTATTTACCCTCGGCATCTCTACTAAGTCAGGGCGGTCGAGTTTTTTCTTTAGCAATAACCTCAAGCGGGTAAATGTCAGAACTGAACCATTCACCCTTCAGGTTACTGACCTTCCCGACAATGCCCCTGCGTCATTTGCCGGAGCCATTGGAGATTTTTATTTAGGCACGGCCATAGATCGTAAACAGCTCTCTCGAGATGATGCCTTGACGCTAACCTTTCAGATTAAAGGTGATGGCGATGGCAAGCTCCTTACGGCACCTGATCAACCATTAGGGGATCTATTCGATATCTATGAGCCCAATCTCTTGCGTGAGGAAAATGGTATTGAGAATGGTAAAATCATCACCACTAAGACCTATGAGTATCTGATGATACCAAAGAAGGAAGGACGTATCAGTTTCAATCCTGAGCTCAGCTTCTACGATCCAGATCTCGGAGAATATAGCACTATCAAGGGACAGAACTATACCATCACTGTAACCCCATCTACTGGGCGGCAAACTGTAGACCTTGACACTCGACACCGAGAGCTACCTGATCCAATTACCACGACCAGTTTTAAAAAGAAAGATTCTTTCTTCTTTGGTTCGGCGCCCTACTGGGCACTTAATGGCGGATTGGGATTAGCATTTTTAGGATTGCTATTCGCTAAGAAGAGACAGCTCGACAGAGGTAACATTGATCCTGCTGAGTTGAAAAACTCTAAAGCCAAGAAGCTCGCCATAGCGCAACTCTCCGAAGCGAAATCAGCATGGTCCGCAGGTGATACCAAACAGTTCTACATCCTATTGCGTAAAGGGTTATTAGAATATCTCGCCAGCAAGACCTATCAATCCTCTGCGCAGATGTCCAAAGAAGACATCTCTACCCTACTCATGACTAATGATTTGGAATCTTATGAGGCTGGAATTCTCAATATCATGCAGAAAGGCGAAATGGCTATCTACGCCAACATGACACCTGGAAATGAGGAGGATAGCTATAACGAGGCCATAGAAATCATCCAAAATATAGAGACCTCCCTGAAAAAATAGGGCATATCGCTACAGGACGATATCTTTGCGGCTCAATATCAATGACGAGTCATGAAGAGAAGTAGAATACAGGATCTCCTATCATCACAACCCATCGGAGAAGAAGTAAAGGTGTGTGGTTGGGTGAGAACCTTTAGAAACAATCAATTTGCTGCCGTATCAGATGGCAGTACGATCAAAACATTGCAATTCGTCATTGATCGAGATCAGACCGATGAAGCTATACTGAAGCGTATCACCACAGGTGCAGCAATACAAGCCACAGGTAAGATTGTAGAGTCACAAGGGAAGGGGCAGTCTATCGAACTCGTCGTCTCCGAGGTGAAAATCATTGGAGACTCCGATGCAGAGAAATACCCGCTACAGCCGAAGCGGCATAGCCTGGAGTTCTTGAGAGAGATTGCACACCTCAGGTTCAGAACGAACACTTTTGGAGCAATCTTCAGAATCCGACACGCTTGTGCATTCGCCATTCATGAGTTCTTTAATAACAGAGGCTTTGTCTACATCCACTCCCCGATTATTACGGGTTCTGATGCGGAGGGCGCTGGCGAGATGTTTCAAGTAACCGCTTTAGATCTTAAGAATCCGCCTAAAACTGATGATGGCGAGATTGACTTTAAGCAAGACTTCTTTAGCAAGGCAACTAACCTGACTGTTTCGGGGCAACTCGAAGCAGAACTCGGTGCATTAGCCTTTAGTGATGTATATACTTTCGGCCCAACATTTAGAGCGGAGAACTCTAATACCTCGAGACACTTGGCGGAATTTTGGATGATTGAGCCTGAGATTGCCTTCGCTGATATCCACGATGATATGGACCTCGCCGAAGACATGCTCAAGTATGTAATAAAGTACGTGATGGAGCATTGTCAAGATGATCTTGAATTCCTCGAGCAGCGATTAGTCAACGAGGAAAAGCAAAAGCCACAAAATGAGCGATCACCGATGCCGCTCAGAGAGAAACTACAGTTCTGCTTAGATGAAGATTATGAGCGCCTGACTTATACCGAGGCCATCGAGATCCTCATGAGATCTAAGCCTAACAAGAAAAAGAAATTCCAGTTTGTCATAGAGGAATGGGGAGCAGATCTCCAGTCGGAGCACGAGCGCTATCTCGTAGAGAAGCACTTCAAGAAGCCTGTGATCCTAACGGGATATCCTAAGGAGATTAAGGCCTTCTACATGCGCATGAACGATGATGACAAGACCGTAGCCGCTATGGATATACTCTTCCCCGGTATCGGAGAGATCGTAGGTGGATCCCAGCGTGAGGAGCGTTTGGATGTGCTCTTATCACGGATGAAGGACTTCGATATCCCAGAGCACGAGATGGAGTGGTTCCTCGATACACGCCGATATGGTACATGCCCTCATGCAGGCTTTGGATTAGGCTTTGAGCGATTGGTGATGTTTGTCACGGGTATGAGTAATATCCGTGATGTGATTCCTTTCCCGAGATATCCGGGTAGTGCGGAGTTTTAATATTATTTGTTTTGATAATCTTTCTGAATAGCGCACGTAGGCTGCACGGTAACGGTCTTATTTGCAGTAACTAAAGCAAATAAGAATGAGCAAAATGTTCAAAGGACTCAGCATTTATGACTTTCAGCGGCAATATGGTACTAATGAGTCATGCATAGATGCACTTGTTGAGATGAAATGGTCA